>JAZRZP010000001.1:0-20278 GCA_045601425.1 Bacteroidales bacterium
AATTACCCCCCCCATCAAGATTATAAGCAATCTTGAAAGGTACTTTTTTTCTGCATTTTTCGCGTTCTTTGAAGTTGTTTTTTCTGTTTTTCAGTACGGAAACGAAAAAAAAATCTCCGGAAACGGAAAAAATTTCCTGCCCGAAATTCTCAAGTCAAAACCCGGAGGCAGACGGCACTACCTCGAAAAACGCAGCCCCGTGCCGGAGAATTGCCGGAAGGTGCGGGGCAATAATAACGACAGGCAATGACGGAAGCGTACGAAAAAAAGAAAAAAGTAATGATAATCAAAATCTGACAACAATGAAGAAAATAATGACAGCCATTGCGGCAACAATCATAGCAAGTACATGCATATTTTTCGCATGCAGCAAGGAAGAAGAAAGCAATATCTGTGGAAATACAGAAAAATGTCTTGAAAAATGCAAGGAATTTCAAGAAATGCTCGGAGAAGATGCCGTAATCATCGGATTTGCATCTTTCGACAATCCCGAGGAAACACATTATCGTTTCAATTTTGAAGAATTTGCAGATTTTGCACACAATCAATTCATCGAAAAAATGGGGGTAGATTTATTTCTGGAAGATTTTCAAATAGAAGACCCCAAGCCATTTGATATTAATCCTGATATAAAAACAGAATATAAAATTTCCTTCTATAAACCTCAAACCGATGCTGGTGCCACAATGTGGTTTGATTTACATAAAATAATCAACAAAGAAATTGGTGTAATAATATACTACGTTGTTAATGGTGGAGATGGTCCTGATGGAGGGAATGGAGGTTATACCGCAAACTTCATCTGTGAAATGACACGGGATTGTAAAAAAGCAGAAGGAACTTGTGCAAGAATCACCCTTCCAGAGTGCCAATACTGCGAGTGTATTCAAACAAAATACGACAAACAAATAGGTTGCGACATGGTTCCAACAACAAATACCAGTACAGAACAAACATTTTGGCAAAAAGTCGGAAAAGCTGTAAAAGATTTATTGAAAGGATTTTTGTCTTAATATGAGAAAGCAAAGAGATGTGCGGCATGCCGCACGTCTCTTTAAAATTAATTCAAATCATGAAGAAAATTTTAACAACAACAGCATTATTTCTTTCAATTGGGGGGATATTTGCTCAGGAAGCAAGAACCAATTATTGGGCAAATGCAATTCACGATTTTTACAAAGGTATGTTTTGCTGCGAAGAATGGACAAGTTTCAACATATATTGTAACAATGAATTTTCTCGCACTGTCATTTGTCATAATCCGAAGGATAATAATCCTTCAGTTACAACACTTTACGAACTAGGATTTTACCATGTAACCACCGACACAATAAAACACATTTCTATAACCAACAACGATTATTTAACATTTGCACGAAATGAACTTGAGTGGGATTTCAAACTCAGACAAAAAGAATACTCTCAAATACACCCATTTGAGATTTATTCACCTCTACCAAACCCAATTGGATATATGACAAGTTTCAAGGCTAAAAAAATAAAAATAAACGGTACAAAATACCTTGTTTTTTTTCAGGAAACAATCAGTTCACATGTCGTTTATGACGAAAATGGTTATCCAATAAAAGAAAATGGCCAATACAGATTACAAAAGCGACTGAGGAAACGGGAACTATATTTCAACAGAAAAAACAATGTATTTGATTCTGCTGTGGTCAGTATTGGGGACCAAACGAACATCTTTACCGCAAAAAACTTTTCCTTCGAAAACAGACAGCATGTCATCGATTCCGTATTCGACAAAAACAACCCTGAATACGCAAATTACACACACCTTAACGGAAAAGTTTTTTCTCCGCCAGAAATAAACGGCAAAAAGGATTTTTCCGATATTTTTTGGAATTTTCCATTATTGTCAACCTTGGCGGACACCATTCACTTAAAAAACACTTCCGGATGGAGGTTGCTTAATTTTTGGACAATCGGTTGCCGACCATGTTACGAGCAGTTTCTTAAATACTCCAGAGAAAAAGATTCTTTGAACATGCTGTTTTTAGAAAGCAATGGAATAAAAGTTTATTGTATCGAACCCAGTTCTCCCCGCATTGATTTAATAAAAAAAGTCGCTGATCAATTCAACCTTGACGACATAATGTTCTCTGCAAAAGGTATCGGCAGACACATCAAACTTGAAGGGGTTCCAGAGTATATATTGATTTCTCCCGACAACAAAGTCATTTTTCGGACTTGCACCATAGATAATTATATCAAAATACTTGAATTAAAAAACAAAACACTCAAAATAATAAAACCATGAAACAAATAATTTCAGTGATAATATTCACAATTCTATCATATAATCTGTCATCACAGAACATCAAACAGTCCGGAGCCATGATAGTATTTTCAGAAACAAGACATGAATACGGCGAAATTCCACAAAACAGCGATGGCTGCTGTTATTTTTACTATAAAAACACCGGTACCGAACCACTGCTTATTTCAGAGATTGGAACAAACTGCGGCTGCACCGTACCAACATGGAGCAAGAAACCCCTGCTCCCCGGAAAAACCGGAAAGATAAAGGTAAAGTACAACACCACACTGCCCGGCGAGTTCCGCAAGATAGTATGCGTGAAATCCAACGCCGTCAACCGCAACCCCACCATACTCCGGATTCATGGCAAAGTCCTGAAAAAATAATTTTCATTTCCACGCTTGCACAATCCGAAAACTTTCCGTAACTTTGCCTTGAAATCAAACAGACAGAAAATGCGAAAACCAAACCTTTGTAACTTATTGATTTTTAAGGAATTACCCCCCCCGCCAAGATTATAAACAATCTTGAAAGGTACTTTTTTTCTGCATTTTTCGCGTTCTTTGAATTTGTTTTTTCTATTTTTCTGTACGGAAACAAAAAAAAATTCTCCGGAAACGGAAAAAATTTCCTGCCTGAAATTCTCAAGTCAAAACCCGAAGGCAAACGGCACTACCTCGAAAAGCGCAGCCCCGTGCCAGAGAATTGCCGCATGGCCCGGGGCGAAAATAACGACAGGCAATGACGGAAGCGTACGGAAAAAAAGAAAAATTTTCACAAACATTTAAAAACTCAATACAATGAAGAAAATAATGACAGCCATTGCGGCAACAATCATAGCAAGTACATGCATATTCTTAGCATGCAGCAAGGAAGAAAACGAAACAGTGAAGAACGATACTGAGAACTTTAAAATAGAAGCCTTTTACAACAATTCCATAATGAGTTTTGAACTTATCGATGATACCGATAGCTTATGGAGATGGCAACATTTCAAACACGACAAATTCATCATTGATCAGGATGTTTATCTCAATATTGAAAACGCCCCATTATCGCTTTCAAAATCCAACGACAACACTTTGGAGTTTACAGACTACGCTGGAAACACATTCTTTTTGACAGATATTGAATCAAAAGGCAACATAACAACCGCAAAAATACTGATAAATGAATCAGATTTCATGGAACTCATATTCACATTTACCGAAAACTGCGATTTCATGAATAGCATGGCAAACCACTTTCAATGCAAAGAAGTGGGTGGCAGCAACAATCCTGTATGGAAAATAGTCCAATTCATTTTGAGCTGCATTGTATCCGATACCAGAGACACCACATGTTCGGATAAAGTCGAGAATGCTGTTACAAGATGCAGGGACAATGGTTGCACGGCGCAAGTTGGAGAATGTTGCGTGAAATGCATAAAAAACAATCGCACTTCCAAAAATGTCGACTGTTCCAGCTACAATTATTTTGGAGGAATTGACTGATTCGAAACAAGAGAGATGACTGGTTTGCAAAAACAGTCATCTCTCTTATCCATGCCATTTTCACTCAAATCAACGATAAACAATGAATAGACACTTTTTCCGCAAACCCATAAATTGGGTGCTGATGACCGGAATCATCATATTTGCCATTTGTCATACACTAGGTTTGTTCTTGTACGAAGACACAAATCATATCAACCATGAACAACTCATAGCTTTTTATGTCATAAACAAAATGATACGCAAGCATGGGATATTCATATCTTTCATCTTTTTCAGCCTTATAACCCCAATCTTGGAAGAATTCACTTTTCGCTTTTGGGGCACGAGCAGAAAATTCGCATACTTGATTTCATCCATCCTCATAACCACATATTTCATTCTAGCTGGAACACATTGGATTGCAATTGTCGCTACTGCCATAGTCTTGTCGGTCATCACATTCCTGCTGAAAGGTAACATCAGGACATACACAATGCTCCTGACAACCTGCGTACTTTTCACCGCATTGCATTCCTCCATTTTCCTCAGCATGTCAGCCACGGAAATATTGGGACTTCTTCTCATATTTGGATCATCACTGATATACTGCTATTTGACAATAAGATTCAACATTATCTGGGCTATGGTCGCGCATGGTGCATTAAACTTCTTTGCCATTTACAGTTTCACATTCGGAGAAGTGCATCTGCAAACAGACTGTGCCGATATTTTCATCAAACCCTGCACTGAAAAATATTATACGCTCGACAATGTAGGAGAGACTGATGACACAATTGTATTCAACGGTGGAATGCCGATTGTCGCCTGCACCATGATGTACCATGAAAATAACAATGATTCCATCAATTACATGAACTGCAAAACATTTCATTTCACAAAAAAAGGGACGGATATACCTTACAGTATAAAAATAATTCCAAAAGGTGAAATCTGCTATCCTGAAATAATCCGTGAAATCGAAAAACAAAATCTGCTGACAATCGACACTGCATTTGAGCCATTTTACATTCTCAGCATAGCAGATCAAACACTGTTGAACAATCATACTACCAACGAAGAATCTTCTATTGGGGATTTAATACTGCACACGCAAACACAATACGATATTCCGCTTACTCCTGACCATTCCATAAATGAAAACTTCCCAATCCGCATCGACTACGATGCAGTCGACACGCTTAATATTGCAGAATACTGCAATATTCTGAAAAAATCTTACGGTATAAACATTTGGAAATCCGAAGACTCCCGCGCCAGAATAATAAGATTCTCCTCTCCGAACTGAAAAATGCAACTTTTGAGAAAAGAACAGCAGAAAAAAAGTTTTTTTTCCCCCGCTTGCACAATCCGAAAACTTTCCGTAACTTTGCCGTGAAATCAAAAAAATTTGCAAAAACGGTATTTTTTGCGTATCTTTGTGATTTGTTAACGCAATCCGATTTAAACAATAAAACATTATAATACAACATGTTACAACTTCAATTCTTGAGAGAATGCAAACAGGAAGCCATAG
This sequence comes from Bacteroidales bacterium, assembly GCA_045601425.1. Taxonomy (GTDB): domain Bacteria; phylum Bacteroidota; class Bacteroidia; order Bacteroidales; family P3; genus UBA1219. Next base: position 5,288 of record JAZRZP010000001.1, read on the forward strand.
AACGTTTGCAGATAAAAAATGTAAAAGACGCTGAAACCCGCATAAACGAGATTCTTGATTTGGACAACAGCCGCCGCCAGCTCCAGAAGGAGTCGGACGGCGTGAAAGCCGAGAGCAACTCCATTGCCAAAGAAATCGGCAAACTCTTCAAGGAGGGCAGACAGGCCGAAGCCAACGACAAAAAACTCCGCACCGCAGAACTGAAAAAACTCGAAAAAGAACTCGGCGAACGTCTTGCCGAAACCGAAAAGGAACTGAACGCCAAACTGATATCCCTTCCCAATGCACCACACATTTCCGTCCCCAAAGGCAAATCGGCCGACGACAACGAAATACTCGGCTATTTCGGAGAAAAGCCCGTTCTGCCGGCAAATGCATTGCCGCACTGGGAACTGTGTGCAAAATACGGCATCATCGATTTCGAACTCGGCAACAAGATAACAGGAGCCGGATTCCCGATATACCGCGGGAAAGGTGCAACACTGCAACGTGCCCTGATAAACTTCTTCCTCTCCAGTGCCACCGCTGCAGGCTTCGAAGAAATACAGCCACCGCTGATGATCAACGAGGCTTCGGGGCTCGGCACAGGCCAACTCCCCGACAAGGAAGGACAAATGTACCAGATTCCCCTCGACGGATTCTACATGATACCCACCGCCGAAGTCCCCATCACCAACATGTACCGCAACTGCATCGTCGATGAAAAGCAGTTCCCGATAAAACACGCCGGCTACTCCGAATGCTTCCGCCGCGAAGCTGGCTCGTACGGAAAAGACGTACGCGGTCTCAACCGTCTGCACGAATTCAGCAAAGTGGAAATCGTCGTCGTGGAACACCCCGAACGCTCGTACAAGCAGTTGGAAGAAATGAAAGACTATGTAGCAGGCCTGCTTACCCGGCTGGGGCTCCCATTCCGTATAGTAAAACTTTGCGGCGGCGACATAAGTTTCACTTCTGCAATGACTTACGACTTCGAAGTATGGTCGGCAGCACAGGAAAAATGGCTCGAAGTAAGTTCCGTATCCAATTTTGAAACATTCCAAGCCAACCGCATGAAACTGCGTTTCAAAGACCAGAACGGGAAAATGCAGCTCGCCCATACACTAAACGGAAGTGCTCTGGCTTTGCCGCGCATCGTGGCCTCAATCCTCGAAAACTACCAGACCGAAGACGGAATAGACATGCCTCAGGTTCTTGTTCCACTCCTCGGCTTCGACAAGATAAATTAGAAACAAAATACCGAAACCTATGAACAGGATATTGTCCGCACTGACCGTACTCTTATTGACAATCAACTGCAACAGCTTGATTGCAAGAAACATACGCGACACTCTCGGCATTGGGCAACGAGTGCACTTTACCGAAAACAAAGGTCAATGGGAAGACAAAGTCCTTTTCAGATCGGTTCTGCACGACGCTGACATTTTTCTCGAAAAAGGACGTTTTACGATTGTCGCCGCCGATCCACGGAACCCTCGCGGCAAAGGTTATCTGAACGACAAGAACAACAACACCATATACAGATTCCACGCCTACCACCTCAATTTTCTGAACGCAGGCACCCCTGTCGCTTCAGGACTTTTTCCGGAAGACACCTACGAAAACTATTTCATCGGCAACGACCCCCAAAAATGGGCATCGAAAGTACTCGTGTACGAAGCCGTTGAGTACAAAAACCTCTACAATGGCATAAACCTGAAGGTGTACAGTGCCAACAATGCCCTGAAATACGATTTTCTGGTTTCGCCGCATAGCGACCCTTCACAGATAAGGGTTTCATACGACGGCGTGGACGGCGTGCGCCTGCAAAACGGCAACATAATCGTAAAGACCTCCGTTCTGGACATCGTCGAAATAAAGCCATACGCATACCAAAAAGACGGAGACAGTGAAGCTGAAGTGGAATGCAATTACGTTCTGAAAAACGGAGTTATAAGTTTCGAACTCGGCAGCTACGACAGTTCGAAGCCGCTCATCATTGACCCGATGCTGATTTTTTCAACATATACAGGCTCCACCGCCGACAATTGGGGAACAACGGCAGCCTTCGATTCCAAGAAAAACACCTATTCGGCCGGACTCGTATTCGGCAACGGCTACCCTACCACGACGGGGGCATTCCAGACCACACTCGGCGGCAACTGCGACGTGGCCGTGATAAAGCTCGACACTGCCGGTTCACGGAGGGTATACGCGACGTATATCGGTGGCAACAATGCCGATATGCCGCACAGCTTGTATGTAAATGAATTTGATGAACTCGTAATTCTCGGAACCACGGGCTCCAGCAATTTTCCAACCTCTCAGAACGCATACTGCAGAACTTTCCACGGTGGCATCAACATCAGTTACCTCGGTTCTTCAACGATGTCGTTTCCAAACGGGTCGGATATTTTCGTCTGCCGCCTCAGCGACGACGGAACTCAACTTCCTGCCTCAACATACATTGGAGGCTCCGGCAACGACGGACTCAACTACAAACAGAGATTCTCTTCGAGCAACGACAGAGTCATGCTCGGCAATGACTCCCTCTATTTCAACTACGGCGACGGTGCCCGCGGAGAACTCATCACCGATGACTTGAACAACGTATACGTCGGTTCCTGCACGTTCTCCACCGATTTTCCAACGACTGCCAATGTATTCCAGCCGACTTCGAACGGGAAGCAGGAAGGTGTCGTTTTCAAGCTCGACTACAACCTGTCCAATTTATTGTGGAGCAGTTATTTAGGTGGTTCAAACGATGATGCGGCCTACTCTATCGACACCGACGACGAATACAATCTGGTAGTTTGCGGAGGCACGAATTCCACAAACTTTCCCACCACTCCCAACGGATACCGCACCACCTATCAGGGCGGCAGCGCCGATGCCTTCATCGCAAAAATTTCCTACGACGGCACTACCCTCATGAGTTCGACATATTTCGGTTCCCCTGCCTACGACCAGTCTTACTTTGTCCGTACCGGCAAAAAAAATCACATATTCACTTTCGGACAAACGAAAGCATCGGGCAGCACACTCATTCACAACGCATTATACAACGTTCCGAACAGCGGTCAGTTCATAGCCCGCTTCGGTGCCGACCTCGACACCCTTATATGGTCTACCGTTTTCGGTACAGGAAGCGGAGTGCCGAACATATCCCCCACCGCTTTTGCCGCCGACATCTGCGACCGCGTATATGCCGCCGGCTGGGGAAGGCTGTTCTGCGGCTATTATCTCGGAGGTCAGGTGATTCCTTGGAACACTTACGGCACACACAACATGCAAGTCTCTCCCAATGCCATACAAAGCACCACCGACGGACAGGACTTTTACATAATGTGCATTACCGAAACTGCAAACCAGCTGGACTACGCCACGTTTTTCGGGGAACAGCACGTGAACAGCAACGGTAACAGCGGACATGACCACGTTGACGGAGGAACCAGCAGATTCGACAAAATGGCGACCCTTTACCAATCGGTATGTGCCAGCTGCGGTGGCTGTCAAGGTTTTCCAACAACGGCAGGGGCGTTGTCTTCGAGCAACAACAGCAGCAACTGCAACAACGGCATTTTCCGAATGAACGTCCACAACGATTTCCCTGTGGCCGACTTCATACGTCCTCCGGCAGGCTGCACCCCCGATACCGTACGTTTCCAGAATACGGGCCGTGGAGACTCGTTCAAATGGTTTTTCGGCGACGGCACCATCTCCTACTCCACCAATCCGACACACATATACACCGCACCGGGAACATATACCATAACCCTCGTAGCCTATCTCAACAATGGCTGCAAAAGTACCGATACCATTCGTAAGCAAGTTCTCGTTCTGGGACACAACCAAAGTCTGAACCCGATATCCACATGTCCCGGACAGCTCATTCAAATCGGACAGAGTCCACAACTCGGCTGCACCTACCACTGGCTTACCGGCAATGTCAGCGACCCGAACATCGCCAATCCGTACACTCGCATATACGATGACACGACGTTGCGGCTGGTGATTTCCAACGAAGGCTGCAGCGACACTGTTTCTCAGCAAATCAGCATCATCCATCCGTCAATAACAATCATTCGCGACAGTTCCGACTGCACCAGTCCTATTTTCCTATCGGCGAATGTATCCCCCGCAGGCAATTACACATACCACTGGTCGTCGCGGAGGAATTTCAGAGACACTCTGAACTTCAACATGGGAATGCCAGACGTTTATATTTACCTTACCACCGGGCAGTATTTCTACCTGAAGGTTTTTGACGCAAACGGCTGCTACGCCACCGACAGCGTGTTCGTAAACTTCATCTCGATAGCCATGCCCGTAAACTACACCAATCCCACCTGTCCCGGCGGTTGCGACGGTTCGGCAAGCGTCACTACTTCGGGAGCCACTCCCCCGTTCAACTTCACATGGTCGACAGGAAACCGCACCGACTCAAGCGTATATAACCTCTGCCCGGGAAGCTACAACGTGTCCGTTGTCGATGCCAAGGGCTGCTCCGTTTCACAACAGTTCACCCTGACGGCTCCCCTGCGACCGGTAATTACAAAAAATGTGACAAACACAAACTGCTCAGCGTCGTGCAACGGCTCAATAAACATACAAATTTCAGGGATACGCAACCCCTACACTTTTTCATGGTCGGACAGCGTCAACAGCACTTTATCGAGAAACAACCTCTGCATAGGAACGTACATCCTGAAAATAACCGATTCGGCAGGTTGCGAATATTTCGACACGACAACCATCGTCGAGCTTGCTTCGTATACCGACCAAAAGACCTTCCGCAACGCCTGTGCCGACGTTTGCGACGGACAAGCCACCCTGTCGCCACAAGGAGGCATTTCGCCATACACATACCTCTGGGACGACGGCAGCTCGGCACAGAACCGCACTGACTTGTGTCCGGGCATGCACATCGTAAAAATCACGGACTCGGTGAATTGCAGCATCTACGATACCGTTTCAATAATCGAAGTCCGCTCTTTCGACAACATCCGCGCTTGGGCCGACGACACGGTAATAGTTGTCGGAGAGTCGACCAACTTGCATGTAACGCCGATTCCAAACGGCAACTACTCTTGGGAACCAGCAGGCTCCCTTGGAACCCCTAACCAGCCCAATACCAACGCCCACCCCTCCGACACCACAATGTACTACATAACGGTTATCGACTCGAACGGATGCCGATACCTCGATAGTATCTACATGCCCTGTGTCGACGTCATCTGCGGACGGCCCAACATATTCATTCCGAATGCTTTTTCTCCCAACGACGACGGCCTGAACGACAGACTCTGCTTCCGTGGCGAATGGCTGGTATCCTTCCACATCGCAATTTTCAACCGCTGGGGCGAAAAAGTCTACGAATCCGACGACATCAACGAATGCTGGGACGGAACTTTCAAAAATGAAAAATGCCAGTCGGGCGTATACATGTATTCATGCGAAATAGAATGCCGCGGTCACCAGAGCCACAACTTCAAAGGCGACATAACTCTCATAAAATAGAAATTCCATGACCGAATCAATCTGCCATAAACTCCAACTTTGGGCAAAACGGTACAACTGCCGGGATTTCATACATCAAGACCCCATACAAGTTCCGCACACGCACTTGCACGACACTCTGCAAGACCTTGAGATATCGGCATTTCTCACCGCTTATCTGAGTTTCGGAAACCGGAAGCAAATCATAAAAAACGCCTGCCGATTGGACGAAATCATGCAGCATGCCCCCTTTCAATACGTAATGTCGGGAAAATGGCAGTCGGACTTTCCGGAAGCAAACCCGAATTCTTTTTACAGAACGCTGTCTTTTGCCAAAATGAACGGGATTTTCGCTCAAATTTTTTCAATATATTCTGAATACGGCTCAATGGAAGACGCCGTTTCAGCCCAATCCGGAGAAAGGCCATTCAACAAACTATGCAATCTGTTCGGCATCTCCGACAAAAGTCCGCAGAAAAAAATGAACATGTTCCTCCGCTGGATGGTGAGAAACGACGGCATCGTGGATTTCGGAACATGGAAAAAACTGTCGCCCAGCAACTTACTCATCCCTCTCGACACACATGTCAGTCAAATGGCCTTCAAGATCGGACTTACCGAGAAGGAGACATATTCGCTGAAAACCGCTGAAAAAATAACACAGTCTCTTGCCGAAATTTTTCCGGGCGACCCTTGTCTCGGCGACTTTGCCCTTTTCGGCTACGGAGTTGAAAACGACTGATTTACAAAAAAAAGAGCATGAACGAAGCATTTTTACACTACTGTTGGAGATACCGTCTGCTGAAAAACGAGCTTTTCACCACTGACAATCAGCAGGTTACCATACTACGAAGCGGAGATGTGAACCTTGATGCCGGTCCGGATTTTTTCAATGCACACCTGAAAATCGGCGATACCGAATGGGCAGGTACTGTGGAGATTCATCTCCGGTCATCGGACTGGAACCTCCACAAACACTCGTCAGACAAACGCTACAACAATGTGATTCTGCACGTTGTCCACGAACACGACTGTGAAATAGAACTTGAAAACGGCCATACGGTAACAACCTTGGAACTCAAGGACCAACTTCTCGAAGGAGTATGGGAAAAATACCAGACGCTTACACATCCGGCACTGTCGTTCACAATACCTTGCAGCGGTTCCATTGAGAGCGTTCCCCAATTCACAATAGGAACATACCTGCAACGGCTTGCCGCCGAACGGCTCGAAGAAAAATCGGAGGCCGCAAGACGCCTGCTGTCCGAGTCGGGCAACTCGTGGGAAACCTGCTGCTACTGGCTCATGGCACGATGTTTCGGAGGAAAAGTCAATGCCCTGCCTTTTGAACTGCTTGCAAAATCCGTGGACATGAGAATACTTGCCAAAATAAAAGATTCGCGTTTCAGAATCGAAGCACTCTTTTTCGGTCAGGCAGGAATGTTGGAGGAGGAGTTCTCCGACGAATACCCGAAACAATTGAAAAAGGAATACGAATATCTGCGCAAAATATACAACCTCAAACCGTTGGATTCGTATCTCTGGAAATTTTTCCGTGTACGTCCTCAGGGCTTTCCGACAATACGCATAAGTCAGTTCTCCGACTTTATTTTCAAGTCCAGTTCACTGTTCTCCAAACTTTTAAGCACATCCGAGACAAAAAAACTCCTTTCTTTTTTCGAAGTTTCGACATCTGAATATTGGGATACTCACTACCACTTCGACAAACCCGTGCGCAAGAAAAAGAACGGGCTGAGCAGAGACTTTGCCTCGTCGATACTTGTAAACGCATGGTGTCCGATGCTTTTGCTGTACGGGAACACCACCGGGCAGGAAAGCCATAAGGAAAACTCACTGAAAATCCTCGAATCCCTTGAGTGTGAGGACAACAAGATAATCCGCGAATGGCAGAAACTCGGACTTACCCCGCAAAATGCACTGCATTCGCAGGCTCTCATACAACTCTACAACGGCTACTGCACGAAAAGACGCTGTCTTGAATGCCAGATAGGCTTCAAAATAATCAAAGGCTGACGGCTACTCCTTTTCGACTATTTCTCCAAAACGGTCAAATTCAATAACCTGACCGTCGTCGAGTTTTATTTCGAAACCCGATTCCAGTTTCCTGATATGTGTAACGTACAGCGGGCTGAGATTCTCATCTACAATGCGGTTGATGTGTGAGGGAATGGCACATGCCGGCAAGCCCCTCGAACGGCGCATTTCCACCCATAATCCCGCCGTGTCGCAATTGAGTACGGTCCTGTCGGTAAACAAAATCTCGTAACCGTTCTCATCCTTGAAAACCTTGTCTATCACTTTTGTTGACCAGCAGCGTTCTATCAATTCATTCGCCGGGGCAGGCAATGTTTTCGGATTGATGCGCTTTTTCTCCGCATACAACGTTCCCATCGTCAGGACAAATGCCATAAAAAAAACCGGAATTTTTCTCATAAAACAGTATTTTTCAATAAGTTATTCTTCAATCATAACACCACCGCAAACAACATCCTTGTCTTCGTAAAACACTGCCGACTGACCTTTGGCGGGAGCGAAAACGGGATTTTCGAAATGGGCTATGGCCTTATTTCCAAGGAATTCCACATCGGCGAACATGCCGTCATCTTTTCCGCGAATACGTACAAACAGACGGTAATTTCCCTTCAATTCCTTGTATTTCAAAAAGTTGAGACGATCGACCACAACGGTTCCCGTATATAGTTCATCTTTGCCCGAAAGGACAAGGGTGTTTGTTTCGGGGTCACGCTTTTTTATATACAACTTGCTGGGATACCGGTAATTAAGTCCTTTCGACTGTCCCACGGTATAAAACGGGAAACCATTATGCTCACCGAGTTCTTTTCCTTGAGTGTCAACAAGTTTTCCGTTTTTCAGGCGTTCTTCCATTTCCGGATAGCGTGTCAGGAGAAAGCGTGCATAGTCGTCGTCGGGTATGAAACAAAGGTCGAAACTTTCCTTTTTTGCAGTATTTCCCAGCACTATTCCCCTTTCGGCGATTATTGCCCGTGCCTTGTCCTTGGTTGTATTGTAAAGCGGGAACACACACCGTTTCAACGTTTCCTGCCCAAGTTCCCAAAGCATGAACGACTGGTCTTTCCAGTCATCGATGGCACGGCGGAGAAAAAATCTCCCGTTTTCTTCGCGAAGTTCAGCATAATGCCCCGTAGCTATTTTTTCTATTCCAAGTTCATCGGCGAATATGCACAGATGCTTGAATTTAAACACTTTATTGCAATCGCAACAAGGGTTTGGCGTTTCACCCCTGAGGTACGAAGCGCAAAATGGTTTTATTACAGTTTCCTCGAAATCATCGCAAAGATTCAACGTGTAGTGCTTACAGCCGAGTTGTTCCGAAAGCTTCCTTGCATCTTCGGCGGCATCTTCGGCAGAACTTTTGCTTGCGTTCCGCAAAACTCCCGGAGTCTCGTCGTTCCAGTTTACGAATGTCACGCACGACACATCGAACCCCTGACTCTGAAGAAGTATAACCGTGGCAAGGCTGTCTATGCCTCCACTCATCGCTACAAGTACCTGTTTCATCATTGCTTGGATTATCAAAAAAACTTTGCAAAGTTACGATTTTATTTTCAAATACGGCGACATTAGTTGTATATGTTTAATTATCAGGAAAATAAAAAAAGAGAGCCGTAAATACGGCTCTCTTTCATTATGAGGAATCTCAAAAAATTCTCTTCTACCAAGCAAACAAAGGACGGTTTTCCATCATTTCGTTTACGCGTTTGCGAGTCTTAGCTATGAGTTCTTCGTTGTTGACATCGCACAGAACGGCATCAATCATATCTACGATACCTGCCATGTCGCCTTCTTTAAGGCCACGGGTAGTGATAGCCGGAGTTCCGACACGGATACCGGATGTCTGGAACGGAGAACGGCTGTCAAAAGGAACCATATTCTTGTTGATGGTGATGTCGGCTTTTACCAGAGTGTTTTCTGCAACCTTACCAGTAAGTTCGGGGAATTTGGTGCGGAGGTCGATAAGCATAAGGTGGTTGTCGGTACCGTTTGAGATAACCTTGTAACCTTTTGCCACGAAAGCATCGGCCATGGTTTTGGCATTGGCGCGAACCTGTTTTATGTAACGGCCGTAGTCGTCTGTAAGAGCTTCGCCGAAAGCAACGGCTTTAGCTGCAATGACGTGTTCGAGTGGACCGCCCTGACAGCCGGGGAATACTGCTGAATCCAGCAATGCCGACATTTTCTTGATTTCGCCTTTCGGAGTTTTCTTGCCCCACGGATTTTCGAAATCCTTGCCAAGCATAATCATACCGCCACGAGGTCCGCGGAGGGTTTTGTGGGTGGTTGTGGTTACTATGTGGCAGTAAGCGACAGCGTTGTTCAGTTCGCCCTTGGCTATGAGACCTGCCGGGTGAGAGATGTCGCCCATAAGGATTGCACCGATTTTGTCGGCTATTTCACGCATGCGTTTCCAATCCCAGTCGCGGCTGTATGCCGAAGCACCACCGATGATGAGTTTCGGACGTTCCTGCAATGCCACCTGTTCCATTTTATCGTAATCGATTGTGCCGGTTTCTTCCTCTACGGCATAGGCAACAGGGTGATAAAGTATTCCCGAAGAGTTTACGGGCGAACCGTGCGAAAGGTGTCCGCCGTGGTTCAGATCAAGACCCATGAATGTATCACCGGGCTGGAGGCATGCCAAAAGCACTGCCATGTTGGCCTGTGCACCGGAGTGGGGCTGTACGTTTACCCATTCTGCTCCGAAGAGTTGTTTTACGCGGTCGATGGCCAGCTGTTCGCTCTGGTCAACTATCTGACATCCGCCATAATAACGCTTTCCGGGATAACCTTCGGCGTATTTGTTTGTCATAACGGAACCCATGGCTTCCATTACCTGATCGCTGACAAAGTTTTCCGATGCTATAAGCTCAATACCCTTTGTCTGACGTTCTCTTTCTTTTTTGATTAAATCAAAAATAGCTGTATCTCTTTGCATATCAGTATTTTGTTATTATATTAATTTTTTGTTTTCAAAACTGCAAATATACGTATTTATTTTCGTTTTGGCAAAACTTTTTTGGTTTTAACGGTCAAAAAACACATCGGCAGTACGGCCGTAATTTCATTTGCGTTTAAGCACTATATGGACTTTTTCGATGATGTTTTTCGATTTGAGTCCGAAATATTCGAGCAGTTGTGCCGGTGTTCCGGACTCTCCGAAACGGTCTTCCATGGCAACGTATTCCATCGGTGTAGGGCAATTCATGGCCAAAGTCTGTGCCACGCTGTCTCCGAGACCGTTGTTGAACAGATGTTCCTCGCAGGTAACCACTGCACCGGTTTTTCTGGCGCTTTTTATAATCGCTTCGGTGTCAAGGGGTTTTATGGTATGTATATTGATAACTTCGGCGCTGATGCCTTCTTTTTCGAGTTCTGCAGCTGCTTCGAGGGCTTCCCATACGAGGTGGCCGCAGGCAAAGATGGAGACATCGCTGCCTTCGTTCAAAAGTTGGGCCTTGCCTATCACAAACGGTTCGTTAATGTCGGTGAAATTAGGCATTTTGGGACGTCCGAAACGCAGGTACACGGGACCGTTGTGCCTTGCTGCGGCGAGTGTTGCGTTGTGGGTCTGGTTGGCATCACAGGGGACGAGCACCGTCATGTTGGGAAGGGCCTTCATAAGTCCGATGTCTTCCATGGTCTGGTGCGTTGCACCGTCTTCGCCGAGGGTGATACCTGCGTGCGAGCCGCACACCTTGACATTTTTGTTGGAATAGGCCACAACCTGACGGATCTGGTCATAGATACGTCCGGTTACGAATTCCGCAAAGCCACCTATGAATGGCACCTTGCCCGAAAGCGACATGCCTGCCGCTATGCCTACCATGTTGGCTTCGGCAATGCCGCACTGGACGAATCTTTCTGGAAATGTTTTTGCAAAGCCGTCCATTTTTACCGAACCGGTAACATCGGCGGTAAGTGCCACAACCTCAGGATTTTCCTTGCCGGCTGCCACGAGACCTTCTCCGAATCCGCTGCGAAGGTCCTTTTTTGTTGTATTTTCGTATGTTTTCATTTGTATTTTATTTTCTTTCAATAAGTTAATCTATATTTGTCTGTTGTGCCGATTCTATTCTGAAACGTTTTTTCTGCACTGTCCTGTAATTCCGTGCATCGCGGGGCTGGAATATCATCACATATTCCCCGGGCATGAGTACAATTCGCTCCGTAACCTTGCTCTCGTTCAAGTCGCACACTTTTTTCATGGTTCCGTCATCGTCAAGCGAGAACACCGAACCCGTGAAGAATCCTTTCGGCTTGTTTATGACTGCCAGTCCGGGCGTCGGTATGGCAAGTTCCACGTTCGAAGTGTATGAAATGTCGATGCCCGACAGCAACACTTCGGGCTGCGAAAGTATCTCCACATTGTATTTTCCCGAAAGATAACATACTTCTTCGTTTATCTTCTGGACACCGACGAGCTGATTGTCTGACGACCTGCGTACCACCACGGGATAATCCGGTATCACGAACTGCGTGCGGCGGCCGTCGTAACGGATTCTCAAGCTACCCTGTTCTGCCTTGGCCGAGATTCGGTTCACCTTTCCCGAAACAAGTTTCACGTTACGTAGCGTTGTCGGCGGATTGGTGAAGAAAGTCACGTTGTAATCCACTAGCGGGTCAACGGTGAGCGTGTCGGGCTGCGACTGGGGCGACTGGGAATACAGTGTCTGGTAGCGCGGCACACCCGTCTGAACGTCGTAGAAAGCCACCGGAACCGATGTCTCGTAAGCCTTGCCTTCATTGTCGGCAAGCGAAAGCACCACTTCCGATTTTTCTTCCGAAAGGGCGAACACGTCGTAAAGGGCTTGTGTGTAACTTTCCTCGTTGGGAATGTGGATGAACTTGCCCGCACAGTTGAGGTCGCTCTTGAAATTGCGTTTGTCGCCGATGCCGAGTATGAATGTCTTCACCACTACACCGCTCATCTGGACATTGCGTGCCACCTGACAGATGCTGCCTTCGCAATCGTCGATTCCATCGGTTACGATGAGTATTATGTTCCGCGACGACGAGTTGGCAGGAAAATCGTTGAGCGAACTCGACAAAGCCGTGGTCACCGTGCAACCGCCCTGCGGGACGAGTGTCTTTATCTTGCTCTTTATCTTGTAGTTGTTGTCGTATTCGAACGGCACTTCGAGGCGTGTGCTGTAGTCGTTGCTGTTCAGATGGCCGAAAACGCGCAAGGCGAATTCGACTTCATTCTGGTGGGAGATGCTGTCCATGAAGCGCAAAAGCACCGTTTGGGTAACTTTTATCTTGGAATCGCTCTGCCACTTGTCCCACATGCTGTTGGAACAGTCCAGAATCAGGAGGACGTGAGTCTTGTCGGGCGAAATTGCAGCCGCCCTTGCCATCCTTTTCTGGGCCGAAGCGGTGCAACAACACGCTGCGAGCAACAATATCAGGAACAGACGTTTCATCAATAATCGCCTAAAGTTTCTTCTAGTTGGACCAATGCTTTTTCGAGTTCTTCATTTGAAGGAGGAACGCCGTGGTATTTGTTGGTACCCTGCATAAAATCGACGCCGTAGCCCATTTCGGTTTTCATGATTACGCAAACCGGTTTTCCCTTACCTGTGAGAGAACGGGCCTTTGCCTGTCCGTCAACTACCTGCTGCATGTCGTTGCCGTTGGCTATGGTGAGTACTTCCCAGCCGAAGGCTTCGAATTTTGCCTGAAGGTTGCCGAGCGACATTACAACATCGGTGGTTCCGTCTATCTGCTGACCGTTGTAATCGACTGTGGCTATGAGGTTGTCCACATGTTTGGATCCTGCAAACATGACTGCTTCCCAAATCTGGCCTTCCTGCAGTTCGCCGTCGCCGTGAAGGGTGAACACGAGTTCCTTTTCACCTGCCATTTTCTTGGCAACAGCGGCACCGATGGCTACCGAAAGCCCCTGTCCCAAGGAGCCTGAAGCCATGCGTATGCCCGGCAGGTTGTGAGCTGTCGACGGGTGTCCCTGCAAACGGGTACCCAGAAAACGGAATGTGGAAAGTTCCTTTACGGGAAAATAGCCTCTACGTGCCATAACACTGTAAAGCACGGGGGTTATGTGTCCGTTCGACATGAAAAACATATCCTCTCCCTTGCCTTCCATCGTAAAATTCTGCGGGTCTGCCGTCATGGTGTTGAAATAAAGGGCTGTCATGAATTCAGTGCAACCCAAAGAGCCACCCGGGTGACCCGAACTTATAGCGTTGGTCATCCTTACAATGTCTCTACGTACCTGTTTTGCAATACTTTGCAATTCTAAAACTGTCTTCATTGGTGTTTATGATTTTTTGCAAAGATACGAAAAAAAAACGTTGTAGCCAAAGTTTTTTCACTTTTTTATCGTCGGGCATTTTCTCCGGTTTCATCATGTAGCGGTTGCCTGAGTGCAACAAAAAAGCCGCCTTGCGGCGACTTTGCATTGCATGACGACACGACGTCATCTTCTGCCACCTCTCTTATCGCGGCCTCCCTGCGACGCTTCGTGTCTGCCTGCGCCATTCGATTTCACCTGCGGATGTCTACCGTTTTCTCCCGACATTTCTTTCGGGCGTGGCGAGGGCTGTGCCACGGAGCGGCCTCCCTCATGGTGGCGTGACGGTGCGAACTGTCCGCCGTGTGTCTGCCGTGCAGGGCTATGATGCGGCGTATTGCCGTGAGTCGGTGCCACCTGCCTGTGATGCGGTGTCCCGTGACTGATACCGTGAGCATACCCGTAATTGTGGTTGTAAAGTCTTGCCGGTGGCGGTGGCGTACCGTGTACGTGGTGGCGGATAAGGTGCGGCTGATGGAAGAAATTCTGATGGAATACGTGCGGGTGCGGAACTCTGGGACGCGGCCTGTACAAGGGCACTACCCATGTAAAGTTCACTCTGCATGGAGTGTACTCGAATCCGAGCCTCTCGGCTACCATAACGGGGGTTCCGAGATTGTTCACCCAGATGCAATTCAAATCCACCGGAGTGACGACCTCATCGTTCGTGTTTATGTCGTAACCGTAAATCCACACTTCGTAGTACGAAGTTCCGTTGCAGCGTTCTTTCCACACGTCGGTGGTATAGACATACACCGCAGGATAATCGGGACCGCTGTAGATGAGGATTTCGGGATTGTTGTTGAGATAATTCACGACGCGCGATGCCTGAACACTCGTGAAGAATTGTACCGGGTTCTGTGCTGTCGCAGCTGCCGTTGATACAAATAATGCCAATGCTAAAAACAACCGTTTCATGATGACTCCTTTCTGTTTTTATGATTTATTGTTTGGTAACGAAAAAAATCCAAAACTTATCCTACCGCGGCTTTGTTTTCCGCATGCCCGCCAGCGGGACATATCTTGTTCAGATTGCCGACCGCCCAGCACAGAAAGTGGTGGTGATAAAGTAAGAAGGATTTTTTTCTGCACTTTTGAAAAAAATTTCATATCTTTGCAGAAAATTTCAACACAAACTAAAC
>JAZRZP010000002.1:0-9428 GCA_045601425.1 Bacteroidales bacterium
AATCTTATACCCCAATTCCTTTAAGCACCGTTGAACGACAAAAATATTGTGATAAGTTCCCGAAATCCAAATAGTTCCGTCGTCTTTTAGTTTTGAGTGGCACACCTCAAGCCATTCTTTGTTGAATTGGTACATATATTCGGGAGTACCGCCTTTGTCCCAATCGCCTTTATCCACGCAAACCATTCTCCCATTCTTGCAACTGATTCCGCCGTTGCTCAAAAAATATGGCGGGTCAGCAAAAATCATATCCACACTATTGTCAGGAATGTTTTTTACTAATTGGCGACAATCACCATGGTGAAGGGTGAAATTATTTGCTTGATAAAAAATGGACATTTTAATGAAATGTAGCTGTCGAAACTATTTGAAAAATATCTTTATTTTCTTTCAATTGCTCAAGTAATTTTTTGAACATATATGCATCATTACGATTCGTTTTCTCTTGAACCATTAATAATTTCGCTAACAACAATAAAAATTTTACACTATATTCCCCTTTATTAGCTAAAGATGTATAACTTTTAGCTTCATCTTCAACTTCTTTTTTTAAATTATCTATATTGAGAAATTTACTTCGTTCTTCTTCAGAATTAAATGGTTTAATGTTATCCCATTGTTTGATGAGAAATTTTAATAATTGTTCAGTTGTTTTATTTTCTTGATGTTGTTTAATCATAATGTCTACTGCCCAATGAATATGTTTGGGAGTTCTTATTCTGCTCCATTTTTCAGCTTCTTTTTGCCTGTATTTAATAAGAATATCCCATTGCGACAAAGAACCTTTGTATATTCCTATGTAGAAATGACTATTTACAGGAAAAGAAATCAACAACTCTTTCCCTTTTATTCCCATTGAAACTTCTCTCATATCTACTTGATTAATTTTATAAAGTTTTCCAAATTTGTCAAATTATACACACTCGGTATAATGTTATAAGCTTCTTGTAGTTTGTTCTTTGCCGAACGCCAACCGATACCATCGGTTATCCATACAAATTCAAAACCTGCAACAGAATTAATTTTAGGGGCTATATCCGAATATGAACGTGCAACTTCATTTAGTTTGGAACCGCCACCACTATAGAAATTAACTTCAATTAAATACGTTTTTGCAGGTGTTTCTATCACGAAATCGAATCGTTTTTCGTCATCGCCCAAAACTTCAGTTATGCTTTGCCACTCTGTAGAATAAACTTCCTGACGAAAATTTATACCATGTTCTGTCAAGATTTGGGCAACAGTCTTTTCCATAATATGCCCACTCCTATTTTTGCGGGCATTTGTATCCAATCCGGTTTCAATCCCAAAAACATAATCAACCAAATTCGTTATTTTTCTACTTTGAAAAACTTCAGTTAATCCTGTATTGTTAAGGAACTCCATAACCCCATCAACAGATGTGAATAAAGAATCAAGAAGGACACAATTTCCAATTGAATCTATGACTTTCTTTTGCCCTTCACTACGAACAGCAATAAGAATGTCCATGACATTAAATGCTGTTCTGTCTCTATTCCAAATCGTTTCAACTGCAGAATGCATATCTTGTACACCAATAAGACTATTAAGCATACAAAGACTTAATTTTATGTTGTGTACATTTTCTGAAATCTTTTCAAAGTCACAAAAGAAATCCAATGTTTGATTGGTTTCTTTTAATTGAGACATGAAAAGCTCAAATTGCTCTGCGGTGTGTGCTGGCATAATTGTATTGTTGTTTGGTTTCTCTATAATTGTGAACAAGTATTTCTGTTAATTTGCCACGTTTTTTTGGATTTGCGTTTACTGCACGTGAAGCCAATACACGTTCTATGTTGTATTGCAAATATAAATCATCGAAAAACATGTCTTTGCAGTCAGAATTGCTGAGCATAAAATAGTATCCGGAATTTTCAATTTTGTCACAAAATTCCTTCAAGCGGTTTTGTGCCATGTCATTGAATGCTTCTTTTGTATAATCAGTGAAATTACTTGTTGCATTAAGTGGCCGATATGGCGGGTCAAAATAAAAAAAAGTGTTTCCGTTGGCTTTTTTTAAGGTTTCCTGATAATCTCCTGTCAGGATTTCAGCATTTTGCAGCAAATTGCTATCCGCGTAAATTGTAGAAGGATCGCAGATGGTCGGGGTTTCATATCGTCCAAATGGTACATTGAACAACCCCGACTTGTTTACGCGGTACAATCCATTGAAGCAGGTGCGGTTTAAAAAGAAAAATAGCGTTGTGTTGTGAATGGCGTCCAGATTTTTGGTGTTAAATATTGCACGTTGTTTCAGATAAAAATCTTTTTTGCTTTCTTCGGTTTTTAAAGCATAGTATTCCGACTGAATTTCTTTTAAAGATGCTATCAAAGCATCGGGTGAAGATTTTACGATGTCATAGCATTGTGTTAAATCTTTATTGATGTCGTTTATGACAGCCGTTTTGATATTAGGATGTGTCTGTAACATGTGGAATAGCATGGCTCCACCGCCCACAAAAGGCTCAATGTAAGTGACATTCTCCCATTTGTCAAAGTCAGCAGGAAGCAGGGCTTCGAGTTGTTCTATGAGTTGGCTTTTCCCGCCTACCCATTTGATAAATGGTTTCGCTTTCATTATCTGTCGTCTTTTTTAAGAGTTAAAGTTTATTTTGCAAAGATACGAAAAAAATCGTTATCCTTTCACAATTTCGTCGAGAAGAGCCCTGTAGTGGGGAAAAGGCTGCCGGCAGTCACGTTCTATTATTATGCTTTTGAGTCCGGCGAATGGACGGAGCATTTTTTCGGCTTGGTCGGAAGTCATCTTGCCGTCGAAGTATTCGGGCACGAAACATTCCCAGAATTTGGTAGAGGTTGCTTTTTTCATGTGGAACACCTCTTCGATGAATGCGTCGTCGGAGTATTTGCAGCACATCAGTACCATTCCAAGGTCGAACAGTGGGTTGCCGCAGGCAAAGTCGCCGAGGTCGATGAAGTAGTTGTTGTTGCCGTCGGTGATGGCATTGCTGAACTGCAGGTCGCCGTGAATGGCGGTGCGGGCGTCGGGTACGGAGTCGATGAATTCGGCTACTTTTTTCTTTTCCTCGTCGGAGAAGAAGCTGTATTTCAGGTCGCGCTTGTACACGTCCTTCACGTTTTCGAACATTCCGGCCGGACATTCGGTGCTGTGCAGCTGCTTGCACATTCTTGCGAATTCTCCGGCACAGTGGCGAATGTTTTCATCCGAAGGGTCGTCGCCAACGGCACGGGAAAACGAGCGTTTGTTCAGGATTCGTTCGAAGCGTATGCCGTAGCGTTCGCCATCGGTGACCAGTACGCCGGGTTTCGGCGATGGAATGCCGAGGACGTACACCTTTCTTGCCCTTTCCAGTTCCGAGGTGATGAAATCAAGCGGTTTAGAGGTGTTGTAGAGCTTCAGCATGAAACGTGGGTCGGTTTTGTGGTTATAGCTGGCTCCGTTGGCACCTTCGCCGGAATAGTTGTAATCTTCCAGATTTATAAGTTCTGCTTTCATAATATGTCAGTTTTGTGTTATATGTGATAATTGTTATATGTTGCGCAAATTTCTGAGAAGAATCACGAAATCGGTGGACACTCTGTAGTTGCGTGCGTACATGAGGTTCAGGTAGGCCGTGTCCTTCATGCGGTTGTTCTTTGACATGTCGCGCGGAGTGAAGATGCCTTTCCGTGTGTGTGGCAGCGACTTGTCGGTCTGCGATGCAGCGTTGCAGTATCCAACCCAGCTCCTGCGGGCGAAGATGACTTTGAAAATGTCGCCGAAAAATCTCGTTTTTCTGCGTTGGAACCAGAACAGTATAGGGGAGAGCGTTAAAATCAGCATTGCCGACAAAACGTCGAAGAGGCGTTTGTTGCGCCGCTTTTCGGCCTGCGACAGTGAGTTGATGCTTACCGTGTAAAGGTCTTCGGTGGAGTAGATGTCGTTGCTCCCGATGATGAACTGGCTTTCCTGCGGTACTATTTTGTATTCGATGTTATGGTTCTGCAAGGAGGTCATCAGTGTTATGATGTCGTTAGGCTGGAGGTTCTTGCTGCAGAATATCACTTCGTCGGTTTTGTAGAAACGGACGAGTTCGTCCAGCTGGTCCACCGTACCGATGAAGTGGCTGTCGCCGGTATCGGAGTTCGACACGAATCCTGTAAAGGCAGAGTCGATGCCGATGGCCTTGAAAAGTTCGCTGACACGCAGAGTCTCTTCCTTGTCGCCGACAATGAGGTAAGATTTCTGCCTTTCGTTCCTGAGGTCGTAACCGTTGACTCTGAGCAGATGCAGAATGCCCCGCAGTCCGATGGTGGAAATCATTGCCCATGCGGTGCCGAGCAGAATCATCGCTCTCGAGTACCTCTGGGTCTCGTCGAGCAGCGAATAAAAAACGAGCAGAAGCCCTGTTCCAACCACTACGCCTTTGGCAATTTTCACCGGCTTTACGGGTTTCCGGTATCCTCCGTACCAGTATATGCAGAAAATCCACAGTATCACGTATATCGGCATCACAAGCCATGTGTATTCAGGTGGGTAATAGTTTATGTCGTTGGCTTTGATGGTGGCCCAAGCGTTTTTTATTGCGAGAAATCCGCAGAATATGACTAGAAAATCGAGTAACGGCACCGCAATTCTGGAAAACAGACGTTTCACGAAAGCCAGCGAAGCCCTGAGCCAGATGGCCATCTTGATGCAGAAGGTGAAAATCTTGGCACCCGAGTCGGAAAAATGTTTCTTCGTGAAAATCACCATGGCATTGTAGAAAGTGTACACATAGTTCATGCTGCCTTTCTTGGTGCTTTCGCCCTTGTAGTGTATTATCCGTGTGGTCGGGAGATAGTAGTTCTTGTATCCGGCCTGAGTTATCCGGTACGAGAAATCGATGTCTTCGCCGTACATGAAAAAGGTTTCGTCGAGAAGTCCCGTCTTGTCCAGTGCAGCCTTGCGTATCATGAGGTAGGCACCGGAAAGTATGTCGATTTCGCAGGTTTCGTTTTCGTCGAGGTGTCCGAGGTAGTAGCGTGCAAATTTGGGAGAATGCGGAAAGAGTTTTATCAGTCCGGAAATCTTGTAGAACGCCACTTCGGGAGTGGGAAATCCGCGTTTGCTCTCGGGAAGGAACTTGCCTTCACCGTTTATCATCTTCACACCGAGTCCACCGCAGTCGGGAGTAGCCTCCATGAAGTCGATGCACTTGCGGAAAGTGTCTTTCTCCACAAGCGTGTCGGGATTGAGAAGCAGTGCATAGTCTCCGCTTATTTGCCTTAGTGCCTGATTGTTGGCCTTCGAAAAACCGGGATTGTCCTTGTTGGCTATGAGCCTGACTTGGGGAAACTTCTCCTTGACCATGGCCACGGAACCGTCCACCGAGTTATTGTCCACAACCCATACTTCGGTATCAATGCCCCGTGCGGCTTCGAAAACCGAGTTGAGGCACTGTTCCAGAAAGAACTTTACGTTGTAATTGACAATGACTATGCTTAACTGCATTGTTTATGATGTTTTAGTGCTGGCAGCCGGGAACCATGTAGGCAAGGGCAAAGGCCAGAAATATGAGCAGAATCTTGAGTTTCGAATATTTGTTGTCGCCATGGTCGAAGAGTATGCTTACCGAAACGTGGAGCAGTATGCCGACTACGATGCCCATGATTGGTACTTCGAAATCACCGATGCCGCTTATCAGATAACGGTTCACAATTGAACCCAGCGGAGTCATCACGGCAAAAATTGTGAGCAGCCCGAACGATTTGGCGGTAGAATAGCGGTTGTTCATGAACAGGGTGATGAGCACCAGCGATATGGGAATGTTGTGGAGAAATATCCCGTACAGCAGTCCCCAGTGTATTTCGCCTTCTCCGAAAGTTATTGGCATGCCTTCCATGAAGGCGTGCAGCGACAGCCCTATTAAAAGTCCGGTGACAGGGTGGACGTGGCTTGCGTCATGTTCTTCGCAGCAGTGGGCATGGTTGTGTCCGTGTTCTATCCCGTTGGTGAGAAATTCGAGGAAAAGCTGTATCAGAAAGCCTACCAGAATCCATATTCCCGGTTTCAGGTAGTGCAAAAGCTCTATCTCTTCGTGTGCGTGTTCTGCAATTTCTCCGTGTATGTGCGGCACGAAAACGTGCGGCACGAGTTGCAGAAAGCAGGCTGCAAAAAGAAATGCCCCGCCGAAGGTCGTCGTCATGTCGAGAAACGTCTGGCTTATTTTCTTTTCGGTAAAAAGGAAAATTCCCCACACCAGAATCCCTGCAATAATCAGAATGTAGCAGAATGATATTGTCATTGTGTTGTAATTGTTTAATAATCAAGTCTTTGTATTTCACTGAACAGACGGTTTCTGTCAATTGGAACAACTCCTACCGATTCGCATACAATGCCTCCTGCGAGATTGGAGAAATTTACGAGGCATTCCACCGGCAAACCCATCGACAGACAGCATGTCGCAACGCTTATCACGGTGTCACCGGCTCCCGACACGTCCGAAATCTTCCGCAGATGTGCCGGTATGAGCATGGTTCTCTCCTTGCCTTCCCTGAAGTCGGCAATGAATGCTCCCTTTTCGGAGAGCGTGATGAACACGATGTCGATGTTCTGCGATTCGTGCAGAATGCGGGCCGCTTCGGTAAGGTTTTCCACCGTAATGTCCTTTATGTCCTTGTTCAGTCCTTCTTTCAGCTCCTTGAAATTTGGTTTGAAAAGGGTTACATTCTTGAAATTGAGGAAGTTGCGTTTCTTGGGGTCAACGGCGGTCGGAATGTTCCGGGCTTTTGCCATGTCTGAAACCTGTTCTATCACTTTCGGAGTGATGTTGCCTTTGTCGTAATCTTGAAATATTATTGCGTTTATCTCCCTGTCGTTCAATATTTTGGCAATGCGTTCCGTGAGGAGTTCCTCATCGGTTATGCTGAGCGGCGCCGTTATTTCCTGATCGATGCGGAGCATCTGTGCGTTGTTGCCGATGATACGCGATTTTACTGTCGTAATGCGGTCGTTGGACGTGATGATGCCGTCGGTGGGCATGTTCTGCTCTTTCAGCAATTCCATGAAATCCTGTGATTTGATGTCGTTGCCGAGTACTGAACACAGTATGGGGGTGGCTCCGAGTGCCTGTATGTTGAGTGCTACGTTGGCAGCTCCGCCCAAACGGTTTTCACGGTGGTTTACCGATACGATGGGTACGGGTGCTTCGGGCGATATGCGGTCCACTTTGCCCCAAAGGTATGCGTCTATCATCACATCACCGACAACCATGATGTTCTGTCCGCCGATTTTTGAACGGAAGGTTTCTAAATTATTCATTCTATTCTGTGATTTCGCCTCTGAGAGAGCGTGTTAGCATTTCTTTGATTTCGTTTTTGGGATAGTTGCCCAAAAGATACATGAGTTTTGTGGCGGCGGCTTCAATGGTGATGTCGAGGCCGCTTATGACGCCTATTTTGCCCAAATCGGAGCTGGTGGCGTACTGGCCTATTTTCACCGAACCGGATTTGCATTGGGTTACATCGTAGATGATGATTCCATTGTCAGCGGCTTTCTGTAGAATGTCGAGAAACCATTCCCCCGTAGGTGCGTTGCCGCTGCCGTAGGTGGAAATAATCAGAGCTTCGAGGTCTTCGGTTTCCACGATGGATCTGACGGTTTGCGGCGTGATACCCGGAAAAAGATGCAGAATGGCAATGTTCCGGTTGAATTTCGTGCTTATTGAGAATTTTTGCGAACCACTGGTTTTCAATATGTTGTGACTATTGTATTTGATATCTATGCCGGCAGTGGCAAGGGCAGGGTAGTTGAACGAGGCGAAAGCGTCGAAATCCTGTGCCGAGATTTTAGTGCTGCGGTTGCCGCGGTAGAGGTTCGATTCGAAGAAAATTGAAACCTCAGGCACGACGACCTTCTGCGACGAGGCTATCTCCAAGGCACAGATGATGTTTTCGCGGCCGTCGGAACGGAGCATTCCAAGCGGCAGCTGCGAACCTGTGAGTACCACCGGCTTGCCGAGGTTCTCAAGCATGAAACTGAGTGCCGATGCCGTGTAGGCCATGGTGTCGGTGCCGTGGAGTACCACGAAACCGTCGTATCGGTTGTACTCTTTCTCGATGATTTCGGCTATGGATTTCCAAATGTCGGGATTCATGTTGGAGGAGTCGATGATGGGGTCGAGCTGACATGAGTCGATGCGGTAGGCGGCGCGCCTGAGTTGGGGCAGGGCATCGTAGATGCGGTCCATGGCAAACGGCTCCAGTACACCGTTCTCGTTCTGCACCATACCGATGGTTCCTCCGGTATATATCAGTAAAACTGCGTTGTTCATGTGTGTAAAAATGTGTTATTCAAATACTTGCACCATTGCTTTTTGCAAAGCAACAAACGGCAAAGATACGAAAAAAAATCGTTTTTTGCAAAAAGAATTTTCGCGCATCTCTCTGATATTGCTGATAATTGAAATAAATTTCGTATCTTTGCAGGAACCGATTTGAATAAAAAAATACATAATATAAACAAAATCAAAGATTTAAACATGGATAAACTGATAATTACCGCAGCTATTTGCGGAGCCGAAGTTACAAAGGAACAGAATCCAGCCGTTCCTTACACAGTAGAAGAGATTGTTCGTGAAGCCAAGTCCGCCCATGAAGCAGGCGCAGCCATCGTTCACCTGCACGTGCGTTTCGACGACGGCACTCCTACCCAGAGCCGTGAACGTTTTCAGGAATGCACCGAAGCCATTCTCAAGGAATGTCCCGACGTTATTTTGATACCTTCAACCGGCGGTGCAGTGGGAATGACTCCCGATGAACGTCTGCAATCGACCGACACTACTCCGATACCCGAAATGGCAACCCTTGACTGCGGTACTTGCAATTTCGGCGATGAGATTTTCGACAACACGATGCCCACGATGCGTGCCTTTGGCAAACGCATGATGGAACGAGGAATAAAACCCGAATACGAATGTTTTGAAATGGGTCATCTCGATACCATACTCACCATGGCCAAGAAAGGTCAGGCGCCCGGTGCTCCTATGCAGTTTAACTTCGTTCTCGGTGTTCCCGGCTGTACTCCGGCAACGGTTCCGAATCTCTGCTGGCTCGTAAACAACATACCTGTCGGTTCCACGTGGACTGTAACGGGAATAGGACGCCACGCATTCCCAATGGCAGCAGCAGCCATAGCTATGGGCGGTAACGTACGCGTAGGTTTCGAAGATAACCTCTACCTCGAACGTGGCGTGCTGGCAAAATCCAACGGCGAACTTGTTGCCAAGGTTGTACGTCTGGCCAAGGAACTCGGCCGCGAAGTGGCTACTTCCGACGAGGCACGTACAATACTCGGACTCAAACCAAGACAGTAATATCCACAACATAAACATACTGCCAAACGGACAGGCGGGGGGGTTTTCCGGGGAAAACCCCCCCCGCTTTGCTTTTTCTTTTCGCTTTTTCCT
>JAZRZP010000003.1:0-11977 GCA_045601425.1 Bacteroidales bacterium
ACAGAAATTCATCGGTTCGAAATTCGAAAGTATCGTTTCCGGTTTATTGCAAGACGAAAACATCGAAAACATAGACGACATGTTGCTTGCCGTAAAGATGAAGAAACAAGAACTGGCAGAAGACATCTGCAACGAAGAAGCAGAAGCCACTTTGGCTGCGTTGACAGTTTTCGGTTACAGCCTCGAATTCTGGAACAATGCAATATACGATGAAAGCAATCCATGGCACAACATTATGATGAGCTTTGCAAACAATGCCGGTTGCGAAAAAGCCTTGGTGGGGAAACTTTGGAAGTGGTTCAAAGAGAAGGTTTGGAACCCTATAAAAGAAACTGCCACGGACATTTTAGCAATAACTTTCAATACCGCCATTTGCGATGGAATCGGATTTCTGACCGGCAGTTTAAAAGGTTTCGGACTTTCAAAAGCATGGTTGGGAATTTATACTGCAGGATGTTCTGCAATTGGTTTAATAGGAGGAATAAAATATGTATATGGTTGATTTTTTCAAAGTAAATTTAATTTTACCGATGGTGTTTTTGCTTGGATTTTACAATTTACAGGCACAACAAAATGAAAGCAATTCGGAAATTGGGTTTGCAGCAGAATTCAGTGCGAGCAAAATGCAGAGTTTAAGCAACAACGCGACATCCATATTTCAGGATGAAACATTACGCTCCGACTATTCCGTAGGCTGCGACTTGTTTATCGGACTACACGTGATGGGAAGAGGACATCTTGGTATCAGAATCTCCGATGTGTCATTCTGTACCTCCAGTCCCTACAACGAAACCGTTGACATATCTTCATTCATGTTGAGCACCCGATTATCCAAGAGTCTGCCATCCAACTTGGAAATTTTCACTGAAGCAAGCATCGGTGCATCTGTTGTCCGAAACTTTTACACTCTCGCCGACGCGAAAGGCACTGCCAACAGGAATGCTTTTTGTTGCGATGTCAGCGTAGGCATCGGTTATGGATTCAGCAAGTATTTCATCGGGGTGAAAGGTGGTTTCTTCGGCGCTGACTTTGGCAAAACAAAGGAAAAACTGAACGTACCAACAAGTACGGGATACTTTTCAACCATCAATTCCAACATAGGTCTTTGTTTCGGCATACGCCTGTAAAAACGGAAAAACATTCAGCAAACGCAATCCACCGGCCCCGAAAACCGGTGGATTTTTTTGCAATTTGCATTTCAGAAAAAAAAAACGTATTTTTGCACCTTGGCCGCTAAGGTACCACTTTTAAACCAAATATTTGACAATCAACGATATATGAAAAAAATCATAAACGACATAGGGCGGTATTTCATACTGATGGGCAAGGTTTTGCGCAAACCGGACAATTGGAAGCTCTACCGCGAAAAAGTTTTTTTTGAGCTGAAAGTGCTCGGAATGGAGTCGTTGCCGATAGTCTGCGTGATTTCGGCCTTTGTGGGAGCCGCCGTAGTGATACAGCTGGCAGCCAATCTGAGCAATCCCATCTACCCCACATGGATTTCGGGCTACACGTCGCGAAAAGCCATCATGCTGGAATTTGCCCCAACCATGATAGGACTTGTCCTTGCCGGAAAAGTCGGTTCCCGCATAGCTTCGGAACTGGGATCCATGCGAATCACCGAACAGATTGACGCACTTGACGTAATGGGTGTAAATTCGGCATGTTACCTGATACAGCCCAAAATCCTGTCGTTCGTAATCTTCAGTCCCATAATCATAGTGTTCAGCGTATTCTTCTCGCTCGGCGGAGGCTGGCTTTTCGGCGTAAGCACCGGAGTAATAACAAGTTACGAATACCTTGACGGTCTGCAGCTCGAATTCGACTCATACGACATGGTGATAGGTCTTGTCAAAGGGCTGGTGTACAATTTCATAATTGCCTCGGTGTCAAGTTTCAGAGGATACACCGTAAGCGGCGGTGCTCTGGAAGTGGGACAGGCAAGCACGAAAGCCGTGGTGGAAAGCTGCATGATACTCATCATTTCAAACCTTATTCTAACTTCCATTTTGCTTTAGCCATGATAGAGATAAAACACATATACAAGAATTTCGGCGAAAAAGCCGTTCTGAAAGACATATCGATGGTTTTCGAGACCGGTAAGACAAACCTTGTCATAGGACGCAGCGGTTCCGGAAAGACTGTTCTGGTGAAATCCGTCGTAGGTCTGGAAGAAGTCACATCGGGAGAGATACTGTACGACGGTCGCAACACGTCGGCACTTTCGGCCAAGGAAAGAGCCTCACTGAAGCGCGAGATAGGCATGGTATTTCAGGGCGGAGCCCTTTTCGATTCCATGACGGTAGCCGAAAACGTGCGTTTCCCGCTGCAGATGTTTTCAAATCTCTCGAAAGCCGAAACCGAAAAGCGCATTGATTTCTGCCTCGACCGTGTGGATTTGCCAAAGGCTCACAATCTCTATGCCTCGGAACTCAGCGGAGGTATGCGCAAACGCGTAGCCATAGCCCGTGCCATCGTGGCAAATCCGAAATACCTCTTTTGCGACGAACCCAACTCCGGCCTCGACCCCTACACTTCCATCCACATCGACAAACTCATCAAGGAAATAACCGAAGAATTCAACATCACCACCATCATAAACACCCACGACATGAACTCGGTGATAGAAATAGGAGAACACATAGTCTTCATACACGAAGGCAACCTGTGGTGGGAAGGCAACCGGCACGATATCATAACCTGCGAAAACAAGGAACTCAACGATTTCCTTTTCAACAACGAACTCACTCGCAAACTGAAAACGATGTCAATAAAATAGTCCTGCACGTTGAAACGACTTATCAGCGACATATTTTCTTCGTGGGGAAACACATGCATCACGCTTTTCAAGATACTTGTGCCTGTAAGCATTCTGGTCAGGGTGCTGCAGGTTACAGGCTGGCTTCACGGCATCGGCATTGTTTTTGAACCTGTAATGCAGATTATGGGGCTGCCGGGGGAAATGTCCATTGCGTGGGTAAGTGCCATGTTCGGAAACATTTACGGAGGACTGCTTGCGTTTTATTCCATACAAGATTCCCTGCAACTAACTGTGGCACAAGTAACTGTAACCGGAACAATAATACTTCTGGCTCACAACTTCCTGCTGGAAGTCGCAGTAGTGCGGAAAGCCGGACTGAAAACATGGTATGCCGTTGCCGTACGCTTCGGCACCGCCATGCTGCTCGGTGCTCTGATGAACATAATCTATTCCTCGACAGGCTGGCTGCAGGAACCTGCAGAATTCTACTTCAAACTCGACACTCTGGAAAATCCATCTTGGGGTGCATGGGCACTGAACGAACTGAAAAACTATTTCGTGATAAGCATGATAATACTCGCACTCATTTCCCTGCTCGAAATCCTGAAGAAAGCCGGTCTCATCGACAGGCTGAACCGTCTGCTCGAACCGGCGTTGAAAGCCATGGGCATGAGTCCAAAAATAGTTCCGGTGACACTCATCGGACTTACGCTGGGACTCGGTTACGGAGGAGCCCTCATTATCAGCGAAGCCAAACAACAACACTTCTCACGGCAAGACCTGCTGTACTCACTCACACTCATGTCGCTGTTTCACAGCATCATAGAAGACACTCTGCTGATACTCTCGGTCGGTGCCGACTGGAGCGGCGTGATACTTTTCCGGCTTCTGGCAGCCACCGTACTGACCTGCCTCTTGATAAAGACAACGAAACACTGGCCCGACGACAAACTCGACCGCTATTTCGTAGTAAGGAAATCTTTCGGCAATTGAGACACATTTTGCAGTATAAAAACAGCCAGTTCGCATTTTTTTCGTATCTTTGCAAATCCATTTGACAAACTCGAATAAACATACATACCATGAATATACTCATAAAAAACGTTCTTCTGAACGAAAAGGAAACAGACATTTTAATTGAAGGGAACAAGATTGCAAAAATCGCAGATTCCATACCGATCAGCGGCTGCAAGGTAATCGATGCCCGAGGAATGGCCGCATTGCCGACTTTCACCAACATGCACACCCACGCCCCGATGACACTTTTTCGCGGTTACGGCGAAGACCTGCCGCTGCAGACATGGCTCAACGAAAAGATTTGGCCCAACGAAAAGAATCTCGACAGCGAAATCATATACTGGGGCACCAAACTCGCCTGCCTCGAAATGATTAAAACCGGAACCACATGTTTCAGCGACATGTACTTCTTCCTTCCCGACGAAACCAGAGCCGTTGAAGACATGGGACTCCGTGCCGTTCTTGGATTCTCCCTGTTCGACGGCTGCGACCCGAAAAATCTCAACAACACGAAGAAATCTCTCGCCGAATTTGAAAAGACGATACTGCCTCTCACCTCCGACAAAGTTCAGTTCAGCATTGCTCCTCATGCGCCATACACCGTTTCCGGAGAATCATACCAGTACATGAAGGCTTTTGCCAGAGAGCATAACCTACTGTTGCACACCCATTTGGCCGAGACCATGGGCGAAGTTGAAGGTACATTGAAAAATTTCGGACTTACGCCAACGGCTCACCTACACAAATGGAACGTGCTCGACGAAAACACAAGTCTTGCACACTGCGTTTATCTCACCAACGACGACATCAGGATACTCGCCGACACCGGAGCCACAGTGACATACAATCCCAATTCAAATCTGAAACTCGGTTCCGGACACGAATTCCGCTACAACGACCTGTCGAAGGCCGGAGTAAACGTCACCCTCGGCACCGACGGATGTTCATCTTCGAACAACCTCGACATGCGCGAAGCCCTGAAAGTTGCCGCCCTCATTCAGAAAGGCTGGCAGAAAGACCCGACACTCATGCCGACACACGAAGCCGTGAAAATGGCAACGGTAAACGGAGCCAAAACGCTCGGAATAAACATGGGCACCGTTGAAGAAGGCAAACTCGCCGACCTCATTCTCGTCAACCTCAAGACACCGGCATTCACGCCCAACCACGACACTTTGTCAAACTGGATCTATTCTGCCGACAGCAGCGTGATAGACACACTCATCTGCGACGGAAGGATACTCATGCAGAACCACCACGTCGAAGGTGAAGAGGAAATAATGGAGAATGCCCTGAAAATGACCCAAAAACTCATAACAGTGTGACATAACAATACTTGAAAACATGAAACGAGTAATAACCTACGGTACATTCGATTTACTGCACTACGGACACATAAATCTGCTACGCAGAGCAAAAGCTCTTGGCGACTACCTTGTAGTAGTCCTATCCTCCGACGAATTCAACTGGAACCAGAAGCAGAAGAAATGCTATTTTTCATACGAACAGCGGAAATCCCTTCTGGAATCCATCCGCTATGTCGACCTTGTAATACCTGAAGAGAGTTGGGAACAGAAGCGTTCCGACATGCACGAATACCACATTGACACCTTCGTTATGGGTGACGACTGGAAAGGGAAATTCGACTTTCTGACCGAAGAAGGCGTTGAAGTGGTATACCTGCCACGCACACCTGAAATTTCAACCACGCAAATAAAGCACGATTTGGGAAAATAACACAATTGACACTACTGCCATTAAAATCACGACTCTGTATCATGAATGATACGGAGACGTGATTTTACTTTTCGGTATCGGCATCTGTATAAAGTCCCATAGTTACGTTTTTCCGGAAAGTAACCAGAATGTTGGCCTTTTCAAATTGTCCCAATAATGCATACCTACACCACAGCACCAATGTTCCGCCCCACTTTATGCATTCCGAAAAATGACGTTTCAACATTGCCGCTGTTCCGAGATTTTTGCACCGCATACGCTCACTCATACCTATTCCCCTACCCATTTTCACTACATATTCCCTTGTCGTTCTTGATGGCGGAATAACATGTTCCACCTCAATATTTGGGAAATAATATATCAGCATGCCGTTTTCCTTGAAACGATTGAAGATATCTTTTTCTTCGCCGCCCATGAGATTTTTTTTGCTTCTGCCGAGCGAAGTGTTGAAAACTCCACATTTTTCGACACATTGCTTTCTGAAACCCATATTGGCGCCAATGGGATATGAATTTCCTTCGAAAAGTACCACATCATCTCCCTTGTCAATTGCGGACACCCATGAGTATGTCCATTTGCAGAGCCATTCCGGTGCCTTTCCTGCTTCAAAACGAGGCTTTATTTTCCCGCCGAAAGCCATAGTTTCTGGATATTTTTCCAAATTTCCGACCAAATTGGAGAGGTAATCCGACTTTATGAACGAATCGTCATCAAGGAAAACGAGCATTTCTCCCCTGCTTTCCTCAATTCCCCTGTTTCTGGCATACGACAATCCCTGCTGAGTTTCAACAAAATATCTGAAATCCACATCGGGGTACGCCGACTTGAAGCGATTACACTCGCTTTCGGTGTTATCGGTACTGTTGTTGTTTACAAGAACTATTTCATAATTTCCTGTATCAAACCCGTTTTTTGCTATGCATTCCAATGCACTATAAAGGTATTTGTCACGATTGTACGTGCAGACTATGATGGATATTTTCATGATTCTTCTATAAGATTTTCTATCAGATTCATTATTTTCTCTGAAGCCGTAAGCCCGTCTTTCGGAGCCAGATAAGTTTCAAAAAACGTGGTACGTGAATCTCTCATCGTATCGTTCCCGCCGAGCACCACATCCTCGACAAACCGTTCTATTTCAGCTGTATCGTGTCCATGATAATGCTGTTCAAAGGCTTTTATACCAAATTCGTTGAATTGCGTTCGGGTATATTTTTCTTCGCTCACAAGGTACATGACGGGCTTGTTGAGAAAAAGGTATTCCGTGGTAAAACTGCCGCAATCGTGAATCATGGCATCAGAATGGATGAACAAATCTGCATAGCCGGTTTCCTCAAGCTGGCAATTCTCGAGTTCTTCCCATTTTCTGTAGTATCCGTAAGTTTTTTCCTTGCCCCAAATGAGTTCCAGTTTGAATTTCAGGCGCTGGTGCGGTTTAAAGGCGAACTGTACTTTATCATTGTATTTCTCGGCAATGCGAAGCATCTCATCGCAATATGTCAGGAATGTGGATACTCTCAAACCGCCTTCTTCATCAAGAGAATGATGGGGTGCCCAGATTATGCGTTTTTTCCGCACTGTCTGCGGTTTCCATACGTCTGGCGAAACGTAATCTTTCCTGAGGTATATATCGGTGGCAGGATGACCTACAACTCTGTAATTTTCGGCATTGCTGCGACCGTATTTCTTTGCAAAACCTATGTGCATGTCTGTCTCCGTCAAATGGCAACCCACCAGATTGGGAAACACCAAATCATAATTGGCTTTGTAACAGCACATCGACGTATATGCGTAGGGAATGTAGAATGTCCCGCAATCCATGTAGTTGTACAGATAATACTGCTGAGGATTATCCTTATACGGTGACGAGTAGAATACGATATCCGGATGCATTGTCTTTTTTATGTCTATCCACCTATCCGACTTGGCATCGTAAGGTATGACGTACTCAAAGTCCCTTGCTTTCACGAAATTCTCTGTAGCCTGTATGCTTTTCCACACCTCTTCCTTGCTGAAATTCTTAAAGGTTGAATAGGGAAGAATCACGACATAGGGATGAAATCTGGGATTTTCCGCCATTAAAGAGAACAGATAATCTGCCTTCCACATTCCCGGAATGGTAAGGAAGAAGGCTACATCCAACTTTTCTTTACCCTTGAGACGATGCATTGCTTCATAAAAACGCTTCTGCGAAGACTTGATAGTCTTCCTGAAAAGAAACGGAACATGTGTTCTCAACACATCTTTGTATGCTAATACGAGTTTCAGCTTATACAATTGGTTTGCGATGAATGCCATTACAATTTTATTTTGTTTGCCAAGGATTTTCGTACTCCCGTGGCTCTGTTCTTGACCATTTGACAACACCACCCTACAGACTCCCCTCGCCTTTCGGACGGTTATCCCTCTCCAAAGGAATTTCCCTGAGCGATGCAGTAAAACAGTGCCGCAAAGTTTCATTAAACGCACCTTTTCTGCCTATTTCTGGGCTCTGTGCACAAAAATACCGATGCTAAGTACTGCCATTGCCTCGGCACTTCCATATTCTTTTACACTGCAACACATTGACTTTAAATATTTTACAGAACAAAAAAAACATCCAATTTCTCAACGGCAATTTCCTGTTTCAATCTGCAAAGATACGAAAAAAAACGGATATACCGCAGGCAATATGCAAATATCCGCATAAAATAAAAACTCCACTGCGGGCAGCGGAGTTTTTCTATTGTGTGATAATATATTCAACTGCTATTCCTGTACCGGAACTACCGATACGAAAGAACGGTCCTGACGACCTTTCTTGAATTGAACTGTACCATCAACCAAAGCATACAAAGTATGGTCTTTTCCCATACCGACGTTGCTGCCAGGATTATGAACGGTTCCACGTTGACGAACTATGATATTTCCGGCTATGCATTTCTGACCGCCAAAAATTTTAACGCCTAAACGTTTGCTTTCGGATTCACGACCATTGCTGGAACTACCGACACCTTTTTTATGAGCCATATCTTATTTTTTTAAGGATTTACTACTTTTTTTACTTGACTGCTTACGCTATGCTATCAATTTTTATCTGGGTCAGATAATCTCTGTGACCGTTCATTTTCTGATAGCCTTTTCTGCGCTTTTTGTGGAAAACTAGAACCTTGTCTCCCTTTAAATGTTTCAACACTGTGGCAGTCACTTTGGCGCCTTCCAAATAAGGCTGACCAATTTCAACTGCACCTTCGTTGTCTTTCAGCATCACGGTGTCAAAAGTAACGCTTGAACCTTCTTCGTTCTGAAGACGGTTTACGAAAATCTTCTGATCTTGTACTACCTTGAACTGCTTTCCTGCTATTTCTACTATTGCGTACATTTTTTATTTGTTTTTATTGTTTTTTCCTAAAATGGACTGCAAAAGTACTACTTTTTTTTCAATTGGCAAAATTTTTCTCGAAAAACATTTCAATATCATTTACAACTTGTTAAATAACAGTATTTTACAGACAAAAACATCGGACATTTTTCAGCCAAGCGGCAGGATTTTCATACTTTTTTTTCCTGTAAAAAGGTCTCTTTTCCGTAAAAATCGCACGGCATTTGACGCTTTTTTGTGGAGGTAAAACCACGGTTATTTTTTGGGGGGCGTACGGCAAAAAAAAGAGCGTTTCTGCTTCCGGAACACTCCTTTCTCTTTCCCATGCGGGGAACGGTTATCTTTTCACAACCATGCGTCTCACGCCGGTTCCCTTTCCTGCATCCACTCTGACGGTGTAAACTCCGACCTTGAGGGCAACATCTGCTGAGTTGGCATTTTGAAGCATCACAAGAGCTCCGTTGATATTGCAGATTTCAACCTTGCTGATGTTTTCTGCGACAGCTATGCCCTGCTGTTCTGCACCTTACGAGTCCATTTTGTACTTTGTTTATTTCCGGTAAACGCGCCAGCTATCATCAACTGCCGCATTAACGACGTTGCAAAGTTACGATTTTTTTCAGCCGCAAAGGCATGAATCAAAAAAAACAATACACCGCAGGGCATTTTTTCAAAAAAAATGTGTAAATTTGCAACTTGCACACTTGACTTCCGGCAACGGAACAACAAGCTGATTTCAAAAACATTACAACAGAAAAACGACAGAAATGGCCTCATTTTTCGAACAGGAATACACAGACAGTCCGATAATACTGGACGACGAACTGCTTTCTGACGGCAGGCGGTACGTCCGTGCAGTGCCTCAGGGTAGAGTCTGCTCGCAACTCATTGAAATCCTGACACAGGACGGGAAGATACTGCAAGTCCGTTACACCGGTGGCTGCAACGGAAACACGCAAGGAGTGTCCGTTCTGGCACAGGGTTCCGGCATAGCCGATGTCGCAGGAAAACTCGGCGACATATCCTGCGGCGGAAGACCCACGTCATGCCCCGACCAGCTCGCAAAAGTGCTGCAATACATAATGGACAATCCGAAATAAAAACACGATAATCAAAAAAACACGATATCTATGGCAAACAACGAAGAAACTTTCAAGAAAGTGATTTCTCACGCAAAGGAATACGGATTCATATTCCCTTCAAGCGAAATATACGATGGTCTGGCTGCCGTATATGACTACGGCCAGCTCGGAGTCGAGCTCAAGAACAACATCAAGAACTACTGGTGGAAATCGATGGTGCAATACAACGAGAACATCGTGGGCATAGACTCCGCAATATTCATGCACCCCAAGATATGGAAGGCTTCCGGCCACGTGGACGCCTTCAACGACCCGCTTATCGACAACAAGGATTCCAAGAAACGCTACCGTGCCGATGTCCTCATCGAAGACCACGTTGCGAAAATAGAAGACAAGATACGCAAGGAAGTGGAGAAAGCAGCCAAGCGTTTCGAAAATTTCGACGAAGCCATGTTCCGTTCCACGAACAAGCGCGTGTTGGAATATCAGGCCAAAATAGACGAAATCACCAAACGTTATGCCGAAGCCATGAACGCCAACAACCTTGAAGCCATACGCCAGCTTATTCTCGATTTGGAAATAGTTTGTCCGATATCAGGAACACGCAACTGGACCGAGGTTCGCCAGTTCAACCTGATGTTTGCCACACAGATGGGTTCGGTGGCCGAGGGTGCCGACACGATATACCTCCGTCCCGAAACGGCTCAGGGAATTTTTGTTAATTTTCTCAACGTGCAGAAATCGGGACGCATGAAGATACCTTTCGGCATTGCACAAATTGGCAAGGCTTTCCGCAATGAAATCGTTGCTCGTCAGTTCATTTTCCGCATGCGTGAATTCGAGCAGATGGAAATGCAGTTTTTCGTACGTCCGGGCGAAGAGTTGAAATGGTTCGAACACTGGAAGGAGACACGCTACAAATGGCACCTTGCACTCGGCATACCGGCAAGCAAATACCGTTTCCACGACCACGAGAAGCTGGCACACTATGCCAATGCCGCCACCGACATAGAATTCGAATTCCCCTTCGGTTTCAAGGAACTGGAAGGCATACATTCACGCACCAATTTCGACCTTTCCCGCCACAGCGAATTTTCCGGAAGGAAAATACAGTATTTCGATTCCGAACTCAACGAAAACTACACGCCTTACGTTGTCGAGACATCCATCGGACTCGACAGGACATTCCTTGCCATTTTCAGTCATGCATATCAGGAGGAGAAACTCGAAGACGGTTCCGAACGCACCGTACTGCGACTGCCGGCAATACTGGCACCGTACAAGGCTGCGATTCTCCCGCTGGTGAAAAAAGACGGCCTTCCCGAAAAAGCCAGAGAGATAATGAACATGCTCCAATACGATTACATGCTCCAATACGACGAGAAAGACGCCATCGGACGCAGATACCGCCGTCAGGACGCCATCGGAACTCCGTTCTGCATCACAGTCGACAACCAGACACTTGCCGACAACACCGTTACCGTCCGCGATCGCGACACCATGCAGCAGGAACGCTTATCCATAGAAAATCTGGAATCGTACTTGCACAAAAAAATACAGCCACTGCATATATGACCGACATTTTTTTTGTCAAAATAAAAAAATTGCGTAACTTTGCATGAGCAATGCAACTAGAAAAAAATGTTATAAACCTTTGAAAACAAAATTACTAACCAATAAAAAAATAAAAAAAATGAGAAAAAACGTAAAATTCCTTGCTGTTTTATCAGCAGTTATGGTAATGGCAGCAAGCAGTGCATTTGCACAGTTCAGTTTCGGTGTCAAAGCCAGCGCAACATTGAACAACATTCTGGAAGAAGAATACGCAGGAGAAGATGCAAGCGAATACAGCAACCCCATGAAATTCGGGTTCAACGTAGGCGTTTTCGGTGAATACATGTTCAGCGACAACATGGGTGTTGCAGCAGAACTCCTGTTCGCACAACAGGGTCGTAAAGACGTATGGGAACACGACGACGACAACAAGTCTACCTACACACTTACGACAAACAACATCAA
>JAZRZP010000004.1:0-22041 GCA_045601425.1 Bacteroidales bacterium
TGCCGCAAAGGC
Organism: Bacteroidales bacterium; assembly: GCA_045601425.1. Taxonomy (GTDB): domain Bacteria; phylum Bacteroidota; class Bacteroidia; order Bacteroidales; family P3; genus UBA1219. The sequence goes on from JAZRZP010000004.1 coordinate 13, forward strand.
AATCGTGCAAAGGGTTACAGAAAGTGATTTTTCACTTTTGAAAAAAGGTACGTTTTTTTTGACCCCGAAAACGAAAATTTGGTAAAATATAAATAATTGATATACAAAAAAATGCAAAAACAAAAAAAAGTCATGAAAAACGTACGTTTTTTCTTGACTTTTTCTTTGTAAATTACCGTACTTCAGCAAGATACGGAATGCATAAAACTGCTGAAGACAATGCAAATATACACATTTTTTTGAAAATGGCAAATTTTTTGATGTTTTTTTCCCATAAAAGCACGTGGAGAACATATATCAGTTCGTCCGGAAATAGTCATACACGATTTTTGCCTTTGCTGTACCAATGCAGGTTTCAAGGTCTTCAAGCGGAGTGATTTTGACCTGTTTCACCGACTTGAATTTGAGCAGCAGGTCCTGAGCGGTTTTTTCGCCTATGCCGGGTATTTCGGTAAGCGATGTCTTGAAAGTTTCTTTTGAACGCTTGTTCCTGTGGAACGTGATGGCGAACCTGTGAACTTCATTCTGTATGCGCTCTAGAAGATGGAACAAAGGCGTTCTCGGTGCAACGCCAATGCTGACTGGGGGGAATCCGTACAGAAGTTCCGAGGTATGGTGTTTGTCGTCCTTGGCCAGTCCTGCAACCGGAATATCGAGTTGCAGAGAGTCCACGAGAACTCTCCTCACCACCTCCATCTGTCCCTTGCCGCCATCGACTATGATAAGCTGCGGCATGGGCTGGCCTTCGTCTTTAAGGCGTTTGTAACGGCGGTATACGACCTCTTCCATGGAAGCATAGTCGTCGGGACCTTCAACGGTTTTTATGTTGAAATGGCGGTATTTTTGCGGGTCTGGCTTGCCGTCGGTAAAATGTATCATGGCTGCCACGGGGAAAGCTCCCTGAATGTTCGAATTGTCGAAACATTCAATGTTTCTCGGTAGTTCCGGCAGATGAAGTTCCTTCTGGATTTTTTCGAGCAGATCATTGGAGGCCGTTTCCGGATCAACCAAAAGTCGCTGGTGAAAACGTTCGTGCCGATAGTACTTCACATTGCGGAGCGAAAGTTCGAGAAGTTCTTTCTTGTCGCCTCGGGCAGGTACCGTCTGTCTGATGAAATCGTCGGGGATATCGACTTTCACCGGCACAATGACCTCACCGGCGGTGCTGCCGGTACGCACATGGAGTTCGGGAATCACCACGGCAAGTATCTGTTCGTCGGTTTCGTCGAGCTGTTTTTTTATTTCGGTAGAGAAAGAATGAATTATTCCTCCGTTCTTTATCCGCATCATGTTTACATAAGCGAACTTGTCGTCGGAGAGTATCGAGAACACGTCGATGTCCCGTATTGAAGTATCGACCACCATGGACCGGCTCTGGTACTGATTCAGCAGAAAAATCTTCTGTTTCAGAGCTTCAGCCTTTTCGAATTCCAGATTTTCGGCCATGCGGAACATTTCCGTACGCATTTCTTCTACGATTTCGCCGAAATCGCCTTTCAGGATTTTCCGTATCTGACCGAAAATTTTCTGATAATCTTCGTAAGACACACCACCTGTGCACGGGGCATTGCAGAGTCCAATTTGAGCGTTTATGCAGGCTTTGTACCTGCCCTGTTTCACGCCTTCGCGGGTAAGCGGCAGTTTACATGTACGGTATGAGAAGAGTAACCTTATCATGTCCTGCAATTCCCTGAGTATCTTCTGGTTGGGATACGGGCCGAAAAAAGTGCCGTTTTTCAGAGTATGGTCGCGAGTAAAAAGCAGGCGCGGGTAATCCTCGTTTGTAAGGAAGAGATACGGATAGGTCTTATCGTCCTTGAGCATGCTGTTGTACTTGGGCTGCAGAGTCTTTATCAGATTGTTTTCCAGCAGAAGTGCATCAACTTCGGTTTTAACTACGGTGTAGCGAATGTCGTAAATTTTGCGGACAAGAATGCGTATTTTTGGCGAAAGGTCGTCGAAATGAGAGAAATACGAATGCACACGGCGACTCAGGTTCCGTGCCTTCCCGACATAAAGCAGATTGCCACTTTCGTCAAAATACTGGTAAACTCCCGGAGTTTCAGGAATGGTCTTCAGCAAAAGTTCTATGCGTTCGAAATGTTTGTTGAAACTTTTGGCTGAACTCATCTCTATTCAATTTTCAAATCCATATTGGTCTTGACAATTTTCAGAGCAAACGACGTAATTCCGTCCAATTCAAGGAACTGGCTGCCGTTTTTGACAGACATTTCGTGCCTGCCTTCCTTATTGAAGAAGAAATATTCCCTCACTTTAACACTATATTCGCAATATGTTCCGATGCAGTTGCCATTCCAGTTGCCATTCTTATCCCGTATTGCGACATCAGTTTTCAGGTTTCGTACGGTGCCGTCGCTGTCGGTAAGCTGAATGATAAACGGCAGCATATCCACACGAAAGACATTGCAGTTTACCCTGAAATTGAAATAGATGTCGTAGCAGTCGTCAATGTTCTTAACGTCAAAAGCAAACACTTCAGGTTCGAAGCGTTGCCATTTTTCGTCCTGAAACTGGCGGTTTTCTTCGAAAATTACGTCATTGGAGCACCCGGAAAGAACAGCGAGTGCACAAATCAGGAATGGGAATATTTTTTTCATATACATTGATTATCAATTATCTTTGTTCAACAAGTTCTTGAAGTATTTCCACAGCGTTGGTAGCGGCGCCCTTTCGGAGATTGTCCGACACACACCACAGATTCAGGGTTTTGGGTTGCGAGAAATCGCGGCGGATACGTCCCACGAACACGTCATCCTTGCCTTCGGCGAAAGCCGGCATCGGGTAATCAAGTTTGGAATTGTCGTTGCAGAGGGTCACGCCCTTCGTGTTGCGTATTATTTCGATGGCTTCGGCGAGGTCGTATTCCTTTTCGAACTCTATGTTCACAGCTTCGGAATGTCCTCCCACCACAGGCACGCGCACAACGGTGGCCGTAACGGCTATTGAATTGTCGCCCAATATTTTGCGGGTTTCATCCACAAGTTTCTGTTCTTCTGTGGTGTAACCGTCGTCCTGAAAATCGCCGCCGTGGGGGAACAGGTTTCTGTGAATCTGATAGGGATAAGCCTTCTCCACAGCAATGCCGTTTTCCTCACCTTCGAGCTGCCGTATGGCCTTGATGCCTGTACCGGTAACGCTCTGGTAAGTAGAAATCACGAGTCTTTTGATTTTGTAGGCTTTATGCAACTGCGAAACAGCAAGGACCATCTGAATGGTCGAGCAGTTGGGATTGGCGATGATACGGTCGGAAGGTTTCACTGCACCGATGTTTATTTCGGGTACCACCAAAGGTTTGTCGGGGTCCTTGCGCCAAGCCGAAGAGTTGTCGATTACCGTCGTACCTGCCGCAGCGAACTGCGGGGCATATTCCCTTGAGGCGGCGGCACCTGCCGAAAAAACAGCATAGTCGGGCTTTTGTGCGATGGCGTCGGCAACCGATACCACCGTAAGTTTTCTTCCGGCAAAGTCGACCTGCTTGCCTACCGACTTCGGCGAAGCGGCGGCAATAACCTCACAATTGCCGAAACCACGTTCGGCAAGAACTTTCAACATAACGCCACCAACAAGACCGGTAGCACCAACAACAGCTATTTTCATATTTTTAAAGTTTTTGCAAAATCAATCAAAGCGGGATAACAGTAATCCACTATTTTGGGGAACCGTGTAGGAATCCACGTATCTTCGCCGACCAATACCGTCTTCATTCCGGCATGTTTACCGAACTGCATGTCGGTGAGGCTGTCGCCGACCATGACCGACCGTGTAAGACGTACCCCCGGAAAGTCTTTTCGTGCCTGCAAAGCCATTCCGATGGAAGGTTTGCGGTTGAATGAGTTTTCCGCTTTCAGCTTCGGGCAGTGGTAAATTCTGTCGATACGACCGCCCGAATCTTCGACTTTTTTCACGAAAGTGTCGTGCACCAAAGCGAGGTCGGCCTCGGTCATCAGCCCCTTGCCTATGCCCTGCTGGTTGGTGACAATGAAAATGCGGTCGAAGACCGTGGCAAAAATCTTCATGGCATCGAGCACTCCGTCAATGATCACGAAATCCTCGGGACGGGTGACATAACCGTTAATGATGCGCTGGTTCAGCACACCGTCGCGATCCAGGAAGAGCGAGTATCCCGAAAAAACGTTATTTTTCTCCATCAAACAGTTCTTTTTCAATCAGATACGAGTTTCGGGTAGATGAATTGCGGCATATCAGTTCGCCAAGGAATCCTGCAAGGAAAAGCATGGTACCCATGAGTATGAAAAGCATTGACACATAGAACCACACGCTTTTCGTGAGAGCTATTATTCCGCAGATGCGCAACACGCACACTACTACGAAGGCGATGAAACCCAACATGAATGCAATGCTGCCGATAAGTCCGAAAAAGTGCATTGGCTGTTTGCCGAACTTGGACATGAACATGATGCTCATGAGGTCGAGATAGCCGTTTATGAAACGGTTCATACCGAATTTGGTGACACCGAATTCGCGTTTGCGGTGCTGCACCACCTTCTCGCCTATTTTTCCGAATCCCGCCCATTTGGCAATGACCGGAATATATCGGTGCATTTCGCCGTACACTTCAATGCTTTTCACCACGTCAAGGCGGTAGGCTTTGAGTCCGCAGTTGAAGTCATGCAGCTTGATACCCGAAAGCCTGCGGGTTGTGGCGTTGAAGAATTTCGACGGTATGTTCTTGGCTATTTTTGAATCGTAACGTTTTTTCTTCCAGCCTGATACAAGATCGTAACCGTCTTCCTTTATCATGCGGTAAAGTTCGGGGATTTCGTCGGGGCTGTCCTGCAAATCCGCATCCATGGTAATGACGACATCACCCTGCACGCGAGAAAATCCGACATTGAGGGCTGCCGATTTTCCGTAGTTGCGGCGAAACTTGACTCCCTTGAAACAGGGATTTCCTGCGGCAAGGCTTTCTATAACGCTCCACGAATTGTCCTTACTGCCGTCATCGACCATAATCACCTCGTAGGTGAAATTGTTTTCGTTCATCACGCGAGTTATCCATTCTGCCAAATGCGGCAAAGACTCGTCTTCGTTGAAAAGTGGCACTACAACCGATACATCCATTGTATTATCCTAATATTTTAATTGTCAATTACATACATTATATAAACCGATTCTGCTCCCGCATGAATCGAACTTGCAAAGATACGAATAAAAATCCTTTTTCGCAAAAAGTTTTTTCTGCACGGAGAATGGTCCCATTACAACATTACAAAAAAACAGCGGAGAAAAATTTCTCACTCCGCTGTTTTTTTCAAGAACGCCAAAAAAATCAATCTCCGTTTTTCTGTGTTTCCGAAACGATTTTCAGTTTTGCTTCCAGCAGAGCTATCTGCTGACGGGTATTCTGGATTTTCTTTTCGAACTCTTGCTTGAGGAGGTCAGCCTGTTTGGAGTTGGCCAGAAATCCCAGATTGTTTTCCCAGAGAGTGACGTCGGATTTCAGTTTCTGTATTTTATCCTGCAGTTCGGCACGTTCTTCGTTCACTATCCTGCTGTTGCCGGAAATGGACCTTATGCGTTCACGGTATATTTCTTCCTGAGCTTCGCGGGCCGAGACTTTCAGATTGTTGAAGTGGGCATTTATTGTTTCGGAGAAGTCCTTCTGCAACTGGTCTTTTTTGTCGGCAGGCACGAAACCTATTTCCAGCCACTGCCGCTGGAATTCCTTCAGGGCGTTGAAATCGGCATCCTTGTCATCGGTAATCTGGAAGGCCTTCACTTTTTCGAGGATTTCCTGTTTTTTGGCAAGGTTTTCATTTTCCGAGGATCGCATAGCGGCATAGTATTCGGACTTGCGGGCAAAGAAGTCGTCGCAGGCGGCACGGAAACGTGTCCACACCTTGTCCGAAAGTTTTTTCGAAGTAGAGCCTATGGTTTTCCATTCTTCCTGAAGTTTGAGGAGGTCCTCGGTAGCATGTTTCCAGTCGGTGCGCTGAGCTATGCTTTCGGCCTTCACGCATATTTCCACCTTGCGGTTGTAGTTTTCGGTCTGTTCAGAATGAGCCTTGTCCATGTATTCTTTCTTCTCATCGAAGAATTTCGACATTGATCCGCGGAAGCGGTTCCATATTTCGTCGTTCATTTCGCGGGGTACCAGACCTATGGTTTTCCATATTTTCAGGAGTTCGTTCATGGCATCGGTTCTTTCAGTCCATTCTCTGATGGTTGCAGGCAGTTCTGCGAGGAGTTCTTCGGCCTTTTCGCAGAGAGCGGTCTTTGCCATGAGGTTCTTTTCCTGTTCATCCTTCATCTGTTCGTAGTGTTCGCGACGGCGGGCATCAATCTGGTTCATGGCGTTGCAGAAACGGTTCCAGATTTCCTCGTTTTTATCGGAAGGCACGGGGCCTATTTCCTTCCACCGGCTACGGTATTCCTGCATCTGCTTGAAAGCCTTGTTCACGGAGGTTTCCATTATAAGTTCCTCGGCTTTTTCACAGAGTTCTATCTTCTGTTCAAGGTTGCGGCGCATGTCGTTATCCTTGAGTTCGCGTATTATTTTCACCTTGCTGTAGAACTGGTCGATGAGGAAATGGTATGTCTGCCACAGGTCATTGATTTCGGTTCTTGGCACATCACCTATGCCTTTCCACCTTTCCTGCAACGAGTTGAATTCATCGTAAATCTTTTTCAGACTTTCTTCCGACTCGTTGAGTTTTTTCAATTGTTCGAGAAGGTCTTTCTTCATCTCGAGGTTGCGAAGTTTTTCGGCTTCTTCATCTGCCTTATGCTGTTTGCGTTTTCTGCTGTATTCGGCAGAGAGTTTTTTGAATTCTTCATTGAGAGGATCTTCCGAAGGTTTGTAATCCTCACGGGATCCGCCTCCGTTCAGGAAATCGGCCAGAGCCTGTTCTTCTGCCGCCTTGGTTTTTTCGGTGAAGACATTTTTTATCGAGGCGACACGGTTCTTGACTTGTGACACGTCTTGTTCAAGGAGTTCCGAGAATGCCTCTACGAGACGTTCCCGTTCATAATTGGAGTAATCTACTTGAGGTTCAACAAATTGCACCGATTCTTCGGCAGGTGTCTGCCGGGCATTCTCTTCGGCATGGGATTCATTTTCCACATTCACGGTTTCTTGTGTCTGGGGGTCGCCGGCTGGAGTTCCGGATTCTCCTGTCATGAGGTTGTCAACTTGCTGATCTTGAGTGTTAAATTCTTCCATGTTTTTTTATTTTATGGATTATGAATAGGGTACTTTATTTTCAATTTGTCACAAAAATGCTGCAAACTTACGTTTTTCTCCGTTTTTTGCAAAAGCGGTGGATTTCGGTTGAAAGTCAGTTCTTGCTCATTGTTTGATTTTCTTGCTTATGTCTTCTGCCCAGCCGCGGAATTCCTTGTCGGTTTCGATGAGGTTGGAGACAGTCTTGCATGCGTGGAGCACCGTTGCATGGTCTTTGTTTCCGCACCGGAGGCCAATAAGCGACAAAGGTGCCTTGGTGAGTTGTTTGGAGAAATACATTGCCAGCTGTCGGGCCTGCACTATTTCACGCTTGCGTGTCCGTGACTGTATGCTTTCGACGGAAATGTTGAAATAGTCGCACACCACTTTCTGAATGTAGTCGATGGTGATGTCGCGGGAAGTGTTCTTCACGAACTTGTCTATCATCTGCTTTGCCAGATTGAGATCAATCTGTTTCTTGTTGAAAGACGCCTGAGCCACGAGGGTAACCAGCGCTCCTTCAAGTTCGCGTACGTTGGTGTTGATGTTGTAGGCGATGTGTTCGATGACTTCGTAGGGCATTTCTATGCCGTCCTGCTGCAGTTTCTGTTTCAGTATTGCTATGCGGGTTTCAACGTCGGGTACCTGCAAATCGGCCTGAAGACCCCATTTCAGGCGGTTCACGAGTCTGTCTTCGAGTCCAGTGAGTTCCGATGGAGCACGGTCTGAAGTGACTATAATCTGTTTCTTTTCCTGAATGAGGTAGTTGAAAATCTGGAAAAAGGCTTCCTGAGTTTTCTGCACGCGGTTTTCCCAGAACTGTATGTCGTCGATGATAAGGACATCGATGCTTTCGTAGAAGTGAATGAATTCGTTCTGACGTTTCTCGGCCACGGCCGTGGAGTACTGACGCATGAACTGGTCGGAGGTAACATAGAGCACGGCCTTGTCGTTGTGGAGATTTTTCACCTTCCAACCTATAGCCGTGGCAAGGTGCGATTTGCCCAACCCGCTGTTGCCGTATATCAGAAGGGGATTGAAAGATGTCTTTCCCGGATTTTCAGCGATGGCATATCCTGCAGTACGTGCCAGACGGTTGCATTCTCCTTCGACGAAATTCTCGAGAGTCCATGATTCGTTGAGTTGGGAATTCACCTTCACTTTCTGTATGCCCGGTATCATAATCGGGTTGAAAGGAACCTGAGAACCCTCTCCGGAACCTATGGCCATCGGCATACTTATTTCCTTGTTGTCGGTCTTCTTGGTACCTGTCGAAGGTACTGTCGTTTCAACCAGTGCATTTCCTTTTTCATTTTTGTGCATAACTATACTGTATTTCAATTTTCCGGATGTCCCAAGCACTTTTCTTATAGTACGCTTGAGAATATCATAAAAATGGGTTTCCAAGTATTCATAGTAAAAATGGCTCGGCACCTGGATATACAGGAATATCCCGTCCTTATTCTCCTCCAACCTCTTGGGAACCAATGGCATAAACCATGTCTTGTACATCTCTTCGGTGACATTGTCCTTTATAACCGATAAGCAATTGTTCCAAACTATTTCGAAATCTTTTTCCATATGTTTACGTGTTGTCTTATCTATTGTTTTTCTGAATTATACGTTGTTTCGGGTTTTCTTTTTCCGTATTGCAAATTTAGAATTTTCCAAAAAAAATTCATTTGAAAAAAAAATTTGCTTCTTTGATTTTTTTTTTGTAAACAACATTACGTTTTTCAAAAATGTTTTTCAAAAAAACATGATAAGTATCTGAAAATTCCACCTTTAAGCACTTTTCAACAGCAAAAAAATGCAATATAAGAAAAAAAAACTTATAAAAAAAATTTTTTTGCTCTTTTTTCACTTTTTTTATAACAGACATCTGTTGATTTCGTTCAACAAATTGAATTTTAGACATATAAATTTCAGCATTTCCTGCAATACGTTATTTATCAATATTTTAAACCAACAGTTTGACAATCAATATATTATAAAGTCAAAAATTTCGTTCAAGCCGTCTTAACACTCGGATTTTCATAACCTTATATCTCTTCCGAAAAAGAACCATTTTTTTGAACATTTTTCATTTTTTCCTGTTCAAAAAAAATTTTTCCCACTTTCCCGTTTCCGGTATTTTTTTTCATTTTCCAGAAAGAAAACGCCATGCCCGTATTTTTTTCAACAGGATTTGCACAGGAAAGTTTCTTGTCCATTTCTCCGCAACAGACGAAACTTATTTCTGCTTGAAATCGTCGATGTCACGACGTTCGCGTTTTGTAGGTCGTCCGCTTCCACGGTCTCTCCTTTCGAACGAATACTGACGTATCATCTGCATGCGTTCATACTCTTCGGCCGGAGTAAGGTCGGTCATGTAGTCCGGAACCAGCTTTGCTGCCACCCTATTGTGAAGCAGTTCCTTCACCTGCACTTCCTTGCGAAGCTGTGAAACCGAAATTTCATAAATCTCTCCCATCTTCACCTCGTGCGAAGGTTTGACCGGTATCCCGTTGAACTTCACCCTGCCGGCGTGACAGGCTTCCGTGGCCTGCGAGCGTGTCTTGAAAAGCCTCACAGCCCATAACCATTTGTCTATCCGCAAACTATCCATATTCTTGTTTTTTTTTCGAACTGCAAAGATACTCTTTTTTCACGATGTACTTATTATATATGTGTATTTTTTTCAAAAAAAGGCTTCCGTTTTTTTTGTTGAAAACTATTTTTTCCTTGCAAAAAAATATCAGAACTAATTTTGTAACTTTGCAATATTGTTTCAAATATATAAAAATGAGTTATTATGCCAAAATTCACACACTTACACGTACACACCCACTTTTCGATGCTCGACGGAATGTCGAAGATTTCCGACCTTGTGGACAAATGCCAACGTACCGGCATGCACTCCATTGCCATCACCGACCATGGTAACATGTACGGAATCAAGGAGTTCAAAGATTACTGCAACAATGTGAACAAAAAAATCAGCGACAAGATTAAAGATCAGAAAAAGATTCTTGAAAGCGAAGATGCCTCGTCTGAAGACAAGACATCGGCACAGAATGAAATAGACAAGCTGGAAACCCAATTTTTCAAACCCATCATCGGCATCGAAGCCTATTGTGCGCACAACTCCCGCAAAGAGAAAACCGACCGCGGCTGGCACCTTATCCTTCTCGCCAAGAACAAAAAAGGCTACCAGAACCTCTGCAAGCTGAGTTCCATTGCCTTTACGGAAGGATTTTACTTTCATGCCCGCATCGACCATGAACTGCTTGAAAAATACCACGAAGGCATCATTGTATCGTCGGCATGCCTCGGAGGGGAAGTACCCAAGAAAATCATGGCAGGCGACCTGAAAGGTGCCGAAGAAAGCGTACTGTGGTTCAAGAACATTTTCGGCGACGACTATTATCTCGAACTCCAACGCCACCAGACCGACAAGCCCGGAGGCGACACTTCCACCTTCGAACGCCAACAGGAAGTGAACCGCGTGCTTCTGGAATTAGCCGAAAAACACAACATCAAAACCATTGCCACCAACGACGTACATTTCGTCGAGGAAGAACATGCCGAAGCCCACGACCGGCTCATCTGCATCAGCACACAGTCCAAATTCGACGACCCGAAACGCATGCACTACACGAAGCAGGAATGGCTGAAAACCCCTGAAGAAATGGAAGCCATCTTCGCTGACCTGCCCGAAGCTCTTGAAAACACTCAGGAGATAGTAGACAAAGTCGAAGACTATTCCATCGATTCTGACCCCATAATGCCTATATTCCCGATTCCGGAAAGCTTCGGAACGGAAGACACCTACCGCAACAAGTTTTCCGAAAAGGAACTTTTCGACGAATTCACCCGCGACGAGCACGGCAACGTGGTCCTTTCCGAAAATGACGCCAACAAGAAAATCGAGAAACTCGGCGGATACAACCGTCTCTACAGAATAAAACTCGAAGCCGACTACCTTGCGAAGCTCACATGGGAAGGTGCCGAAATACGTTACGGCAAAGACCTTACCGATGAACAGCGCGAACGAATCATATTCGAGCTGCACATAATGAAAACCATGGGATTCCCCGGTTACTTTCTCATCGTAATGGACTACATACGGGCAGCAAGAGAAGAACTCGGTGTATCGGTTGGTCCCGGACGTGGTTCCGCCGCAGGCTCCGTTGTAGCCTACTGCCTCAAAATCACCGACATCGACCCGCTCAAATACGACCTTCTGTTCGAACGTTTCCTCAACCCCGACCGCATTTCCCTCCCCGATATCGACGTCGATTTCGACGACGACGGCCGCGAACGCGTACTCAACTGGGTTACCGAGAAATACGGCAAGGAAAAAGTGGCTCACATCATCACTTACGGCACCATGGCAGCAAAAAACTCCATCGCTGATGTAGCCCGCGTGCAGAACACAAATCTGGACATCGTCTCCCAACTGAAAGCTCTTATCCCCGAAAGGGAATTCCCTGACGGCATCAAAGATGAAAACGGGAAAGTCTTTGACAAAAAGCCCAAAGTAACCATAGGAAACTGTCTGAAATACGTACCCGAACTGAAAGAGATATACAACGGTCCGGACAGCACTCTGCACGACGTGCTCATGTACGCCAGCCAGCTTGAAGGCACCAACCGGCAGACCGGCATCCATGCCTGCGGCGTAATCATCGGAGCTGCCGACCTAACCGATTTCGCACCCATGTCCATAATCAAGGACAAAACCACCAATCAGGATGTCGTAGTTACACAATACGACGGACATGTCATTGAAAACGTGGGACTTATCAAAATGGACTTTCTCGGTCTTTCCACTCTGTCCATCATCAAGGACACTCTCAGCAACATCATGCACTCGAAAGGCAAGGAAATAGACATCGATACCATTCCCATCGACGACGAGCTGACCTACAAACTCTTCTGCGACGGCAACACCATTGCCACGTTCCAGTTCGAATCGGCCGGAATGCAGAAATACCTCCGCGAACTCAAACCGTCGGTCATCGGCGACATCATAGCCATGAACGCACTCTACCGTCCGGGTCCCATGGAAAACATTCCCGACTTCATAGCCAGAAAGCAGGGCCGGCAGAAAATCACGTACGATTTTTCCTGCATGGAAAAATATCTGAAAGACACCTACGGCATCACCGTGTACCAAGAGCAGGTCATGCTGCTTTCGAGGGAGCTGGCCGATTTCACCCGCGGCGAGTCCGACACACTGCGTAAAGCTATGGGAAAGAAACAGCTTGCCAAGATGGAAGAACTTTACGGCAAGTTCATAAAACAGGGCATTGCAAAACTTACCGTAACTGAAAATCTTCCCGAAGAGGAAGTCCGCACCCGCTTGGAAAAAATTTGGGAAAGCTGGAAGAAATTCGCCTCCTACGCATTCAACAAATCACATGCTGCCTGCTATTCGTGGGTAGCTTACCAGACTGCATACCTCAAAGCCCACTACCCTGCCGAATTCATGGCTGCCAACCTCACCGCCGCAAAGGACGTTGAACACACGACTCCCCTTATGGCAGAATGCACCAGAATGAACATAAAAATACTCCCCCCCGATGTCAACGAATCGGAATCTTCATTCACCGTAACACGCAAGGGAGAGATACGTTTCGGCATAGGAGCCATCAAGGGCGTCGGCGAAGCCGCCACTCAAAACATCATCGAAGAACGCAATGCAAACGGAAAGTTCTCCGACATCTTCGATTTCCTGAAACGCGTAAATCCCCGCACGGTAAACAAGAAATGTCTGGAAATGCTCATCAAATCGGGCTCCTTCGACTGCTTCAATGAAATGCACCGGGCACAGTACCTGTACAAGGAAAACGACCTTGAAACGACTCCAACGTTCATGGATCTTCTTGTAAAATGGACTGCCCGGCAGCAAGAAAACGCCAATGCCGCCCAGATTTCCCTATTCGACACGACGCCTTCGCTGCAATCAGAAAATTCCCCGAAAATTCCCGAAACAGAGCGTTTGTCAGCACTGAAATGTGCCGAATTCGAAAAGGAAAGCACCGGATACTTCCTCACAGGACACCCCCTCGACGACTACAAACTGGTCGTAACTCATTTCACCAATGCAAACACGAAAATAATTTCCGACAAAGACAACCACAAAATCCACAGCGGGAAAGAACTCCGGCTCGCCGGCTGCATATCAAACGTCGCATTCAAAAAGTCCCGTAACGGAAACGACTTTGCGGTAGTCACGATTGAAGACTATCTGGGAAGCTGCGAAATATCAATCTTCGGCAACAGATACAGGGAACTAAAAAACTTTCTTGAGCCCAACCTGTTAGTTTACTTGAAAGGCATCATTCAAAAAGGCTGGAAAGATGACGATTCTTACCGTTTCGAAATCTTATCAATAGAACTGCTCGATGAAATTCTCAACAAAAAGGTACAGAGAATCACCGTCGGAATTGACTTGGAGTCCATAACGGGTGAATTTACCGGAAAAATGGAAAAAATCCTGAAAAAATGCAAGGGCAAGGTTCCCGTAACAGTAATTGTAACGGACCACAAGCAGGACATCAGTCTGACCATGCACTCCAGAAATCACTCCGTAAACCCGCAGAAGTTCGTTGACACAATACACGAGGTTCCAGAATTATCCATTTTAAAACTCGTCTGACCATGCAGTTTTCAACACCGGTAAACATTGACGGCCAAGGTCTCAGAATAAACCACGGGAACAGAATACTGCTCGCGGGGTCGTGTTTCACCGAAAACATCGGAAAGATGCTCATCGACAGCGGTTTCCTTACCAAAGTCAATCCGTTCGGCATTACGTACAATGCCATATCAATAGCCAATTGCATCGAAACGTGCCTGTCGGGAATAGAGCTCACCGAAGACAACCTCGTTTACGGAAACGGACTATGGCATTCGTGGCAGCACCACGGCAACTTTTCAAACACCGGAAAAGATGCCTGCCTTGAAGCCTGCAACAATGCCGTTTCGGAAACGCACGGCTTTCTAAAAGGCACCGACACCCTGATTCTCACCCTCGGAACATCAACCGTATATCAGCTGGCCGGCAGCGACACAATCGTGAACAACTGCCACAAATTTCCGGCCGCCGGATTCAAAAAACGGCTTGCGACCCTCGAAGAACAGAAAGCGCGGTACACCGAACTGATCCGCCTGCTGAATACGCAAAATCCCGACATACGAATCATATTCACCATAAGTCCCATACGCCACTGGCGCGACGGCTACCGCGAAAATCAGGTAAGCAAATCCATACTGCACATGCTTGTCCACGAGCTGCAGAACGGATTCGGCAACGTCTTTTATTTCCCCGCCTACGAAATACTCATGGACGAACTCCGCGACTACCGTTTCTACGACAGCGACATGCTTCACCCGTCGCCGGTTGCTGTAGAATACATTTGGGAAAAATTCACCGGCGCATACTTCGACGATACCACCATGAATCTGGTGAAAGAGGTCGGGCAATGGCGGAAAATGTCCCGACACCGGCCACTGTTTCCCGAAAGCAGGGAATACGCAAGATTTCTGGACAAACTGCAAAACCTCGAAGACAATTTATCGGAAAAACTGCCGCACCTGTTCGGCAAATAACACTGCGGCAAAGCACAACGAATTAAAATTCTGCAAATTATAAAAACAAATTGCAAAATATCAAAAAAAAACGTAAATTTGCACGTTTTTTCAACAGAAATTTAAAATCACAACATCATGGCAAAAATAGCTGAAAACGAAATTCAAGGCGCCGTAAACACAATAACCCAAGGCACTGAAATAAAAGGAGATATCGTAGCCAACGGAGACTTCCGCATGGACGGTTCGCTCGAAGGCAACATCACCCTCAACGGCAAGCTCGTAGTGGGAGAAAACGGCAACATACGCGGCAACATAATATGCCAGAACGCCAACATCATCGGGAACGTATGTGGCAACGTAACGGTAAAGGATCTGCTTTGCCTGCATGCCACGGCTAACGTAAAAGGAGACATCGTTATAAACAAACTTTCGGTGGAACCGGGTGCCGAATTCATCGGAACCTGCAAGATGTACCGCGAAACGCCGAGCTACACTGCAGAACAACAAATCAGCGAAGACTAATTCCCTACCGTTGTGTCACCGAAAAAGCACGACAATCTGCAGGCGTATGCGAAATACTCTGCTCTGGGGCTCGAACTCGCCGCTACAGTGCTGGTTTTCGTTTTCGGAGGCGTGAAACTCGATGAATGGGTGAACTGCCGCATACCGGTTTTCACACTGACACTCACGGCCTTGGGACTTTTTGCCTCAATGTACATACTCATACGCAAAACAAAAAAACAACCGTGATTGCTCAACGGTCATAAAACAATGGAAGAACTTTTCAGAAAATGGGCAAAAGAAAACTGCACTGAAAACCAGCCGATATCTGCCCACGGCTCGGCGAGAATCTACTGCCGCCTGCACGGGAACTCTCACACCTGCATGGCTGCAAGCAACTCCGACGTCCGCGAAAACGAAGCCTTCTTCTACTTCTCCGATTTTTTCAGAAAACACGGCATTGCCGTACCAGAAATATACGCCGTGGACCCCACCCGAACAATCTATCTGCAACAGGATCTCGGCAATGAGACACTTTTTGACAGAATTTCGGCAAAAAAACGGCAGAACCTCCATTTCGACAAAGAAATCACAGCCATATACCGGAAAGTCATCGACAACCTTGTAAAAATCCAGCTACTCGGCAAGGTAGCCGACTTTTCGCATTCCTATCCGCGAGAATCTTTCGACCGACAGTCAATGACGTGGGACCTGAACTATTTCAAATACAACTTCCTGAAACTCGCACACATACCTTTCGACGAACAATATCTCGAAAACGATTTCCAAAACTTCATCACCGAACTCGACAGCGAAGACAAAGATTTTTTCCTCTACCGCGACTTCCAGTCAAGAAACATAATGATCGTTGACGGAGAACCATATTTCATTGATTATCAGGGAGGACGCAGAGGCACATTCCATTACGACCTCGCCTCACTGCTGTACGACGCCAAAGCCGAAATCCCCGACGAATGCCGCAAGGAACTGCTCGACTACTACTTCGAAAAAATGTCGGGACACATGCCGCTTGACAAGGGCGTATTTCTCGACAAATTTTACAAATTCGTGATCCTAAGGATTCTTCAGGCCATGGGGACATACGGATACCGCGGATTCTACGAAGGAAAGATTCATTTCATCAACAGCATAGCCCCCGCCCTGACAAACATCAGCAACCTGCTTAAAGACAACACATTCCTTTCCGAATATCCGGCTTTGCGGCAGGTTATGGAAGAGATGACGACATCGGAAAATCTGAAACGGGAAATCGCAGAACGCCATAAGGCCACGCAACTCATCGTTCAGGTGAACAGTTTTTCGTACAAACGCGGCTACCCCAACAACGACACCGGAAACGGCGGAGGATTCGTATTCGACTGCAGGGCGCTGCCCAATCCGGGCCGCTATCCCGAATACCGCACCTTTACCGGAAAAGACCAACCCGTCATCGACTTTCTGAAAGACGACCCCGAAGTACTCGAATTTCTCGGCAACGTGAAAGAAATCGTCATGCAGTCGGTAAGAAAATACACCTCGCGCGGATTCACCAACCTCCAGATAAGTTTCGGCTGTACGGGAGGCCAGCACCGCTCTGTATATTGTGCCGAACAAATTGCCGATTTTTTGTCTCGCAACACCGGCTGCATCGTTGAAAAACACCACCTCGAACAAGATTAAAATCAAAACAAAACCTTGAAAATCACCGATTTGTAAAAAAAATATCAAATAAACAAAAAAAGCAAACATTATTCCAAAAAAAAAACGTATATTTGCAACTCAAAAATCAAGAAAACATAATAAAAAAAATAAATCAAACACAATGAAAAGAACTAGACTTATAATCGAAATTGCATTAGTAGCAGTTATTGTTGTTTTAGGCGTAATGGTTTACAGAGCCATCGTAACTCCGATGAGATTTGAAGACGAATGCAACAGAAGAAGAGACGCTGTAGTTGAAAAGCTGAAGACAATCCGCACGTTGCAGGAAGCCTACAAAGTTACCTACAATTGCTATGCCGGAGACTTGGATTCACTCGTGCTGAAATTGAAAAACGGTCAGACTTCAATGGTCAAGAGAGACGTACTGCAGAAAGTTCCCGAAAACATGACCGAAGCCGAAGCAATAAAACAGGGCTATATCAAAATAGACACTCTCCGTGTAAATGCTCTCGAAAAACTTAGAAACGAACACAAACTCGACTCAACCCTTACCGACGAAGACCTGATGAATCTCAAGTACATACCGGGTACCAACCACAAAGAACAGTTCGAATGCGAAGCCGGTACCATTGAAAGAAGCGGCATGCAGGTTTCCGTTTTCGAGGTCAGAGTTCACCTCAAAACACTTCTCAAAGACCTTGACAAACAGATGGTTGAAAACAAAATAGCCGAAATTGAGAGAAATCCCGAAAAATACGCCGGCTGGAAAATCGGTGACATGAACAACCCCATTACTGACGGTAATTTTGAGTAAAAAACAAGTTATGGCTTACAAAATAAACACATTCATTTCTTCGGATACCCGTATCCAAGATGGTGATAAGAAATTATCCATTTGTCTTTCAGCAAATGGATTTTCTTTTTCGGTAATTTCGAACAGCGACAAGCTGCTGGCCGTCGGTGATGTAGCCTGCGAAGCCTCCAAATCGCTCGGCACCACCATGACCAACATTCGCGGAGCCCTTGCCGAACTGAAAATAAACCCGACATTCTTTGCCGAAGTGGAACTCATAGAACCTGTGCAGAAATTCACCCTCGTTCCCGAACACCTTTACAAGAAAGGCGAGGAAAAAGCCCTTCTGCAAACGGTATGTGAGGTGGAAAACACACGCTCCATCGTTGTCGATTACTCTGAAAAAATGCAGCTCTACGCAATTTTCATCACCGAGAACCCGATGGTGCAGACCTTTAAGTTCATAGCTCCCAAGCTGAAACACCGCTGCCAGCACGAAAAGCTCATAGAAAGCAGCCTGCGTGAAAAAAGCATCACCAAACCTGTTCTAGCACTCAACGTGAACGGCGACACCTTCGACATAGCCGCATTTGCCGAACAGCAGCTAAAAATGTGCAACACGCTGAAAAGCAACACCAAGGAAGATGCAGCATTCGCGCTCCTAAACACCGTACAGCAGCTTTCCATCAAACGCGAAAACGCCGAACTCCATATCTCCGGAAACGTGGACAAGGACTGGTACAGTTTCCTGCGGAAATACTTCGCCAAAGTAGTTCTGAACACCGGACGCAAACTGCAGTTCGAAAACGAGGAATTCTATCATCTGCACACCTACAGACACGCTCTAATACTGAGTTGAGATGCGAATCATAAGCGGTACACTGAAAGGAAGACGTCTGGAGCCGAAGGAAGAGCTCCCCGTACGCCCCACCACCGACATGGCCCGCGAAAGCCTGTTCAACATACTCAACAACTTCGTTGATTTTGAAGACACTGCTGTCATGGACCTGTTTTCGGGAACCGGCGCGGTGGCCTTCGAATTCGTGTCGCGGGGGGCGAAAGAAGTAACCTCGGTTGAAATAAACAACAAATGCGTGGACTTCATTAAAGCCAGTGCCGAACGGTTCGGCGTAAAGAACCTGCATGTAGTGCGTGCCGACGTTTTCGACCTGCTGAAACGAGCATACAAGAAGTTCGACATCATCTTTGCCGACCCGCCTTACCAGTCGCCAGACCTGCCCAAACTTCCCGACCTGATTTTCCAGAAAGACCTCCTCAACGAAGACGGAATATTCATCCTCGAACACCCCAAGGAATTCTCGTTCGAAGAACACCCCAACTTCTGGCAACACAGGAAATACGGCAAGGTGAACTTCACGTTCTTTGCCAAGAAACTGGAAGAATAAACTGTTTTTACATCCATATTGAAAAAAACGGAGCTGCGACAAACCTGCAACTCCGTTTTTTTCATGTCATGCGAGCCTATTCGGCGGCCAAAAATCCGACAATACGCTCCAGATATTCCTGGTCGGTACGGTCAAAGGTGCCGAGTTCCCTGCTGTCGATATCCAGCACGGCAACAATCTCTTTGTTATGCCAAACAGGGACAACAATCTCGCTGCGGGACTCGCTGGAGCAGGCGATATGTCCATGAAATTGCTCCACATCTGGAACGACAATGGTGCGCTGTTCTTTCCATGCCGTACCACAGACGCCTCTACCCTTCTTGATGCGCGTGCAAGCCAAAGGTCCCTGAAACGGTCCCAACACCAGCTCCTCTCCCTTCACACGATAGAACCCCGTCCACCAAAAAACAAACGCCTGATGAATCAAGGCCGACAAGTTTGCCATTCGCGCAATCTCATCCGTCTCGCCATCCATCAACGACTGCGCTTGCAGTAACAAGGTTCTGTATTTTTCTTCTTTTCTATCCATATAAACCCGTAAAACTGACAAATGTTTCTGAAAGCCATTCATTGCTCGGTCATCTCACTGGAAGAGTTCCGGCCAAGCCCCTTTGGGGGAATGACAGCAAAAAAAATTTCCACGGACCTCAGGATTTCACGAACTCCGCAAGGACGAGAAACGAATCATCCGATACCGTGCTTAATCAGATTGCAAAGATACGTTTTTTTTCAAACACACAACAATAAAAATCACCAACTGCACAATAAAAAAACGAACAATCCGTATTATTTTTCAGATTGTGACTGAAAATCAGCAAATTCCATTATTAACCCCAAAAAACACTGAACAAGAAAGACATTATGCCAAAAAACGGAATTTTCGAGATAGTGCCTCTCGGCTACGATGAACTGCCGAACGCCATAAGCCGTGAAACGATTTCTTTCCATTACGGCAAACACCTGAAGACCTACATCGACAACCTGAACAAACTGCTACCCGGCAGCGGTCTCGAAGGTTTGCCGCTGGCCGACGTGGTACGGAAGGCTCCAAAAGGACCGGTGATGAACAACGCCGGACAAGTACTGAACCATGTGATGTATTTCGGGCAGTTTTCGCCTGCTCCGAGCCCCTTGTCGAAAGCTTTTGCCGACATGCTTGAACGCGACTTCGGGAGTGTGGACGCCTTCCGAAAGGAATTCGAGCAGAAAGGCGCATCACTCTTCGGCAGCGGCTGGGTATGGCTGAGTGCCGACAGCACGGGCAAACTGGTGATAAGCCAGCATGGCAACGCAGCAAACCCCGTCTCCGACGGTCTCACTCCCCTGCTCACCTACGACGTGTGGGAACACGCCTACTACCTCGACTACCAGAACCGCCGTGCCGACTACCTCGCCGCACTGTGGAACGTGATTGACTGGCCCGTGGTTGAAAGCAGATTGTAAACGTATGTTTGCAGATTAATGAAAAACAAAGGTATGGCTGAGCATACCCTTGTTTGCGTATAAGTAGGATTACTTATTTTCGCTCAGTTTCTTGTAACCTTCGTAGCGGAGCTTAGCGAATTGTTCGGTCTTGGCGAACAGTTCCTTAGCTTCTTCGGGGAAGGTCTTGAGCAACGAGTTGTAACGTACTTCGCCCATGATGAAGTTCTGGAATTTGGTCCAGTCGGGTTCCTTGCTGTCGAGGTGGAAACCGTTCTGGCCTGCATCTTCTTCGGCGGGATTGTAGTGCCACAGGTGCCAGTAGCCGCAAGCCACAGCCATCTTCTCCTCGTTCTGGGTACGACCCATACCAATCTTGATACCGTGGTTGATACAGGGAGCGTAGCAGATGATCAGCGAAGGACCGTGGTAAGCTTCGGCTTCCTTGATGACCTTGAAGTACTGGGCCTGAGAAGCACCCATAGCAACCTGTGCAACATAGACGTAGCCGTAGCTCTTGGCAATCATGCCGAGGTCTTTCTTGCGGATCTTCTTGCCACTGATATCGTTTATTTCTGTTCTATACATTTCTTTCCTATCATTGGAGGAATTCGACAATCACCATTCCACCACTGGTTCTTTTCTGTTTCTTTGTTGATTTTAGTTGTTTTACCTTCTTTTGATTTTCGATGGCTTTCGCGATAACATTATAGTCATATAGAGTTTCAAACGTCAAATAAATTGACTTTGGAAAACCATCGACAGAGATGGTTGCTTGGTGACGAATTATTGTATACATCTGAAAATTCTCTTTAAATCGTCTATCAGGGCCTCCGTCTAATCGGGAGTGATACCAATTTGTTTGAACGACCCTATAATCATATGTTCTAGTTAGGCCACTATTGTAGATAGAGTCATATGATATCTTGATATTCTCATATGGAATTAAAACAAATCCTTTTCTATTCTCAACAAAAATAGCTTTTTCGAAAAATAACATCTGCCAGTTCCTTGTGCCGATTGAAAGTGTAGGCTGATGGTTTATTTCCTTGTGCTTTTTCTCATTGCTCTTTTTACAAAGACATCCAAGAGAGAACGTGCTATTATTATGCTGGGGAGTATCATGAATAGCTACACGTCCATTTACAGAGTCTGGTTTAATTGAGGAGCCAACATTGAATGAAGTAAGATCAATCGGACTTATTAGACGTTCTCTTCTCTCCACAATGTATTTCAATAATTGTTTTTTACGCTTGTTACTTTTTCTGTGGATTACATCCAGTCCAAGCAAAAATATGTTCCATTTTATATTTTTGATGTCTCCTAAGTTCAACTCATAAATGCAACTTTTACTGAAAAAGAGGATACAAAGAGACGAAGCTTGTTAAAATTCAAAAGAGAAACCTCCAAAAAAATGAAGATTTCCCTTTTGGTTTTAGGAAAAATGCTTATCTTTGCCT
>JAZRZP010000005.1:0-155109 GCA_045601425.1 Bacteroidales bacterium
AAAATCCGATTGGATGTTGAGAAAAACAAAAAAGCCGCATCTATCTTGTACTGAAAAAAGTTGACTTGTCAAGAATACTTTGTAACAGGTCAACATCCGGACACTAAACCATACTTATCTCCGTTATGATTATATGGAACAAGAAATCACACTTAACGCTCACAACAAGCAAGAATATCCGCCCATGCACACGGCGGAGCATATTTTGAATGCCACAATGGTCAAGATGTTTGGCTGTCCGCGCTCGCGTAACGCCCACATTGAGAAGAAGAAAAGCAAGTGCGACTACCTCTTGGCCACAGCGCCCACCGAAGCACAGGTGCAAGCCATTGAGGACAAAGTAAACGAGGTGATCCAAACCCACTTGGATGTGACCATCGAGTTTGTCGATCGCGACCACATCCCCGCCGAAGTGGACCTCAGCAAACTGCCCGAGAATGCCAGCGAGACCCTCCGACTGGTTCGCATCGGCGACTACGACGTCTGTGCCTGCGTGGGGGCTCACGTCCAGAACACGTCCGAAATCGCCCCTTTCAAAATCATCAGCCACGACTTCAACGAAGGAACATGGCGGATGCGCTTCAAATTACTTGAAAACCAATAAACACACATAATACCATGATATCGACATTAAGCTTACAAGAGATTTTCGGTGCATTTCTGGTACTGTTCGCAATCATAGACATCACCGGATCCATACCCATTTTCCTGTCACTGAAACACAGCGGCAACAAGTTCAACCCCATGCATGCGGCATTGGTGTCGCTGCTCATATTCGTGGTATTTTTCTTTCTCGGCGATGCTGCCCTGCAGCTCTTCGGCGTGGACATCAAATCGTTTGCCGTGGCAGGGTCCATCGTTCTGTTCATCATGGCATTTGAAATGATTCTAGGTGTGGAAATATTCAAAAACGATTCCGACGGTGGGACTTCTTCCATAGTCCCGATAGCATTCCCTCTGATTGCCGGTCCGGGAGCTCTCACAACCATCATCTCGCTGCGTGCCGAATATGCCGACATCAACATCCTCATCGCACTGTTCATCAACATTGTGCTGGACTTCATCGTGCTGCGCTACATCGACCGGCTCGAACGTCTGCTCGGAGGCACACTAATTTCCATTTTGCGGAAATTTTTCGGGGTCATTCTGCTGGCTATCGGTGTAAAACTGATAACTACCAACCTCGGTGCACTGATTCATTCACTAAATTTATAACATCAGCAATAAAAAAAGACATCGGCCGTTTTAATGGTACTTTAGGGTAAGATTCAGGCATGACAAGGACTCAAGAACATACAATATCGCTGACAAGGGCAGCCCTCACTGGGCAAACTCCACGAATCGGATGCCTGTGTGAACAGGAATGGCTTGACATTCACGCATTTGCCAGAAAACACGGGGTCTCTGCGTTGTGCTACCATGCGGTATTGCAACTGCCAAAGGACCAGCAGCCTCCCAAAAAGCTATTTCTGCAGTGGGGACTTTCGTACGAAACGACAATACAACGCTCAAAACAGCAGAAAAACGCAGCACTGAAACTCTGGGAAAACGCACATAACATGCATGTTGACATCTCGATACTCAAAGGCTTGTCAATTGCCAGATACTATCCGAATCCGGAACTCCGCGAATGCGGAGACATAGACATATACTGCTTCGGAAAACACCACGACCTCAACCGCTGGATTGAAAAACAAGGCATTCCCGTTGATTACGGAAACAAACGCCACTCTATTTTTACCATATACCACACCACTGTCGAAAACCACGGTTATTTCCTGTATGCAGGCAAGGCCCCGGAAGAAGTTTCGCTGGAAAAATTCCTTGTCGGAGAAGCTCTGAAAGACCTGCACGAGAATCCCGATTCCCTACTTTTGGGAACACCTCTCGGAACAGCCGTTTTTTTTCTGAAACACGCCGAGAAACACTTTGTCTTCGACCGTACCAACATTCAGCTGCGGTCGCTTTGCGACTGGGCAATGATGTTGAAATCCGGCACCTTTGACTACCGTGAACTGAAAAAAAACATCACGGGGAACTCCATCGAACGCTTTGCTGACATGATGACTTTTCTGTGCGTGGAGCTCTTCGGGCTGCCGGAAGACCTCTGCAAAGGCCTCCAGCCTTTCCCCAAAAAAGTTATTGACAATGCCAAACAGATGATTTTCAGCTACCAGCACCAGACAGAAAAACGGGGAACATTTTCCGGCCGTTTGCAGCGTTTCTTCAAATATCTCAAATACCAAAAAACTTACATGTCCATTTTCGGGAAAAACATAATCAAATGGTACTATTTTTCGTAAAACACTAAAAAACAATACAATGAAAATAAACAAAAACCATAAACTGCACGATTTGGCTGGCGAAAAAATAATTTTCCTGCAAGGATCCGCCGGAAAAGAGATGTCAAAAGTCATGTCGCTCAACGAAACTGCCGTGTTTCTTTGGAAAGAACTTTACGACAAGGAATTCTCTCTGCAAGACATCGTAAGCCTGCTTGTAGAAAACTATGACGTAAATTCGGAAAAAGCCGGAGAAGATGCTTCCGAATGGATTGAAAAACTGAAGAAATTCGGAATCTTAGAATAAAGTTCCTGCAATGGAAAAACTTTCGTACAAGATTGCCAATCACATACTTACCCTGTCGGGCAACGGTGTAACCGCCGCCATGGCACAGATTTACGGATTCGATGCTTTCCTTACCGACACACCGGAAAAAGAATGGGAAATCCGCTTTGAAAAAAAACGCAGCGCTCCGGGGTTCAGAACATTTTCAAAATTCAATTTCGGAGACATAAACTGCAGTTTCGGGAAAACGAACGGATCAAAGTACGTGTTCTCAATGCAAAGCCGTGAATCCGAATGTCCTGAACTGCAAATGGAATACACCGCCGGGGAAAACACCATGCATGCCTATGGTTTCGGAGATTCTTCAATGTTGAGGTTTGCACTCTGGTCGGCCTTCAATCTCTTTGCCATACCTTGCAGCATATTTGCAATACACTCATCTGTAATCGTTTACAACAACAAGGCAAATCTGTTTCTCGGAGAATCGGGTACAGGGAAAAGCACACACACACGATTGTGGCTAAAAAACTTTCCTCAAGCCCAACTCCTGAACGACGACAGCCCCATTGTAGCCGTTGAAAACGGACAATTTATGGCTTACGGCTCACCGTGGAGCGGAAAAACGCACTGCTACCACAATGCCGGATTCCCGATAAACGCCTTTGTCCGTTTGAAACAGGCACCACAAAACACAATCACCCGACTGAACCGCATACAGTCCTTTATTGCACTGCAACCCTCCTGCCCTCCGGCAATGAGCAAAGACAGTTTCTACTCCGAAAAAATCATCGGGATATTGGACTTGGCCATACGGCAAATCCCCGTTTACGGACTTTCCTGCCTGCCCGACGACGACGCTGCGATTTTGGCAAACAGCACATTGTACAACATATAGCATTTTACCATGAAAAAAAACATTGCAATAACAATTGTCCTGACCGTTTTTCTGAGCCTGAATGCCGGTCTTTCGGCACAACAGAAAATCTACAACGAACAGGCAAACGGAATGGAACAGATAAAGCAGGCCATTGAAAAGGCCAGAAACGAAAACAAATACGTATTCTGTCAGGTGGGCGGCAACTGGTGTCCGTGGTGCCTCCGTTTCGCAGATTTCGTACAGAAAGATTCAGCCATAAGCCGTGTGATAGACAAAAACTTCGTTTACATACATGTAAACTACTCCAAAGACAACAAAAACCCCGAAGCGATGAAATTTTTGGGCAATCCTGCCCGTTTCGGATTCCCTGTCTTTGTTATCATAAACGGCGAAGGAGTCCCCATACACATTCAGAATTCTGTCTATCTTGAAGAAGGCAAAGGATACAACGCCAAAAAAGTACTCGAATTCTTCAACATCTGGACTCCCGAAACTGTAAACACGCTGAAATAAAACCTTTCCCGATGCAATTGCCGAACTCCGCAGTCCTCGAACTGACGTACCGCTGCAACCACAGGTGCCTTTTCTGCTCCTGCCCGTGGGATGCGAAAGACTCAACCTATCCGCGTGGCAGAGAACTTTCTTTTGAACAGTGGAAAAAAGCCATAGACCGGCTCTATTCGCTCGGGGTGAAGAGTTTTTCTCTTTCTGGCGGCGAGGCTCTCCTGAAAGACTGTATGCCGCAGATTGTTGAATATATCCACTCCGAAAACATTCGGCGAAACATAACATACCCAATCGTACTTATTTCCAACGGACTGGCAATGACGGAGGATTTTCTTGACCTTTTCCAGAAAAACAACGTTCATCTGAGCATGAGCCTGCCCGGATACAAAACCTTTGCCAAACTCACAGGTACCGACAATGCCGACGGTGTGCTACACTGGTTCCGCCGTGCCAAAGAACGCGGCATGAAAACGACATGCAACGTGACGGTTACGGCATTAAACTACCATGAACTGTTCGAAACACTGTCGCTCGGGCTCATAAACGGTGCCGACGACATTCTGGTAAACAGATTCCTTCTTGGCGGCAGAGGACTCGAACACCGCGAACTTGTCATCAGCAACGTACAGCTTAACGGTATGCTCGACACTGCCGAAGAGGTTCTGCGTTACAGCGGCCGCCACGGCAACGTAGGCACGGAAATACCGCTGTGTGCCATAAATGAGCCAGGAAAATACAAGCATCTGTCAATAGGCTCGCATTGTGCCGCCGCAAAAAGCTTCTTTGTAATAGGGCCTTCTGGAGAAATCCGCTGCTGCAACCACTCTCCTCACGTTGTAGGGAATATCCTCGACGAAGAAATCATCAGCGACATCGCATACTGGAACATCTTTGCACAAGGCAACTACAAACCTGCACGGTGCTACGACTGCCAAAAAGTCAACCGTTGCGACTGCGGTTGCCGCGAATGCGCCAACATAGTATATGGATCTCCACGTGCCGAAGACCCCTGTATGGAAGATATTTCAGCTATTTGAAACGTATGATGTCGATAAGACGCACATCGCCCATCCACACCGCAATACAGCCCACAATACCGTCAGCGTCATTCCAGTCTCCGACAGGCTGAAGGGTAGTATCGTCAACTATTTCGAAATATTCTGGCTCAAAAGCCGGATCCTTTTCAAAAACGTCAAGCACGCTCTTCTTCGTATCTTCTACCGTAAGTTTAAGCCTGTTTTCGGCAGCCTGTGCGAGTGTCGCATGTATCTTCGGCGCCTTCCTGCGGTTCTCTTCCGAAAGACGTGCATTTCTCGAGCTCAATGCCAGACCGTCATCGGCACGGACAATGGGACACGGGACTATCTCTATGTCGTAATTTATCTGTTTCACCAAATTGCGGATTATGGCCAGTTGCTGGAAATCCTTTTCGCCGAAGAAAGCCTTTTGAGGCTGCACTATGTCGAACAGACGGCGAACGACAACGGCAACACCGGAGAAATGGCCGGGACGGCGTGGACCTTCCATCACCGTTTCAAGTTCTCCGAAAGTATATCTGTCGTTTACAGGTTGGGGATACATTTCTTCCACACTTGGCGTGAAAGCGTAATCGCAGCCTGCCGATGCAAGCAAGTCGCAGTCTTTCTCCACGCCTCGCGGATAAGTTTCAAGGTCGTGGGCATTGTTGAACTGTATTGGATTCACGAAAACACTGACAACTACAATGTCGCAATGCTTTTTTGCCGCAGCCACCAGCGAAAGGTGTCCGTCGTGCAGGGCACCCATTGTCGGTACCAGTCCTATGGTTTTATTTTGAGAACGTGCCGCAGCAAGTTCCGATTGAAGTTCTTTTACAGTTGTAAAAATTTTCATCTCAATATGTTTTATTCAAGAAATTTCTGATTTTCGTCATCTTTATCTTCATCTCCGAACTGGTCGGTAACATCCTCGCATTCAACAAATTCATCATTCTTATTCTGATTTTGCGAGCGATATTCCCTTTTCTGACGTATTTTATCGGGAATTTCGAGGATGTATGTGAATATCGTTATCAGGAGGCCGAACAGAAAAGCAGCACCGAAACTTTCAACCTCAAATCCGGGGACAATCTTGCCCGTAAGCCATATTATCATTCCGTTTATGATAAGCAGGAACAGTCCAAGCGTAACCACCGTAAAAGGCAGCGTGAGCACAATGAGGACAGGTCGCAGAAAGTTGTTCAGCAGGGATATGACAAAAGCCGTAAGTATGGCCACACCCAAACCGGAAACTTTAATACCGGGCAAAAGTTCGGAAGCGACTAGCACTGCCAGTGTCATTATTATCAGTTTCGCGAAGAAACCGAACTTGGTCATCTTCGACTGGTCACCTGTTGAAAAGATTATTCTCATAATATTGGATCTGATTTTTTATTCAAGGGCTTTCCTGACCGCCTTCTCTATCTCGTCACCGAAGAGGTTGCGTGCAAGTATGGTACCGTCGGGAGCGACGAGCATAATCTGCGGCACACCGGATATTTTATAAATGGTGGTGGCATTTTCTGTGGTATCAATAATCTGCGGATATGTAATGCCGAGTTCCTCCACCATGGCGGCATGGTCACCGATGTTGTCCCATACATCGACGCCGACTATCTGCAATCTGCCCTTGTATTTTTTTGCGAGCGGTATCAGACTTTTACAGATTTCGTTTCTGCACGGACCGCACCATGATGCCCAGAAATCGACGAGGGCAAGTTTGCCGTCTATGAAGTCGGAGAGTTTTGCAGGTTTACCCGTGGCGAAGTCAATAGCATCGAAATCTTTGTAGCGGTGTCCAACAGACGTTTTTTCAGCGTCTCTCAGATTTTTCAGCTGTGCTTTCACGAAAGCGTTGTTCTTCACGAAGCCGCCAGCCTTATTTACGAGAGTCTCCAACGAATCCACGGTAAACGACTCGTCATCCTTGCCAAACATGAACCATTGCGAGAGCGATGCAACGGCATAAACGCCGAGAGCATTGTCGCAGCCGCTTGAAAGCACATTTTTCAAGGAATCCACATACTCGGAAACACGGCGGGTTCTAAGGTCGGCTATCTTTTGCGAAAGCACGTCGTAAGTGCTGTCCGGTTCTGCGGCATCGTCATAAATCCACTCGCCTGCATTCTCCATGAGTTCCATCTTCGCCACTTCCAGCTGTTTCTGCAATTCGGTATTCTCGATGGCATTGACACGGTCGTTGAGCGGAGTACCGGAAACCGTCATGTCTGCAAAATTCACTGAAATACTGCCCTGTTCCACAATCAGATCCACATATCCGCCGTTCATCAGCACAATCTGTGCCATGTACGGTGTAGCCACTTCACCCTTGAAGACAAATTCGCTGCCTGTTATCTCAACAGAATCAACGACAACGCCGGTTTCCGAATTCACGAGGTACAACAGGTTGTCTTCTGCAAACATGTCGCCCATATTTCCGGTTATGGTAAAACCATTCCTGTTACCGCACGAAACGGTGACTGCAACTGCGAAAACAGTCAGAAGAATTTTTGTCAGTTTCATTTTCATCTTTGTTTAAAAGCAGAAATTCGTCTCGTTTTCTGCAGCGAACGTTTGTTGTCAGCCGTTGCCCTTTGTCTCTTTCAGAATGACATCGTGGGCACCGCCTTCTATTATACTGGTCGATGAAACCAGTGTTATCTTTGCATTTTCCTTGAAATCCTTTATGGAAATGGAGCCGCAGCTGCACATTGTAGATTTTATCTTGCCGATTGTAACATCAAGGTTGTCTTTGAGTTTTCCGGCGTATGGCACATAGCTGTCCACACCTTCCTCGAATTTCATGCCCGAAGTCTTTCCTCCCATGTCATAGCGTTGCCAGTTACGTGCACGGTTGGAACCTTCACCCCAGTATTCTTTGACATAATTGCCGCCGATGAGCAGTTTTTTCGTGGGGCTTTCGTCGAAACGTGCGAAATAACGTCCCATCATCAGGAAATCGGCACCCATAGCCAATGCAAGGGACATGTGATAGTCCTGAACCAGACCTCCGTCAGAACAAATCGGCACATACATACCGGTACGTTCGTAGTATTCGTCGCGGGCTTTGGCCACTTCTATGATTGCTGTTGCCTGACCACGGCCGATACCCTTCTGCTCACGGGTTATGCATATAGAGCCACCGCCTATTCCTACTTTCACGAAATCGGCACCGGCCTCGGCGAGATAGAGGAACCCTTCACGGTCAACCACATTGCCGGCTCCTATTTTCACGCTATCGCCGTATTTTTCACGCACATATTTGATAGTTTCGTACTGCCATTCCGAAAATCCGTCCGAAGAGTCAATGCAGAGCACGTCAACGCCGGCATCAATGAGGGCAGGAACACGTTCGGCATAATCGCGGGAATTGATGCCGGCACCTACCAGAAGACGCTTGTGCGAGTCTAAAAGTTCGTTGGGATTATCGCGGTGATTATCGTAGTCCTTGCGGAACACGAAATATTTCAGACGCTGCTCACTGTCAATGATCGGGAGGGCATTTATCTTGTTGTCCCAAATAATGTCGTTGGCTTTATCCAAGGCTATGCCGTCTTCGGCCACGATGAGTTTCGAGAACGGAGTCATGAAATCTTTTATCTTGGTATCCATGGGAGTTCTGGAAGGGCGGTAGTCGCGGCTGGTGACAAGGCCGAGCAGCTTGCCGTTCGACGTGCCGTCGTGGGTAATGCCGATGGTGGAGAACCCTGTTTTTTCCTTAAGTTCAACGACATCACGCAATGTGTGTTCTGGAGTAAGATTGGCATCACTGACAACAAAAC
The DNA here is from genome assembly GCA_045601425.1 of Bacteroidales bacterium. Taxonomy (GTDB): domain Bacteria; phylum Bacteroidota; class Bacteroidia; order Bacteroidales; family P3; genus UBA1219. Next base: position 8,751 of record JAZRZP010000005.1, read on the forward strand.
CTGCCTTGTATTTTTTTACCTTGCGAACCATTTCTGCCTGACTTTCAATAGATTGCGAACCGTAAATAAAAGACAGACCTCCATTGCGGGCAAGGGCTATTGCCATATTGGAATCCGAAACCGCCTGCATGATGGCTGAAACAAATGGTATGTTCAGCGATATGGACGATTCCTCGCCTCTACGGAACCGCACCAGCGGAGTTTTAAGTGAAACACGGTCGGGATTACAGTCTTTGGTTGTCAGTCCGGGTATCAGCAGATACTCGTTGAATGTTCTTGAAATGTCTTCAATAATGTGTGCCATATTACTTTTTAATTACCTGATAAATATATAAAACCTTACATGTCAAACTTTTATACAAAAATCCGACTCTGATACGTGTCTGCAAAGATACGTTTTTTTGTGTGATTTTCAAATGTTTTTCGTATTTTTTTGAAACAGAAATTTGAGGCATATTTCAACGGTATTTGCAAAAGACATGCTGCTTGCATCGCACATTTCCGCTGTTTAACATCAAACCTCAGAAACACTCTTTTCAGACAGACTCCCGTTGTTCCAGAAAATTATCTGTTGTTTTTTTCACGAGAATGACAGGTTCTCCGGCTATGGTTTCCAGAGAGGAGTTCACCCCAAATACGTCTTTGATGTTTTTGCAGTCGAGTCCTTCGCGGGTTCTGCCGTTGAAGATTATTCTTCCGCCGTTCAAAAGCAGGAGGTCGGGGCAGTGCTTCAGGGCAAGGTTCAGGTCGTGGATTATGAGAATTATGGTTTTGTCCTGTTCACGGTTTATGCGTGTAAGAATGCTGAGTATTTCGAACTGGTGTGCGATGTCGAGATTGGATAGCGGTTCATCGAGAAGCAATATGGGAGTCTGCTGTGCCAAAGCACGTGCTATCATAACACGCTGGCGTTCGCCACCGCTCATTTGCGAAAGCGATGAAAAACGCAGATGCCAAGTATTGGTCTGCTTCATGCACTCTTCCACGATTTCCCAGTCTCTGCGGGATTCATTCTGCAACCGCGACTGGTACGGATTTCTGCCCATGAGTACAATTTCGAAAGCCGAGAAATCCACGTCGCTGGTGCTTTGCTGCGACACGTAAGCAATCTGCTGTGCCGTCTGCCGTGAAGACATCGTCTTTATGTCGGTATTCCCGACGAAAACAGTCCCGTACGGTATATCCAGAAGGTTTCCCAAACACCGTAGCAGTGTGGTTTTTCCCGAACCGTTAGCACCCATCAGGGCATGAAAACTTCCCTTACCGATATGCAGGTCTATGCCCGACAGAATTTCCCTTTTTCCGAAAGAATATCGCAAGTTTCTTATGTCCAGCATGTCAGTAAGTTTTTTTTGTTTTGTAAAGAAGGTATATGAACATCGGGGCACCTATGAGGGCAGTGATGCTTCCCACAGGTATTTCAGAAGGTATAAGCACCGTGCGGGCCAAAGTGTCGCAGACAAGCAGGAAAATGCCTCCAGTAAAGATGGAATAAGGAATAACCAGCCGGTTGTCGTAACCTACCACCAGACGTACGCAATGTGGCACGACAAGCCCCACGAAACCTATCACGCCGCACGAGGAGACGGCAAACGCCACCATCAGTGTTGTGGCCAGAAGAAGAATCTTCTTCACTTTTTCAACCTCCACACCGAGACTTTTTGCAGTTTCGCTGCCGACAAGCAACAAATTCAGGTCTTTTGAATAAAGCAGTGTAACGAAAATGCCGGCCAAGGCAACTGGAAGCACAATGAGGACATCGTTCCAAGTGGCAGTAGAAAAACTTCCCATGGTCCAGAATATTATCCTATCCATCTTGTCCTGATTTATCACCATGAGAAACGAAACGACGGCTGTAGCAAGGAATGTGAAGCATACGCCCGTCAGCAGGAGTGTCGCCGTGTGCATGCGGTTCCCTATCGAGGCAATTCTGTATATCAGCAGTACTGTGAGAAGTGCTGCCACAAGAGCTGCCATGCCTATTCCGAACTGGTATGTGTCAAGTCCCAGCAGGATTGCCGTTGCGGCACCGAGCGAGGCTCCGGACGAGATACCGAGTATGTACGGATCGGTAAGCGGATTGCGGAATATGGACTGATAGGTGGCTCCGGAAACCGAGAGTACGGCTCCGACAATGACGCACAAGATTATCCGCGGCAACCGCAGATTCCAGAAAATAATGTCGCCACCGTCGCCCTGCAGTCTGTTTGCCATGAATGTAAAAATTTCAGAAAAAGAGAAGTTGGTGACACCTATCGCCGAAGCACAAAGCATGAATGCGAGCAACAGTATCACCAGAACCGGCAATGCTGTTTTACGGTATTGCAAAGTGCGGATTTTTTTCATCGGCAGTGCAGTTATCGCAGCAAATCCTGCATTGTGAAATAACCTTTTTTGCCGTTTATGAATTCTGCGGCAAGCACGGCTCCAAGAGCAAATCCCTTGCGTGATTTGGCTTCATGGCTGATGGATATGGTATCGATATCACTGTCATAGGTAACCTGATGTATTCCGGGAACTTCACCGATACGGTGTGCAACGATGTTCAATTCCTCCGGTGCGGTGGCATTGAGTTTCCACGAATCTTTGCGGCTGATATTTTCTATTATGCCGTTGGCGAGTGTTATGGCTGTTCCGCTGGGAGCATCAAGTTTGTGGATATGGTGTGTTTCGGTTATCTGCACGTTGTACTCACGATAACGGTTCATCAGCTGTGCCAGACGGCGGTTTATGTCGAACAGCATGTTTACGCCTATGCTGAAATTGGAAGCCACAAAAAGCGTAGCGTCTTGCTGCTGGCAATCGTGAATGACGCTTTCAAGGTGTTCGTACCAGCCTGTGGTTCCGACGACAATGGGCACATTGATGCTGAAACATTTCATGATATTGTCCACGGCAGTGCCCGGAGTTGAGAAATCGATGGCGACATCGCAGTCTCGAAGAATGCTTATTTTCTCCATCCAATCATCTTCGCTGTCAATAATTGCTGCCACATCGTGATTCCGTTCTTTGGCTACGGATTCTATTTCTTTACCCATTTTGCCGTAGCCTAACAATGCTATTTGCATAAAAAATGATATATTGATTCGTTTTGCAAAGATACGATTTTTTTTTGACATCGGAGACAACCGGCAAGAAAAAACCCGAAAGCCGTACACTTTCGGGTTTTATGGGTTGTACCGGATATTTTTCAATATTCTTCAATACCTTTCACGGCGTCGATGAATGCCTGTTCTTTCCAGTATTTCTTGAATTCAACGTCTCTTTTTGCCTTGGCCTTGTATGCAGGGTCTTCAATGCAGGCGTTCTTGATGTTCTCAACTACACCCTGCTGGTCGTCCAAGCGTGCATAGCAAATTGCTCTGAGGTAGTAAACCTGTCCGTTCTGGTCGAGGCAGCAGTCGAGTGTTTTGATGGCATTGCCGTTGTTTCCGGTCTGCATTTGGGCATAAGCCAAGTTGTAGGTGCAGGTTCTGTTTTTCATCATTTCGAGAGCTTCTTCGTAGTTGCCGCGTTTGAGGTTGAGGAGTATGAGGTTTTCTTCGGCGTCTTTGCTTCCTTCGTTGATAGCTTCATCGAAGTAGTATTTTGCCGAGCTGTAGTCGCCTTTGGAGATGTAGAGGAGTCCGAGGTTGTTCAGAACGCAAGGATCGTTGGGATTCATTTCCTTGGCCACATTGAGGAAACGTTCTGTTTCGCTGTAGTCGCCAAGATAATAAGCCACGGCACCTGCGTTGTTCCATGCAGCCCATTCGGAGCTGTGGTTTTCGGTAGCCCACTTGTAGTATTTGAGTTTTGTAGGATAGCTGTAGTTGATGTATGCTGCATACATGAGTTCGTCAAATGTGAGCTTGTTGGGGCTGAGAGTTGCGGTCTTTGCAAGTTCCTGATCGGTTTTGCGGGCTTCGGAATAGTAAAGTGCTATCTGGCTGCGGCGCAAATCGGGGAATATGTCGTGTTCCAGTTCTCTATAAACGAGAGACATGTTTTTAATCATCTGTTCGCGTTTTATGAGGTTGCGCTGTGTTTCAATGACATTGATGATGGAGTTACGTTCTTCAATATCGGAATTCTCAACCATCGTTACGAAGTGAACCCAGTCCTCTCCGGCAGCAGTGGATGTAACCACCACTTCTTTGAGGTTTCTGTACTTGTAATACTCAACTTCGTCGGGTTTTACGTTGGCACGTTCGGCCATTTGGCTGACTACTTCGTTGAGAAGTTTGTTTACGAGGGCGAGTGTGCTTTCGGCTCTGCGTTTAGAGACACCGACATTGATGCTTTCTTCACCTTCCGGAGAAGCCCATCCCGTAATGTTTATCTGCTTGGGCAAGCCGTCGCGGAGCATGACTTCCTTCAGGTTGTCGAAGTTGCGTTTGGCGTTGAATTTCTGGTTTACAGAGAAATTCCAGTTGTGTTCGGCAGAACTTACCGGATAGTAAATATCGGCCGAGATGGTATTGCCGCGGTGCTTGTCGTAGTTGTTCGGGGCAATGGAGATATTGCCGCGGATGTTTATCATGGCAGAGATGTTGGAAATACCGTCGGAAAGGAGTACCGAGTCGAATTCCTTGCCCTTGTGGCGGCTTATGATTTCGGAAGCGAATTCTGCTTCTTCATCGACGGCGTTGGTCTTGTATCCCACGGGAACGAGGGTTACCGTTGCCGTCTCCATTCCGTCACGGAAAGGAACGTTGTCGGAATAGGTGAAGCGTCCGCCGTTGTTGTAGTTTATCGTGATGCCTTCGCCAGTTACATTTTCGCCTTTAAGCGTTATAGGTGTCATCGGTATTCTGCCGCCCTCCCAGTTGATGACAGGCTGGATGAATACAGCAACGTTCTTGTTGAAATACTTTGCCGGAATGGCTCCTGCAAATTTCACCTGTACTCTGCCATCCATTGTTTCCATGGGGTTCGGAGTAGCCTGATAACGAATGTTTTTACTGTTCTTTTTCATTGACGACAAACCGCCACAACTTGCAAACAAAATTGCAACTGAAGCCAACAATAATATCCTCTTCATATTCTCTGTGATTTAATATATCCCGCTTTTGAGCGTATTACTTTATTTACTTTGTTTTACTTGTTTTGCTGCCTTAATGTTTCATTATGCAAGTTTTTGTTGTTTTTTGGCTCTCCAAAAAACGATTGTTTTTCACGGACAAACGGCCTCTCGGTTTTATAAAAAACTGATATTCAATCTTTTATCACCTAAAACACGTTTTTTATCCCCATCTTGCCCAAGGAACAAAAGGTGTGCAAATTTACGTATAAATTTTGGATTTTTCTAATTTTTTGCCAAAAAAATTTTTTTACGGCACAAGTGATTTCACGTTTTGTCAAAAAAAAAGCATATTTTTGCATTTTCAAACTCGCACAGATATGATATGTTACTTTTCCGGCTGCGGGAACAGCAAATGGTTGGCCGAAGAACTTTCGGAAAGGCTCGCAGAGGAGCTGACCTACATTCCCGATATTCTGAAAAACAGTGATGCCGCATTGCTGTACGAATCCGGGGTTCTCGGATTCGTATTTCCCGTTTATGCATGGGCAGTGCCTGCGATAGTTGCGGATTTTATCGAAAATTTGCAGATTAAAGAAATCCCAGAATATGTGTTCATGGCCTGTACCTGCGGCGATGAAACAGGATTCGTTCACAGACAGATGTCGGAAATACTAAAAAGAAAGGGCATTTCGCTCAATGCGGCTTTCAGCGTGGTGATGCCGGAGACCTACATCAATCTGCCGGGATTCAGGCTGGACCCTCCCGAAAAAGCGGGGAGAAAAATTTCCGCCGCCCGGAAAAAGATACCCGTATTTGCTGATGACATAAAAAAACGTCGCGACGCAGTGAGGATGGATATCGGTACATTGCCGCGGACTAAAAGCTTTTTCCTAAAAAAGATATTCGACCGTTTCTTGGTCACCGATAAAAGATTCAAAGTTGCCGGAGGCTGCATTTCATGCGGGTTGTGTGAACGTATCTGCCCTGTGGAAAACATCAAGATGACTGACAGGAAACCTCAATGGCTTGGAAAATGTCTCAACTGCATGGCCTGCTATCATCATTGCCCGAAAAATGCCATTCAGTTCGGAAATCAGACCAAAGGTAAGGGACAGTATTATTTCGGAAAGAACGATTGAACGGAATGTGTGGATTTTTTTTCGTACCTTTGTACAACTGCGAAAAAAGTTTTTAGCAGTGTAAATTGTTGAATTCAAAACAATTAAGACTTCATACAGATGAAAAAAGCATATTTATTCCCCGGTCAGGGTGCCCAGTTTCCGGGTATGGGCAAGGAACTTTATGATATGAACGGAATGAAAGACATGTTCGAAAAAGCCAATGAAATTGTCGGTTTCAGGATTTCGGACATCATGTTTTCCGGTTCCGACGAAGATTTGAAGCAGACTAAAGTTACCCAACCGGCAGTCTTTCTACATTCAACGATTCTGGCCGCAAGTTTGGGGCAGGATTTTCAACCGGAAGCAGTTGCAGGACATTCGTTGGGAGAATTTTCGGCACTCGTTGCTGCTGGAGCCTTGAATTTCGAAGACGGACTGAAACTTGTGGTAGCCAGAGCCAACGCCATGCAGAAAGCTTGTGTGGCCAATCCATCGACCATGGCGGCAATCATAGGCCTACCCGATGAGAAGGTGGAAGAAGTATGTGCCTCCATATCCGATGAAATTGTAGTACCTGCAAACTACAACTGTCCGGGGCAGCTGGTGATTTCCGGTTCGATGAACGGCATACAGAGAGCCTGCGAACTCTTGAAGGCAGCAGGTGCTCGCCGGGCCTTGCCACTGAAGGTCGGGGGTGCCTTTCATTCACCGCTTATGAAACCGGCGCTTGAAGAACTTTCATCTGCCATTGAGAAAACAAGCTTCAGCAGGCCGTCATGTCCGATATACCAGAATGTAGATGCCCAACCCACCACCGATCCGGAAACAATAAAACGGAAACTCATATCGCAACTCACTTCGCCGGTACGCTGGACTGCAACGGTGCAGAACATGGTATCCGAAGACTTTGACACATTCATCGAAGTGGGTCCGGGAACGGTGCTGCAGGGGCTTGTGAAAAAGGTAAAATCCGATGCTGTCCTAATCAGTGCATAGAAAACCGAAACATTTCCTGTAATGAGGCGGATTTTGACCATTGCATGCTGGTTGCTGGCTCTGCTGGGATTGGTGGAAGTTTTGCTTCTACGGTTTGCGTACGGCGTGAGTCCGTGGGTGTCGGTGGTTATCCTTACAGTTTCGTTTACTGCCGTCCTCATAAGTTCGCACAACCTTGAAGTATCATCGGCGGTGCTGTTTTCCGCTTCGGTCGGGTGGTTGCTTGAGTGTTGCGAAATTATCGGATATACCATGGTGTACAACGCTTGGAACGAAATTCCACTAACAATCGTTTCGGCAATCGTGGCCGTATCTTCGGCGTCACTGTTTCTGTCGGCTTTCGAATGGGAGAAGATACAGGGCAGGCGTCTTAATTTCGGCAAATTGTCGGTACTTCTGCTGTGTCTCGTCGTTTGTCCTGCATGTTCGTTTGTATACAAAAGCCACGACATAGATGACATGTCGTTCCGTTTGTATGTTGCCGGCGAGAGAAGTCTCGGCATCGAATTTTACAATGACGACGGTATCGCGTACAGAGTCAGAGTGTCGGATCCGGCAGTAGTGAACGGCCTTTTGCAGAATACGGAGTCGGGGGAGTGCAGGAAATGTTCATTACGGGTAAAGTCAAGCTTCCGGAAGGTGCTCTGGGTGGAATTCATTTATTCTCACGATACCGGAAAATACTTCGACGACCATATCGGAATAAAGTTTCCAGACGGTTGCCGCACTTCGCTTTTCGACAATAGTGTGAAAAATTTGCGATGGTAGGTTTCAGAACGGGTAGTCGATACCGAAATTGGTGACTATGTTGCGCCAGCTGAAATCGGAAATGGTCCAGCGGTTTTCGGGCGTTGCTCCCGGTTCGTATATCGGCACTGCGAAATCGAGGCGGAGCGTGAGTATGGATATGTTTGCACGCAGGCCGAGACCTGCCCCGAGAGCCATTTGAGAAAGGAATTTGCCGAACTTGAATTCACCGTCAGGAAATTCAGGAGATTCGCGGAGCAGCCAAACATTACCAGCATCGGCGAAGATGGCACCTTCGAATATGCTGAAAAGCTTGAAACGGTCCTCAATGTTGAAAGTCAGCGATATGTCGCCGACGCGTTCCAGCTTCGTTCCCGAAGTGTTCACGAATCCTCCCGGTCCGAGGGTGCGTATTCTCCAAGCTCTGATATTTGATGGACCACCGCCGTAAAAACTTTTTTCGTACGGCATGGATATGGAGTTCAGGTAAGGGAGTCCGATTCCGGCGGCAGCTCTCAGCACAAGGTTATTGCGGGCAGAGAAGTAAAAATAGCGTTTCCACTCAAAATCCATACGCACATACTGGGAAAACGGTATATCGGCAATCTGGTATATTCCCGCGCTGTCGGTTTTGGCATTGGACAGGCTGGAAACGGCATGCAGCAAATTTCCCGCACTCTCTATACCGAACGAGAAATAGGAAAAGTCTTTCTTTGTATTGAAACTTTGAGTGCTGTACACCAGATTGTAGCGGGTGTTCAGTATAAGGTGGTCGGTGTACTGGTATTTCAGTCGCAGGTCGCTCTGGTTGCTGATGGTATTGGCGAAGTCGGCATCTTTGTTCAGGAATTTCACCAAGGTAAGTTCCACCGGCAGAAGCTGGTGCTTCAGATACCTGCTGCCCTGCCAGTTGTAACCGAAAGCGGTATTGGCGATGAAACGTTCAAAATAAATTCGGTATTGGTAGTTCACACCCAAGTTGAAGATGGTATGTGGGCGTATGCGCTGTTGCGAGAAATATCCGTTGAATGGTATCAGGAATGTTGGGATGTCAAGTGAGATGTCAAGTCCTGTTTCGAATGTGGAGAACAGGTTGTAGAAGTCGCCTCCTTTGTTGTTGAATATTGCGAACTTGGAAAGTTCCACGGCGAGAGAGGTCTTTATGTTGAGAAATTCTGCTCCGCCGAACAAATTCTTGTTCTGATAACCCAGCCCGAGTTCGAGGCCGAAATTTCCAGTATTGTCCATGTTTCCGGTGTTGAGCGGTGAAGTGTTGCTGAGTTCCAGCGACACAGACATTGAACGCTGCATGTTCTTCATCAGACGGATTCTGGCATTGAGGAAATTCATGGTGTCGGAACTTTTTGCCGAAGGCACGAATTCAATGTCGGCGAACTTGAAGTTTCGCAAGGCCCATAGCGTGGAGTATGTGAGTTCAACGGCACGGGAGCGGTACAGCCTGCCCGGAGATATATACAGACTCCGGCATATCGTCTGCGGACGTATGCTCATATCTCTGTTGGTGAGGAAATAATACTGTACGGTATCCCTTCTGTTGAAATAATCCACCACCGTGGTGTCGAATTTTATGGAATTCATGTTGACCAGCGATTCGAGTTCGGGGTATACATACACTTTGTCGATGCTGTAGCGTGCGAGCTGTACGCGTTGTTCGGTGCCGTCAGGGTTGTACACCGTTATGCGTCTGACCCTCATGTCAACATTCATTGTACGGTTGCCGATGGTGGTATCGATACGGAAATAGACGGCTTCCTTGGCTGCAGTGTAAAAACCTTGATTCTGAAGCAATTCCGACACAGCATCGCGTTCTTTGCTGAAAGTCGTCTGGTCGTAGTAATCGCCGCTTTTTATAAGAGTTTCGGATTTCCGCCCGTCCAGAATTTTCTGAACTTCTGCGTTTCTGGAAGTAAACGACACGTCACCGATTCTATAGCGCGGTGTGGGTTTTATTCTATACACCACATTCAGTTTTTTATCTGCGACGATTTGCGTGTCGAACACCACCGTCGAGCCGAAACATCCCCTGGATTCCAGAAGCAGTTCCATCTGGCGGGCTGTCTGTGCTGCCGACTGCGGGTTGTAAATCACCGGAGCTTCGCCCTGACTGCGTATGAAACGGTTGAGCCAGTTGCTGTCGGTGGCACTTGAAAGACAATATATCCGCATCGCGTACCGCATCCCCAGAAAACTCGTGTTGGCGGGTTGCACTAGATAGCTTTTTATGCCGGAAATTGCCTCCGAAATATCATCTGACTCATCTGAGGAAAGTCCGGTCTTGTCGATTTCTATCCTGTTTTTGTTGAGAAGATACTCTCCTTCGGAAATGAACTTGTCCACTCCGCACGAATTCAGAAACAGCACTGCAAGAGCCGTCAAGACTCCCAATAAGGAAATTCTGTTTTTTTGCAGTCTGTTCATTGAAAAGAATGGTTTTAGTGCAGATGATTTTTGACAATGGACATGATTTTTTCCGCTGAGCCCTGATTTCCGGCCGCATATTGGTTGCAGATTGAAGATGCCCTTCTGTATTCATTTTCGTCGGACAACCAGAGTTCGAGAGTCTGGCAGAGGTCTTCGGCAGAGTTTATGCTTTTTCCGCCACCGAGCGATATTATGTCCTTGGCTTCCTGAAATTTGCGGTAGTTCGGTCCGAAACATACCGGTGAGCCGTACACGACGGCCTCCAGAATGTTGTGTATTCCCTTTCCAAAACCGCCGCCCACATATGCCACAGTTGAATATCGGTAGATACTTGAAAGCATTCCCATGGTATTGATTATCAAAACCATGTAACTTTGCGGATTTTGAATTCCGGAGAGTTCGGTGTAGCAGACTGCAGTATTCCCGAAAAGTGTCTTTATCTGATTTATATGGCGGTCATCAATCTCGTGTGGAGCGAGAATCAGTTTTACGTCATGCCTTGTGGTGTTGAGAAACTGATGCAGTATTTTTTCGTCGGGCTGCCACGAACTGCCGGCAATCACAACTTTTTTGCCGTCGACAAACTGTTCTATCTCGGGGAAGTTTTTTGCCGTCGAAGCAATTTTTATTACTTGATCGAAACGGGTGTCGCCTGCGATAACGGCATTTCTGAATCCGTGCTTCTCCAGCAGTTGCAATGATGCTTCATTCTGTACGAAGAAGTTCGTGAACACCCCGAGCTGTTTGCGAAACCAGTGTCCGTAGAATTTGAAGAAATACTGCGATGGGCGGAAAATGGTCGAGAATATGAAGGTCGGAATACGGCGTTTTCTCAGTTCGGCAAGATAGTTGAACCAGAAATCGTATTTCACGAAAAGAGCCATTTCAGGGTTTATCATATCCAGAAAACGGCGAGCATTGCGTGGTGTGTCGAGGGGAAGATACAGTACCGAATCGGCATTCCCGTAATTTTTCCGTATCTCATAGCCTGAAGGCGAGAAGAATGTTACTACGACACGGTACTTCGGGTAATCCTGCCTAATGCGTTCTATTACCGGCCGTGCCTGTTCAAATTCGCCGAGCGATGAGGCGTGTACCCATATTGCCGGCTTGCCGCCCGTGCCAGTATTTCTGATTTTTTCAAAAATATCCTTACGCCCATTTACCCAAAGGCGCGCCTTACCGTTGAACAAAGATGCCACCTTTATTCCAAAACCGTAAATTGCAATGACTATTGTGTATAATATTCTCATTATCAAAGATTTGTATTAGTAGTAATAGTACTCTTGAGCAGACTTGCCCGTGAGGGGAAACATCCATACGAGTTTCAGTGAATAAACCGGAGTGAAATATTTGTTGCTGTCCGTTCCGAAAATATTCTGGCAGTAGTCGATTACATAATCCCGCGTGGAGTGCGTGAACCACTGTTGGATTTCAAAACTCACAATGCAGTTGAGATAGGTCTTGCTGTTGCTCATGAACCAGTACCCGATGTTTTCGGCAAGTACCACGCCCCTTTGCTGATGGTCGTACAGGAGTGCGTAGTCTCCGTCGATTTGCGGAGCTTCTTCGGCATTGATCTGGTATATCAGCTGGTTTTGTGTAAATCCGGCTCCGAGCGAACAGAATATTCCCGAGTTCACATTTTTGGAACTTACCGGAAAAATCTTCCCCACATTGCCTATGATACTGAGTCCGCGGTTGAAAGCCTCAATTCCAGCATCTCCTCCACCGGTGCCTATCATGGTGCCTTCGGAAGTGTAGAGTCCCTGCAGACGCTGTTCGCGGTTTTTCAGGTTATCGTTTCCGAAATACAGATTTCCTTCAACGCCGAATGTCCAGTTGCTTTTCGTCTTGTAAAAAACATCTATACCAAAATTCAGGAACGGGTTTTTCAGAATGTCGGTTTTTTCGCCGCCGATGATTTTTTCGCCGCCGCTCAACATCGTACTGAAGTTAAAACCTACTAAAAAACAGTTCGTTGTGTCGCTTTTCTGCGACAAGGCCATCTCGGGAATCATCGCCATGACGAGCAACGAAGCAAGTATTTTTGTCTTTGTCAGAAATCTCATAATAGTCTATGTTGGATACCAAACAAATAATAACGCAGCAAAACAGTAAAAATTTTGCTCCGGCGTAAAAAAATTGCTTGGGAATCAGTTCCCGAACGCGAAACTTATTATGTTGGCGCCCATTTTCAGAGCTTTGAGGCGTGTATTCTGGCTGTCGCCGTGCACGTCCTGATCTTCCCAGCCGTCGCCGAGGTCGCATTCGTAAGTAAAGAAACATACGAGCCGTCCCTGATATATCAGACCGTAGCCTTTGGGTGGCTGGTTGTCGTGTTCGTGTATCTTCGGCAGGCCGTTCGGAAAATCGAATTTCTGGTGATATATGGGGTGAGAGAACGGCAGTTCCACGAATTCCAGTTCGGGAAACACCTTTTTCATCTGCGGCACAATGAAATTCTTCAGACCGTAGTTGTCGTCAATATGCAGAAAACCTCCCGCAATGAGGTATTTGCGGAGATTCTGTGCTTCCTGTGCAGAGAAAACCACGTTCCCGTGTCCGGTAATGTGCAGAAACGGGTAATCGAAGATTTCGGAACTGCCCGCATCGACAGTGGCGTATTTTGGACTGATGTCGGTGCCGATTTCGCTGTTGCAGAATTTTATGAGGTTGGTGAGCGATGTAGGGTTGGCGTACCAGTCGCCGCCGCCGCCGTATTTCACAAGGGCAATCTGCATGCTGCCTTGCGACATTGCTGCAAGACTGAAGCTCAGTAACAGTATCAGTAGAAAGAATCTTCTCATCTTATTCGTCGGAAAATTCGGAAACGAAATGGCGGTAAGCCGAAAAAGTGTTGGCTCTCGACAGGAATCCTATGTAGTTGTTCTGACCGTCGATGACGACAAGATTGTAGCGTTCCCCTATCTTGAATTTGTTCACCACGTCGGTCATGGAGTCGGTTATGCGTACACAGTCGCCTTCCGAAAGAGGGTGCATCAGGTCGTCGACCAAATATGTGTCGTATTTTTCGGGCTTGAAAATTATCTTGCGCACATCGTCCAGCACGATGACGCCGAGAAATTTATCATCGTCGTTGAGAACCGGAAAAATGTTGCGCCGTGAGTTTTCGATAGCCGACACGAGGTCGCGTAGTCTGTCGCCCGAACGAACCACCACGAAGTTGGTCTCGATGAGTTTCTGCATTTCCATCAGTTGCCATGCCGACTTGTCCTTGTCGTGTGTCAGGAGATCGCCTTTTTTTGCGAGTTTACGGGTGTATATGGAATGTTTCTCGAACGGGTGTACGCAAATGTAAGTTACCGTGGTCGTGAGCAGTAGCGGGGCAAAAAGTTCGTAACCGCCGGTAATTTCTGCGATAAGAAATGTTGCCATCATGGGAGCGTGCATTACGCCGGCCATGATACCGGCCATGCCCACGAGGGCGAAATTTTCCAACGGCAAACTGCCAACTCCCAACGAGTTGACCGTGGCAGCGAAAAGGAATCCGCACAAACCGCCGAGTACGAGCGACGGACCGAACGTCCCCCCTACTCCACCGCTGCCTATGGTTACCGAAGTGGCTACCACTTTGAGCAGTATTATACCCAAAAGGGCAAGAAGTTTTATCCATACGTCGTAGTCGGGTGCAATGAAGAAACTGTTGTTCAGAAATTCGGCCGAATTACCATGCAGAAGTTCGTTCAGAGGTTTGTACCCTTCGCCGAAAAGGGGCGGACAAATGTATATCAGAAGTCCCAGCACGGCACCGCCGACGAGAATCCTGACCCATTGGCTCCTGATTTTTGCCAAAGCACTTTCCACTCTAAGGTTAACCCTGAGAAAATAAATGGAAAACAAGGCACAGAAAAGTCCTAACACCAGAAAATACGGTATCTGCGACAGATTGAACCGATCCGTGATTTCGAACGCGAATTGCACATCGTTGCCGAGGAAGAAATAAGCCACAATAGAAGCTGTTACCGATGAAACGAGCAGCGGAATGGCGGCCGTCATCGATATGTCGAACATGAGTATTTCAAGCACGAACAGAATTCCGGCTATGGGGGCCTTGAAAATTCCGGCTATGGCTCCGGCAGCACCGCAGCCGAGAAGCAGTATCACGTTCTTGTGTTTGAGGTGAAACCACTGTCCAATGTTTGATCCAATGGCACTTCCAGTGGTGGCTATAGGAGCCTCAAGTCCTACCGATCCTCCGAAACCCACCGTTATGGAAGAAGATATGAGCGAGCTGTACATGTTGTGTGCCGGCAGTTCGCCTTTTTTCCGTGAAATGGCATACAGTATGTTGGGAATGCCGTGGCCTATGCTGCCTTTCACGAAAAATTTCAGAAACAGAACTGTGATAACGATGCCTATTACCGGATATATGAAAAGCAGTACATTGCTGCCGAACACGTCAACGCCGAATTTCATTATCAGCACATTAGTCCTGTGTACGAGATTTTTAAGAATCACGGCAGCCAGACCGGAAAAAAGACCCACGAAGACGCTCAGTATAAGCACGAAATAACGTTCGGGGACGTGTCTCAATCTCCAAATGAAAATATCCTTGCGTATTTTGTCGCCTATCATGAGCTGTTTTTTATGTCAAAAATTTGATATACAAACATTTATGCTTTCAGTAAAGAAAGCAAACATTATGGCAAATTTACAAAAAAGGTTTGTCTTTTACAAAAAATCAAATATAATTTTTTTCATAAGGCGTTTTTCCGCAGAAATCAAGAGACGACTTTACCGGATGTCTATTCCTTTCCACCGTTTTCCTTTATCTTGCCGTCTGCCGGAGGATAGCAGATTGATATGAAGATGTAAAGCATCACTATGAACGGCACGGCAACTATGCCCATAATAGCCGCCATTATGGCAGAAAGTATGAGGAATACGAATCTCGGATAATTCTCGCTCCAGCTGAGATTCCTGAATTTCAGCGAGAAAAGCGGCAGTTCACAGACAAGGGCAATGCAGAGCACAATCACCATGACTGCGAGGAACCACGGGTTTTCTATCGTCGGGCCGATATTCTGCCATACTCTGACACCGCCCACTGACCAGAGCCAGCTGCCGGCATCTTGCCTTACGAACAGCTCATGCATGGTTCCGATGGAAAGCCACACGAGTGCATTGGCAGGAGTTGCAAGACCGATGAACGACGTCGTCTGACGCTCGTCGAGGTTGAATTTTGCCAGACGATAGGCCGAAAAAGCAGGAATGAGAATTGCCAAGAATTTCATCCACCAGATGTTTCCAGT
The DNA here is from genome assembly GCA_045601425.1 of Bacteroidales bacterium. GTDB lineage: Bacteria > Bacteroidota > Bacteroidia > Bacteroidales > P3 > UBA1219. Next base: position 24,338 of record JAZRZP010000005.1, read on the forward strand.
TGCAACATCTCCCAAAACCTGAAAGGCTATGAATCCCGGGGCCACTCCGAAAGTTACGTCATCGGCGAGAGAGTCGAGTTCCTTGCCCATCGGCGACTGCACTTTCAACAGGCGGGCTGTCATTCCGTCGAAAAAATCGAAAACTGCCCCGAGTATTACAAACAAGGAAGCCGTAATCAGCGAATCTCGAGCGGCAAAATAAATGGCTATGGCTCCGCATGAAAGATTCAACAAGGTTATGATGTTGGGTATCTGCTTTTTTATCATTTTTTTTCAGTTTTTGAAAAAGTGTTGTAAAACGGAATTATGTCTTTTTTATTGTGTGGAAGCATATCCTCTTTTCGTTGAGTTTTTTCGTAATTTTCATGTTCCAGATTGCTGTATTTTTCCGTGTCGGTAAAAAAACCGGGAAACGCTTGCACTATCCGAAAACTTTGCGTAACCTTGCATTTCGAATCTGAACTTGAAAAAATGTACCGAGACAAGACATATTACCATTTGACAACCGGCGGTTTTCCGCAATTTGCGACTTGCGGGAAAGTGCTGTTTGAACCGCTTCCACATACTTTCCCGTGCTGCAAACCCGGAAAAGGCAAGCGGCACTATCTCGAAGAAGAAAGTCCCATGCCGGAGTTCTGCTGAAAGGCTTGGGGCAGGAATATTCGCAGAAACTTACGTCTGCAGCAAAAGAATAGTACGAATTTGATTTTACAAACATGAAAAATACAATAATTATGAAAAAAATAATATTGAGCATGGCACTCGTGGCAATGGTGTTTTGCATTGGGTGCAAGAAAGACAAGGACGAAAAAGATCAGAATAGTGGCACACAATACGATAACACCCCGGTGGAACTCACGGTTTCGGACATGCATTACACCGAATGCCTGAACCACGTGGACCCCGACCCCGACAAGGAAAAGCCCGCCGACTGGGATTCCGTGTACATAAACTACTTCGACAACTCCATGCAGGTGAACATTCACAATTTCGGAGTCAGTTGCAGTACGATGAGTATTGAATCGACAGCGGAAGTGAGTAACGACACCATTTTTGTTTCGTTTATTACGGTCAATAATCCATTAGGTCCCGGATGTGCTTGTATGGTTGATACCGATTGTCTTGTGTCTGGCATTCCTCATGGCTTGTATTATGTAACAATATGCGCAGCTCCAGCAATATGCCGCGATTATTTGCATACGGAACGGCATCAGTTCTAACTGAAATCGTTTCCCAAGGGGGGGACATATGCAAAAAAACATCGGATGGTGATTTCAATTTCGGCTCGATTTTTTTTTAGCCGAGTTTTGTAGTGCACTGCATAGTTTTGTGTTAACACGAGTTACAGATGCAATGTGACATTGTATGATGTTTTTGCAAAAAATACAAATGTTAAATGCTTTAAAATCAGTAACCTATGAATAATACTTATAAAATCTTTGGAACATTGGTGTTCCTGTTTTTAAACATGTTGATATCAACAGCTCATGCCCTAATTCGCACTACATCCAACGATTATGCGATAATAATTAACACCGGTCGTAGATTGCAAGACAACCACGAATATTACTGGAACGACTGTTCCGAGATCTACAAGCTGCTAATGGTTTGCGGCTACGTACCGTGTCATAGCAAAATTTTAATAAAACAATAAAACATTAAAAAATCCCTTCCGAAAGGAAAGGATTTTTTGTTTTTCAGGTGTTTTTATTTTTTTGCAGAAGAGGTTGCATTCTGGTCTGGAATCTACCTTCGTTTTTCCGATGAAAATCTTTTTGCGAAAAAGGATTTTTTTTCGTATCTTTGCAAATGCTTTCCCATTCGGAAAACTTGGGAAGAACAACAGTAAAAACATACGCACAACGATATGAAAACCATTATCAGAAACATAAAGGAACTCGTTCAGGTGGAACGAACCCCACGCCGAAATGTGTTGGGCAAGGACATGGCTTCCATCGAAACCGTAAAAAACGCTTACCTCGTTGTCGAAGATGACAGAATCGCCGCTTTCGGGAACATGCAAGACCTACCCGAAGGAACTTTCGACAAGGAAATAAATGCCCAAGGAAGGATGGTTTTTCCCGCTTTCTGCGATTCGCACACTCATCTGGTTTATGCCGGCAGCCGCGAAATTGAATATATCGACAAAATTCGCGGACTCTCCTACGACGAGATAGCCAAACGCGGAGGTGGCATACTCAATTCTGCCAAACGTTTGCAGGAATCTTCCGAACAGGAACTCTACGACAGTGCCCTTGTACGTTTGGAAGAGATCACTGCTACCGGAACAGGTGCTGTAGAGATAAAGAGCGGTTACGGACTCACAACCGAGGCCGAGATGAAAATGCTTCGCGTCATACGCCGGCTGAAAGAAAACTCCCCGCTTACGATAAAGGCAACCCTGCTCGGTGCACACGGCGTGCCCATGGAATACCGCGGACGTCAGGGCGAATTCGTTGACCTCGTGATAAGGGAAATGATACCGCAGGCTGCCGCCGAAGGTCTGGCAGATTTCATCGACGTATTCTGTGATCAGGGATTCTTTACCGTAGAAGAAACCGACCGTATGCTGGAAGCCGGAACAAAATACGGCATGCGTCCGAAAATACATGCAAACGAAATGGCTTGCTCGGGCGGCGTGCAGGTTGGCGTGAAGTACAATGCCCTTTCGTGCGACCATCTGGAATTCGTCGGCGATGACGAGATTGAGGCTTTCCGCAATTCAAACTGCATGCCTACGGTTTTGCCCGGAGCTGCATTTTTCCTCAACATGCAGCATTCCCCCGTACGAAAAATGATGGATGCCGGACTGCCTGTGGCCATGGCCAGCGACTATAATCCCGGATCATCGCCATCGGGCAACATGCAACTTGTGCTTTCATTTGCATGCGTAAATTACCGCATGACTCCCGAAGAAGCAATCAATGCAACAACGATAAACTCTGCCTATGCCATGGACGTTGTGGACAGACTCGGAAGCATTGCTGTCGGAAAGAAAGCAAACTTCTTCATTACCAAACAGATACCAAGCTATGAATTTATGCCGTATGCCTATGGCAACAACAAGGTGGACATGATGTTCCTCAACGGAAAGCAGGTCTGATTTAAACTTTTGACAATGATAAGAGTAGAACATTTATACAAATCCTTCGGCAATCTTGAGGTGCTGAAAGACGTGAACCTTCATGTAAAAAAAGGAGAGATTGTTTCCATTGTCGGAGCTTCAGGAGCAGGCAAGACCACGTTGCTTCAAATAATAGGAACCCTCGAAAGTTTCGACAAGGGAGAGATATTCATTGAAGGAACCGACATCCGGCAACTTTCGGGCAACGCACTTTCACAATTCCGCAACCGGCATATCGGTTTCGTGTTTCAGTTTCACCACCTTCTGCCCGAATTCAACGCTTTGGAAAACGTCTGCATGCCGGCTCTGATACGGGGACGGAACTTAAAGGACGTGGAGCCGGAAGCAATGCAGCTGCTTGATTTTCTGAAACTCACCAACCGTGCCTCACACAAGCCATCGGAACTTTCCGGCGGAGAGCAGCAGCGAGTGGCAGTGGCCCGTTCTCTCATAAACCACCCTTCTGTGATACTCGCCGATGAACCTTCGGGGAACCTCGATTCGGTTAACGCAAAGGAACTTCACCGGCTTTTTTTCGATTTGAGAGACAAGTACAACCAAACTTTCATCATTGTGACACATAACGAGGAATTGGCCCGGATGGCCGACCGAAAAATAATTATCAGAGATGGAAAGAACACTGAACAGTAAACAGCAGATCATTTACGGTCTGCGCCCCGTCATCGAAGCTTTAGAATCGGGGAAGGAAATAGACAAGATTCTGATACAGAACGGCCTTACGGGGACATTGGTCTCCGAACTGCGCACCAAAATGAAGGAAGCCGGAATTCAGTTCCAGTTTGTGCCGGTGGAAAAGCTCAACCGGACTACCCGCAACGCCAATCATCAGGGAGTCGTGGCTGTGATTTCTCCAATCGAATACCAGTCGGTTTTTGACATCGTGCCAAAAGTTTTCGACGAAGGACGCATTCCTCTCATCGTTATGCTCGACCATGTTACCGACGTTCGTAACCTCGGAGCCATAGCACGTACGGCAGAATGTACCGGAGCCGATGCCATTGTCGTGCCGGCTCACGGCAGTGCCGCCATCAACGAAGATGCCATAAAGACATCGTCGGGAGCACTGTTGCGCATACCCGTATGCCGCGAAGCAAATCTTAAAACCGTGATAAATTTTGCCAAGCAGTCGGGCCTGCAGGTATGTGCCGCCACCGAAAAGGCAAATACTGTTTACACCAATGTGGATTTCACATTGCCCACACTGCTGATAATGGGTGCCGAAGAAACCGGCATCAGCAACGAACTGCTGAAAATCAGCGACCAGAGAGCCAAATTGCCGATTGTCGGCGAGGTACAGTCTCTCAATGTCTCGGTGGCTGCCGGAGTGTTCCTATACGAAGTACTCCGACAGAGAAGCTGTCAGAATTGACGACACGGATACAAATCAGCATCCCAAGCGGAAAAACAAGTTATGGAACTCGTATGACAAGTGCTTGAATGACTGCAAGCCGTAAAATTCAAAAAACGTTCGTACTGAGGCTTCCAACAAAAAAATACGTCTAACAATGTGTAATTGATAATATTATGTTGAACACCGTTGAAAACAGGAACAATGTTTGTCTGCAGTCAGGAAAGGAAAACTGGCGGAATTTGTCCGATTGGGAAATCGCAATCCTCGAAAAAAACAATAATTTTGCCACCGAAGGCTGGAGTAAAGTGTTGGTAAACGACGATTTTCAACCAAACGAGATAAGAAATTCCCAATTCGAAGGTGAAATCCGCATAGGTTCGGCAAAAATATCCAACAGCTGCATAAGAAACTGCGACGTTTTGAACAAAGCTGAACTTTGCAATGTCGGACTTCTTGACAGATACGTCGTTTCGGAAAACAGCAAGGTGTTCAATGTATGCGAAATATCGGTAAGCGAAGACGCTGCATTCGGAACCGGAAGTCATTTGAACATAATGAATGAGGGCAGCGACCGCACCGTTCTTGCTTTCAACGGGATGCTTCCCGCCGACGCATATCTCTGGGGGAAATACCGTGGAGACGCATGTTTGCAGAAAGCACTGAACAGCATGACAAATAAACTGTTGGAAAATCTGCTGCCCATCGGAATCATTGGAAAAAACGCGACCCTATGCAACTCCAAGACTATACGAAATACAAGAATAGGAGATTTCTGCAAAATTGACGGAATTACAACACTTTCGGAACTTACAGTAAATTCTTCCGAGACTGCACCGACACTTGTCTCTGATGGTGCAATCCTGAAAAACGGCATCGTTTCAGAAGGATGTAAGGTTTTGGAAAACAGCATTTTACTTAATTTTATACTTGGTAGCAACGTTACTGTGGAGCACGGTGCAAGAATCGTGAACACCTATGTTTCCGACAATTCTACAATAGCATGCTGCGAGGTGCAGAATTCGCTGATATTTCCCTCTCACGAACAGCATCACAACAATTCGTTCCTCATTGCATCAACGATACTCGGACAGAGCAATCTGGCTGCAGGTGCCACAGTCGGCAGCAACCACAACAGCCGTTCGAGCACAGGTGAAATTCTGGCCGGACGGGGATTCTGGCCGGGGCTCTGCACGAGCCTGAAACATTCAAGCAAATTCGCTTCCTTTACTCTCCTCAGCAAAGCCGATTATCCGTCGGAACTGAACATAACGACACCTTTTTCCCTTGTAAACAACAACACGCATACGGGAGAATTGGAAGTCATGCCGGCCTACTGGTGGATGTACAACATGTATGCACTTATACGCAACAGCTGGAAGTTCAAACAGCGCGATAGACGCGTCAGAAAAGCCCAACACATTGAGTATGAAACCTTTGCACCAGATACAATAGAGGAAATCGTTGCAGTCATGGACTCATTGGGGAAACGGATTGAAGAAGCAAAATCAAATACAGCAACAAACGGACATAGTAATGGGCTGGAGGTCTTTGCTGATGAAATGGAACACGGAAAACGCAAAGTCAGGATATTGAAGCCAGTAGAAGCATACGAGGCTTATAACCAGATGCTTGTATATTATGCTGTTGCCAATGTGCAAAGTTATGCGGAAAAACAAGGCTCCGTGCCGTTCGAAAAAATTTCGGATGCCTTGTACACCGAAAAACGCGTCACTCAATGGATTAACTTCGGAGGACAGCTAATTGCAAAAGACGACGCCGACCGGCTTTGCAGTGACATAAAATCCGGAAAGTTGGAATCGTGGCAGGCAATCCACCACCGCTACGACGAATTGTGGCAGGTCTATCCGTTGCAGAAAGCACGTCACGCCTACGGTATTCTGTGCCTGCTTTCGGGAAAGAAAAAGCTCACGCAATCCGACTGGGATTCAGCAAAACGCCAGTATTCCGAAACATTGCGTATTGTGAAAGACAGGATTTTCGAATCGCGCAAGAAAGATTTCGACAATCCATTCATACGATGCACCTACGACAGCGAAGCCGAAATGACGGCCTGTCTAGGCAGCATTGATGACGACGTTTTCATAAAAGACATCAGTCTGTCGTAGGGTGGTTCCAAAAAGCCTCGAATTCAGGCAACCTCGATTCGTAAACAATCTGATAAAGGTTGTACAGAAGCATGTAGTCAATCATGTTGAACTCACCCGTTTCTTTTGTGTGCCACGGGCAAAACAGCGACAGTGTGTGCCACGGAGCAGCAGTCCGTTTCGTCTCATCGTTTTCGGTGTAAGTGCCGGCACCCGTTGCCGGAGCCAGATTTAGATATTCCTCATATCTGTCCTTCGGCTGTGCCCGCTTGCCATTGTAGCCGTACAACACCACGTTTATAAGCGGCAGGTGCGGAAAAAACAGCGTCTGTTGCAGGTCGGGACGCTTTGAAACCAGCGATTCTCCTTTTTTTATCAGCCAGTCGTAGCAGTTGCTGCTGCCGCGTCCATCATCGTTCATTACTGCAGAAATGGCCATAATTCCGTACCATCGGAAATTTCCCGTTTTGGAAATGAAAACATTGTTTTGTGCGACGTTCCACAAACCTTTCCATAAAGTTCTGCCTGACCTACCAAAATGCATGTCTTGACCTGTAAGTATGCCGCCGACGGTAGCATGGGCGTAGCGGAGCCATTTTATATCGTCTTCAGTCTGTATTACCATTCCGTTTACGGGATTCATTATCTGCCAATGTTCACTACCCTTCCCGTCGGTGTACTGCATCACTTTCACCATACGTCCGGCTATGTTGCGTACTTCGCTGCACAGAGCAGTATCGTCAACGAGTTTAAGCGTGAGGGCAAAACCGAGGTAACTTGCCCATGCCTGATCTTGCGAAGGAGCGTTGGCAGTGCTGTTTTCCCTTCCACATCCCTGATAGTCGGAATCTATAGTATCTACAGGCAGAAAAGGAATGTCGCTGTCGTCTACGTCATCGCGAAGATAGAAACCGTTTAGTTCATCGCAAGTGTCGCAATACCAGCAGTGTTCTGCTGACATGTCCAAACGGTTGTAGACCGTTATGGCCTGACGGAGTTCATCCAATGTGGAATCGGTGCTTTCACCCTTTATTTTTTTCAGGTAGTATTCGGTAGCCAGTACGGATACATAGTGTCCCTGCCACCAAGTCGCATCGGCCCAGTAACCGAGAGATTTGCCGTTTTTCCGGTAACGTCGCTCCATGGGAAGATACGATGCCTTTTCCATGCCGTCGCCGGGGACATACATCATTTCGTTTTTAAGGCGGTCGCGAAAATACCGATACTTACCGGAATTGAGGGCAGGAGTCTGTGATTTTACACAAAGAATTGACAATAGAAATGCAGCAAAAAAAATGTTTTTTTTCATAATTTTGAATATTTTTTTCGGACTGCAAAAGTACGATTTTTTTTGTGAATGTCATAGAGGTTCTTTTAAATCGTTTTTCTGACGGCACAGGTGCTGGACCATCAACGGCAAGAACAATTTTTTGAACGGAATTTTCTTCAAAAAACACCACCAACATGGTTGAATCATTTTTTATGAACGCTGCGGCAGTCAAAGCAAGTCTTCCAAACGGCACCGTACAAGCGTTGCCGCTCCGGCACAACCCAATAAAAGGTCCGGAAAGTTTTATTCTTGCAATTGCCTGCATGCTGCAAAAAATCATCTGACGGACAAGTTTGTACCAAAAAATACGGGTCTGCTGAATGCAGACCCGTATTTTTATCCAACGGGAGTGGGTTTATTTGAGTCCCAATTCTTTCTTTACCAAAGGAAGCACGTCATCGCCACCTTCATAGATAGCTACGCCGGCATTGAGAATATAGGTGTAGCCGTTTGCCTTTGCGACTTTTGCAACGGCAGCCTTAACCTTTTCTTCGATAGGAGCAAACAATGCTGCCTGACGTTCCTGCAACTGTTTCTGTGCATTGTCCTGAAACTGCTGTATACGTGCAGCTTTGTCCTGCAATTCCGCCTCTTTGGTCTGTTTTATGAGGTCGGACATCTGGTCTTTCTTTGCCTGATATTCACCTTGAAGCTGCTGCAGCTCCGATGCCATTGTCTTCAGCATATTTTCTGCCTCAGTGTATTCATTCTTCAAAATATTCTGTATCGAATCTACTTCAGGCATTATCTTGAGAAGTTCCTGAGTGTCAACGTGTCCGAGTTTTACGGGTTTCTGTGCCATTACTGCTGCACACGAAATCAAAGCTACTGCTAAGACTAAAATTGTTTTTTTCATGGTTTTACAAACTATAATTTTACTTATTTCTTTAATTATCAATACATTACGCACTTTTACGCAAAAAGTACCGAATCACAAAGATAACATTTTTTTTTCTCATGACAAAATTTTTGTCATTTATCGCACATTTACGTCAAAAAAATTACCGTTTTTCTTTTTCCGGACTCTGAAAAAAAGCCCCCCGGAAAAAATTTCCGGGAGACCAACCTAAAAATTGTACTATGAAAAAGAAAACATCGAGGGATTTGCTTTGTGGCAAACCTCCTCACAAATTTTTGCCCCAGTGGTTATTACACCACAGATGCGTCCTATAAAACGGGATACTCTGAACTTTATTGTGTGACGGTGAATTTTTTTTCTGCCCTGAAAGCGTATATATCCAGATTCCTGTCGGGAACAAACTGTATGGTTCTGTATCTTCCGAGCAGCATTTTTTTGTTTTTGCCCTTATGCCCTACTGCGGCATTAATCTGTCTTTCAGGCACATGTATCGTTATTTCCGATGCTGGCACGTCGATTTCGGAGAGTATATCGTGCCAGATTTCAGTCTGTACCATTTCCTTGAAAGCCACATGGAAAGGACCTGCCAGATAATCGGTACCCGACACGAAACCTTCAGTTGGGTGCAAACCGACACGAAGCACTGTAATTCCCGATGTTTCAAAAAGATACAGTATGTTTTTGGTTTGCATCACTGCCTCGTCGAGTGAAAGAGGCCGGTATTCGCCTGCCCGATACATTTCCGCAAGTCGGGTGTGCTGTACTACCAGAGTCGGATAAATTCTGGTGTTTTTTGCACCTGATCCGACTATCTGCTGTGCGGTGCGGTATGCTTTTTCCGCCGTATCGCCGGGCAAACCGAGCATCATCTGCATGCCAAGTTCAATTCCGCTGCCGTTTATTATTTCGGCAGCCTCGAAAACCTGTCTTGAAGTGTATCCCCGCTGAACGTTCAGCAGTACACCGTCGTCGAGGGACTGCACTCCGAGTTCTATTACCGTAACGCCGTTATCTTTCAGAAAAGACACGATTTCCGGAGTTATGTAGTCGGGGCGTGTGGACAGTCTTATTCCCTGAATTCTATAACGGTTGAAAAAGGGTTTCACCAGATTTATAAGCCGTTTCTGCTCGGGGAACGGTATCCCCGTGAAATTTCCTCCGAAAAAACCTATTTCCACAAAAGTGTCGTCGTCGAACGTGGATGCATAGGTCTCAATGGTAGCGGTAATTTCCTCGTCGGACGGCATCTGCTGCTGTCCGGAAATTACACGCTGGTTGCAGTATATGCACTGGTTCGGGCAGGACACCTCGGGAATGAAAATTGGTATTGTGCGGTGTTTCATGACTTTCAGAACTGTAGTGTTGCGTAAAAGTCGCCATACTGGAGATGCTGCTGCAGGAAATCGTCAGGATAGAGAATTTCGTAGTCCACCAGTTTGCCGTTTTCAAAAGCCGGCAGAATTTCCGGATTTATGAAACCTCCGTATGGCTTGAGATTCAAAGCTGCATAACGTTCCCGCACTTCTTTATGGAGATCAGGATTTATGTTTGAGGCATAATTCTCGATAAGGTTTCTGCCTGCTTCATAGTCGCCTTCCGACTTTATCCGCTGCACTTCGGCCAGCAGTTCGCCGAACAGGTTTCTCAGTTTCACGAAATCGTTGATTACAAAAAATGTTTTTCCCCCTGAACGTTTCCGCTCTATCACATTTCCGTTCCTTCCCTTTTCGTAACACCATGAGGCAATCAGTTTCCTGTCCTGCATGTGGGCTTCGGTAACTTTTTTCCCGAGTTCAATCCGTGCAAGCTGTGTCATGAGGCCGTTGCGTATGAAACCGCAGTATTCTGCTTTATAAGCCTCGTTGTCGGGCAGTATGCCGAGTTCGACGAGCTTGGGGTCGGCGATATAATAAAGTCCGAACAAGTCAGCACGGGCTTCTTCCAGTGCAGAACTGTATTCTTTCAGTGCACCGGGCTGCGTGTCGGGCAGCAGTTGTCCTGAGCCGTGACCGAGACATTCGTGGAGATTTGTGTGTACCGTATCGGTAAGATGGCCGTATTTCCGGCACAGAGTTATTTCATCTTCCGAGAAAGCGAACTCTCTCAGAGCACTGCGCGGCGACTCCTGTGCCGCTTTGTCGTAGGCGTCCATCAGGTTGGTGATTGTCACCGACTTGGAGCCGTAGTCGCGACGAATCCAATCGGCGTTGGGAAGATTTATTCCGATGGGGGGAGTCGGGAAACAGTCTCCTCCGAGGGTGGTGACATTGATGGCTTTGGCAGAAACGCCCTTTACTTCCTTTTTCTTGAAACGCGGGTCAACGGGCGAGTTGTCCTCAAACCACTGGGCATTACCGCTTATGATGGCGGTACGGAGAGTCGCTTCATCGTCCCTGAAATTCACTACAGACTCCCATGTAGCCTTGCGTCCGAGAGGATCGTTGTAATCCTCAATGAATCCGTTTATGAAATCGATACTGGAATCAGTATCTTCCACCCATGCTATATTGTATTCGTCCCATGTTTTCAGGTCGCCGGTACGGTAATATTCAATAAGAAGATTTGTGTAACGACGCTGGGATTCGTTTTCGGCCACGCGGTTGGCTTTTTCAAGCCAGCATATTATCTTTTCTATGGCTTCACCATAAAGTCCTCCAAGTTTGTAAACCTGTTCGGTGATTTTTCCGTTTTCCTTTATCACCTTGGAATTCAGACCATACGATACAGGTGTCTTGTCATCTTTTTTCTGCATTCCGGCATAAAAATCTTCCACCTCGCGCTGTGTTACATTCTCGTAGAAGTTCACCGAAGACGTGGCAACCATGTCAGAACCGGCTTCTGAATTGCGGCGTTTCATGAAAAGACTCTTTTCAAATATCACAAAGGTTATGAACTTGCAGAAGGCTTCAATTGTAACAGGCTTGTTCTCAATAAGTTTCGACGCATCGCTATTGAGCAGCAGTTCATTGAAGTACTGTTGCGAAATTTCAGGAAAAAATTTATCCTCGGCATAATGATGGTGTATTCCGTTGCTGAAAAACACCCGTTTTGCATAAACCGTAAAGTTTTTGAAATCAACACATTCTCGGTCGCCACGATAAGTTTTCAAAACCGTTTCAAGTGTCTTTCGGATTATGATGTTGTATTTGAAATTCTGGTCGAAAAGTATGTCTCGTCCATATTTTGCTGCCTCACCAAGACAATAAAGATATTCTTTCTGCCTGAGTGAGAGGCGGTTCCACTCCGGGATACGGTATCTCATTATTTTAAGGTCGGCAAATTCTTCAACAAGGTATTTGAAGTCTTCAATTGGTGTGTCTTGAAATTCTTCCATGGCAGATTGTTGTTTTTCAGTATTTTATCAAAATATATCAGTTACTTTTTGACGTTTCCGTTGGCAGAAGCCTTCTTGCCTTCGGGGGTAAGTTTTATGCTTCGCACGCCTTTTTTTGTCTTCACAGCCACATGAAAAGTTTTTTTTCTTATGTCTCGTGGTATTTCGATTCTGGAACCTTTTTTGTACTGGTCTATTTTTTCTACGCTTTCTCCGTTGGAGTCAAGTATTTCCACAATGGCGGAGACACCTTCGAAAGAGACGGTTATGTAGCCTTCGTCAAGATGCGAGATTATGCCGATTTTCGCTTCTGACGGTTTTTCCGGAGTCGTGACCACGAAATTTTTACCCAACTGAAACGACGACACTTCGCTGAATGTATGTTCTGCAGGTGTGTATTCCATATCGATGACAGGCTTTACCGAAAGCGTGGTGCCGTTTTTGACATCGATGCGGTAATTTCCGTCGGCATCGGTCTTAACTGTCTGTGTTCCAGCTTTCACCGTAATATCTTTCATTCCTTCGCCGAAATCGTTCACCACCCTGCCCGAAATGGTAAATCCGGAGAAACACGTCAATCCGTTGAAATCGGTTCCGAACCATTTGTTGTTCTGATTGTCAATGGTGATGTTCTGAATGACGTCGGAAGGCAGCGGGCTGTTTTTCGTAGTATATGTAACCCAGTGCTTGCCGTCGAAAGCGGTAACTCCCTTGTCGGTAGTGAGCCAGAGAACGCCGTTTTTGTCGAATGCAAGGCTGTTAACCTGATTGCTGGGGATTCGGCTGTTTTTGGTATTGTAAACCTGCCAGTATTTTCCGTCGAAACTGCAAAGTCCGCCCAACGTCGCTATCCATTTCACACCCTTACGGTCAATGGCAACGGCTGGGACGATGTTGTCGGGAAGCGGAGAGTTTTTCGGAGTGTAGTTTTTCCATGCAGAGCCGTCGAAAACCGACAAACCCGCATTGGTGCCTATCCACTTGTTGCCTTCTTTGTCAAGGGTGATGCAAAGTATGAAATCACTCAGGAGTTCTGAATTTTTTGTCGAAAGCAGTTCCCAATTTTTGTTGTCGTAACGCACCAAACCTCCGAGTGTCACGCCTATCCACTTCACGTCGTTTTCATCGATGGCAATGGTACGGATAAATTTCATTTTAAGACGCCGCGTTTCGTTCACATGCTCCTTCCAGTGCGTGCCGTCGAATTCCACCACGCCGAAATTGTCGGTACCGATCCAGAGGACGTTGCTGTTGTCCACCGTAAGGCAATTCACGAATTCTCCTTTCAGTTTTTTGTTGAACATGCTGTAATCGGTCCACGATTTGCCCGAAAGTTTGGACAAACCCTCGCTGGTACCTATCCATTTGGCATTTTTCTTATCGGCGGCAACAGCCAGCACCGTGTTGCCGTTGATGTCGCTGTTTGCAGTGTTGTAAATCTGCCACACCTGAGCGTTCAACCCAAGGCAGACACAAGCGAATAGGGATAAAAAAATACTGCGTTTCATATAAATACTTTATTTGTCTTGCTTAAATCGTAAAAATCATGTCTTATGCTTTTCCTTTTTTGCTGCAGGAAACAATATATTATTGAGTATCAGTCGATAACCGGGAGAATTGGGATAAAGTGAAAGGTCTGTCGGCGGATCGCCTACATAGTGCTGGTAGTCTTCGGGGTCGTGTCCGCCGAGGAAAGTCCATGTGCCTTTACCGAAAGTTCCATGAAGGTAACGCACTTCGTCGAGGGCTTGGTTTTCGGCAAGAATTATCACGTTCGATTTCACATATTTCCGTCTGAAAGCGGTAGATTGTCCCATAAAACCCTTCACAATACGGGTGTGGTTTTGGGTAAGCATGGTCGGAATCCAATCCCACTTGGCAGAAAATTCAAAAAGCGCGAAATAGTCGTTTTGCTCTCCCACGGCATTTCTCCGGCTGTTCTGATCGATATCGATATCCGAAATCTCATACTCCGCAGGATTTGTAACGATTTTAAAATCCTTGAAGGCGAAAGTCTTGGAGTAGTCGAGTTTGCTTTGGGCATCGGGTTCAATGGGGTCACCGTCAAAAGGTGTGTCGCAAATATCCACGTTTTCGGCGGCCAGAGCCACGTCGTAACTGTCGGGTGCCGAACACATTGCAAACAGGAATCCTCCTCCTGCCACAAAGTCCCGTATTTTGTGTGCCACAGCAAGTTTGAGCTGCGACACCTTTGAGAATCCAAACTGTCGGGCTGTTTCATTTTGAAGTTTCACGTCTTCGGCATACCACGAAGTGTTGCGGTAACTGGCCCAGAATTTTCCGAACTGTCCGGTAAAATCTTCATGGTGAAGGTGGAGCCAGTCGTACATCGGCAGAACGCCGTTCAGCACTTCGGCATCGTAAACCACATCGTATGGAATTTCGGCATAGGTAAGGACAAGCGTGACAGCATCGTCCCATGGGAGTTTGTTTTTCGGCGAATATACGGCTATTTTCGGAGCTTTCTGCAACCGCACGGCATCCATGTTCACCGAAGGGTCTGCTATATGCGAAAGAATATTGGTGCTTTGCCCGTCGGCAATCACCTCGCAGGTGATTCCACGAAGTCTGCTTTCCCGTTCAATGCTTTCGGAATACTGCATCAGAAAGGCCCCGCCCCGGTAGTTAAGCAGCCACGACACTTCAACATCGTGCTGCAAAACCCAATAGGCAAGTCCGTACGACTTCAGATGATTCTTCTGCACCTCGTCCATAGGGACAAGTATGTACGAAGCGAAAACCGGCACGGCTGAAAACATCAGCATCAATATGGTTATCCATTTCCTCACAAGAGGAAGATAACGTATTTTTTCAAGATGTAGTATTTTCCCGTCAAGAAATTACGACCTTGCCTTTCTTTATTTCGCAAGCGGATTCACTCACGTTTATCACATAGTCGGCAAGTTTTTCGTACAAGGCGTACAGACTGCTGTAAGCCGTACCTACGGCATAATCGTAAGTTCCGTTTTTCAGGTCATCGAGGTGTTGTTTGCGAAGCTGGTCTCGTAACATATTCACTTCATTTTCTGCAGCATAAGCTTCCGAAATATCAATTTTTTCGTATTGGTTTCGCAGGTTTTCGTCCATTATCATGAGTGTCTTCCGAACCAGTCCGTTCATGTTCGAGATGTTATCGTTGAGTTTCTGCAAAAAGTGCACATTGTCGGCAAGTTTTGTCTTTCTTATGATGGCTATCTGGTAAATGGCGTCGCCTATGCTCTCCAGATTGTCGATAATCCTGAGCATGGATCCTATCTGTTTCGAGCCCTCGTCGGAGAGACCGTTTTTACCTATCTTGGTCAGGAACTTGGCAATTTCGATTTCCATGCGGTCGGTGATGCCTTCGTATTTCTCGATGCGTTTGAATATCCTGTTGAATTCTTCTTCATCCTTGGCCGTGCACAGTCCGGGCAAGAAGGTGTACATTCTCAGCACGCGCTTGGAGAAATCCTCGATTTCCTTCTTGGCCGACTGTATGTTCAGTTCGGCCGTGTTGGTCCAGCCCCGGCTGATGTAGGCCAGCCGGAATTCATCTTCTTCATCTTCCGGTTTCGTTTTGACCATCCAATTGACGATGCGGATAATCTGCGGGATGAACCAGACCTGAATGCAGGTGTTGCTCACGTTGAAGAAGGTGTGGAAGAGTGAAAGTGCCAGCGGGATTGCGGCAGGGTCGTAACCTGCGGCTCCAACGGCAGTGTAGGGGTCTGAACCCATCAATCCGGTGGTCATCCGGGCAATCAGCTGCGTGACCGGGCGGAAGGCAATGAGGATGATTGTGACTCCGATGATGTTGAACACCAGGTGGGCCCGGGCCGCTTTCTTTCCCGAATTGTTGGCGACCATGGCGGCCAGGTTGGCGGTGATGGTGGTGCCGATGTTTTCTCCCATGACCAGAGCCACGGCTACGTCCATGCCGATCCATCCCTTGTAGCACATCACCAGGGTGATGGCCATCATGGCGGCGGAGGCCTGCATGATGCAGGTGAGGGCCGTTCCGATGGCGACGAACAGCAGTATGGAAAGGAATCCGTGGCCGGACATGCTGCCCAGTGCGGCAAGGAAATCCGGATATTCCTCCAGGTTCGGCATGGCTCCTTTCAGGAAATCCATGCCAAGGAGCAGCAGGGCGAATCCGATGATGAATTCGCTGAAGGATTTCAATTTGTCTTTTTTTGAAAACATGAAAAAGAGGGCAATGGCTACTGCAAGCAGCGGCAGACTGAAACTTCCGCCCGATTCACCCAGTCCCAGCAGGGTGATGATCCATGCCGTGGCGGTGGTGCCGATGTTGGCTCCCATGATGACCGCAATGGCACCGGAGAGGCTGAGCAGGCCGGCATTGACGAAGCTGACCACCATGACCGTGGTGGCGGAGGAGGATTGGATGGCCACCGTGACCAGCGCACCGGTCAGGATGCCGGTGACGGGATTGTCGGTGATTTTGCCCATGATGCGGCGCATGCCGTTGCCGGCAAACTTCTGCAGGCCTTCGCTCATGAGTTTCATGCCGAAGAGGAAGATGCCGAGCGCGCCGGCGAAATTGACCACAATGAGAACGATATCTAAAATACTCATAACCAAATATTTAAATTGCTTTGAAAATAAATTTATTCAAGTTACAAAATTAGCATGACATTCTTTCAACAAAGTTACGTTTCCGTTAAAAATAATTGCAGAAATATTAAGATTTTGTTGCAGGCAATTCTCTGCAAAAAAAGCCTCCTCCGGATTTCCGTGGACGGCTATTTTTCATCTTCGCAAAATGTTATTGTTTGACCACTTTCCGTGTAAATTCCGATCCGTCGCACATCGTGAATTTAAGAAAAATTACACCCGATTTACAAGAGTCGACGTCTATCTTTTCTGTTTCTTCCGGCAAGTCTATTTCCTGTATCACTTTTCCGTCAGCGGTAATGAGTCTGAGAGCCGAAACCTCTTTCAATCCACTGACATACAATATATTACCAACAGGATTAGGATATACCGTTATCTGTTTTACGGCTTCGGTCATGGAAACGGAGACCGGAGGTTCTCCCCCTCTGTCGGGTATTTCCAACTCCATCGAGAAAGTGTCTTCAACGTGGCATGCCGCCGCTATGAGAGTCACCTTGTAAATTCCGTCTGCCGCAAAAGTATGGCTCGGATTCTCAACATAGCTGTTCATGCCGTCTCCGAAATCCCAAGCATAATGTTCGGCATACATGGAAGTATTTGTAAAAGAATAGGTTCTGTTTCCGGTGGAGACGGTATCGAAAGCGGCTACCGGTTGGTTGGCAATCCGGTTCGGGGTAGCTTGCAGCCACTTGCTCAGACTGTCGTAAACCACGAGTTTTGCCACTTTCTTTATGGTGTCCGCCACAGAAGTCGGGATACTGCCGTTGTAAGTTATGTTTCTCGGGTCTTTGTGGAAGAATATGGTGTAGAAACTGCATGCTGCGGCGTAGGAGCCTGCTTCCGAAGGGTGACTTTCATCGCTGCTGTAAAGCTCTATGCCCGGATAATTGTCGCGAATGTAGTGCCATACCCTGCCGACCGGCGAAACCGAAGCATTGTTGCTGTTTTTCATCATCATGTAACGCAGACAGAGCAGGCTGTCCATTCCGCGGTATGTCCCAAGCGGTGGAAATTCCGCAACGTTTCTCGGATCCGGATCCCCGTTTTTTCTGCCCCATGTCATGTAAAACACCGGTTCCGCACATGTGTTGTTTGCCCTTATGGAATCCACCAGCCGCTTGGCAAAAGGAAGACATTCCCTGTTCACCTGACTGTCGGGAAACGATGGGAACTGGCTCTGCTCCTGCAATACCACGAAATCCCAGCCGCCTTGCCGTATCAGATTCATGGACTGGTTGCTGCAGTGCTGATTGAATGTACATCCGCCCGGCGTGTTCGACCGATATGTGATGGTGTCGCCCGTGGAATTGGCGACATTGTTTATCAGAAGCGGCAGATTGTTGACTTCGGTATAACTGTTCCCGATAAAAAGAACATTGTAATTCTGTGATATTGAAATGTTTACAAAAAACAACCCTGCCACTGCAAAAAAAAGCTTTCTCATTATCGTTTTTATTTTGTGGATACTTCTGCAAAGATACGAAAATTTTTCAATCCATGAAATAAAATTCCCAAAAAAAATGAAAAAAAACTTGTACGGAAAGAAACTTTTTTGTAACTTTGTGCTTTCTAAATTCTGACGAAAATACATTAAAACTTAATACAATGAGCGAAATTTTAAACTTGAATCCCAAAGAGTTATGGGCAAACTTCCATGCCCTCACCCAAATTCCACGTCCTTCAAAACACGAAGAAAAAGTAGTGGCATATCTTGTGGAATTTGCAAAAAAACACAATCTGGAATACAAAGTCGATCAGATTGGCAACGTCATAATCCGCAAACCGGCCACCAAAGGAATGGAAAACCGCAAGGCCGTCATAATGCAGGCTCACGTGGACATGGTTCCGCAGAAAAACAATGACAAAGTCCATGATTTTGTAAAGGATCCTATTGAGACCCGAATCGTTGACGGTTGGGTTAAAGCAAACGGAACCACACTCGGTGCCGACAACGGAATGGGTGCTGCCGCTGCAATGACGGTACTCGCTTCCACAACCATACAGCACGGTCCCATTGAAGCCCTCTTCACCATCGATGAAGAAACCGGAATGACAGGTGCTTTCGGTCTCGAAAAAGGCGTACTCAAAGGCGATATCCTTCTGAACATGGATTCCGAAACCGAAGGTGAACTCTACATAGGTTGTGCTGGCGGCATCGATGCTACAATGGATATAGAATACAAAACCGAAAAGACTCCGGCAGACTATTGTGCATGCAAACTTTCCATAGGTGGCCTCAAGGGCGGTCACAGTGGAATGGACATCATTCTCGGACGTGGCAACGCCAACAAGATACTGTTCCGCCATCTCCGCTGGGTAGCAGAATGTGGCATACGTCTCGTTTCCGTTGATGGCGGCAGCCTGCGCAACGCCATACCAAGAGAAGCATCTGCTGTCTTGGTCATGCCAAAGGAACACAAAGATTGCATAGTTAAGGAATTTGAAAAAATCTCGGCTCACCTCAGAAAAGAACTCGAAGCCACAGAACCTGACTACAAGATGACCTACGAAGATGTGGAACTTCCGGCCGAAGCAATGACAGATACCGACACTCAGAAGCTGATAAGCACCGTAATGGTTATTCCCAACGGCGTAATACGCATGAGCAACAGCATGAAAGACCTTGTTGAAACATCACTGAATATCGCCATAGTGAAGACAGAAAACGGCAAATTCTCAATCAAGGCACTCCTGCGCAGTTCTGTTGATTCCGCAAAAGAAGCACTTGCTGAACGTCTGGTATGTCTCGCAGAACTTGCAGGCGGAAAATGCGAACTTTCCGGTGCATATCCGGGATGGAAACCTAACATGAATTCCCCTATCCTCAACACAATGAGAGACCTTTACAAGAACATGTTCGGCACCGAAGCCAAGATAATGGCTATCCATGCCGGCTTGGAATGTGGCCTGTTCGGTGGCATGTATCCCAATTGGGACATGATTTCATTCGGCCCGACCATTGTTCACCCGCACTCTCCTGACGAAGGCGTGAACATCGAAAGTGTTGAACGTTTCTGGAATTTCCTCGTGGAAACACTGAAAAATATCCCCGTAAAATAAACAGATTACTGTTTTTTATAATAATGTCCGTCGTGAAACCTCATGACGGACATTATTTTTTTCGGCAACGTGAAAAAAAAACAATTCCGGAGTCTGTCCGGAATTGCCGAAATGGTGAAAAGACGGTACGTCTTTTATCTCTTCTTCTGGGTAAGTTTCGCTTCAACCGACATGGTTGTGTGAGGAACGACTCTCAGACGCTCTTTCGGGATGAGTTTTCCCGTAACCTTACAAATGCCATAAGTCTTGTTTTCTATCCGTATGAGTGCAGCTTCAAGGTCTTTTATGAATTTCTGCTGACGGGAGGCAAGACGGGCATTTTCCTCTTTCGAAAGCACGTTGCTGGTTTCCTCCATCAGTTTGAACGTCGGTGCCGTATCGCTCACGTCTTTATCGTTGTTCGCAACAGCTTCCTGAAGCAGAGCGAAATTTTCGCGGGCCACAGCCAGTTTCTTCTCTATGATTTCGCGAAACTCTGCGAGGTCTTCATCGGAATAGCGTTTCAATTCAGGTTCTTCATTTTTTGCCATAAGAACAATTTTATTTTTAGTGATATTTACGATTTTCAGGTGCAAAATTACACTTTTTTTCCTTTCGAACAAGAGTTTTTTTCTTTCTGTAAAAAAGTTATCAACTTAATTTTGCAGATACAGGTCTATAAGTCCTGGGGGGGCCGTTATGTAAAGTGTTTGTTTATCTCTGTCCACAGCGTCTATCACCTGATCGATGACCGGTATAAGAATTTCAGTGTCTTTGTTCATAATTTGGAAAAGTGGCTGTGCGGGGTAATCTATTACCGAGGCAATTTTGCCGATTTCGCCTTTTTCGCTGTCGATTATGGTAAAATTTATCACTTCGTGAAAATAGAATTTCTTGCCGGTAAGTTTCGGGAGCAGTTTGAGCGGAAGATACAGGTCGCAACCCACCAGAGCCAAAGCTTCTTCCGTGGCAAGGTCTTCGAACTTCACCGTGGCTTTGTTCCCGTTTATGCGCATGGATTCAATGAAGTATGGAACCAACTGGTTTTTCACCTCCACGAACACGGAATCCATGCCGGCATAGTCGGACGGTTCATCTACGTCCAAGAAAAATATGACTTCGCCTTTCAGCCCGAATGGTTTGGTTATCTTTCCGAGAAAGAAACAGTCTTTTATTTCCATGTACTTAATGTTTTAAACTGATACGTTGAAATCGCGCAGAGCGGCGTTGAGAGAAGTCTTACGGTCGGTAGAAGGCTTGCGCTGGCCTATTATCAGGGCACAGGGAACGCCATAATCTCCGGCAGGGAAGTGTTTCGTTATGCTTCCGGGTATCACAACCGAACGTGCCGGCACGAAGCCCTTGTATTCTTTTGGTTCCGGACCGGTTACATCTATTATTTTGGTGGAACCCGTTATTGTTACTCCGGCACCTATCACGGCTTCGGTTTCTATATGGGCACCTTCCACTATGATGGCACGGGAACCGATGAAGCAGTGGTCTTCGATGATGACGGGGGCGGCCTGTATAGGTTCAAGAACTCCGCCTATTCCGACACCGCCACTCAGATGTACGTTTTTGCCAATTTGAGCACATGAGCCCACAGTAGCCCAAGTGTCCACCATCGTGCCGCTATCCACGTATGCTCCGATGTTCACATACGAAGGCATCATGACCACGCCGCTTGCGAGATACGAACCGTAGCGGGCTATGGCATGCGGTACCACCCGTACGCCCTGTCCGGCATAGTCTTTCTTCAAAGCTATCTTGTCGTGAAATTCAAACGGTGGCAGTTCTATGGTCTGCATTTTGCAGATGGGGAAATACAGCACGACGGCTTTTTTCACCCATTCGTTTACAATCCATTGTCCGTCCTTGCACTCGGCAACACGGAGCTTCCCCTTGTCGAGCTGTTCCACGACATTGCGTACGGCATTCTGCATAGTGCTGTCGTTCAGCAGGCTGCGGTCGTTCCACGCTTGTTCTATAATTTGCTGTTCCATGATTATTTTACGATTTCGAGTTCATCGATAAGGTTTGTGGCTCCTGCATACTTGTCGATTATGAAAAGACAGTAGCGAATGTCGAGCGATATGTTGCGGCAGTATTCGGGATCGAAAAGTATATCGCTCATCGTGCCTTCCCAACAGCGGTCGAAGTTCAGTCCGATGAGGTTGCCATCGGCGTTGATTACAGGGCTTCCGGAATTGCCTCCGGTAGTGTGGTTCGTGGCAATGAAACATACTGGAAGCTCGCCTTTTTCGTTGGCATAGCGTCCGAAATCGCGGTTGTTGTAAAGTTCCTTCAGTTTCGGTTCCACCACGTAGTCGTAAATGTCGGGATTTTCCTTCTGGATAATGCCTTCGATGGTGGTGTAGGGTTTGTAAGAAACGCCGTCTTTCGGACGGAAGCCTTCAACGTGTCCGTAAGCAACACGCAGTGTGAGGTTGGCATCGGGGAAGAAATTCACATCAGGCTGCATTTCCATCAGTCCCTTCACATAGGTGCGGTACAAACGGTCTATGTCGGCTGTGACGGATTTGTATTTGGCATAGTTGTCGTTTTCCGTATAATAAGCATTGACGTATGCCATGTTGAAGAATTCTACGGCCGGGTCTTTTTTGATTTTCCGTGCATCTTTTACCTTGTAGTTCTTCAGCAATTTCACAATTTTGCCGTAATTGTTGAGCACCGACTTATCGTAAATTTTATTCACGAGTTTCCGGGCATCGGCAGAAGTGCCGTTTACACCGAAATTGAAGCCTGCATGCCACGAGTACATGAATGTTTCCGTAAAAATAGCCTTGTCAACGATGGTATGCCTGTCAAAGTCCTTGAAATAATTCTCGGTACCGGCAAGTATTTTGTCTGCTTCGACAGTGGCAATGGAGTCATTTTCGATATTCGACAGTTTCCAAAGTGCTGCGGCGCGGTTCATGAAATCGGAAGCCATGATCGCCTCGTTGAAATACGTGAGTGTCTGTTCGACAGGTTTCAGCTTGGCATAGTTGCCGGCAAGTTGGCTGAGAACGTCTTTGTATTCATCTTTGTCGTTGGCCCAAGCCTGGAATTTTTCCTCGAGTGCTTTCTTCATTTTCACTACCTGAAGACGGTTAACGCCTATGGTCTCGCCCTGCCATTTTTTCCAGCCGTTGGCTATTGATGCCACTCTGGGTGAGTATTTGAGGCGCTGTGCCGCATCTTGATTCATGGCATTGTTGTAGTGTTTCAGGCGTATGGTTCTGAGGGCAATGCGGGTTGGGTTGTTCACGTTGGCCGCAAGTTCCACTGCATCTGAAGTTATGTATCGCTGCGTGGTTCCGGGATAACCGAAGACGAATGTAAAATCGCCCTCCTGCACGCCGCTGAGGGATATTTTCAGGTGTTTCATGGGTTTGTACGGAACGTTGTCCTTAGAGTAATCGGCGGGCTGGTTGTCCCTGTTTGCGTACACGCGGAACACCGAGAAATCGCCAGTGTGGCGCGGCCACATCCAGTTGTCGGTATCGCCGCCGAACTTGCCTATGTTCGAAGGCGGTGTACCCACCATACGCACGTCACGGAAAACCTCGTTGACGTACATGAAGTACTGATTACCGTAGTAGAACGGTTTTATTACGACCGAATAATGGGTTCCATCGGTAGCCTGTTTCGTAATTCTTGCAATGTTCTGGTTTATAACGGATTTGCGTTCTGCTTCAGAATATTCAGACTTAACTCCATCCAGTACCTGTGCGGTAACATCTTCCATTCGTACAAGACGTGTAACCGTAAGGCCGGGACACGGAATCTCCTCGTCATAATTCTTTGCCCAGAACCCGTTGGCCAGATAATTGTGTTCCAGAGTACTGTTGCGGGCAATGAAAGAATAACCGCAGTGGTGGTTGGTGAAAAGAAGTCCGTTTTGCGAGACATATTCACCGGTGCAGCCCGAACCGAAAAGCACCACGGCATCTTTCAGACATGCACGGTTTATGTCGTAAATGTCCTGTGCAGTTATCCGCATCCCGTTGCGCTGCATGTCTGCCTGATTTCTGTTGAGAAGCATCGGTATCCACATGCCTTCGTCTGCAAACATCGGCAGTACCATCGATAAAAATGTCAGTGATAATAAAAAT
Source organism: Bacteroidales bacterium (assembly GCA_045601425.1). GTDB lineage: Bacteria > Bacteroidota > Bacteroidia > Bacteroidales > P3 > UBA1219. The sequence goes on from JAZRZP010000005.1 coordinate 48,257, forward strand.
TTCTTCATTGTCTGTTGTGTTTTTGTTGTTTTATCATGTTGCAAAAATACGTGTTTTTTTTCAATTTGGCGGCAATGTTCAGAATTCAAGTTCCTTGAAAGTGAGATTTTTTTTGCGATTTGCCAGATTGTCAAGCACTTGGTCTATTGCCGAGAGAATATTTTGCATGTCGGTAAAATTTATTTTTTCCACAGTGTCGGAAGGTTTATGGTAGTCCGTGTGCACACTTGTGCCGAAGAAAAGCACAGGAATACGGTGCTTGTAGAAATTCACGTGATCGGAACCGGCAAAAAGTACCGAATGTTTCGGAAAATTGATTTTTATACGGGATTTCTTCTGTATTATTTTCGTGATTTCTTTTGTCTCACGCATGCTTTCAACGCCCAGAACGGTGAGACCGGTTTTCTCCGCGTACCTTCCTATCATGTCGATGTTTATCATGGCTTTGACTTGAGAAGGCTTTATGTATATCGAACTGTCGAAAAAATGTGACGAGCCCAGCAGTCCTTCTTCTTCGGCATCGAAGTTCACAAAAACAATCGAGCGTTTGGGAGCTTTCCCCGCAAGAGCATATTTTTCGGCCAGCATCATGACTCCGACTGTTCCCGAAGCATTATCGTCGGCACCGTTGTAAATGCGTGTCTCGGTTCTACCCGTCTTCCTGTCGATTACGTTTCTTGTGCCAATATGGTCATAGTGTCCGCCGACCACTATGTATTCGTTCTTGAGCACAGGATCACTGCCTTCGAGCACTGCCACAATGTTTCTACCCGAGGTATGGTTCTGGACAAAATGAGTAGTTGCTGAAAACATTACCGGACATTCAAGGTATGCGGAATCCGCATTCAAGACGACTGCGTTTTTCAGAATGGTGTCGGCAACTGCTTTCGAGATACACAGAATGGGACCGAGATCGGTACTTTTGCTTGCCGGAATATTGAGTATATTGTTTATTTCCGGTTTCACGTCGCCGACGATTAGAAGAATTCCTGCCGCGCCCTTCCCCATTGCGTTCAGGAAGGTCGTTTTGCGGAAATTCCTCGTCGTGTCATCGTAAAACATGAGCCATTTCCCCGCAAAGGCATTCGAATCGAGCAAATCCAGAGCATTACGTTTTGCGAATATCACCTTGGAACACAGAAACGATTTCCGTGTTTGAAAATAGTCAAGCGGAGCATAGTCGCGTTCAACCATGAGTTCCCTGCCGGACATTTCGGCACGATTGGAATCCCCTACAGTCCAGTTTTTTGGAAAGGTAAAATTCTGGAATCCGTCGGCACACGGCACCTTGAGTTTGAGTTTCAGATAATGCTGCTGTATGTAACTGCCGGCTTTCAGGCTGCCGTCGGTCTCGGGATAGCGGCCTCCAAGTTCATCGGAAGCCAGATATGCAAGATGTTTTTTCAGTACAGCAGTGTCGAAATACGACTGTGCACTTGCGTTCGCAAACAACAGCAATACTGCTGCAAATATCAGAATATGAGTGTTTTTCATCTGTATTTAACTGTTTCGTTCCAAAAATCCGGTGTGCAAAGGTACGAAAAAAATCCTTTTCAAAAAAGATTTTCATAGCAGTAAATGCTGAAACATATTCGACAGCGGAATGCAACCGGCTTTGCGAATGTGGAAAAATTCTCATAAAATGAACCCCTGAACATAGTGTCTTAAGAATATACCAACAGTAAACGTGAAAAATAAGGAATCATATAAAAAAGGCACATCGTTTCCGATGTGCCTTTTTGGTATAAAAAAACTTTGTTCTTAGTTGTTTTTGCGCTGGCATTTTTTAGGTGTAACGCAGGTGCCGTGAGCGCGGCAAACCAGAACCTTTTCGGGGAGCACGTCGGCGGCCGAGTCGCTGATGTCGGGACGCGGAGCAATGACCTTGTATGCTTCGAACGACATTTCGCGAGAAGTGTTTCCCACGCGTGTTATCTCACCGTAAGCTTCTATGTAGTCGCCAGCGTAAACCGGAGCCTTGAATTCCACCATGTCGTAGGCACAGAAAAGACCTTCGTCACCGTCCTGAATTATGAGAAGTTCGGTAGCCACGTCACCGAAGAGGTGAAGCATGTGTGCACCGTCAACCAAATTTCCACCATAATGAGCGTCTTTTGCACTCATTCTTACTCTTAACATTGATTTTACTGCCATGGTCTGTTATTTTTTTACTATGTAATCAACGAAAATTCCCTGTGTCTTTACTGCTTCGTGTGCTATCGTACCGGTTTTCACTATTTCCTGAGGTTCAACGATAACCACGTCGGCAGCTGTTGCCATAAGCGGGCAGAAGTTCTGCGAAGTACCTTTGTAGATAAGGTTTCCGTCTTCATCGGAGATGTTGGCACCTATCAGAGCCACGTCGGCATGGAGAGGTTTTTCCAGAAGATATTCCTTGCCGTCGATGGTGAGTTTCTGCTTGCCTTCTTCCACTACAGTGCCGAGTCCGGTCGGTGTGAGCACGCCACCGAGTCCAGCTCCGCCCGTGCGGATGCGTTCTGCCAAAGTTCCCTGCGGGCTGAACTCAACTTCGAGTTCGCCGGAGTTCATCTGGTTTATGGTTTCTTCGTTCGTACCGATGTGAGAAACGATGAGTTTCTTAATCTGATGATTTACAATCATTTTACCGACACCCTTGTTTGTGTAAGCCGTATCGTTGCTTATGAGGGTCAAATTCTTTACTCCTTTGGCTACCAATCCGTCGATAACAGCTTCGGGGGTACCTACTGCCAAAAATCCACCGACCATTATGGTCATTCCGTCGTGAACTTTATCTACGGCTTCCTGTACTGTGATAAACTTGTTCATTTTGAGTATACTTTTATATAATTTGCATTAATCTTCTATGTCCTTGCAGTTTACAACGTGATATTTTGCATTGCCGTTCGGTATGTTGTCATCGTACAGACCGTCAATGTCTTCGCAACTGCCCCTGTCAACCTTTATTTCACGCTTTATGGTGTACGTGTTGGGGTCATCGGTATATTTGTATTCATAAGTGCAGGCACAAGTCTTTTCCTTGTTGCACGATGCCGAAAATATGCAAATCAGCACCAGAACTGCCATGTATAACATTCTTTTCATCGTATGCGTTTTTTATTGTTGCTACAATGTGTCTTCCATGCAGAAAACACGTATTTCGTTCAATCCGTCGCCGTCATTTATGTGGCTGATGTCAATACAGTCACCATCTTTCAGGTGTACCCTGCGGATACTGCCCGAATTTTCCACCGAACAGATGCAGTCTTTTTCCTTGGCACACGAGTACACCAACGTCGCTGCAATCAAAACCAGCAGCACTGTCGCTATCTTCTTCATCTTATATTGTGTTTTTTAAAAATGAACCTTGTTTTTGGAACTGCAAAGATACGTTTTTTTTCTGATTTTACATTGACAGATGCCTGTTTTTTTGCAATTCTTTACCAATACAACATGCAATAGTATGAAAACCAACAAGTTATTGAATTTATTTTTTGAAAATGTTTTTTTTCGTATCTTTGCAACATATTTTTCAAACGCAAAAAGTACAATTATTCATGAAAAAAGTATTCGTATTGGCCGTCTTGTCGGCAATGCTGGTTTGCAGCAACATGGTTTTCGCAAAAAAGACCAAAACTTTCGAAGGTACGGTAACATACCGGATTGGCATGTCGGGCAACGCCCAAGTGGAATCGTCGATTGACATGCTTCCCGATGTAATGAAGATAGCCTCGCTTTCGGTCAAAGGCTCCAAGTCACGACTCTCGCTGATGGGTCAGCAGACTTTCATCGATAACGAAAAAAAGATACTGGTTTCGCAAGTGGATCTGAGCATGCTCGGAATGGGCAATTTCTGCATCGAAAGCCCGTTTGACCAGACATATCAGGAAGAAAACGCCCCTGCATACAAGGCTACCGGCGAAACGAAAAAAATCGGTGACTACACTGCCGAAAAGTACTTGGCCACCACACTCTCCAACGATGGCACGGGCACGACCGTAGAAAGCGAAATCTGGATTACACGGGAACTTGGCATAAGCAACGTGTTCCCGAACTTTCCCGGTCTCGAAGGATTCCCTCTCGAGTTCGAAATCAGCGCAGCTTCCTCCATCGGTACCGTCAAGGTTCACCTGACTCTCGACAAGGTAACTGCCAAAAAACTCAGCAACAACGACGTGTCGCCCGACAGCGACTGCCCTCGCAAGACAATGGACGAACTGCAGGACATACTCAAGGTGCTCCAGAACTTCGGTTCCGAAGATGATTTGTAAAAAAACAATGGTATTGCATAAACAGAAAGTCGCCTCCGGAAGAGGCGACTTTTTACGTTAAACATAGGAGCGACAAACGGGGCTCGAACCCGCGACCTGTGGCTTGGGAAGCCACCGCTCTACCAACTGAGCTATTGTCGCTTGTTTACCATCAGTTTTCTTTTATCTTCTTGAAGTTACGCGGCGATTCGCCGTACACGCTGGAAGCCTTTATTATTTCATTTGCTTCGGGCAGGTAAACGAAATATCCGTCGTTGTAACCCTGCCGTTTCACATAGTCGTTTATTATTTTTTCAGCAAAAAGGACTGCACTGGTTTTTCCTGCACGTAGAGCCGTATTGTACACGTCGTTCATGGTAATGCGGTTGAAATGTCCCGAAATGCTCGCCTGCTTGTTCTGAATCTTGTCTATCTTACCCTCAAAAACGTCCATTACCTCGAAATTCTTGTAATATACGTCGGTGCCACCGTTGAACTTGCACCATATGTTGGTGCTGAAGCCATTGAGTTTGTAATCGTAGTGGTAATAAGTACCGTCATTTTCGGTAAATTCCGAACGCGACTGTTTCAAAAACTCCTCGGCTTCGATTTGTACGATGTTCATCGTGAAAATCTTGCCGTTCACTGGTTGCGGCAACTCGCTTTCATTGAAAACAATCGTTACTGGTATGCCGAAGCGTTCCAGATGATACACCAGATTCTTTGCAAAATTGTCGACGAATTTGTCATCATCGAGCAAATTAAGGAATCGGGTGTCGGCTTTTATTATGGAATCCTGCACTTTTTCCGAAAGACGCATGAAATTATCCATCTGGTTCAAGGTCTGGTTCGTGTGAATAACTTCGGTCGGGAGACAGACATATATCCTTTCTGTCTTCTTGGTCTTGTCACCATTGGTTATTCCGTCGAAGTAGGCACTTGCCACATCTTTGCTGCTCGTACATGCACACACGGCTGCACAAACCACCAACAATGCGTATTTAAAAAACCTTTCCATTATTTTCAGTATTTTCAAAACATGCCCGATAACGCACTTCCTACTTCCATTATTGTGTGAGATTTCACTTTTTATGACAAAAAAAACGCAACTGCCTGAAAACACAGCCCTCCGACTCTCCAAAAAACTTTACTCTGGAAACGGTTTGGGAATCGCATGAGGCCCGAAACGGACATTTGCAGATGTAGTTGCATTTTGGTCTGAAATCTGCCCTGAAACATTTTCAGCAAAAAAATTTTCAAAATTCAAAAAAAAAACGTATTTTAGCACGCTGATTCTATGGTAGAAAAAATGGCGAAAATCCATTTATTTTACTGTATGTCAAATGTTTAAGTAAGAAATAAAAACACAATACAGACAATGAAAATGCTAAAAAAGGGAATTTTTGTATTACTGGCAGCGGTTCTGTGTACAGTCTCTGCCTTTTCGCAGACAAAAAGCATAACGCAGAAAGCCGACGAATTGTTCAAACAGAAAAAGTACATCGAAGCTGTAGAAAGTTACGAAAATGCATTCAAGGAGGTGAAATCGAACCGCGCAGAGAAAAACCGCATTCTGTTTCAGACCGCCGAATGTTACAGATACATGAACCTTTACCAGAAAGCAATCCGATACTACAAGAAACTTGTCACCAACAAGTACTACACCACCGAGCCAAAAATATACCTCTATCTGGCCGAAATGTACCGTTTCTCCGTTGTTGACAACAACATTGAAATTGCCGACCAATACTACACCAAGTATCTCGAAATAATACCCGGCGACGAGTATGCCACCGAACGCCAGAAATCCCTTAAAACAATAGCAAAGATGTTCCGCGAAAGAACCCGCCACGTCATCGACTCGGCCACTCACTGGAACAGCAAATACAACGACTGGGGACTCGTATTCATGGGTGCCGACACCAACACATTCATGTTCTCTTCTTCGCGTATCAGCAAAGACAACGAAGATGCCATGAAAGACGAATGGACAGGCGAAGCATTCTCATCGGTTTATTACCAGACAAAAGACAGAAAAAGCAATTGGATGGAAATGCAGCTGTTCGACGGCGACCAACATTTCCTGAACACCGATGCCAACGAAGGTGAAGTCTCCGCCACTGCCGACGGGAACATACTCTTCTTCACACGATGCAACGTATACGAAAAAACCGACAACAACTGTCAGGTTTATGTTACCGTACGCACAAAGCCCGTGGAAGAAAAAGGCAAGAAAAAATCAAGCAAGAAAAAAGATCAGGAGGAAGAAGGTCCGGAATGGTCAACCCCGAAAATGGTTGATCTTGGCGACACTTCATACAGCCACATGCACCCGGCTGTCTCCGCCGACGGTCTCACACTCTATTTCTCTTCCGACCGCCCCGACGGATACGGCGACTTCGATATCTGGATGTCCAAACGTGCATCGGTGAACGACGACTTCGGTGAACCCATAAACCTCGGCAACAACGTAAACACTCCCGGAAAGGAAGTATTCCCGACCCTGAATCAAGACTCAGTACTCTACTTCTCGTCCAACGGATGGTTCGGCATAGGCGGTCTCGACCTGTTCCGCTGCACACCAAAAGGCGGCAACTCATGGTCCAAAGCCGAAAACCTCGGTGTCCCAATCAACTCCTCGTTCGATGAAATCGGCATCATATACTATCCTTACACGGGACCAGACTACAACGAACACGGATTCTTCGCATCGAACCGCTACCTCGCCGATCCTCACAGCAAAGACACCGAATTCAAAGGCAAAAAACTCCCGACACTCCAATACGACATATTCTCATTCGTACTTCCTCCGCTGGTATACAGCATAGAAGGTACCGTACGCGATGAGAAATCCATGCAGCTCATCCGCGGTGCCAAAGTCAGAATCGTAGGCTCCGACGGATCGGAATACGAAGAAATCACCGACAAGGCCGGCTTCTACCGCTTCGGCACCGACAAGATAAAACGCAACGTGGTTTACAAAATGTACGTCTCAAAAGTCGACTACTTCAGCGTTGAAGGTTCCGAAAGCACCTGCGGATACAACACCGACAAGGACATCGTACACAATTTCCGTCTCGAACCCGTTCCCAAACAACCCGTCGTACTGCCCGAAATACACTACGACCTTGCAAAATGGGATCTCAAGGAACGTTATCAGGATTCGCTGATGGACTTGTACCTCACTTTGGTAAACAATCCGAACATCGTAATAGAAATACGTTCCCACACCGACTGCCGCCCATATCTCACACTTACCAACGACACACTCTCTCAACGGCGTGCCCAATCGGTAGTGGACTACCTCATCTCCCGAGGCATAGAATCTGACAGACTCATTGCCAAAGGCTATGCCGAACGTGTTCCACGCGAAATGGAAAAAGACATCACCATCAAAGGCTACACCTTCAAGAAAGGCATGGTGCTCGAATGCGACTACATAAAACGTCTGCCCAAAGAACAACAGGATATCGCTCACCAGCTCAACCGCCGTACCGATTTCATGATTGTCCGCACCGACTTCGTTTCGAAAAAACTCATCAACAACATGGCCTCCGATGAACCAATCGTGAAAGAAACCGAAGACGGCAAAATCATTGACCTTGTCAACAAACCGGTAGAAGAAACCGAGGCTGAAGCCGCCATCATACACGATGAAAACGTGATCCCAGTAACCATGATTCAGTCAACGAAAGGCGAAATAACAGCAATCATAAACGGTTCCGAAGTTCCCGTACTTATCGACGAACGCTACAAGGAAGCCATCGCCGTTTCGTGGGAAGAAGCCATGAATTTCCTGTATCAGCGCCGTATCAACAAAGAAGACTTCCCTGAACGCGACAACTCCTTCGACCCCGAAGGCAACATTCTGGATAAATCCATCGTAATACTCAAGAGCGTTCAAATTGGACAGAAACGTCTTGAAAAAGTTGAAGCCGTAATTGTAAAGGACGCTCCGGCCAAATTCATCATAAACCGCGTGGGAATGAACGAATTCGGCAAATACGAATTCGACAAGCAGCGTGGCAGAATCACTTTCATTGACGACTGATGACGCAATGACGAGAATAACTGAAAGCCCTCAAGTTCCGTTGGGGGCTTTTTTTATCACACCGACAAGCAGCCCGACTGCCACAACCCGAAAACAAAAAAGAAAAAAAACTTTAGTTTTTCGACAAAATTTCGTATCTTTGCAAATTGGTTTCTCGGCATGACATTCCTACAGGTCACGCACAAAACCGTTAAACTAAATTATTTATTATCAAGTAGATAAATGATAAAAGCATTCAAAAAGGGGTTATCTTTTCTGACGACAATATTTTGTCTGACACATGTTATTTTCGCTCAAGACACCATTGTTAAACTTTGGAAAGACATTCCTGACGAATTTTCCGGCAAGCAGAAACGCCCCGAACTGCGGGTTTTCTACCCAACCTCCGGAAACAACACCGGAGCTGCGGTGATAATATGCCCCGGCGGGAGCTATCACCATCTGGGACTCGTTAATGAGGGCAGCGAGGTAGCCAGCTGGTTTGCCCAAAACGGCATAACTGCTTTCGTGCTCCGCTACCGTGTGGGAATGTTCGGCAACCATCACCCGGCAATGATTGAGGATTTCCAACGTGCAATACAGATACTCCGCGAAAATGCAGATTTTTACAAAATCGACTCCAACCGCATAGGAGCCATCGGATTTTCAGCAGGAGGACATCTGGTTACAATGGCAGGAGTTTTCGCCAAAAACAACTTCCTGAAAGCCAAGGGAATATCTGCCAGAACAAGCCTGTGCCCGAATTTCATCATACCAATCTACCCCGTAGTTTCGATGCAGGACAGCATTGCTCACGTGCGTTCACGCAAAAACCTACTCACAAAAAAATACACCAAGGAACTGCAAGACCGGTTCTCCTTGGAACAGCAGATCCCTTCAGACATGCCACCAGTCTTTATGCTGGCTTGCAAAGATGACCCTGTGGTGGATTACCGCAACAGCACGACATTGTACAATGCACTGCTGGCCAAAAACATACCGACTGTATTCTATCTTTTCGAACACGGCGGACACGGATTCGGCATGCTTCGCACAAAATCAAACGAAACAAAAAACTGGAACCTCCTCCTACTGGGATGGATGAAAGAACAAGGTTTTTTAACATATTGACAAACAATTTTTTACAACAATGAAATTCCCTGAAATAGAATACCAGCCATTAGACATAATAAAACGTTTTCAGGAAGAAAAACTCCGCGAAGACTTGGATTATCTCAACTCGTCGTCACCTTTCTACAGAAAGATGTTCGAAGACAACCACATCGACGTTTCTAAAATCAGGACAATCAAAGACCTGCAGAACATACCATTTACCGACAAGAAAGACCTGCAACAGCACAACAGGGATTTCATATGTGTCCCGAAAGACAAAATCATTGACTACATAACGACCTCTGGCACCACCGGCGACCCCGTGACATTTGCCTGCAGCGAAAAAGACTTGCAGAGACTTGCCTACAACGAGAAAATATCGTTCATGTGTGCAGGCCTGCGACCCGGCAACGTCCTGCAACTGATGACCACACTCGACAAACGCTTCATGGCCGGACTTGCTTATTTTCTCGGCATACGCGAACTCGGAGCCGGCATCATCCGTGTTGGAAACGGAATACCCGAACTCCAGTGGGACACCATAAACCGCATACACCCCGACTCCATAATGTGCGTACCCTCGTTCATTCTGAAACTCATACAGTACGCAGAAGAACACAACATCGATTTCCGCAACAGCAGCGTAAAACGCATAATAGGCATCGGTGAAAGCCTGCGCGACCAGAACTTCGAGCTCAATGCTCTCGGACAAAAGATAAAGGAAAAATGGGACGTGGAACTTTTTGCAACATATTCCTCAACAGAAATGTCTACCACGTTCCCCGAATGCGAATACGGCTGCGGCGGACACCATCACCCTGAACTCATCATTGTCGAAATCATAGGCGATGACGATAAACCCGTTGCTCCCGGTGAAGTCGGCGAAGTGGTGGTTACCACTCTCGGCATCGAAGCCATGCCTCTGCTCCGTTTCCGCACTGGCGACATGGCCAGCATACACACCGAACCGTGCAAATGCGGACGGAAATCATTCCGCATAAGCCCCCTCGTAGGCCGGAAAAACAACATGATAAAACTCAAAGGCACTACTCTGTACCCTCCAGCAATTTTCGACGTACTCAACAACACCGACTATGTGGAAAACTACGTGGTTTACGTGCAAAGCAACGAAACCGCAACCGATGAAGTTATAGTGAAAGTTGGCGTGAAAGGCAATCCTCAAAACGATGTTGTAAAAGAACTGAAAGACCGCTTCAGAGCCAAAATACGCGTTGCCCCCATTGTTGAAATTGCACCGGTTGAGGAAATCAGAGCCATCAACTATCCGGCAATGAGCCGCAAACCAATAAAATTCATCGACAACCGCAAATAACTCACCATGAATCCGGATTTCAACTTTGACGAAATACGTCCATACAACGACAATGAAGTTCCTGCTGCCATAGAACGTCTCGCCAACAGCGAATACTTCGACATACTCATAGGGACAGCATATCCGGATGTCAACATAAACGATTTCCGGAAAGAATTCCGCTCGGTGAAAACCGTTGCCGAATGGCACGACAAAATGTGGTTCCCTCTTGTATGGCATATAATAAACCATACCTCCACGCAACTCACAGTATCGGGATTGGAAAACATTGACAGAGAAAAGCGCTACATGTTCGTATCCAATCACCGCGACATAACGCTCGATGCATCCATACTCAATACCCTGCTCGGGAAAAACGGGTTTCAACCGGCCGAGATAACTTTCGGCAGCAACCTCATGATAAACCAATTCGTTACCGACCTCGGGAAAATAAGCAAAATGTTCAGGCTTGTTCGCGGCGGGAACCGACGTGATTTCTACAAAAATTCAATGGAAGTATCGGCATACATGCGCTACGCCATCACTCAAAAACACGAATCGGTATGGATTGCCCAACGCAACGGACGCACCAAGGACGGCAACGACATCACCGACCCGGGTGTACTGAAAATGTTCTCCCTCAGCAGCGAAAAATCCTTTCTCGAAAATCTGGACGAACTCAACATCTGCCCCGTATCTGTCTCATACGAATATGAACCATGCGACTTCCTGAAGACAAAAGAACTGTGCATCTCGACAACCACCGAAAAATACCAGAAATCTCCACTTGAAGACATGCTGAGCATAAAACAAGGCGTAATGCAGAATAAAGGCAAAATTCATCTGTCCGTATGCAAGCCCGTGTCTTCTGCCGACCTGAAAGAATGCGATTTCCATAACAAAAACGAAAAATTCTCAGCACTCGCCGAAATTATCGACAACCGCATAATCAATGGCTACAAAACCCACAACACCAACCATATAGCCTATGACATATTGAAGAACACAGCAAAATTTTCTGCAGAATACACTGCCGAAGAAAAAAACTCCTTCGAAAAATACATGAAAGCCGGACTTCTCGAATACTCAAAAGATTTCAACGGCATGGCCGAGGAATTCTTCCTGAAGATATACGCCAATCCGGTGATAAACCAACTTGAAAAAAAACACACCTTATGATAATCTTAAAATCTGGAAATCAGACAATAACAGAGCCTACTCTGTCGAAAGCAAGTTTCAAGATGATAGCAAAGACCATGTTCGGTCTGGAAGAAGTCTTGGCAGGAGAACTACGCCAACTCGGTGCCGAAAATGTAGAACCCATCAACCGTGCCGTAGCTTTCACCGGAACCATGGAAACCCTCTACAAAGCCAACTACTGTTGCCGTACTGCACTGGCCATACTCAAACCCTTTGCCGAATTCGAAGCCAACAACGAACAGGAACTTTACGACAACGTATCACAGATAAAGTGGGAACAGATTCTCGACGTAGACTGCACTTTCTTCATTGAATCAGCAGCCAACAGCAAGATTTTCAGCAACTCGTACTATGCTGCCCTCAAAACCAAAGACGCCATCGTTGATCGTTTCCGCAGAATGTTCGGCCGACGTCCCGACGTGGATACCGAAAACCCCGACTACAAATTCAACCTCCACATATTCAACAACAAAGTTACACTGCTGATGAACAGTTCTGGAGAATCGCTCCACAAACGCGGTTACCGTCAGGGCGTAGGCATCGCCCCGCTCAACGAGGTACTGGCCGCCGGACTCATACAACTCAGCGGATGGAAAGCCGACTGCAGTTTCTTCGACCCCATGTGCGGCTCCGGCACGCTGCTCATCGAAGCTGCAATGTTCGCCAACAACATACCAGCACAATACTACCGCCGCAAATTCGGCTTCATGAAATGGAAAGAATTCAACATCGCCGAATGGAAACGCATCAAAGAACATGCCGACCGCAACATATCCGAATTCGAACACGAAATATGGGGATCCGACATCGACATGAGTGTCCTCGAACAGGCCGAAAAGAACCTTCGTTTCACTAAACTACACCACGACGTGATGCTGTATTGCGAAAGCATGGAAACCAAAGAACCTCCAGAAGGCAACTGCATCATCATAACAAACCCGCCGTACAACGAACGCATCGCCGTTGCCGAAGTCGAAAAAATGTACTCCATGATTGGCGATACCTTCAAAAAACTTTACGGCGAAGGCAAAACAGCTTGGCTCATCACATCCAACTTCGAAGCCATGAAGAACATCGGACTCCGACCGAGCAGAAAAATAGAACTGTACAACGGCGCTCTCGAATGCCGTTTCCTGAAATTCGAAATATACAGCGGTTCGAAAAAGGACAAATACAAGAAAGAATCCTGAAATTATAACCATCAAAAATAAACAATCATGTTCAAGAAAGAAACTTACATTGCCCGCAGAGAGCAACTCAGAAAAGACGTAAATGACGGACTCATAATAATCCAAGGCAACGGCGAAGCTAGCTGCAACTACAAAGACAACACCTACAGCTTCCGACAGGACAGCACATTCCTTTATTTCTTCGGCCTCCAACGTGAAGACATGATAGGCGTGCTCGACTGCGAAACCGGTGAAGACTGGATTTTCGCCAACGACTACGACATCGAAGACATCATCTGGACCGGTGCCCTGCCGAGCGTCAGTGAACTCGCATCCTCCGTTGGTGTAAACAAAAGCGGATCCATGGCCGACCTCCAGACCCTCGTAAACAAAACCATAGCAAGAAGCAAGAAAATACACTATCTTCCACCCTACCGTGCCGAAAACATGAACCAAATGGGGACACTGCTCGGCATCAAAAAAGACAGCGTAAACCGTTACGCCTCGCTGGAACTCATAAAAGCTTGCGTCAAACAGCGTTCCATAAAAAGCGACGAAGAAATAAGCGAAATAGAACGTGCCATAGCCACAGCCTACGAAATGCACGTGGGTGCCATGAAAATGGCAATGCCGGGCCGCTACGAATACGAACTTGCCGGATTCATGGAAGGTACCGCTCTCATGGGCGGCGGTCCGGTATCCTTCCCTGTAATCATGACCATAAACGGACAAACACTGCACAACCACGACCACAACCACCAGCTCAAAGTCGGCCGCATGCTCGTCATGGATGCCGGTTGCGAAACCCCTATGCACTACTGCAGCGACATCACACGGTCGGTTCCTGTTGGCGGAAAATTCGACGAACGGCAGAAAACAATATATGAAATCGTACTGGCTGCCAACATGGAAGCCATCCGCGTCGCCCGTCCGGGCACCACCTATCAGGAAGTACACACGGCAGCAAGCCGCGTTCTTGCACAAGGTTACAAGGATTTGGGAATCCTCAAGGGAAACCTCGACGACATCGTTGCCAACGGAGCACACTCTCTGATGATGCCTCACGGCCTCGGCCACATGATGGGCCTCGATGTACACGACATGGAAAACTACGGAGAAATAAACGTCGGCTACGATGAAGAAACCGAACGCAGCAAACAGTTCGGCCTCGGCAGCCTCCGTTGCGGACGCCGCCTGCAGAAAGGATTCGTCATCACCGACGAACCCGGATGCTATTTCATACCGGCACTCATCGACAAATGGCATAAAGAAGGAACAAACGCTCAGTTCATCAATTTCGACGTGCTGGAAAAATACAAGGATTTCGGCGGAATACGCATCGAAGACGACATCCTGATTACCGATAACGGATGCCGTGTACTCGGAAAACCGATACCAAAAACGGTGAAGGAAATAGAAGAAACCATGCTCGGATAGCCGCAAAAAAACAAAACATACAACGGCTCCGCAACACTTGTGCAAGGAGCCGTTTTTTTTGTAAAAAAACACCCATAAAAAAGACGTCAAAAGTTTTTTGCCGCTTATAAATCCAAGACAAACGCCTAAAATACAACACCTTAGTAAGCAAAAAAAAACAATCGCAAAAAAAACACATATTTTTTTTTGCAGTTTTAAAAAAAAAACGTAACTTTGCATTCCAAAAGTTTACAAAATAAACAGTTGGATTTTTATTGAAAGTAATTAAACAAATTTTAAACTTTAAAACTTTTAGACAATGAAAAAATTTTTCAGATTTTTGAGCGTTGCATTATTGGCAACAACAGTATGCGTAGCTTTAGCATCTTGCAGCAGCGAAGATGACGGTGCTGACGGCACTGAACAAAACGGTGATAACGGCGGTAATGGTGGTAATGGTGGCAACGGTGGCAACGGCGGCAACGGCGGCAACGGCGGCGGCACTGGTAGCTTGACCGTAAAATTCGACAACGCAGCAGCTTGGACTCCTTTTTCCAGCGAAATTCTTTATCTTTACTCCCAAGGTGCAGTTATTTGCGAGAACATGTTCGCTAATGACCCAAGCACATTCTCTGATGCTGAAGATGCAGACTGGGGTGCAAAAGCAGAATGTTTCATCAATCCTGCTACAGACGGCAGCTATACCGGTGATATCCAACAAGCAAGCCATATCAATTATTACACAAATTGCCACACTTATTTAATACTGACAACATCCAACAATGACACTATAGAAATGGGTCAGTATTCTTACATTGGAAAGAATGGCGAAGATGAAATTTGCGGTAGTTTTACCGTTGAAGGTGCCAGTGTTGACGCAACCAACATGACAGCTACATTCAGAGCAACTTACCCAATGTTGTCCGTTGCTGATTATTTCACAGGTGATCCATCAACACGCCGTACAATCATCAAAAACATGGTTATTTCTGTAGACAAGCAGCCCATGCAGGCTGTTGGCAAAAGTGCCATTAATTTCAGCAACAGCAATGTAAAAATCGCTCGCAATGCAAAAGCTGTAGCAGTAACCCGCTAAGGATACTCAAAAAAAAACAACTTATAAAAAAACTCCCTAAAAAACAGGGAGTTTTTTTAATTAAACCACAAACATCCATGAACATGAAACTTGCAATCGCAACATTGGCGATAAGTACGGTTCTGCTGGTTTCCTGCAAAAGCGAAGAGGAAAAAGTCGCAGACATTGCACAGGACTACCTCGAAGCAGTAACAAACTACCATGTAGACAAGGCAAAAGAATACGCTTCAGCTGATTTCAGATCCATATTGGAAACAATGGCTTACTTCTTGAGCGTGACACCAAAAGAAAAGCTCGATGCCACACTGCCAAACGAAATCACCATCAACAAAACATTACTGAATGCCGACACTGCCATCGTATATTTTCATTCCAAAAATCCGAGCAACGAATGCGATGCTCAGCTGAAAATGATTAAAACCGACGGTAAATGGCTCGTTTACGACCAAGGAGAGACCGTGAAATAACGGGGAATTTGCACACGTCGGGGAAAAAGCGTATCTTTGCAAGCTGTTTCACATCCGTACTAATCATATGTTTAAATACATCCGAATATGAAGAGACTGACGATTCTTCTCTGTGCCGTGCTTGTTTCCGGCACGCTTACGGCACAAATAAACCGCGGAGGCGAACCATACGCCTTTTCGCACCCTGTCGGCAACCCTGCCGAAGTAACAATGCCTGCTGTTGACGTGCAGAAATACATCGACGAAGATGAAGCAGAAAGCCGGAACAACGACGGCATCAAGAGACCTTTCCGCTTCGGAGCGGAACTCAACGTGAACATTTCACCGGAAAACACTGGCTCTTGGAAAACCCTGCCCGACGGCGGACACCTGTGGCAACTCCGCATCACTTCCGAAGGTGCCAAGTCGCTGAATTTCATTTTCGACAGGTTTTACATCCCTGAAGGAGGCAGAGTATTCATCTACACTCCCGACAGGAAATACGTTGCCGGAGCATTCACACACCAAAGCCTGAACCCCGAACGCGTATTCTCTACCTCGCTATATCCGGGAAATTCGGTAATAATAGAATGCTACGAACCTCTTTCGGCCACCGGTGAGACTGACATTTCATTGTCAACGGTAGTACATGGCTACCGCAACTTCTTGTTCGGCACCGACAAAGGAAACTATGGAAATTCCGGAAGCTGCAACATAAACATCAACTGCCCCGAAGGTGCCGGCTGGCAGACGGAAAAACGCGCCGTGGCACTGATTCTGAAAGGCGGATATGCTCACTGCACCGGTACACTCATAAACAACACCTCCAACGACGGCACACCGTATTTCCTCACGGCCTACCACTGCATAGACGGATACAGTCCTTCGACCTTTGTATTCGTATTCAAAAACGAAGCCAACTCATGCAGCGGAACCACAGGGCCTACGATTTACACCCTTAACAATGCTTCAGTCATTGCCAGCGGTTCGAATTCCGACTTCGCACTGCTCCGCCTGAACGACACCGTCCCGTTAAGCTACAACCCATATTATGCCGGATGGTCGAGAACAAGTTCTGCCGCCACTTCGGCAGCCGGCATACACCACCCGAGCGGCGACGTGAAGAAAATCTCACTCACCGGACGCCTGTCAAGCAGCTCATACAACGGCAGCAGCGATGACGGCACCCACTGGAAAGTATCACCATGGACCGACGGTACTACCGAAGGTGGCTCGTCTGGCTCGGCAATATTCAACCAGAACCACCTCATCGTAGGCCAGCTCCACGGAGGTACGGCAAGCTGCAACGAGCCTCAGGGAGTCGACTACTACGGGAAAATAGCGTATTCGTGGACAAACAACTCGGCATCTTCATCGTCGGCAAGACTCAAAGACTGGCTCGACCCCAACAACACAGGTGCCACCACATGCCAAGGCTACGACCCCTGCACATCATCGATGACTAACAACGCAAAAATTTCCGATGACAGCACCATTACAGAAATATGCGGAAACACCGGTGTGGTTCCCAAAATAGAAATCACGAACCGCGGCAACAGTACCCTCAGCACTCTGGTTCTGAAATGCAGCCTCGACGGTCAGCTTATTCAGACAGCGAACTGGTCTGGCAATCTGTCTTTGAACAATACCGACAGATATTCGTTCCGCCGAATCCGCAACCTTGCAGCCGGGAACCACTCCATAAAGATATGGAGCGAACTGCCCAACAACAGCAGCGACGAAGACCGTTCCGACGACACCGTAAACGTGCAGTTAAGCGTAACCGACGGATTTCAGGTCGGATACCGTGCAAGAACATCATTCAACATGAGTTATTTCTCTTCTGTAATATCGTGGACAGTGAAGGACGAACAGGGCAATACCGTTTTTCAGAAATCATCCATGCCAAGTCAGGAAATATCCGAAACCGATTGCCTCCCTGAAGGATGCTACACAATGTACATAACCTACAACAGATACATTAGTTCATACAAGCAGTCGTTCATGTTCGAAGGACTTGTGGGCGGAGAAGTCGTGGCTTCCGGTGCAGGAGTCGACAGCCTTCGTTTCTGCACAAGCGATCTGAAGATAAACACATCAAACGGTGATTTCGGGATAAAGATATTTCCAAATCCGACAAGCAATGACAAGTCTGTAGCCATTTCTACCGAAGCCAATGTCCGTGATTACCAAATACTTGACATGGCAGGAAAAATATGTCTTTGCGGTAAAATGGAAAACGGCTTTGCGAACGTCTCTCTGTCGGGATTTTCCGAAGGCATTTACCTGATACGCGTATTCGGAGAGGACGGGTCAGCATCACGAAAGCTCATTGTCGGCAAATAAACAGCCATAGAGACGTTTTTATACACTGGTTGATATATTTTACGGGCAGGTTCGAAGAACCTGCCCGTAATGCTTTATTTTCACTTTCCGTTCTCAAGACATGTTCATACGCCGTAAATAGATTTTTCCATATTCAGCCCCCAAGAGCAGTTCCGTGGCATTCCTCACTGCCACGCCACACCACAAAGAACCCTGCACACAGAATAAAAAAACTTTAGGATTGCAAGCAGGCTGTTTTAAATTACATCAATGGCAGAAAAGAAAAAGAGGTGAAGGTAGGACCTTCACCTCTTATATACAAATTAAAAGAAATGGTGAGACTTACTTGCCTCTGCGCGAAGTAGTGTAAATAAGTCTGAAAGCACCGTTTCTACGGAGTTCTTGCTTAATGTCGGAAATTGTACCCATTTCAACTTCCTGGTCAGCCTTGATGGAAGTGGACAGAAAAGGTCTGTCTTCTTCGGAACGGCTGGCACGTTCAGATTCTATGAAGTCGGCGATATCGGCGACATCAGCAATCTGGTCGTTGAGCTGGATACGTGGTGCGGAACCGTATTTTTCCGGTTCCATCGGCACACCGACATTGATATAGCTTACCAAGGACTTTTTCTCTAATTTCTGTACTTCGGTAGCTTGCGGGACTTTTATCTTTACAATGAGGCTGCTTTCACGCATTGTGGTGATAACCATAAAGAAGAACAGCAGCATGAAGATGATGTCCGACATAGAACCCATGTTCAGACCTGGAGTTTCGTTACTTTTCTGTTTTTTAAATCTTGCCATCAGTCATTTCCTCCTATCTTTGTGGGTTCGGCTTCCGAAATTGATACGGGTATTGCCTTGTCAATAGCATCGCGCTGTTCCTGAGAAGCATCGGTATATTTCTTGCCGAATTTTATATGACAGAGTTCGTCACGCATTTCATTAACAGCGGCAGTAAGTTCGTTTTGAACCTGAATGTACATATTGTAGGAAGTACCTCTATCGTTCTGTAAAGAAATAACACCTTTTGAAACATCATATTCGCCCAACAGGGGAATATCCTGTTTCATTTTTTCGGGGAGATTGTCCAGATTCTTGGGGTTACCCAAAAATTCCTTGGCTCTATCCTTCAAGTCTTCCAAGTTTCCGACTTCACCGTCGAAAAGAAGCATATCCTGACTGTTGATTTTCACAACAAAGATGTTTCTTTTGTGAATTTCAGGAATATCTTCCTGCTTTTCGGGAGCCGGAGGCGGCAGACGTCTCGATATACCCATATCGGTGTTGATTGACGAAGTCATGAGGAAGAACGTCAACAACAGGAACGAGATGTCGGCCATTGAGCTTGTATTTAATCCGGGTGTTGATTTTTTAGCCATAATTTATTTCTTTTTTATCAATTTAGCGACTTCTGTGTAAACAATTGCCAGAATCGAGATTCCGAAAAGGATGTAAACCGAGATGCATGCGGCACCCACGAGTTTGCTTGCACCTTCCGAAAGGTTGTTCTTCTGCAACAATACTTCAGACACGTCAGTACTGCTTGCACAAAGCCACGAAATCAAAAATATAACAACCATTGCAACGACAATGCCGAGTACTTTTATTGCGGATTTTCTGTCGTTCTTGAAGCTTTTTGCCCAATTCCAGATGGCGAATCCCAATATAGCTACCAGCGAGAGTATCACGATGGCGTACATAATGTAAGCTGCGACCCCGAATAAGGAGTCATTGGTCTGGTTCAATGCAAAGAGGACAGCGAAAACACCAGCCAATATTGCAACGACCAAACTTGCTATCAATACTATTTTTCTTGTTTTTTCTTGCATAACAGTTTAAGGATTAAAGGGTTAATTAATTGTTTTTCTTGTCCTTACACTATTATTTGTTGTTTTTTACCAAAATATCCATAAAAGTGATAGAACCGTCTTCCATTTGGTTTACCAAACTTTCGATTTTGCTAACGATATAGTTGTAGAATATTTGAAGGATGATGGCAACGATAAGACCGAATACGGTTGTCAACAAAGCCACTTTCATACCACCGGCAACAACGGTCGGGCTGATATCACCAGCTGCTTCGATATCATCGAAAGCCTGAACCATTCCGACAACTGTTCCGAGGAATCCGAATGAAGGAGCCAAGGCTATGAACAATGCAATCCAAGTAAGGTTGCTTTCCAAACGTGCCATTTGTACACCGCCGTAGGAAGTGATGGCTTTTTCCACATTTTCAAGACCTTCGTCGATGCGGTCCAAACCCTGATAGAAAATGCTTGCTACAGGACCTCTTGTGTTGCGGCAGATGTCTTTTGCACCTTCGTAATCTTTTGCAGCAACTTTTGCTTCGATTTCGCCGAGAAGTTTCTTAACGTTAGTTGTGGCCATGTTCAGGTAAAGAACGCGTTCGATAACCAATGCCATACCGAATATGAGACACAGCAATACGGGAGTCATCCAGCCTGCACCACCTTGGATGTATTTTTCTTTCAATACTTGGTGGAAAGATTTTGTTTCTGCCAACTCGTCGGTTACTGCTGCTTCTTCAGCCGGTGCTTCTTCAGCTACAACTTCGGCTGCTGCTGTATCTTCAGTGGCTTCTACGGTTTCTTCAGCTGCTGGAGCTGGAGCATCTTGTGCTTGTACACTGTTAAAATTGGTGAATGTCAATAATCCTACTATCGACAACAAAGCAATTACTTTTTTCATGATAATTTAAAATGTTAATTTTTAATTAGTTACTTGATTTCTCGTTTTGAATTATGTTCTGCAAATATACCAAGATATTTTCAACAAAAAAAGATTTTTTTTACTTTTTTTTTCTTTTTTCAGGTTTCCGTTTTTTATACACCTGTTTTTCAACCGTTTACAATGTCACGTTTTTCAAAAAAAATTCCTTCGTCTTTCGGGAACCCATAGCGTTTTTGTGCTTTTTCTCTGTCAAACAAATGGTATTTCACATCGGATTCCGTGAAAATATTTCCTTCCGGACTTTCCAAAACCGTGTGCAAAGTTGCCAAGCGGCCTTCAAGGCTGATGACCTTTGCCTTCGCGGTAACCAATGATTCGTTGGAGTACAACGGTTTGAGGTAGTCGGTCAACATTTGCACAGTCACACCGGACGTGTGCAGTTTTATGTTCACAGCCCACGAGGCGACTTCGTCGAGGATGGTGCTCTGTATTCCGCCGTGCACGATACCCTGATAGCCCTCGTACTGCCACGACGGCTGCCAGTCGGCACACACCCAGTCGCCATCTTCATAAAATCGCAGGTGCAGTCCTGCTGGGTTGGAAGGCGAACAGGCAAAGCAGCGGAATCCGGAATTACCGGCAAAAGGGTTGTTTATCGGTCTCATGATTCAAAGTTCCCGTCCGAGAAGCTGTTTTACTACATCGTACATTATCTGCTTGTTTTCCCTCGGCAAGGAAATATCTTCAAGGCAGGAAAGAGCTTTGCCGAAATACATTTCTATCTCTTTTTTCACCAAAAATCCAATGTTCAGATCTTTATAGATGGCAAGTACGGTATTTATCTTTTCCGTCGGGTTATCGGGGACGGTTGAGAAGAGTTGCTGCAAAGTACGTTTCTGTTCCAAGTTCGCCACTTCGAGAGCCTTGAGGTAGAGAAAGGTCTTCTTGTTGTCTTTTATGTCGGTGCCTGTCTGTTTCCCGAAGACGGCCACATTGCCGAAAGCGTCGAGCAGATCGTCCTGCAGTTGGAAAGACAGTCCCATGTTGATACCGAAATCGTAGAGCAACTGAATGTCTTTTTCGCTGGCACCTGCATACAAGGCTCCTATTTTCAGTGCACCGGCGAGCAGGACCGAGGTTTTCAGCCTTATCATCTGCATGTAGTCGGGTATAGAGACATCTGAAATGGTTTCGAAGTTCATGTCGTACTGCTGGCCGTCACAAACCTCTATGGCTGTTTGAGTGAAAGTGCGGAGTATTTCATTCTGGTTCTCGTGTTTTTTTTCAAGAAAATAGCGGTAGGACATGGCAAACATAGTGTCTCCCGAGAGGATTGCCGTATTTTCGTTCCAATGACGGTACACGGTTTCCCTGCCACGACGCAGTGGTGATTTATCCATGAGGTCGTCGTGAAGAAGGGTGAAATTATGAAACACTTCTATTCCGATGGCTGCTCTTTCGGCATCGGCGACGTTTCCGCCGAACATGTCGCAGGCGGCCAGCATAAGCGAAGGTCTCAGACGTTTGCCTCCCTGCGAAAGTGCGTATTCCACCGGCTCATAAAGTTCTTTGGGTTCGTGAATGAAATTTTCTGTTTCAAAAAGTTGTTTTACACGGTTTTGTATTTCGGACAGCGTTTTCATTTTGTGTATTATTTGTTTCAAGGTTAACAATTGTCATAATCTTTGGGAAAGTACCGTCACCATGTGGTTTTTCCATTGCAGGAAATCGCCTTCGGATATATGTCTGCGGGCTTCGCCCACAAGCCACAGATAGAATGCGAGGTTGTGGATACTTGCAATCTGCATTGCGAGTATTTCCTGAGCCTTGAACAGGTGATGGAGATAAGCTTTTGTATAGACACGGTCAACGGCAGCAGAGCTGTTTTCGTCAATAGGAGAAAAGTCCGTTTCCCATTTCTTGTTTTTCATGTTCATGGTACCCTGTGCCGTGAACAGCAGACCATTCCGGCCGTTTCGGGTCGGCATGACGCAATCCATCATATCGACACCAACAGCAATGCTTTCGAGTATGTTCACCGGAGTTCCGACGCCCATGAGGTAGCGCGGTTTGTCTTTCGGCAAGATGTCGCACACCAGTTCGGTGAGTTCGTACATAACTTCGGCAGGTTCTCCCACCGCCAGACCACCGATGGCGTTGCCTTCGCAACCGACAGATGCTACTTTCTCAGCCGACTGTATCCTCAAATCCCTGTATACGCTTCCCTGAACTATCGGAAACAATGTCTGGCTGTAGTCGTAATGAGAAGATGTGGAGCGGAACTGTTTCACGCAGCGGTCAAGCCACGAATGTGTACGTCGCAGGGAACCTTTTGCATAATTGTAGTCGCACGGGAAAGGAGTGCATTCGTCGAACGCCATGATTATGTCACCTCCGATTGAACGCTGCACGTCAATGGCTCGTTCGGGGGTGAAGAAATGCTTCGATCCGTCGATATGAGAGCGGAAGAGCACCCCGTCTTCGGACATTTTACGGTTGTGAGAAAGCGAATAGACCTGAAAACCGCCGCTGTCGGTAAGTATGGGACGGTCCCAGCCATTGAAGCGGTGCAGACCTCCGGCAGCCTCAAGCACGTCCGTGCCGGGACGGAGATACAGATGATAAGTGTTGCCAAGGATTATTTTTGCCGAAACCTGTTCGACAAGTTCCTGAAAATGAACAGCTTTTACAGAACCAACCGTTCCAACAGGCATAAATATTGGCGTCGGGATATCGCCGTGGTCGGTGTGTATTGTACCCACACGAGCTTTACTTTGTGAGTCGGTTTTTTCCAACAGAAATTTCATATCAGATCTGCAATGTTAGTAAGTAAGTTGATAAAATATATCTTTTTTCTGCTGTTTTTTTACAGTTTTTTCATACTTTTGCACCTCAAAAAAACGACATATCATGATAATCTTTGGTACACATTTTGAGACACTTCCGTTGATCGCACTCATCATATTCGCAATAAGTTTCATTGTTCTGATGCTGTATTACGGCATGCATCACTTGCGCGTAGCCCTGTACAAAAACGACAAAAACAGAAAGCAAGACAATGACAATAACGCAAAACCATCGGTTTCAATTGTGTTGACCGTAAAAAACGACGAGATTTTTTTGAGCGACAACCTCACGTACCTGCTTGAACAGGAATATCCGGATTTCGAAGTCATTGTCGTCGACTATGCCTCAACCGACGGCACCCAATATGTCCTGCAGGTTTACAAGGAAAACTATGGCGACCGCTTGAAAATAGTACGTTTTCCAGATGAAAACCCGATGTATCGCGGAAAGAAATACCCGCTGGCAATAGGCATACAGTCGGCAAAGAACGACATCATCGTGCTTACAGACGTAGATTGCATTCCCAACGGATTCAACTGGGTAAGCGAAATGGCAGGCCCTTTTGCAAACCCAAGAACAGACATCGTAATCGGGTACTGCGGATACAACAGAAACGGGACAGTTCTGAACGACTTCATACAATTCGAGAACCTTCAGTCCATGGGGTCGATATTCGGCAAAACACTGATGCACCACCCCTATTCTGCACACGGACAGAACATGGCTTACCGCAGAGATTTTTTCTTCAAGAGCAACGGTTTCATAAAGCACTACAACATTCCTGCCGGTGATGATGACTTGTTTATAAACCAGAATGCGACACGAAAAAACACATCCATCCGCACCACAAAAGAGTCGTTCGTAAAAACGAATTCAAAAGACAATTTTTCACTTTGGCACTCTCAACGTTGCGAGCGCAGCATCTCACGCAGTCACTTCAAATTCAGTGACAAGCTTCTGATTTCTGCATATCCGACATTCGTCCTGCTCTTTTATCTGTTCGGGGCACTTTCGTACATTGCAATGCCACTGCCCGTACTCGGGTTCTGCATTTTGGGAGTGCTGGCAGTAAAGCTGACTTGGCAGATAATATGCTTCTACCAGATGTGCAGATATTTCGAGACACAGAAGCACATTTCGTTCCTTTCTCCGCTTTTCGAAATTTATTTTATGTTTGCAAATACTTTTTTGAGCATAACCACGTTACGACATAAAAAATCGAGATGGAAGTAACCTCACAATTAAGCACAGACAAAGCCGTCAGAGACTATCAGCTGGTATGCCTTGCCCTTGAAAAGGGTGACCAGAGGGCGTATGCCGACCTGATGCAGAAATACCGTGAGCCGCTTTACCTGATGCTTTTGAAAATGACCAACGATCCTGTCGAAGCCGATGACCTTACCATAGAAGCCTTCGGCAAGGCATTCCGTTCATTGCACCTCTACACTCCCACTCACGCTTTCAGTACATGGCTGTTTTCCATAGCCGCAAACAACTGCATTGACTTTATACGAAAAAAACGTCTCCATACCATATCGCTGAACAGCATGTATGTGAGCCGCGACGAAGAATTTTCGGAACTTCCCATCCCTGCAAGCGAAAACACACCTGAAGAAGAAATAATTCTCGCCCAAAAAGTTGCCCTCATGCGTGATGTCGTGAAGCTTCTGAAACCGCGCTACCGACACCTTGTTGAACTCAGGTATTTTGAAGAGTTCTCGTACGAAGAAATAGCACAAGAAATGAATCTTCCACTCGGCACCGTGAAAGCCCAGCTTTTCAGGGCACGCGATTTCCTGTATCAGATACTGAAAGATAAAAAACAGAACATTTGACAATCGGAGTGTTGACAGACACTCTTTTTTTTTAATGACACCGCAATGAAAAAACATTTTTCGGCCTTGACGGCCATAATTCTCGCCATAGGCAACATGGCTGCGGCACAGGACTTTGACAATACCGGAATTCCTGCACTGAAGGGCTTTTCGATAACCATAAACGGTGGCGCCACCCTTGCAAGCAAGCACCATGCCGGTTTTTACGACGGCAATCCTGACAACCCCAACACGATAAACCGCGTACTCCACAGCGAATCTTTCGGCACGCAGATATGGAACAGTCTGGTTGACCAAGGCAAGATATCGCCTTCGGCCATACAGAACTACCACCAGCTGCAGGTTGCCGAATACGGTGAAATGAGATACGACGTAAGTTTCCAAGTCGGCATAGGATTCCGCTACGACATGGCGGAGAACAATGCCGTATTCATACGATTCGACTATTCGAAACTCACAGCCAAAGGTGGGTTCAACCTGTACAGCGGTGCCAGCACTTCCATACTGAGCAACACCGACAAATATATAAGCTGCGGAATTGTCGGCACCGAATCGAGGACATACATTGACCTCGGTTTTTCAAAATCCTTTCCGATAACCGACCGGTTGCATTTTGCCATCGACCTTGGGCTGAACATAAACAACTACCATGTTCTGAGCAACGACATTGAAATAGCAGGCACGTCGTACAGCATTCTCGATGTATGGAACGGAGAATCGCCGACGGCGTACACTGCCACATACGAATACTACCAGACAGGCATAGGATACGGAGGTTTCGTCACCCCGTGCCTGCGCTACATGTTCCCGAATTCAATGGCTGTAGACCTCGGTATCACCGCCTACTACAACAAGATAAACCTGCCCGGACACGATAGTTTCAGACCACAGTTCACCCTCTTTGCCCGCTTCATAATGAACAACCTGTAATGATAAATCTTGTAAAAACCGACAAATCAGAAAAACACACTGAGTTTGCAAAAAAACTGTTCGAATCGGCCTTCCCGCCCGAAGAACGCCCCGACTTTGAGACAGTAAAAAACCGTACCGACAGGGAATTCAGATTCAATATAATAGAATGCGACGGGAATCCCGTAGGAATTCTGTCGTTATGGGTTTTCGAACAATTTGTCTACATTGAACATTTTGCAATAGAAGAAACCTTGAGGAACAGAACGTTGGGGAGTAATACTCTCAGTCTGCTGAAAGAGTCGGTTTTTCCCGTGAAGGAAATGATTTTAGAAGTAGAAATGCCAGACAACGAGACTGCACGACACAGAATAGCCTTCTACGAACGGAACGGCTTCTTCTGCAATTCAGGCTTCGCATATCTCCAACCACCCTACCGAAAAGGCACGGAATCCGTTCCGATGACGATAATGTCGCGAAACAGATTGCAAGACACGCAATTGCAGGAATTCAAAAAGATATTGTACCGAAAAGTATATCACAGCGATGTCATTTAAAAAAATTTTTTCTGCCGAACAGATGAGGTCTGCCGACACATACACGATACGGCACGAACCGATTACGTCCATCGACCTCATGGAACGGGCTGCCGGCGCCTGCTACGAATGGATTCTCGAAAATCTTACCGGTCACAACATCACAATAATCTGCGGCACAGGCAACAACGGGGGGGACGGTCTTGCCGTGGCACGAATGCTGAATGGAAAGAGAAATATTTCCGTCATTATCCTGAAGATTTCAGAAAACCCAAGTGCCGACTTCTGCAAAAACTACGAAAGACTGAGAAAATGCACTGAAGTACAAATAATGGAACTTGAAAAGAACAGTCCGCTGGAAATACCCCAAGACACCGATTTGCTGATAGATGCGGTTTTCGGCACCGGACTTTCACGGGTACCGGAGAATTGGACAAAAGACATCATAGAAACCATGAATGCAAGTCCGGCCACAAAACTGGCCATTGACGTGCCGTCGGGTCTGTTCTGCGACAGAAGTTCCAAGGGGAACGCCGTCTTTCATGCCGACACTACCCTCAGTTTCGAACTTCCGAAACTTGCCTTTCTCTTACCCGAAAACGGGGAAAATGTGGGAGATTTTCACATCTTGCCAATAGGCCTGCACAAAAATCACATAAACGAAACCCACACACCTTTTTATTATGTTGACAAGATAGAAGGCAACGACATTCTACCCTGCCGTGCAAAATTCTCACACAAAGGAAGTTTCGGACACGTGCTGATCATAGCCGGCAGTTATGGAAAAACGGGAGCCGCCGTTCTGGCAAGCAAAGCATGCCTCAGAACCGGAGCCGGACTTGTGACAAACCACCTTCCCCAAAAATGTGTTGACTGCATGCAGGCGTCATTCCCGGAAGCAATGGTTTCGATTGACGGAAACAGCCATTGTTTTTCCGCACTCCCTCAAGACCTTGACAAATATACCGTTGCAGCCATCGGACCCGGGCTGGGAACATCGGCTGAAACACAGAACGCACTACACAAATTCCTGTCAATATGGGGCAAGGCTGCAGTTCTCGATGCCGATGCACTGAACTGCATTTCACTGAATGACAACATTTTGTCGGTTATACCCGAAAATTCCATTCTAACTCCACATCCAAAAGAATTCGAACGGCTCGCAGGAACATGGGACAATGATTTCGAACGACTGGAGAAACAGTGCCGTTTTTCGAAACTCCACAATGTGATTGTCGTACTCAAAGGAGCCCACACAAGCATTTCTGTACCCCGCCGGAACGGCGAAGTTGACGTGTTTTTCAACAGTACCGGGAATCCGGGCATGGCAACGGCCGGCAGTGGCGATGTTCTAACCGGAATAATAGCAGGACTGATGGCTCAGGGACTATCTCCCGAAAAAGCCGCCATACTGGGAGTGTACCTTCACGGCAAAGCCGGCGACAATGCCATGAAAGACAAAGGTTACTCGCTCATTGCCTCCGACATAATTGAAAATCTCGCCATTGGCAAACAAATCTCACAACCATGAAACAGACCACCTTATGCTATCTGGAAAAAGACGGTTGCTACCTGATGCTCCACCGCACGAAAAAAGAAAACGACGAAAACCGCGACAAATGGATCGGCGTCGGCGGCAAATTCGAAAACAATGAAAGTCCCGAAGACTGCATGCTGCGGGAAGTGGAAGAAGAAACAGGTCTTAAAGTGAACGAATGGCAGTACCGCGGCATAGTAACCTTCGTATCCGACACATACGAATGCGAGTACATGCACCTTTTCCATTGCAGTGAATGGACCGGCAACATAAAAGCTTGTGATGAAGGGGAACTGGAATGGATTGAAAAACAAAAACTCATGGACCTCACCATGTGGCAGGGAGACAGGATATTCCTGCAGTTAATGGATTCGGACATTCCATTTTTCTCGTTAAAGCTCCAATATAGGGGCGAGGTACTGAAAAAAGCAGTATTGAACGGGAAAGGACTTGATTTTCAATTGTAAACATGCAGTACATTGCCATCGTAATGCGTTGAATAACTGCGAAGCGGCGACTTGGCCGGACCTTCGATAGGTGTACCGTCGGTATAAATGAACTTTGAACCGCACTTGGGGCATAGCAGTATCACGCTTGAAGCAGTGTCGACAACAACTGCAGTCTCGTTATCCTTGGGACAGGCGCGCTCATAGGCGAAAAACTCGTCCCAACTGTAACGGAAAACCACCACGCCGCGATACCCTCCGACGAGATATTCATACCCCCCTACAGTATTCAGATTGCTGTACATCGGGGAATTCGGGTCGATTGTAAAATTCACATAACCCACGGGAGCCTCTTCCTCGTTTTTGCATGAAAGACACAGCAAAAGACAGGAAACGAGTATTATCAGTCTGGAAAATCTTCTACTTCTTGCCATAAATGACGGTCATTACAACATCAGCCACGATTTTCATCGTATTTTTGTCAATGGCATCGAGATTGTCATTCAGGGTGTGCCAGTATCTGAAGAAACTGCAATCGGGCTGGTTCTCAACTATGTCAACCATCGGAATATTGGTATTCTGATTTACGTAAAGGTGGTCGTCGAGAATGGCATCGGTAGGAGTGTCCACGAATATTTTGCCATAGCCGAGCTGCTGTGCCGCAGTCCAGATTTCATTCGTAATACCGGGAGCGAACTTACGAGACACTTCCTCTTTCGTAAAACGAGGATTGAAACCGCCAACCATGTCGAACAGGATGCCGTAATCGGCCTGATAGAACATTTTGTGCGGATTCTTTGCCCAGTACTGGGAACCGAGACACCACGAATCTTCTCTGTAATTGTCCTCGAACGAAGGGGTACCTTGATCTTCAAGGTCAAAAAAGATAATGTCAATTCCACAAGCAGGCTTGCAATCCTTCATTATACGAGCCATTTCCATAAGGAGAGCCACGCCGCTTGCGCCATCGTTGGCACCAAGGATGGGTTTGTGCATGTTCTGCGGATCCTGCTCATTGTCGGCGTAAGCCCGCGAATCCCAGTGGGCAGCCAGAAGAACACGGTTTTCCACATCCGGATTAATGACCGAAATTATGTTACGACCGGAAATTTCAGTTTTGTCCCAACGCAATGCACTGAAATTCTGAACAATCACTGTATCAACCCATTGAGCCATCTTTGAGACAAGATATTGTGCACATCTGCCGTGAGCGGCCGAATTGGGGATACGTTCGCCGAAAGCCAGCTGACTTTCGATGAAAGCGAAAGCCGAATCGGCCGAAAAACATGGAATGTTCACGTTTGCAAAATCCCGTGTGCCGGAATTCGAAGTCTGCTGTTTGTTGCCCGAGCTGTTGCAAGAAAAGCATAGTACTGCAACCAGCACCGATATGAAAAACGTTTTTCTCATCTGTCGCAAATTTTAAAAAATGATAACGCAGAAAAATGCTTTTTAGTGTAATGACAGAAATTTCACTGAAAACAAAATCAGAATGCACATGCATTGAAAAAAATCTTTTTGCAAGAACGGATTTTTTTTCGTATATTTGCAGTTTGTTTCGCTGTAACCGGAAACCGCCGGAAACGGTTATGGGTTGCAGTTATATGTAATTGTAAATCAAAATATTAAAATCACACATATAAATGAATAGGCGTTCAGTAGTTTTAGTATTCATGGGACTTATTTTGTCCGTTACCGTAAAATCACAGATTTTAACACGCTACACACAGCGATTCGAAGTCTCCGACACCAACCGCTACACTACCAGCGGAAATGTGAATTTGGACAACGACTTGTACTCCGAAGGACACAGGGCAATACACCTTGACCAAAGCACAAGCGGAGAGACGTCCCTTATCCTCGACACTATTGATTTCAGCGACCAGCCAAACCTGCAGTATGCCACATTGGAATTCATGCATATATGCAAGGTTCGTGCCCAGTCGTGTATAAATCCACCTTCGGGCGGCATGGTTAAGGTAAAGCGCCCCGACCAATCGTCATGGACACAGCTTACCGGTTCCTATTACGACACCGACTGGGGCGGAGGGTCAAGAGACTTCCAGCTCAACGGCTTTTTCTCCGACCGTACATACGAATCGGCATGGGACGGCGGCAACAACTCTCACCCTGCCAACACATGGTGGAAAAAAGAACGCTTCAAACTCAGTTCGTTGCTGCAAGGCGTATCGCAACAAAACCGCAAACTGATAATCTGTTTCGAACTCCCCAACCTGATCAATTCTTCGGTCGAAAAGTACGATGGATGGTATATCGACAACATAGCCGTGAAGGCGAGTGCATCTTCGATGACTTCACCTTCGCTCACAATGATCACCTACCCCAATCTGATGGAATTTCCATACAGCCGCGACATGAAAATCGTGGCCGACATAAGCACTTCGGCCATTCAGGGAATGAACGCCGACTCCATATACATCACCTATCTTTTAGGGCACTCCCAAACATACCGGACACAAATGCATCACATTGCCGGAACCGCATCGCAATATGAGGGCTACATACCGTTCTGCGGTTACGACACCATAGTAAGCTACCGCATTACAGCACAGGACTCTACTCTCAACCAGAACCAGATAACCTACCCTTCAGACGAAACCTCATTTGCGTATTACAAATGCGTGCGCGGTGTGGAAAACGAACAGCCGCTTTACACCGGCAACACGTATTCCGTTCCGGAACACCCGTTCCCCAATCAGGGAGATGCATGGATGGAATACGTTTACGACAAGGCAACCCTTGAAGCTGCAGGATACACCTGCGGTGCCATTACGAAAATTTCCTACCAAGTGGCAAGCGGAGGAGGATCACAGATCTCCGGCCTGACAATAAAGATGAAAAACGTAGACACCACCCACACCACACCGACCGACAACTCGTTCTACACCGAATCGATGCAGACTGTATTTTCGGGGAACCATACTACTGCACGCAGCGGAAGCAACTGGGGCGAATTTGCCATAGACACTTTCTACTATGCCGGACAAGACATTTTGATACAGATGTGCTACGACAACACAAACAATCCCAACGCATCGGCAATACGCAGTTTTTCCACAGCATCAGACAAAACGACGCTGTATCTTGCACTTGACGCTTCGCTGAACCTCAGCGGCTGCAACCTTGCCTCCATTTCGTCTTCGGGAAGTTCCGACACCAAACGTCCGAATTTCAAATTCAAATCGGTGAAGAATCCTCCGTTGAAACTTGACCTCGGAATTGATACCATAATAGCTCCAAGCGTGGTTACGGCAGCCAATATCCCTACCCAGATCATGGTAAAACTGAAGAACTACGGAACCAATACCGTAAACGGAACCACCATTTATTTCAAAGTTGATGACAACAGCGTACAGAGCTACAACTGGACTGGCTCCTTGAATGGCCTTTCGGAGACATACGTAACAGTGACATCTTCGGAATATTTCACACCGGGATTCAAGAACGTGATTGCATGGACGGCCGATTCAATGACCGTTTCAGGAAACCGTTTCCGTGACCACGAGCCTTTCAACGATACCGCATCCACAACGTTCATAGCGTGTGACGGTCCAATGGCAGGTGTACGTCAAATCGGCGGTACCGGACGCAACTACAACAACATTGACGAATTCATAGAAGCAATAAGACAGTGCGGTGTCAGCGGAGACCTTACCGTGAACATAGCACCGGGCGTTTTCGAACAGAATGTCACGATACCACCCATACAGGGTGCGGCAAGTAATGCCAAGGTAACATTCCAGCCACTCAATGGCGATACGAATTCCGTCATAATACGGGTTCCCGACGACGAGACCTGCGCCCTGAACATGGACAGTGCACGCTACGTCATTTTCAACGGGATACGTTTCGAAACATCGGCACGTACTTCGGGAAGCACTTCTTCGCTCGTGAAATTTTCCAAAAACAGTCACGACTGCACGTTGTCACGATGCAGTTTCATAGACAGCACAACCGACTGCCTCTCCACTTTGGTAAACACAAACGCCATGAACGGTCTCACGATAGACAACTGTTATTTCAAAGGCGGAAACACTGCCGTACAAATGGCAGGCACGGACACAAACGATCTTTCTCACGGCAACAGAATCTCTAGGTCGTATTTCGATACGCCGAAACAGACAGCGGTAAATCTCGAGAACCAAAGTTCTCCAATTGTCGACTCAAACTATTTCAACAATTCGGTTAGCAACAATTCGGCAATACTGCTTGTGAACCGTTGCTATGACACGACAAAAATAACACGAAACCGCATCTACACCACAAACGGTGCATACGGTATGCTGGTAAAAAACACCAAAGGCCTGAACGACAGCACTTTTGCCATTGTGGCAAACAATATGGTCGAAGCTTCAAGCCAAGCCACGACGGGTTTGTTCAACACTCCAATGGAAGTACAGAATGCCGAGAACCTGAAAATTGTATATAACGCAGTGAAACTCGACATTCCCAACCGTACCAACATTTCCGCAACAGTAATAGGAGGAAACGATTTCTTCAAAAACACACATATTCTGAACAACATTTTCGATGCGGCAACAGGTAGCGGAAACTACACATTCACTTTCGATCCTTATCAGGACACCACCTTCGTGATAAATCACAACAACTACCACAATGCAGTGCCGTACATGCTCAACCAGTTCAACGGATTGGGTACGCCTTCATGGGCAGAATGGATAGGTTATGTTCCGGAAGACAGCAACTCGCTTACCTACAATCCAGTCTTTCTGACTGCATTGCCTGCCGACCTGCGTACCTACAACAACCTTCTGCACGGGAAGGGCGTTTACATACCTGAAGTCGGAACAGACATCGACGGCACAGCTCGTCCCAATCCTCCGTGTATGGGAGCATTCGAATTTCCACCGCTTGCATACAATTTCGAAGTTAAAGAACTTCTGGCACCCGAAACGTCGTGCACCCTCTCCCAGAACGAACACCTGAAAGTTGTCGTCGGAAATACCGGTGTCGATACCATCCGTTCCGGAATGGGTAGCATCTGTTTCCAAATGGCAGGAAGTACAGCTTCCTCCCCGGAACCCATCACCCGTAATATTGGTCCGAACGACACAATACATTTCACCTTCGCAGCCACATGCAATCTTTCTCCTGAAAGCAATGGCGCCGACTCGGTTTTCCAGTTCAAGGTATGGACTTCTCTGCCCGAAGAAGTGGACTACTCGAACGACACGCTCGATGCTTCGCTGCTGGCTTTGTACCAACTGCCTAAACTCCCTGCTCAAAACCACGACTTCAACTATGCAACGATACAAACACTTTATGTAACCTCTTCCGATTCAGTGTACTGGTATCAATCTTCCGACTTCAATGCGGAACCTTTCCACAAAGGACCAACGTTTACCACCGACCGTCTGTACCGCGACACGACGTTCTACGTCGGACATTTCCACGAAGAACCGCAGATAAAGATAACCGAGGTGCAACTTTACAAATCGAAAGACGGTGCTACCAGTCCGTATCCTTCGTGGATGAATCCGAACACAAATTTCGCCATTGAGATTTCGAACCTCGGCAACTACCCTGTAAACATTGGCGGCGACACACTGATGACCGTCAGCAACATAGCCACATACAGCAAGACATTCGTACTTCCCACGATGAAACTGAAACCATACAGTTCAGTGGTTTTGCAGTACTGTACCGGCACTTATGCCGATTCGGTTACATGCTATTTCGGTTCGGCAGTTTCACCGCAATTCAATACAAAACTTGGCATCATTTACAAACACCGTGGAGAAGGCATAACCGACGCCGTTGCCATCAACGACATAGTTTCTCAGAACGCTTGGAGAAACCTGAATGTACCAGCAAATATCTGCACCGGATATGTCACCTTCACAGCATCGAGTGCCGGTATCCGCAGAACCAATCCGACAGACAATGCAGCATCTTCGGCATGGACGATATGTTCGGGAGCGAACCGCATGAGTCTCGGCAGTATAGAAGAAAGCATAATAATGGTTCCCGACAATGGCTGTCAAGGATACCGTTCGCCCATAAACATTCATGTTCAGAACGTTCCGCCAATCAATGTCGGAATCACCTCGGTTTCGGTACCTGATGAAGGATGTTCTCTTTACGACGAACCAGTCACCATCAACCTCACCAACCTTGGTGTAAGCACAGCTTCCGGAATAACAGCCCGCTTCAAAGTAGGCAACATCGTTTACCAAGCCGAGAACATAGGAAACAGTATAAGTTCCTACCAGACAATATCATACACATTCTCGCAACTGGCGGATTTGAGTAACCACAGCAACGATACCAATTACGAAATAACTGCATGGATAGAAAAACTCGCATCCGACTCAGACCAAAGCAACGATACCAATAAGGCAAGCGTTTTGTCGCTCTACACACCCGACCTTCCGACGCTGAACGCGTACAACAGAACCATAAATTACGCAACGACTGCGAATTTCAACGATGTAAACAGACAAGACACCTTAGTATGGTACGACAAATACGGACAGTCCATTGACACCGGATACGCCTTTACAACTCCGGTTCTGTACCAAACCGACACATTCTTTGTTTCAGGAATGTCGACAGACATTACCGGCCGTCATCTCGGAGAAATGGAATCGTCAAGTATGACAACTTATCCGTCGCCATACCACTGCGGCATAAAATACCGCAAGGAACAATATATAGTAACCGCAGCCGAACTTCAGTCGCTCGGTTACAACAATGAGCCACTGGCAAGCCTCGCATTCCATCTGGACACAGTTCGCACACTGACAGGCAGCACCACATTCTCGGAATACACCATTTCCATTGGAACCACCAATGAGACTTCATTCTCTTCGGCCAACACATGGCAGCCCGTAAGCACCGTTTACACTCGCAACAACCTTGTCATAAGCAATGCCCGTAAAGGCTGGGTAGAACATAAATTCGACACGCCATACCGCTGGGACGGAGTATCGAACCTCGTGATACAAATATGCTACACTGTCCAGTCTCCTGCTTCAAGTGCAAGCGTAGTATATACTACCACCGAAGACAATACAGTAATGTACACCCACAGTTCAACCACAAACCAAAGTACAGCAACTTCGGTAAGCGGAAGAAGTACTCACCGTCCCGACATGAAATTCGGATACGTGACCTACAACTGCGAAGGGAAACAACGCCCAATTTATGTAAACGTAATAGGCGCTCCGAATACAGATGCTTCGCTGCTGGGAGTTTCAAGCCTCATGCCAAGCGGAAATCTTTCAGGAACAGTACAGCCGGTAGATTTCATACTTAAGAACTACGGAACACAGGACATCGACAGCGTGAAAATACAATGGGACATCGACGGTGACAGCACCCGCAGTTTAACATGGTACGGCACTCTCCATTCGCTCGACACAGCACACATCACTGCGGGAAGCCACATTTTCGGTCCGGGAGAACACTGCATAAATGCAATCGTCGCATGCACCGGTGACACTTATCCGTCCAACGACACAATGCAAGACTGCATGCGTTTCTGTTTCGACAAGACACCGAGAACCATAGGCAACAGCGGATACTTCGCAAACTTCACGCAAGCGGTAAATGCTCTGAAATCCTGCGGTATTTGCGACACCGTAACGCTCGTTGCATTACCGGGAACTTACAAGGAACAGATCAATATCACCGGCGTACCCGGTCTGAACAGCAATTCTCCAATACGCTTCACATCTTCGACGGGTAATCCGGACGACGTGATAATAAGATTCTTCCCGAATGCCGCAAACAATTACGTGGTAAAATTCGACAATGTCGGCGACATAACCTTCGAAGGAATAACAATAGCTTCCGATTCGAGCAGCTATGCCGACGCTCTGGTCATAATCAATTCGCATGACCTTACGTTCACCAGCGACAGCATTGCCGTAGCCGGACACATAAATTCAGCCTTGGCCTCTGCAATATCGCTTGACGGGAACATTCAAAACCTGAACTTTACCGGCAACGCGACCTACGGCGGATACTACGCACTATCCAACGTACTCGGTTCGGGAGCAATGAGCAACCTAAATATCTTTGAAAACAGATTCCGCAATTTCTACGAAGGAGGTGTTTCTCTGCAAAATATTGACAATCTGAACATAACACACAATATTGTTCATTCTTCAAGGACAGTAAACACTTTGCAAACCGGTATTTTCGTAAACAACTACGACGGTGATTTCGACATCCAACGGAACATGGTCGTACTTGCCGGCGCAGGCGACGGACTAAAACAAGGCATAAAGATACTCTCGGCTCGCGGAACTTCGGAATTCCCGGTACGTTTCTACAACAACATGATTTCCGTATACGGCGGCAATGCAAACAATACAAACACCTCTGCAGGTCTTTATATTGACAACTCCCGCTACATCAACATCTACTACAACACCATACAGGTGAAATCCGGCAACAGTGCCACCTCGACACGTTCGGTAGAAATAGCATCTTGCTCCAACATCAAGACAATGAACAACATCTTTGCAAACTTCGGCAAGGGATACACATACCACATTGATTCACTCCAAAGCGTAGCTTCGTCGAACTACAACGACTACTACACCACCGGCAACAAACTGGCTTATTGGACAGGCGACCGAAGCAATCTTGCGGCTTTGCAGAATTTCAATTCCATGGACGGATATTCGTTCAGCCAGATACCTTATTTCATCTCTGACAACGATCTCCACCTTGCATACTCCACTCTGGTGGAAACAGGGCAATACACCAACGAAATAACGACCGACATTGACGGAAATACCCGTCCGCAGAATCCTAAACCATGTGTAGGTGCACACGAAATACCACACCTGAACCATGACGTATCGGTTGACGACATCATCTACCCGATACTTTCAAGTACGCCAGTGGAAACAGACCGGCTCATGGTTATTGCACGTTTTTACAACAACGGAACCGACACTGCATACAACATAACATGGCATGCCGAGATAGACGGCCAACCATCTCTCAGAAGCACCGACCGGACGATATCGAAAATACCAAGAAGCCAGTACACTAACGATACTGCATATATCGACATGCCTTTGGGAATGATTGACACACAGTATGTAAAAGTCTGTCTATCAATGACAGGAGATGAGGACTCCACCAACAACTGTCGCTTGGGCGCCTTCAAAATTTATCCAGCCTTCGATTTGCAGGCAACCTCAACAACCGTTACCACATCGGCTTGCCGGATGCAGAATACTCCGATAAAAATAAACCTGAAGAATGTAGGCCGGAAACCTATTCCGACATCTTTGAGCATGGAAATCGGATACGAAGTGACACTGCTCACGCAAGGCATCAGTCTGCGAAACATTCCGATAGTATCACGTGACACGGTAAACTTATCGCAGCAACTTGCCGTAAACGGAACGCAGCAGCTGACCTTCAGTCAAAATGCCGACCTCTATCCATGGGACACCCTGATGGATGTACAGCTTTCGGTACGCTCGTGGGTAAAACTGCAAAACGACCTCAAAGACATGAATGACACCACTGCCGCTGTAACCGTAACATCGAAACACACCCCGACAACTCCAATTGCCACAGACGTTACAATACCGTACGCGACATGGGCAACGCTCAACGCCCTGCAGACACAGAACCGTCCGATACGCTGGTCCAAGGACTCTGTATCCTCCCCGTTCCATGCACCGGCTTCGTACATAGCTTCAACCACGTACAGCCACCCGAATCTGCTATACCGCGATACGACATTCTATCTTTCCTCGGTAAGCTCCACCGGATGCACGAGCTATTATGCACCTATTCATGTATTTGTAAACAACCCGTTACCATACGACGCAGCAATCTCCGACATAACGGAACCGATAGCCAAGGTCTATATGGCCGAAGATACCGTCAAGGTAAAAATTAAAAACTACGGAAGCCAGAATCTCACCAACACTCCTGTAAAATACCTGATACGTGAAACGACCAACGGCACCACCGTACAGACCGTTTCGGAACTCTGCCCCGCCCCCATTCCTTCTCAAGGTGAAATACTTTACAAATTCAATACTCTGCCACAGTTCCCCAACCTCCAGAACTGGACATACGAAATCATAGTATGGACTGACCTGACAAATGAAATGACAAGGGTAAACGACACCTTCAAGATACAGGTTACACCCATACCCGAAGCTACATACTGCAATCCTGTGGTAAAGGACACTTCCGGCCTCGACATTTCACGCGTCACCATCGGACAAATGGACAATCCTATGCCTCCGCTCGGAAGAAAATACGTAAATCTGACCAATTTTGACAACCCGATGATGGATCCGATTGTCATGCACCGCGGAATGAGAGACACCTTGTTCATCACAGCAGAAAACTTTGACAATGCCAACGATACTACTACCAAAGGCAAATTCACCGTATTTGTCGACTGGAACAGAAACGGTGTTTTCGAAAATACCGAACGCATCGTAACCGACACAATAAGGGCACGCAAGAAAGTTCACAAATTCCTTACGGTTCCGCAAACTGCCCTGCTCGGTCATTCGAGGATGAGAATAATACTGGAAGAAGGTGGAACGGCCGCATCTCCAGCTTGCCCGACAAACATAGAATTTGGCGAAGTTCAGGATTACATGATAAACATAACCGAACGTCCCGACACCGATGCGGCAATAATACGCATACTTTCGCCCGAAGATGCCATTATCGATGCCTCTAACCCGACACGAAACATACAGTTGAAACTCGGAAACCTCGGCAACACCGATATAGACACCATAAACGTTGCTTATTCATTCATAAACGACACCAGCATCTACCGCAACTACTACCAGTGGACAGGTTCTCTGTTACCGGGAAAATTCACGACAGTAACATTGCCTGCCTACACTTTCGTGGAAGGGACCACCCGTTTCAACGCTCAAGTCATAGTACAAGGCGACCAAGACAACACCAACAACGGCACAGAATACCTGTTCCATCGCTTCCACATAATTACCTTGAACTACTTTGACGACTTCGAAGCCAGCGACATGCTGTTTGCACCACGCGGAACCAACTACTACAACCAGAACCTCTGGCAAAGAGCCACTCCAAACAAGTCAGAATTCGCCGGAACCGTAAGCGGAACATTGGCATGGGTTACCGATTCAGTTTCACCTATTGATGTTTACGGCTTCGGCAACAAGAGTTACCTGTACACTCCTATCATAAACATTTCACAGATAAAACCCGACACCATAAGGTTCTACCTTGCAGCCGATTTCGTCCGTGGTAGCTACATGCACATGGAATACAAGAACTACATCGGAAAATGGATTAAATTTGGTAGCCAGAACGATACATTGCCATGGTATTCTACGGATAACGGATTCAGCGATTCGCACCCGTACACAATGTACCAGTTCCCGCTTTCACGCGTCAGCAACGACTTTTCACAGGAAGTACAACTGAGATTCGTATTCTCTGCCAAAACTAGTGCAAGGACTCTTGACGGATGTGCCATCGATGACCTTGAAATAGGCCGTGCCAAACGTGCAGTCGATGCCGGTGTAGTAAACATTGCACTCGGAAACGGTCAGCCACGGTTCGGTCAAACCGTAGGACCGAGAATATTTGTACGAAACTTCGGATACGATACACTGACTTCGTTTGAAGTTGCTTATCACCCTGAAGGATCGGCACTGCCCAAGAAAAAAATGTGGACGGGGACACTGCCTCCCGACGGAATGGCAATAGTAAACTTCAGTTCCTCACCGTTTATCGTACAACGGACAATGCCCGACACGTTCACCATCTGTGCATACACCATAATCGAAGACGACATTTATTCCAGCAACGACTCCACATGCTCCGAATTCGGACTCATACCGTTGCAGAACGACGCAGGTCTGGTAAGCATATTGTCGCCAAACGAACGCGTGGTTACTGGCGACAGCCTACAGATTGCAGTGCGGCTGAAAAACTTCGGCGGAACAGAAATAAGCAGTATGCCTATTTCGTTCAGTTTCAACAACAGACTCTATACCGAAACCATCAACTTCAACACCATTATCGGTCATCCACTTCAATCGCTCGAAAGCTTCAACTATACATTCAACACCAAGATTGTGGCACCTCTCGGCA
Organism: Bacteroidales bacterium; assembly: GCA_045601425.1. Lineage (GTDB taxonomy): Bacteria > Bacteroidota > Bacteroidia > Bacteroidales > P3 > UBA1219. The sequence goes on from JAZRZP010000005.1 coordinate 89,523, forward strand.
ACGCCGTACTGCACATATACACCGAACTCCCCAACGATGACTACCTCTACAACGACACACTCACCCTTCACATAAGTTCGGCACTTGATCTGGTTGACCTTTCAGCAGCCGAAATAGTGCTTTGCGAATACGACCACAACTACATTACCGTAGAACTTGCCATCGACAACCTCGGTTCTCGCAGAGCCGAAAACTTCGAGGTTTCATACTATTTCGACAACGACACGTCCACTCTGGTGACCGAAACCTGCACTAACATAATTCCTGCACTATCTCGTGGATACCACATCTTCAACGCACAACTTCCCAAACGTCCCGCTCCATATTCAGTCGTAAAAGCATTCCTCACGGCTTCAGGAGACAACAATCAGGGCAACGATACCACCGAATCGTTCGGCACCACATACACCGACCTGAAAGCCGTAGTCGTTTTAGTTGAAGAGAACGAGACAGAATCGTGCCGAGTGTTCCTCAACGTAGAAAACACAGGGAACCTCATAACTTCCACTCCTGTCAACATCAGCGTAACTGTAAACGGAACCACGGTCACCGGCACACGCAACGACCCGTTCTATCCCGGACAGACATACAATGTTGAAGCAAGAACCATGATACCAAAGAACAGCAGCCACACCTACACCGGCACCGGCAAGGTGGAAATAGCCTACGATACTGATCCTACCAACGACCAGACAAGCTATGTGGAACGCCGGAACTATGTAGGTCTTCCTGCACTTACTGCCGACAAACTCACCCTCGAACAGAACTGTCCAAATCCGTTCAACGGAAAAACCGACATCGACTTCTACCTGCCGGAAAGCAACAACGTACGTTTCTTCGTGATAAATTCTCTCGGTGAAATGGTTTACGAACACCAAGACTCTTATGCACAAGGCAAACATACAATATCCTTCGACGGCAACAACCTTTCGGCCGGAACGTACTTCTATGGAATAGAAATCGGTGAAAAACGCCTGATGAGAAAAATGATCCGCAGAAATTAAAAACATTGCGAAAGAAGGTTTTGAAAAACCTTCTTTCCTTTTTTGGGAACCATGAACGAAGACCTTCTCCACAGCGACCTTCCGCAAAAATTTGCCGAGCATATTGCGCAAGAACAATTGTTCGGCAACGGTGACAAAATACTTCTCACCGTGAGCGGAGGCGTGGACTCCACCGTACTGGCCGAACTTTTCCACCGGGCAGGACTCAACTTCGGAATTGCCCATTGCAATTTCCAACTCCGCGGAGCCGACTCTCTCCGCGACCAGAATTTCGTTGAAAATCTGGCGGCGAAATACCATGTTGCTCTGCACCTCACGACATTCGAGACAACATCTTTCGCAAAAGAAAACCACCTTTCCATTGAGGAAGCCGCCCGCAAACTTCGCTACGGATTCTTTGAAGAAATACGGCAGAAATCATCATACATATACATTGCCACCGCACATCACTGCAACGATTCCATAGAAACATTCTTCATAAACCTCTTGCGGGGAACCGGAATTACCGGATTGCACGGCATACGTCCCAAAAACGGCAACATAATCCGCCCGCTGCTCCCATTCACAAGAAGTGAAATTCTCGGTTTTGCACTCGAAAACGGAATTGATTTCTGCGAAGACTGCACCAACAACGACACCACGTTCCTCCGCAACAGGATACGACACACCCTCGTTCCACTTCTGAAAGAAATCTCCCCCGCTTTCGAACGGACCATGCAACAGAATATAGAACACCTTGCCGATGTGGAAGCTATATACAAAAATTCCGTAAGGGAAAAACAACAGCAGATACTGCAGTACTCCGGCGACAAGGTTATTATACCGAAAAACAAAATAGAGGAACTTGACAATCCCCGCACTTACCTTTTCGAGATGCTGAAACCATTCGGATTCAACGCCAGCACGGCAGAAAACATACTGCAAATAATGAACGGCACTCCCGGAAAGCTGTTCCATACCGGAACCCACACCCTGCTGCTGGACCGCAGTGATATAATCATAAAGCCAAATGAAGAGAGCGAATCCCGTGAATTTCCGATAAACGAAGACACCGAGTGCACGGAAATTCCCATTTGTCTGATTATCAGCAAATCCGAAAACTCCGCGAGCCAGAATACAAAAACCTCTCCGAACGAAATAACCGTTGACGCGGAAAAAATACAATATCCGCTCAAGCTCCGGAAATGGCAAGCCGGCGACCGGTTCCAGCCATTCGGAATGAAAGGATGCCGCAAAGTAAGCGATTTCTTCAAAGACCTGCACCTTTCTCGCTTCGAAAAAGAACGGAAATGGATCCTGTGCAACGCCGACAATCATATAATATGGATTGTAGGAATAAGGATGGACGACACATTCAAGGTCACTCCGAAGACAAAAAAAATACTGAGAATAAAATTCAAAGAATAAAACACTGATTACCAGTTTTTTATACAAAAAAACACAAAATAATTGAAAAAAAAACGGAAAATTGAAAAAAAAATAGTATTTTAGCAACACGAAATCATGGATAGAATTTCGCCAAAAAGTAGTATAAACATTTAAAGATCAATAATATGGAAACAAAAAAATCAGAGAAAGCCGACCTTGAAAAAAAGAAAGGTTTGTTTTTGGAGATAGGTTTGGTCATTATCCTGTTAATAGTATTGGTGGCTTTCAATATTAAGAGTTACGACAAGAGCGATATTGTTGTAGAACACACTGGAGAAGCCGTAATTGATGATATCGAAATCCAGATAACCAAGGAAGAGACACCACCGGAACCCGAACCCGAACCCGAACCCGTTACAACAGACCTGAAGGTCGTTGATGACAACAAAGTCATTGAAAACGAGTTTATTCCGGTTGATGCTGATGCAAAGGACGTTACCAACGGTGAAGTCGTTGTCGCACCGATAGAAGAAGAAAAAGAAGAAGAAAGTCACGAAATTTTCGTTGCCGTTGAAAACCAGCCTGAATTTCCCGGCGGTGAGACAGCTTTGTACCAATATCTGGAAAAGAACATCAACTATCCGGAAATGGCAAGACAGCAGAACATCACAGGCAGAGTTTTCGTAACCTTCGTTGTTGAACGTGACGGATCCATTGCCAACCCGAGAGTTCTCCGTGAAATCGGAGGCGGTTGCGGCGACGAGGCAGTCCGCGTCGTTAAGGGAATGCCTAAATGGAAACCTGGCAAACAGCGTGGCAAAACGGTACGTGTTCAGTACAACTTGCCGGTTTTGTTCCAGTTGGATTAATTTTAGCTGACAATTTTTCATACAAAAAAAGAGCTATTTTAATAGCTCTTTTTTGTTCCACAACAAGCAGTAAATGATTGCAATAAACAACCTTTCCGTGCAGTTTACTGGCACGAATCTCTTCAGCGACGTCACCTTCAACGTCGGTGACCGTGACCGCATAGGACTCGTTGGCAAAAACGGAGCCGGCAAATCCACCCTTCTGAAAATCATTGCCGGCTGGCAGACTCCGGAAACCGGAACCGTTGTCATTGCAAAAGACCAAACTGTCGGGTACCTTCCTCAGGAAATGATTCCGAACGGAACCATGTCGGTGCTTGACGAAACACTTACAGCTTTCTCCCAAATAGACGAGCTGGAAAAACACATAGAAAACCTCACGCAAGAGATTTCCAACCGCACCGACTACGAAAGCCCTGAATACGAACATCTTCTGAATAGGCACAACGAATGCATGGAACAGCTGTCTATACTCGGTGGCAACAACCGACGGGAAATGGCGGAGAAAGTGCTTCTCGGACTCGGATTCAAGCACAGCGACTTCGGACGCATGATAACCGAGTTCAGCAGCGGATGGCAGATGCGCGTGGAACTGGCCAAAATACTTCTCAAACACCCTGATTCCATACTTCTCGATGAACCCACCAACCACCTCGACATAGAATCCATACAATGGCTCGAGAATTACCTTGCTGGTTACAAAGGCAGCGTAATGCTCGTTTCACACGACAGGACCTTCCTCGACAACATCACCAACCGCACCATAGAAATCACCGCCGGGAAAATATATGATTACAACGCATCGTATTCCGGCTACCTGAAGCTGATGCAGGAACGACGGGCTTCACAACTCTCTGCCATGAACAACCAGCAGAAAGAAATACTACAGATTCAGAATTTCATTGAACGCTTCCGCTACAAAGCCACAAAAGCCAAACAGGTACAGTCGCGGGTGAAACAGCTCGAAAAAATGGAACTGATAACTCTGGACGAAGTGAGCACCGAAAGCATACGCTTCCAGTTTCCTCCGGCACCCCATTCTGGAAAAATAGTAGTGGAGATGCACGGACTGTGCAAATCATACGGAGAAAAAAACATACTCGGCAATATAGACCTGACAATTCTGAAAGGCAGCAAGACAGCCTTTGTCGGCCGGAACGGGGAAGGGAAATCGACTCTGGCAAAAATAATTGTAGGAGAAATAACCGACTACAGCGGAATTTACAAACCCGGCCATCAGGTGACAATAGGATATTTCGCACAGAATCAGGCAGCACTGCTCGACGGCGAAGCCACAGTATTCGAAACCATTGACCGCATTGCAGTTGGCGACATACGCCCGAAAATGCGCAAAATACTCGGCGAATTCCTTTTCAGCGACGAAGACATCGACAAGAAAGTGAAAGTGCTGTCAGGCGGCGAAAAAGCCCGACTCGCACTTGCAAAACTTCTGCTAACGCCGACAAACCTGCTGGTTCTCGACGAACCAACCAACCATCTGGACATGAGTTCGAAAGATGTGCTCAAGAACGCACTCCTGCAATACACTGGCACTCTGGTGGTAGTATCGCACGACCGTGATTTTCTGGAAGGTCTCACCGACACGATATACGAATTTCGCGACAGACAGATTCACGAATTCAAGGGGGACATATACGAATTTCTGGAACACAGGAAAATTGAAACTCTGAAAGAACTCGAAGCCGTGAGAAAGACCTCCGGAACCGACAGCGACAATACCGTTTCGCAAAACAAGATAAATTACGAACAATCGAAAGAAAGGGAACGTGAACTGCGGAAAATACGTAATGCAATAACAAAAACCGAAGAAGAAATAAACCTTTTGGAAAACGAAATTTCAGAAAAGGACAGACAACTTGCCGAACAACCCGGAATTGTCGTCTCCAACCCTGATTTCTACACGAAATACGAAAGTTTGAAACAGAAACTTGACGAGGCAATGGTGAAATGGGAAGAGCTTTCGGAAAAGCTTGAAAACATGTAATAATTTTTCAGAAAAAGACCATGGATTTCACAGTAAAGAAATACACAGAACTGCTTCAGGCACTGAAAGATGCCGGTTACAAGGCCATTCCGTTCGAAAAATTCTGCAAAGAAAAAGAATCGTTGCCCGAAAAATTCGTAATACTCCGGCACGATGTGGATCTGAAAGCTCCGAATTCGCTGACTACAGCCAAGATAGAAAACAGCATGTCCATGCAGGCCAGCTATTATTTCCGGACAGTGCCACAGAGCAACAGACCTCAGGTAATACAGGCAATTGCCGGTCTGGGACACGAAATAGGCTACCACTACGAAGACATGACCATCTGCAACGGAGATGCAGAAAAGGCCATCGGACACTTTGCTGGGCAACTGGAATATTTCCGCACGTTTTATCCGGTAAAGACAATATGCATGCACGGGTCGCCACGTTCCAAATACGATGGCAGAAATCTCTGGAAAACATACGACTACCACAACTACGGCATCATCGGCGAACCCTATTTCGACGTGGATTTCAACAAAATCTTCTACATTACCGATACCGGACGCCGATGGGACGGAGCAAAGTTCAGTGTACGCGACAAGGTAGAGACAACCTTCAGCCAGTCATACAGAACAACCGGCCAGATAATTGAAGCCATAAAAGACGGCACGTTTCCACAGCATGTAATGATGACCACCCATCCCCAACGCTGGAACAGCGGCTTTTTTGCATGGCTGAAAGAACTTCTGCTGCAAAATGCCAAGAATGTGATAAAATATTTTTTAATTCGAAAACTATAACCATTTATGATAAAGATACTTACAATAATCGGAGCACGTCCTCAGATAATAAAAGCCGCCGCACTTTCAAGAGCTATAAAAACCAGATTCAGCAACGAAATCTGCGAAAAGATACTGCACACCGGCCAGCACTACGACAACAACATGTCGCAGGTATTTTTCGACGAGCTGGGCATTCCAATGCCGGACTATAACCTGCATGTCGGTTCCGGAAGCCACGGCGAACAGACTGCAAAGATGATTGCAGGCATAGAACAGGTTCTGAAAAACGAGAATTTCGATGCACTCGTCGTGTATGGCGACACAAATTCGACACTTGCCGGAGCAGTGGCTGCGGCAAAAATTCACGTTCCAGTGATTCACATAGAAGCAGGATTGCGTTCCTTCAACATGACCATGCCGGAAGAACAGAACCGCATAGTCTGTGACCAGCTCTCAAGCCTGCTTTTCGTACCAACCGAAACCGGAATGAACAACCTCGGAAACGAAGGCTTCATGACAAGTAAAGCCACTTTTGCCAACGGCAGGAAACGCAACATTTACAACTCTGGTGACATAATGTACGACAACAGCCTGTATTTTGCAGAAATGGCCAACGACAAAACCACCGTCATTTCAGACAACGGCCTGAAATCCGGAGAATACGTTCTGGCGACCATTCACCGCGACAACAACACCGACAATCCAGAACGTCTTACCTCCATATTCTCGGCATTGCTCCACATTGCCGAAAACCATCAGGTTGTGCTGCCTTTGCATCCCCGCACAGCAAAGCTCCTGCCGCAAAACCTTGAAAGAAGCATTTACGAAAGACTCCAAAAATCCTCCATAAAAACCATTCCGCCGGCATCATTTCTGGAGATGACAGCGCTTGAACAAAATGCACGAATAATACTTACCGACTCCGGCGGTGTGCAGAAGGAAGCCTATTACTTCAGAAAACCCTGCGTGATAATGCGTCCCGAAACCGAATGGGTTGAAATAGTGGAACAGCGTGCGGGCATTGTCGCTGACGCCGACTACGGAAGAATCATTTCAGCATTCGAAACCCTGACTGCAAGAGAATGCGATTTCCCGCCGATTTTCGGCAACGGAAAAGCAGCAGAGTTCATACTGGAAAAAATACTGGAATACACGGGTCAGACCTTTCAAAATCCCATTGGGAAAGCGTAGGGATCGGCAAAAATGTCGAAATCGAAAGCCGGGCTGTAGCTGTTGCGGAACATCATATAGTCGGCAAAAAACGGCGGCAAGGTTCCTCTTTCGTCACGGATAAACGAGAAGCGTACTCTTACAGAAGCATCGTCGAAGATTCTGAAACCGAAATCTGCGGAAGCACCATAAACACACAGGTTGTTCTGCATGGTTTTCGGTGAAAACCTGTTTAGAAATCCAATATTTCCGCCGGAATAGAACATCGTGCCGCGAAACCAAAAACGGTCATTTTTGAGGTACTCTGCCTGAGCATAGAGCGAACAAGCCTGCGTACCCCTGCGGCGTGGAGCCAAATCAGGAGTCATGGGGTTCAGGCCGCTGAAATCGGAAAGATAGGAAAAACCTGCATTTATGCGGATTTTTGGAGAAACCTTGAAAGAAAACGACGGTGCCACAAACGTCAACACTTCGCTGTGCCGGTTGAAAGACAAGAACTCTGTACCCAGTTTCAAATGCCAATCGAAAGGCGACTGCACCGAATCGGATGCAACCTGCTGACCGGCAACGCTGACCGGCAACATACCGACTGCCCAAACGGCAAACAATATTTTTCTTACTATATTCCTCATACCACGAAAGATACCTGAAAATAACGGAGTTCCGGCGTTTTTATTGTCAATGGCCAGCAAAAGCCAGACCGGCAATGCTGATTTTTACGTTCTGTGTCTGGAAAACCGCATTGGCACACGATTCCAAAGTAGCACCGGTGGTTATCACGTCGTCGATTATGAGCACGTGCTTGCCTTCGAAAAAAGAGCTGTCGGCAAGGGTAAATTTATTGTTCACGTTTTCCCAGCGGCTGAATCGTGATTTCTTTGTCTGAGTCTGAGTGAATTCGGTACGCACCAGAATGTCGGTACACAGCGTTTTCGGGAAGTGGACAGCCACGCCTTTGGCAATTTCTTCACTCTGGTTGTAACCGCGTTTTTTGAACTTCTTCGGGTGCAGAGGTACAGGCACGAGATAATCCACGTCGTCGAAGCGGTGCGATTCGGCAAGAGCCATACCCAACTGCCGCCCCATAAAGACGGCCATTTCCTTGTTGTCCTTGTATTTTATGCTGTGCAGGATTTTCTGGACACTCCCCTTTTTCGAAAACGAAAGCAGCGCCGTAGCGGCTTCAACCTGAACTCTCCCCCAAAAAACCTTTTCGACAGGATTATCAAGTTTTGAACTGTAGTCTGTTAATGGCAAGCCCAGAATGCAATCCGTACACATTTGATTTTCAGTACTTAACAGAACTTTTCCACAACAACAGCAGCTTTTCGGAAAAAAAATATCAAACAAATCTCGAACAAAATTTACTTTCATATTGAAAAAATTAGTATCTTTGCAAATCTTTTTGCAAAAATAGAAATAAAAATTCAAATAGAACAAAAAAATAACTAAAAAAGATGATGAATACAAAAAAATTTATGGTAGCGTTGGTTTCTGCAACGATAATGATGGCAGGAATGCAATCGTGCGGCGACTCGCAAAAAATGAAAGAACTTGAAAAGGAAAATCTGGAACTTCAAGAAAATCTGGATAAAACAATGGCCGACTACAATGCTTTCAAGGCACAGAACGCACAGTATGCCGATGAAATTGTCCAAAAAGACAGCGTTATCAACGCACAGGCAGAACAAATACGCAAAAGCCTCAACAGCAACGGCGGCAGCAACTACAGCAAGAACAAAAAAATAAAGGAACTGCAGAGCCAGATAGACGAACTCAAAGCCGAAATCGAACGTTTGAAAGCCGAAAACGAAGAACTCAGGGCCGAAAACCAGCAAATCAAGGAAGAAGTTGAAACAGCCAACAACAATGTTCAGAAACTGAACGAAGAAAACAGCGAACTCAACAGAAAAGTCCAGCTTGCAAGCATACTCGTTACAAGCGACGTAACTGCAACTCCCGAAAAGAAAAAATGCTGCGGCAACAGTTTCAAAGCCACCGACAAGGCATCGAGCGTTCAACGCATCCGCGTAGCCGGCAAACTCATGGCCAACAATGTCGTAGAACCCGGTACAATCACCATATACGTACGCATTGCCAAAGGCAGCAACCTTATCACCAACGGAGAAACCCAAACTTTCAATCTCGAAGGCACCGACATGCAATACACTGCAAGTCAGGACGTTGAATTCTACGGACAGACACGCGCTTTCGCCATCAACTGGAAAAAGGCCGAAAACACAGTACTTCCGACAGGTGCTTACACCGCTACAATATACGCCAACAGCCACGAAATCGGAAAGACAAACTTCAGTCTGAAATAAAAACGAAGCAGAAATACAGAAAGGGTGTCCCTTCGGATACCCTTTTTTTTTACCAAAACACATCAGCAAGATGGAAAACCAACCGAAATACAATGCCCTGCGGCAGGAATACCCGGAATTCAGCTTCGACTCATTTTCTTATTCCGTTGAAAACGATGAATTTACGATGAAATTCAAGTTTTCGGCAGGAGACATCCATTTTGAGCCATGTACCAGAATTCCCAAGCGTATTTTTCTGAATTTCAACAAATTATCGACAAAAGAATATAACCTGCTCGTGTTTCACGCAGGAATGGCAGAACTTGTAAGTTATTGGAAATGCGTATGTTCGCCAAAGGTTACGATAAAGCCTTTCAAACTTACCGAAGAGCAGATAAGTTTTTGGAAAAAACTGTATTTCAACGGTTTGGGTGAATTCTTCTACCGCAACGGCATTCGTGCAAACCAGACTGATTTCATGGATATCGTGTGCGAAAGCAAAGAAGCATTGCAGCCATGCAGTTTCGGACTCGAAGACAAGTACCTTGTACCCATTGGCGGAGGCAAGGATTCGGTTGTAACTCTGGAAGTACTCCGCAGCGGTGGATACGACATCCGACCAGTGATAATGAACCCCCGTGGAGCCACGGTGCAATGTGCCGGAAAAGCCGGCTTTTCGGCCGATGATTTCGTGGAAATCCTGCGTACCATCGACACTAATTTACTGAAACTCAACGAACGGGGATTCCTTAACGGGCATACTCCCTTTTCGGCCATGCTTGCCTTCTACACCATTCTGGTATCGGCACTCACAGGTCGCCGCAACATAGCCCTGTCGAACGAAAACAGTGCCAACGAGGCCACCGTCATAGGTACAGGAGTGAACCACCAGTACTCTAAAAGCATGGAATTCGAAAACGATTTCCGCAGCTACGTTGCACGTTTCATCTCGCCCGATTTCAACTATTTCAGTTTCCTGAGACCACTCAGCGAACTGCAGATAGCCATGCTTTTTGCACAGAATCCGCAGTATTTCGGAGTGTTCCGCAGCTGCAACGCAGGAAGCAAGCAAAACATCTGGTGCGGAAACTGCCCCAAATGTCTGTTCGCATACATCATCCTCTCGCCCTTCATTGACCCGGAAACGATGAAAGAAATTTTCAGCAAGGACCTGCTGGACGACAGCGGCATGCAAACCTTTTTCAATGAACTTACCGGTCTGAGCGAAACCAAGCCCTTCGAATGTGTCGGAACCATAGATGAGGTAAATACCGCTCTGGCTCTGACCGAAATGCGTTTTTACAGGAATAAGGAAAAACCTCTGTTGCTTAAAAATCCAAGTGTCCGCAACATAAAAACCCAACTGTCGGGATTCTGCACCGACAACAATCTTGACCCTGAACTTCAACGGTTGCTGAAAAACACGGTGGATGCCGTTTCCAAAAAACTAGAATTTTCAAAAAATTGAGCAAGACAGCCTATTTTTTCTGGTATCTGTTTCTGATTGCATTCACACCTCTCGTACTGAGCGAATGCCGCATCGGTGCCGTGTGGAGCAACTTGGCAAACTTCATCTGGCTTGGTGTCGGGTTCATCGCATTCTTCATCCTCAACCGCTTTGCAGGCAAAAATGCCGAGTTCTTCCGCACTTTTTCGCACGAGCTCAACCACACGGTAGTCGGGCTGATGTTTTTCCAGAGAATAGAGTCGTTTCAAGTAAAATCTTCGGGTGAAGGTGCAGTATGGCACGAACGCGGCGGGAACATTTCGAAAGTATGCGTATCGCTCGCTCCCTACTGCCTGCCGTTTTTCACTTACGTGCTGCTTGTTTTCAGAGTTATAGTACGTCCCGAATTCCTATGGGTGCCCGACCTGCTTATCGGATTTTCCACAGCGTTCTATCTCGTGTGCTTCATAAGCCAGATGTCACCTGTCCAGACCGACATAAACCAGTTCCATTACATTTTTTCATACTGGTACATAATAGTATTCCAAGTGGTCAACCTCTGCATCACATTTTTCGCACTGCTGCCGGAACAGAACGTGTTTCTCGCATTCAAGCACTTTTTCACAAGCTACTGGCAACAGCTGCAAAATTTCTTCGGCTGGCTGTTCTGACATTTTTTACGTTGTGGCATTTTGGAAAATCCGGCAAAATTCTCCCCAAACGAGTGTCTTGCGTTCAACCTGATGATGAGAAAGCCGGAAACGATTCCGCCACGACTTGCTTTCCAATAAGAAATGCAACTTTTGATGAAAGAATATCACGGGGAAAATGTTTTTTCCCGTGCATTGAAAAAAATTTTCCGTTTTCATCTGACAAATCAAAAAAAATCGTACCTTTGCACCGAAAAAACGCCCAATGAGATGAACACCCGCCCCGCATACACAGACAAAGAAAAGGACGCTGAAACCGGTTACTTCTTCCACTCTGACCACTTGGGCAGTGCGAGTTGGATAACCGATGGCAGTGGCTTGCCTGTGCAGCATTTGCTGTATTTGCCTTTTGGAGAACACTTTGTGAATGAGCAGAGTGCATCGTATGATGAGCGGTTTACGTTTACAGGAAAAGAGAGAGATGCCGAGACTGGCACTGCTTGGAATACTGCAATGAGGAGATTCGGGAAGCTCAATACAAACTGAACCGAAGGCCGAGAAAAAAGTCGGTTATAGGCTGCCTTATCAAGAATTTTTACTACATTTGCAGAAGTAGTTGCATTTTGGCTTGTAATCTGTACAAAGCAAAAAAACGATTTTTTATTTCGTAAAACGATATTTTTTTCGTATCTTTGCAGGTCAAAATCAAGGCGATAAAAAATTCATTGTTACATAAAAAAGCAAGCAAATGTCTGATAGTATTGTAATTATACCCACCTACAACGAAAAGGAGAACATCGAAAACATAATAAGAAAAGTGTTTTCTCTGCAGAAGGAGTTCGACATTCTGATAATAGAAGACAATTCTCCCGACGGTACGGCCGATATAGTAAAGAAACTGATGCAGGAATTTCCCGAACGGCTTTTCATAAAAGAGCGTAAAGGCAAACTCGGATTAGGCACGGCCTATTTGGACGGATTCCGTTGGGCACTGGAACGCACCTACGGGTATGTTTTCGAGATGGATGCCGATTTTTCGCACAATCCCGACGACTTGGAACGTCTGTACGAAGCCTGTGCCTCAGGCAAAGGCGACGTGGCCGTAGGCTCCCGCTACGTCGACGGGAAAATAAGTGTGGTAAACTGGCCCATAATGAGGCTCCTGATGTCGTACTACGCTTCAGCGTACGTGCGTCTGGTAACCCGCATGAAAGTCTTCGATGCCACGGCCGGATTCGTTTGCTACACCCGCCGCGTACTCGAAAAGATGAAGTTCGAAAAAGTGAAATTCGTCGGTTACGCATTCCAGATAGAAATGAAATACACAGCCACGCGTCTGGGCTTCAAAATAGCCGAAGTACCTATCATATTCACAGACAGAGTGCTGGGCGTATCGAAAATGAGCATGAAAATCTTCAAGGAAGCTTTCTTCGGAGTATTCTCTCTCCGCTTCCGCAACTGGAAAAAATATTGATAAACAAGAAAATAAAAAACAGTCATGGCTAAAGGTAATTTTTTTCTTTTACTCGGCATCATGCTTGTCTTTTCCGTACAGGCACAGGACAAATTATTGAATTCCAATCAGTTGATGGATGGCACACTATATCCGTCACGTATCCGCAGCGTACAGTTTGTGGGAAAAACCAACAACATAGCCTGCGTTCGCAACAATGCACTGTATGTCGGCAATTCGTCTTCACAAAAAGAAACCGTAAAACTCGACGACCTGAACAAGGCATTCATCTCATTGAATGAAAGCGAATTGAAAAATTTCCCGAACATCCGTTTCACCAGCGAGAAGGAATTCACTTTCGTGAGAAAGAATGTGATTTACCTGTACAACACCAAAACCAAGACACTTTCCAAACTGGCCACCTACGACGGGAATGCACAGAACATCGACATAGAACGCAAGCACTATCAGATTGCGTACACAATAGGCAACAGTCTGTATGTGAACAGTTTGGACAAGGTATCCTGCATCGGCGAAGGCGGCGAAGGCATAGTTTACGGGCAGTCGGTACACCGCTCGGAATTCGGCATCGAAAAAGGCACGTTCTGGTCGCCCGAAGGCAACATGCTTGCATTCTACCGCATGGATGAAAGCATGGTCACCGAATACCCCAAGGTAAACACCGCAACCCGCATAGCCACGGCAGAACCATTCAGATACCCGATGGCCGGCATGAAAAGCCACGAAGTAACGATAGGAATCTACAACACCCTGAAAGGCAACACCATATACCTCAATACCCGCAAAGACACATCTGTTGCCGAACGCGAGAATTACCTGACCAACCTCACATGGAGCCCCGATGAAAAGCACATATACATCGCAAAGATAAACCGCGAACAGAACCACGCATGGATGGAAAAATACAATGCGGAAACGGGAGAACTGGAAAAGGTACTCTTCGAGGAAACCAACGAACGCTACACCGAACCTGTTGACGGATTTTATTTCCTTCCCGGCAAGACACAACAGTTTCTCTGGCTCAGCTACCGCGACGGCTACAAGCACATCTACCTCTACAACAACGACGGCTCTCTTGTAAAACAGGTAACCTCCGGCAATTACGAAGTCCAGAGCATCATAGGTACCGACCAGAAAGGCGAAAACATATATTTCTACTCGAACATAGAAAATCCGATGGAACGTGCAGCCTATTCGGTAAACGTGAAATCGGGCAACGTAACACGCATTACCAAAGCACTCGGCACACACAGTGTCGCCGTAAACGCAAAGGGCAACCTTTTCATCGACAACTACAGCAGTACCCAAACCCCGTTGCGCACCGTACTTCTGTCCGACAAGGGCAAAGAACTTGGCGAACTCCATTCGGCAGAAAATCCTTTGGCAGAATACCGTATGCCGGAAATAGAACTCGGTACGATAAAGGCAGCCGACGGCAAAACAGACCTCTGCTACCGCCTGATAAAACCTCTGAACTACAACGACGGCAAAAAACACCCGACCCTCGTGTACGTTTACGGAGGTCCTCATTCACAACTCGTTACCGAAAGCTGGCTAGGCGGAGCAAACCTCTACTTCATGTTCCTTGCACAGCAGGGATATGTCGTTTTTACGGTTGACAACCGTGGAACAGACAACCGTGGTTTCGAGTTCGAAAGCGTAACGCACCGCCATCTCGGCGAAGTTGAGATGGCCGACCAGATGGAAGGCGTGAAATTCCTGAAATCGCTGCCCTACGTAGATGAAAACCGCATGGGCGTAGAGGGATGGAGCTTCGGCGGATTCATGACCATCACCATGAAACTCGCACATCCTGAAATATTCAAGGTAGGCTGTGCCGGCGGTCCGGTAATCGACTGGAGCCTGTACGAAGTAATGTACGGAGAACGCTACATGGATATGCCTCAGGAAAACCCTGAAGGTTATGCGAACAACAGCCTCATTGCCAAAGCCAAAAACCTCGAAGGCAAACTGCTCGTAATCCACGGAGCCGAAGACCCGACCGTAGTATGGCAGAACTCGATGGAATTCATTGAAGCCTGCATAAAAGCAGGAAAACAGGTTGACTACTTCGTTTACCCGCATCACGAACACAACGTGAGGGGCATAGACCGCCTGCATCTGTATCAGAAAATGTTCGAATATTACCAGCAAAACTTATAAACCACTCAAAATAAGCGAATAATGTTTACAGGTATAGTTGAAAAAACGGCAAAAGTCGTAAAAATAGAACAAGAGAAGACCAATTTCCATTTCACACTGGAAGTGGATTTTGCCGATGAGTTGTCCATCGACCAAAGCATGGCACATGACGGCTGCTGCCTCACTGTGGTTTCGGTCGACAAAGCCAAAAAACAGTATATCGTCACGGCAATGGACGAAACCATGCTGAAAACCAACCTCAATACATGGAAAGTAGGCACGGAAGTGAACGTGGAACGTTCAATGCGCATGGACGGCCGCTTCGACGGACACATCGTACAGGGACACGTGGACCAGACGGCAACATGCACCAAAGTCGTTGACGACAACGGCAGTTGGCGTTTCTATTTCGAATACGATTCTTCCAAAAACAACATCACGGTACCCAAGGGTTCCATATCGATAAACGGCACAAGCCTTACCGTAGTGGATTCCGAAAAGGGAATGTTCTCGGTAGCCATTATTCCGTACACTTATCAGGTAACCAATTTCCACAACTTCCGCCCCGGAACCGTGGTGAACATAGAATTCGACGTGTTCGGGAAATACGTACAGCGGCTGCTTGAGCAATACATGCAGGCAAACAAATAGACTATATGTTGCAAAAGTGCAGGTTGTGTCCAAGAGAATGCGGTGCCGACCGCAGCAACGGCAAAACGGGGTTCTGCGGATGCCCCGAACAGCCGTCGGTGGCGGCAATATGCATACACAAAGGTGAAGAACCTGTACTTTGCGGAACCAGAGGCATCTGCAACGTGTTTTTCTCGCACTGCAACCTGCAGTGCGTCTATTGCCAGAACACGGATATAAGCAACAACAAATCGACACTCTCGCGATACAACGACATTGACAGCATTGTGGAACGTATTGCCGAAATACTGCCGCAAACCGAAAACATTCTTGGATTCGTAAGCCCTTCGCATCAGGCACACCTGATACCGGAAATACTCGAAAAGCTGAAAACACTCGGCTTTTCTCCGACAGTGGTTTTCAATACCAACGCCTACGATTCGACCGATACGCTGAAACGGCTCGAACCTTACATAGACATATACCTGCCCGATTTCAAATACTCCGACGACAATTTGGCGAAACGGTATTCCCAAGCAGGAGACTACTTCGAAGTGGCATCGAAAGCCATTGCCGAAATGTACCGCCAAAAAGGGTCCACCCTGATGACGGACGAGAACGAAACTGCCACTTCTGGACTGATAATAAGACACTTGGTGCTGCCCGGCTGTGTGGGAAACTCCATGAACGCACTTTCGTGGATAGCCGAAAACATATCGGTGAACATACACCTCTCACTCATGGCACAGTACTACCCACCGGAAAATGCCGGAAACCTGCCCGATGAACTGAACCGTTTCCTTTCGGAAGAAGAATATGCCGCCGTTTGCGAACACAGCCGCAATTTGGGTTTTCACCGAGGCTGGGAACAGGAACTGAGCAAAAACATAGTGTACCGGCCACATTTCGAAAAAGAAAACTCTTTTGAACAAAACTGATTCAGCCATGAAGAAAAAGAATCCGAACCTTATAGACATAACCCTGATGCCGGAACTTGACCACTTCGCAATTTTCGCATTCCAGACGGTCAACCAGAAATGCTACCAGTTCGCTTCATACATGAACAGTGTTTTCGGTTTGGACTTATCGAACATCGGCTGCATGGAACTTACTGATTTATACACCAATCCGGTACCATTGCCACTGTTTTTTTACAGTGATTCCGAAAAGAGAGAGACATACCAGCTGGTCGACATTTCAGGGAACGACCTTATAAAAGAACTCAAAGGCTACGACAAACTTCTTATAATGACCGGTGAGATAAGCAAACGCAAAGCTTTGGAAATAGAGCAGCGTTTTGCCGAGGTAGAAGGCGTGCTTTTTTTCCACCATTTCAAATTCGATGACACGACAAAAGATGCAAAAAAACAGGAAAAGCTGAAACTGTGTTTCGGCTCACTCATACTATTGCTGGAAGAACACAGAATACAGCACAAAAAACAAAAAGAAGAAATCTTAAAATCACGTCAAACTTTAACATGCGATTAGAAATATGACCAAATGGATATTACTGTTTTTTAAAGGCATGGCCATGGGAGCCTCGGACGTAGTTCCGGGTGTTTCGGGCGGCACGATAGCCTTCATTACAGGCATCTACGAACGGCTCATACATGCCATAAAAAGCATAAACATGGCCAACCTGAAGCTCTTTTGCACAGGAAAATTCAAGGAGTTCTGGAAAAACACGGACGGCAGTTTCCTACTGTGCGTTTTGGCTGGCATAGCCGTAAGTTTCCTGTCTCTTGCAAAACTCATAACTTACCTGATAACCGTGTATCCAACCATGGTATGGGCATTTTTCTTCGGTCTCATTCTGGCCTCCACCGTTTTTGTGGGACGCAAAGTAAAATGGAACTGGAAAAGCATAATCGCATTCCTTGTCTTTGCAGCAGTTTCGTTCTTCATCACTTCACCGGAAAACGCGCCGCTCGCTCAGAACGACAGCTACTGGTACATTTTCGTGTGCGGAGCAATAGCCATCTGTGCCATGATTCTGCCGGGAATTTCCGGAAGCTTCATACTCGTGCTTCTCGGAGAATACATGTTCATGCTTGAGTCGCTCACGAACCTCGATTTAGCCGTGATTCTGATTTTCGCCGCCGGAGCCATCATCGGAATACTTTCGTTTTCACGGGTACTGGACTGGCTTTTCAAGAATTTTGAAACAATAACCCTTGCCTCGCTGACGGGATTCATGGCCGGTTCACTAAACAAGATATGGCCTTGGAAAGAAACCTTGAAAACATTTGTCAACCGCAAAGGAGAAACATTGCCTCTTATCCAGAAAAACATACTTCCAAGCCAGTTCGACTGCCAGCTGCTTTACACGATACTGCTGATAATCGCAGGTCTGGCCTTGATTTTCATTATCGAGTACATTGCAAAGAAAATACAGACAAACAACAAATAAACCGCAAGAAAACATTCTCATGAAAAAAGACAGCAAGATATACGTAGCAGGACACCGTGGAATGGTGGGCTCTGCCATAGTTAGGGAACTTCAACGGCAAGGCTACACAAACATAATCACACGTACCCATGCGGAATTGGATCTCTGCCGACAAAACGATGTTGAAATGTTCTTTGCAGCAGAAAAACCCGAATATGTTTTTCTTGCAGCAGCCAAAGTTGGCGGCATCGTGGCAAACCAGTCGGCACTTGCCGATTTCATGTACGACAACATGATACTGGAAATGAATGTAATACATTCTGCATGGCGGAACGGTTGTAAAAAGCTGGAATTTCTCGGCTCCAGCTGCATATATCCGCGCATGGCACCTCAACCGATGCCGGAAAGCTGCCTGCTCACCTCCGAACTCGAAAAAACCAACGAAGCCTACGCTCTCGCAAAAATCAGCGGGCTGAAGTACTGCGAATTTCTCAACCGCCAGTACGGAACCGACTACATAAGCGTGATGCCGACAAACCTTTATGGCCCCAACGACAACTATCACCCCGAACACAGCCATGTACTGCCTGCACTCATACGACGCTTCCACGAAGCAAAAATATCCGGAGCCACGGAAGTTACCTGCTGGGGCGACGGCAGCCCGCTCCGCGAATTCCTTTACGTTGACGACCTCGCAAACCTCTGTGTCTTTCTCATGAACAACTATTCGGGCAACGAAACCGTGAATGCCGGTACCGGCAAGGAACTTTCGATAAAACAACTTACCGAATTGGTTGCAAAGACCATAGGCTACAAAGGCTCCATAAAGTGGGACACGAGCCGTCCCAACGGCACTCCGCGGAAACTGCTCGACGTAAGTAAGGCAGCATCTCTCGGATGGACATACAAAACAGAACTCGAAGACGGCATACGCCTTGCATATTCCGATTTTCTGAACAATCCCATGCGTGCAGAACGCTGAAACAGCAATTTGACATTGAAAAACACACGATAACAAAAGCAAACAGACATGTTGCCATATTTTCCAAAACAGTTCACCTCAAAAGCCATAGGGACATACTTTGCGTCGCTGCTGATTGTAAGCGTTGTATACATGTCGCACATGATGCAGTTCAAGTTCATGGCCATCGGCATTGTAGCAGTGACAATGTTCTTCTATTTCGCCAACACTGTGTCGAAAAAGATGATCAACAGCACAGGGCGCCACTTTATCCGGTACACCTTTGCAACAGCCTTTGCCGTACGTCTGGCATGGGTGATATTCTCATACTTCTTCTATCAGGCAAACACCGGAGCCCCGTTTGAATTCAACGCCGGTGACGCCATGATGTACCACGACGAGGCAACTGGATTTGCATACTCAGGGTCATGGTCGATATCGAGGCTGAAAAGGTACTTCAGCTACATAGCTCCGTCCGACAGCGGTTATCTTTATTACCTCGCCACACTTTATTCCATATTCGGCAATTCGATAATCTTCGCACGCATCGTAAAAAGCCTTTTCAGTGCATGGACGTGTGTTCTGGTATACAAGCTGGCACGCCGCAATTTCGGCGAAGATGCGGGCAGACTGGCTGGAATTTTCTGCATTTTCATGCCCAATTTCATCTACTATTGCGGAATGCACCTGAAGGAAACGGAAATGGTGTTCCTCATAATGCTGTATCTCGAACGTGCCGACTATCTTTTGAAGTCCAGAAACTACAAATTTTCCACACTGATCGTGCCCACTCTTGCGGCAGTATCGCTGTTTTTCTTCCGTACGGTACTTGGAACAGTCTGCTTTCTAGCACTTTTCACGGCAGTAGTATTCTCGTCATCAAAAGTTGTGGGATGGGGCAAGAAAATCCTAATAGGCCTCTGGGTTATTCTGGCGGCCGGATATTTTGTCGGTGAAGCTGTCATGTCTGAAGTGGAAGAAGTGTGGGAAGGGCGTGACACAAATCAGGAAGCCCGACGCAGTGCTCAGGTAAACCGCGGTGTGGATTGGGCAAAATATGCTACAGGAACGGTAATGGCACCAATGGCTTTCGTGATACCTTTCTCAACAATGGTCGACGTCGATTATCAGTACAACCAGCAGACCATGCATGGCGGACTTTTCGTAAAAAACATGATCAGCGTGTTTGTCATTCTGGCATTCATATACATATTCCTCATAAAAAAGAACTGGCGCAATTTTGCACTTCTTGAAGCATTCACGATCGGTTATCTGATAGTAATAGCCTTCAGTGCCTTCGCCAACTCGGAGCGGTTCCACCTCCCTGCCCTGCCGTGCGAACTCATGTTTGCGGCTTATGGAGTAACCCTTGTCGACGAAAAAAACATAAAATATGTGAACAAATGGCCTTACGTAGTTATAATAATGGAGTTTGCTTGGGCATTCTTCAAACTCGGAAGCCGCGGAATAGGATTCTGACATGACAAAGAAAATTCTAATAATAGCCAATTACAAACCCGGTACCGGTGGCATTTCGGGACAAGTGGAGAAAATCCATGCTTGTCTGGATGCAGAGGGTGTAGAAAATTCCATTTTCAGTGTGAAAGGTTCCATTTGGTTTAGAATCAAGTCTTTTTTTAAGCTGTTTCAAACGGGACGCAAATATGATGTCTTTCATATCCACACATGCTCCCACGGTGGCTTTATTTCTGCCGTGATTGGTGTTACGGTTGGCAGAAGATTGAAAAAACGTGTTGTCTTAACATACCACGGTGGCGGCGGTGAGGCTTTTTTTGAAAAGCATACTCGTCTTGTAAAGCATTTCCTTTTGAAAACCGATACAAATATTGTACTTTCTGGTTTTTTGGGCAAAATTTTCGACAAATACGACCTGCCTTATGTCACAATACCCAACATCATTGAACTTGACAACTCTCGTTTCAGACAACGCAAAGAACTGAAACCCAATTTTATAAGTATCAGAAGCCTTGAGCCCCTGTACAACATCGAGTGTATCCTGAAAGCCTTTGCAGAAGTCAAGAAGCAGATTCCCTCCGCAACGCTCACCGTTGTGGGAGACGGAAGCCAGCGCGAAAAGCTGGAACATTTTGCAGAAGAAAACCACATACCCGACGTGATTTTCACCGGAAGGGTTGACAATTCTCAAATTTACAACTATCTTGATCGCTCAGACATCATGCTCTCAGCGCCACGAATCGACAATATGCCGGTGTCGCTTTTGGAGGCCTTCAATGCCGGACTGCTGGTCATCTCAAGCAATGTGGGCGGTGTGCCGTATATGATTGAAGACGGCAAAAACGGACTGCTGTTCGAATCGGATAATGCTGATGAGTTGGCTGAGAAAATGCAACAAGCTATTGCTAATCAAGTAATCACAAAACAAATGATACAGTCAGCCCATCAAGCTTTGGACACATATTCGTGGAATAATGTTAAGAGAAAATTATTCTGTGTATATGGTTTCTGTAATAATGAATCTTTTTAATTAATAAAGCTATGTCGTTACGTAATTTTATTTCTGAGAATGTTTTTTTACCTATAAGTGATTTGGTAAATGGTCAAAGTGTCAGAAAGTATTTTCTGTTTTTAGAGGGTACGAAAAATTGGAGTAGAGAACAAATTGACGAATTTCAGAACAATAGGTTGAGATTGTTGGTGCAACATTCTGTTGCCAATGTGCCATATTATCGTGATTTGTTTCATGAAATGGGACTTTCTCCTGATGATATACAAACTAAGCAAGACTTACGTAAAATACCCATTGTTGATAAGTCAGTTATGAGGAAAGAAGGTATTGAACGTTTTACTGCTGAGGGTTTCCCGAAAAAGCAAATGAGGTTCGATCGTTCGAGCGGGTCAACAGGAGAACCTTTCAATTCATATACTACACAGGATGCATATTCGTTTAATGTGGCTGCAAAACTGCAGACGTGGTATGGTACGGGTTATAGATTGGGAGATAAATATGTCAAATTGAGCCAGCGATTAAGAAAGAGCAAGGTGAAGAAAGTTCAGGATTGGATAAATGGCTGCCTTTATATTCCAGTCGAGGATGCTAATGATGAAATGCTTCTTGATGCGTTGTCCAAGATAGAAAAATTCAAGCCGACAATAATACGGGGATATCCATCAACAATCTTGTTTTTAGCTCAGTATAAGAACACTCATCCGAGGTTTAAGCATTGCCCGGATTGGATAATGACTACTGGCGAAAAAGTAACAACTCCCATGAGGAATACTATTGAAGAGGCTTTTCGCTGTAAAATGTTGGATTCGTATAGTTGCGAAGGTAACTCCAATGTGGCAGAATGTATAGGGAATAACTGTTATCATGTAACCGAAGAATATGGTATTACTGAGGTTTTGGATGATGATGGGAATCCGATTGAGAATGGTGTAGGGCATGTCATAACTACGGATTTGTGGAATTTTGCGCATCCTTTTATTCGATATAATACACAGGATTTGGTAGAGGTGTCTTCGCAAAAGTGTCGTTGTGGAAACAATCACATGAGGATAAATTCTATTGTTGGACGAGACAGTGAAAACATAATAGCTACAAATGGTTGCCGTTTTACAACACAGACATTTTCGATATTTTTTACAGATAGCAATAGCGAATTAGGTACAGCAGTCGATGGATATCAGTTGGTGAAAAAGAAAGACGGATCTGTCTTATTTAAGTTGGTGGCGAATGAGTTCTATAACAAGGAAAAAGAACAGTATATTATTGATTATTGGTCTGAAAAATTTGGCAAAAAAGTAATTGTTGAAATTGTGGATAAGATTCCTATCACAAGTACGAATAAATGGCTGTCCATTGTGGAGGAATAACGCTGTGCCATACCTCGTAAGGCCTTTCGGAAAAATTCACTTTCGCGGCGAATTGTATTTTTCCAGAATAAAATTTATCTTTTCTTCAAAAGGAAGGCTGTGTTCTATCCAGATTATAGGCACTCCCTTGCGTTCCATACGCCGGAACCATGTCATCTGGCGCTTTGCGAACTGACGTATGGCTATGTTCAGCTGCTCCACCAGTTCACCGTAGGATATTTCCTTTTCCAGAAACATGGTAACATACCTGTATTCGAGTCCGTAACGCTTCAGGCGTTCGGCAGCGACACCGGAATCCAAAAGGTTACGTATTTCGTCAATCATGCCCGCTTCAAGCCGTTCCGTAAGTCGTGTTCGGATACGCTGCATGACAGTTTCGCGGGGATAATTCACGCCGAAAACCGGACCTTCAATCGGCTGGTGCGGTTTTATGCAGGTATTCTGCTGCAACATCTGTATCTCTATGGCACGGATAAGCCTGTCGCGGCTTTCGGTATCGGTGTGGTTGTGAAGCTTCACGTACGTTTTCAGTATCTCGGTGAGTTCTTCGTCAGTTTTGGCGGCAAGCCGTGCACGGAGTTCGGGATTTTCGGGCACATCGCAAAAAGGATACTGGAGAAGCACCGATTCGATGTAAAGTCCGGTGCCTCCGCAAAGTATGGGCGTTTTTCCCGAAGCCGCAATACTGTCGTAGGCCAGATAAAAATCACGCTGGAACATATAGGCGTTGTACTCGAACCCCGGCTCGCAGATATCTATCAGATGATACGGTATTTTAACGCCGTGAATTTCATACTCCGAAAGGTCTTTTCCGGTACCTATATCCATTCCACGGAACACCTGCCGTGAATCGGCACTGATGATTTCTCCGTCCAACCGCCATGCAAGTTCCGTGGCGATGTGCGTCTTTCCGCAAGCTGTGGGGCCCAATATCGTAATCATGAATAATTTACCGAAAGTTTGTTATCTGAATTTGTACTGAAAATCAGGATTTTCCTTCATCACACTCATGCTTTCCGGATAGTTTTCGATAAACCACGTAAAAAATGCTGTGACATCGATTTTGTCCTGCAGGAATTTTCTGCGTTTTTCCTGCCATTCGGCCTGAGTATCGGGATTTTCGAGCAGTCGTCTCACGTGACTGTAAAGTTTGTCGAAATCCTGCGGCAGATATGCATACGAGAGACCGTATTTCTGTTCCAACTCGTTGGGCACCGAAAGACGTCCCGCGAAAGTGTTGCATTTGAGGGCAGGCACACCCAGCACGGCGGCTTCGGAAGTCATTGTCTGACTGTCGCCGAGGAACATTGAAGCATAAGCCATGAGCGAATGTATCTCTTCGGGAGGCACGGGCAGCCGGTATTTCTCGAACTCCGGTTCTATCTCACGTTCCGAAGTTATTATTACACGTCCGTAAGGCTCCAAGAGTTCAATCAGTCTGCGTTTCTGTTCAAGCGAAAGTCCTTCCTGCCCTACATCATGATGACCCTTGAAGGCCACAAAACGCATTATGAAGAAACGCTGTCCTTTCTGCAGGCCTGCCTTTTCAAGAACTTTCTCGTCGGGAGAAAATCGGTTGGGGTGAAGGTATGCGAGTTCGTGCGTGCCGGCATAATACAACGCATTACCAGTTTTACGCCGTATGCAATCGGGAGTAAAGACCACATCGGTCATAGGGTGACAGTATTTGACTACCAAGGGTTCTGCAGCATCGTCATCATCGTCAAAATTGAAAGATTTCATTCCGCTGACACGGGATATGTGCGAAAGGACGATACCGGAACTCAAGCCGATGCCGATTTTATGCTTCCGCACGAAACGCCATATTTTCCAATCCTGCGAAAGAACCGTTTTTGCCTTGCCCAAAAGGGAATCCTTTTTTCTGCCCAAATTGAAGTACTGCATGCCGTAACAGTCCATAAGCCGCTTGGCTACCGGTATTTCGCGAACCGAATAAAAAACCCTGTGTCCGTGTTTTTCCAATTCTCCGGCAACATTTTTAAGCAGATGCACATGTCCCGGATGTCCGATGTCAATCAGAATGTTCATATTCTCTATAATCTTTTTTCCACCAAATAAAAGCCCAACCTTGTCTTTACCAAAGTAGCGACCTTGCTGAAACCTGCTTTTTCCACACCGCGCATCGATGCTTCGTTCCCTTCGTCCACGAACATGCAGAAATCGTTTTCGGGATAATCTTCCTGTATCTTTACCAGCAGGTATGGATAAAAGCCTTTGCCTCTTTCTTCCGGCAAGGTACAGCATGACCCTATGTAAATTTCATTTTTCGTCATGAACGGAAAAGCCGGCATCCATGTTGTTACTTCAGCTCTGCAAACCATTTTACCATTTTTAACTAACTGATACTCAATGAATTGCCCCCCCTAAAAATATCTCCATTAACTCTACTACCCTTGCAAGCGATCAATTTTCCACCAACCATGGATGAAATGTACCACAGAAAAGCATGCCTGCTCCGGAAACACTTTACCGGTGAAACTTTCACCTGCAAGTTTTCTCCGGATTCTTTCAACAGACTTACATTCTGAAAATTCCGGGTTGCATGATACAGATACTTTTTCATCATTCGCTTTTTATCAGATGTCTCAATTTATGATACATTCTCAGTGCAAACACCTTGAGTGTCTTCACTATTCTGAATTTGTAAATATAAAGTCTCGGCACGTACGCATAAGTGGAACCGTATTTAAGTTTATACGAGTTCATTCCACCGAAATTCAGCTGTCCACCACCCTTCTGTCGGAGCATTTTCATTGCTTCCCAAACCATAATTTCGTTTGGGCAGTATTTCTTCAGATACTGGCTGAAACTGCCGCTTGTAAAGTACACGCACTCACCTTTGTCGAAACAGAAAACCGCCGATGACATCACCTGTTCGGCACCGTTTTCGTCCGTGCCTATTGTCTGGGCCATAAGCACACGGTCAGGGAACAAGGATTCGCAAAGTGTCTGGATTCTTTTACGGCTTTCGGTAAGTTTGGGACGTGTCCCGTGACGCTGGTGCACGTTCTTGATGTGCTCGCTGTGTATGCGTGCGAATTCTGCAATATCTTCGTACCGGTCTATGAACCGTACGTGCAACCCGAGTTTATTGGCCTTGTTGATTGAATATTTTGCCGATTTGTAATGGAATCCTGCCCAAAGTTCGTCTTCGGGCTTGTCTATTTCGAGGTGCAGCGTTACACGCACCGAATGGTCGATGCCCGCCTCTTCGCGTTCGGGCTGTTTCCATGTGTCGGCAGGAACCCAGTCCTCATACACGCTGCGCAGCTGCCAGTCATCAACCTGCAAATACGATGCCCTATGCGACTTGAACAGCCATACTGCCAGTTCTTTGTACACAGCCACGCGTTTTCCGGCACTCACCGGATTCACAAAACACAGTCCCTGAGTATAAGTCCCGGTACCCTGCTGGGGTGCACATACAAGCGTCACTATCAAACGCTTCTTTACCCCGATGAAATAACCTATGAGGACATTGTCTTCCTCCACTGTAAACACAACCGGCTTGTACCCGATACGTTTCAGGTATTCCGACCATTCTTTTGAATGGAAGGCCGTGGTGTCGCAGCACGACTCGATATGTTGCCAATCCGCATCGGTTGGCTGTATTTCCTTAAAAGCGTACATCACTTCAGTTTCTTTAATATTTTCACTCCCCAAGTTCCGATTCTGAACAGGAATCTGTTGCACAGATACTGGTATCTTCCGTATTCCACAAGCGTGCCGCCGAAAGATGCCTTAAAATCCCTTACACCGTATTTCTGCCCAGGTTTCCCGGCACCCATCAGGTCGCAATACCTGTATCCGTTGTTGGCAGCGTACCATATACCGGAATACGTAGCCAGCGTGGAAGGTCGCAGTTTCTTGTATGCAACGTCATCGCCGGTCATGAACAAATCATATACGGCATGGCCTTTCAGGCAAAGGCTCACCTGCCCGCCTATGATTTTGCCGTCGTAACGGAGCAGCAGAAAAAGTCCGAAATCCTGTTTGGCAAGATTCTGGAAAAATTCAAACGGGTAGAGCGGTGTTTTAACGCGGGTACGGTAAAGTTCTTCCAAGAGTCTGTAAAATTCACGCAGTTCGGCATCGGTGGGGTCGGTGATTATTTCCACACCGTTTTTCAGTGCAGAACGGACACTCTGCATACGGCGTTTTTCTATACGTTTTACAAAAGATTCGGCGTCGTGCGTTTCCACTACATATCCCAAATGTTCTTCGTACCGGAATCCGCATTTTTCAAAGGCATTTCCATGAGCCGAATAGTCGGAAAGATTGCGGCTTTCTATGTATATGGCTTGGTTCTTCAATGCCTTGACGCATCCGGAAAGAAGTTCCGTCAAAGCCTTGTCGGAAATATCTTCTGCAATGAGAGGTCCTCCGTTTATTATGGCACGACGGGATAAGAACTGCTTGAGTTTTCCTCCGTCTTTCAGCAGGAATCCGACAATGACACCTTTGAGTACCCCGTTTTCAGACACTCCAAAGACGAATGCCTGCATGAACGAAAGCGAATTGTAGAATCCATAACAATCCGGCGACTGGAATATACTGCGGTTCGGCGACTGTTCGAGAAGTTGCCGCCACTGCAACCGGTCTATGGCATCGAAACCTTTGTGTAGAATTATATCGTTCATATATTACTGAAAATCACAGATTTTCTTTTTCCATCTGTGCCTTGAGATAAAGTTTCCTGACAAAGTGCATGTCGTGATCGACCATTATTTTCACAAGGTCCTCGAATGAAGTCTTTCGCGGATTCCAGCCGAGCTGGGTCTTTGCCTTTGTTGGGTCACCGAGGAGCTGTTCCACTTCGGCGGGGCGGAAGAAACGCGGATCCACTTCTACGAGAACCTTTCCGGTTGACTTGTCGATGCCTTTTTCATCAACGCCTTCACCTTGCCATTCGAGTTCTATGCCCACATGCCTGAAAGCCAAGGTACAGAAATCGCGTACGGTATGGTATTCGCCCGTGGCTATGACAAAATCTTCCGGTTTTTCCTGTTGCAGGATAAGCCACATACATTCCACGTAATCCTTTGCATAGCCCCAGTCGCGTAATGAGTTGAGGTTCCCGAGATAAAGTTTATCCTGATAACCCTGTTTTATGCGGGAGGCAGCAAGGGTTATCTTTCTGGTAACGAAAGTCTCTCCCCGACGTTCCGATTCATGGTTGAAAAGTATTCCGTTTACGGCGAACATTCCGTAGCTTTCGCGATAATTCTTCACTATCCAGAAGCCATACTGTTTGGCCACGCCATAGGGGCTCCGCGGATAGAACGGTGTAGTCTCCCGCTGCGGCACTTCCTGTACCAGACCGAAGAGTTCGGAGGTCGAAGCCTGATATATCCTGCATTTATGCTCCATTTCCAATATGCGGACAGCTTCAAGTAGTCGCAATGTGCCTACGGCATCGGCTTCGGCAGTGTATTCCGGACAGTCGAAGGAAACCTTGACATGGCTCTGGGCGGCCAGATTGTATATTTCGTCGGGCTGCACTTTCTGTATTATGCGCACCAGCGAACTGGAATCCGTCATGTCTCCGTAATGCAGGGTAAGAAGCCGTTTGTTCTTCATGTCGCGCACCCACTCATCAAGGTACAAGTGTTCTATCCTTCCGGTATTGAAGGAAGATGAACGGCGGATTATACCGTGCACATCATATCCCTTTTCAAGCAGAAATTCAGCAAGAAACGATCCGTCCTGCCCTGTGATTCCCGTAATCAAAGCTGTTTTCATTGTTTTATGTTTGGTTTTACAGAATAATTGAAGTGCAAAGATACGCTTATTTTGTCAATTATGCAAGCAACATGTGCATTAAATTCCTTTTAATTGTGAAGAATGAGATTTTTTTAGTATTTTTGCATCATTCAAAACACTGTATTTTAATATTAGCAAAATGAACACAAACAAAAGATTTTCAATAATTTGCATCATTTTAGGCATAACCGTGTCGGGGGGTGTGAAATCGCAAAATGAAGGGAGTTTCAAACTGAACACACTCAAGCTGGAATCACGCATCGATTATGATTTCATGCACCATGACAATGGTGACGCAGCCAACGAAAACGGTTTTGGCGGAAAATATATAAATTTTGCGATAGGAGGAGACATCAACGAGCATTTCAGTTTCAACTACCGTCAGCGTATTCTGCCAGTAACCGGCGAACGTACCTTTTTCGACGGCACCGACTACATTTACCTCACCTACAAAATGAACAAGAACGTGGCTTTTTCGGCAGGGAAGCAAGTGATTTATATAGGCGGATTCGAGTACGATTTGGCTCCCATCGACGTGTATTTCTGGTCCGAATTCTGGAACAACATTATCTGTTACCAGATTGGTGCGAGTGCAGAATTCACCACGAACGACGGAAACCACAAATTCATCCTGCAAGTGGCAAACTCACCTTATTCGGAAAAACCGCTGGACAAGTTGTACAGCTACAACGCTATCTGGTACGGCAAAATAAACCATTGGAAGACGATGTATTCCCTGAACATGCTTGAATACACCCCCGGAAGTTTCATAAACTATATTGCCTTGGGGAACCAGTTCGATTTCGGAAAAGTAAGTTTCTATATCGACTACATGAACCGCTACCACGGTGAACAGGACGGATTCTTCGACGATTTCACAGCCATCGGTGAAGTGAAATGGAACATCAACGACATCGTCTCCGTATTCGGCAAAGGCGGTTACGATGCAAATAGGGAATGTGGTACAAGTTACTACATGGGTACTCCCCGCGACATATTCGTTGCACCCGGAATCGAATACCATTACTACGGCCTTGGATTCGAAATATACCCGATGAAAACCGACAAGGACATACGCATCCACGGCTTTGCCGCAAGAAAGAGTGCGGATTTTGCTGGCACCGTGAACGATAAAGACGACTGGCATTTCAGCCTCGGGCTCACATGGAGGGCCGATTTCCTGAAAAAATTTCCACAATTAGCTAAGTAAAAAAACGATAACATGTCCAAGATTTTAGTTGTTGACGATGAACAGGATCTTTGCGAAATTCTGAGTTTCAACCTCGAAAGCGAAGGTTACGAAGTAGATACGGCAAACTCTGCCGAAGAAGCCCTGAAAATGTTTTCTCCGCAGTACGACCTGTTGCTTCTCGACGTGATGATGGACGAAGTGTCGGGGTATCAGATGGCAAAGAAGATACGAACCGATTTGGGCAGCAGCGTACCGATAATCTTTCTCACGGCAAAGGACACGGAAAACGACATGCTTACCGGGTTCAGCATAGGTGCCGACGACTACATAACCAAACCATTTTCGCTTAAGACAGTACTCGCTCGGATAAAAGCCGTGCTGAAAAGATGCAATTCACTCGGAACGGCTGTGCCGGCCACACCTTCCCAACAGCTTTCATTTGACGGATTTGACATAAACCTCAACACCAAAGTCGTCTTCGTGAACGGAGTGGAAATAAACCTCACGAAAAAAGAATTCCTCATACTCGAAGTGCTGGCCACTTCACCGAAACACTACTTTTCCCGCGAACAGATTCTTGCAAAAGTCTGGGACAACGACACTTACGTAACGGAACGCAGCGTTGATGTACACATTGCCCGATTGAGAAAAAAACTCGGCACGGCTGGGAACCACATCGTCAACCGGACTGGTTTCGGATACTGCTTCGATAATTGATAAACGCCTTGAAAAAACACCAGCTCAAATATCGCGGGAAACTTATCCTGTACTTCGTGATAGCCTTTGCCATCTACATTCTCGTGTCCATCATAGTCCTGATAAGTAACGAGAAAAAATCCCAAACGTCGGCAAAAATTGATGTACTGCGGACATACACCCTGTTCATAGAACGCCAACTGGCAAATGACACACAATATGCCAGCACAATGACCGGCTTGCCGTCCGATTACAGAGTAACCATTCTGACAAAAGACGGAGACGTGCTTTTCGACAACATAGCCATTCCCGGTGAAAACCACCTCAACCGCGAAGAAATAACGAAATCAATGGAAACCGGCGAAGGGTTTGCCATTCGCAAATCGGAGACCACAAACACCGATTACCTCTACTATGCAAGGAAAACCGGCAACGGCATCTACATACGTCTGGCCATGCCACACGGGATAAAGCTCAACAATCTGTTGCAAACCAACAACCTGCTGCTTTATCTTTCGATATTCGTTTTCCTTGTCACCCTGATGATTCTCATCTATTCCACCGACAAATACTGGTCGGTGATGCGTACTCTGAAGAAATTCACCGCCGCAGCCGAGAACGGCGACATCGACTACAACTCGGTGCATTTTCCCGATACCGATTCCGGTGAAATAGGCAACAAAATGGTGTCTCTCTACAAAGAACTGGAAACAAACAAACAGGAAATAATCCGCGAAAAAGACCTCAACCGCCAGCTGAAACAGGAAATGACCAACAACATAGCCCATGAACTGAAAACTCCCGTAAGCAGCATTCGCGGATACCTTGAAATACTGCTCGGCGACAAACCGGTGTCCGACGAACGCCGCCACTACTTCCTCGAACGCTCGTATTTCCAAACGCTGCGGCTTTCGAACCTCATAAACGATGTTTCAATAATCAATAAAATCGAGGAATCGTCAGAGCTGTTCACCAAGGAAACGCTCAACGTGAAGAATGTCTCCAACGAGGCTGCCGATGAGCTGACCGACCTCATTGCCGAAAAAAACATAACGCTCTGCAACGACATTCCGGACAACGTGGAAATTTTCGGCAATCACAGCCTGCTGTACAGCATTTTCCGCAATCTGATAGAGAATGCCGTGTCGTATGCCGGAGAGAACATCACCATAGGCATGGAAATGAACAAAGTGGACAAGGAATTCTACTATTTCCGTTTCTATGACACCGGTTGCGGTGTCGAAGAGCAGTACCTCACACGGCTTTTCGAGCGTTTTCTGCGCATCGACAAGGGCCGGAGCCGCAAAAACGGAGGCACCGGACTCGGACTTTCCATAGTGAAGCACGCTGTTTCGTTCCACGAAGGGAGCATCGTCGCCAAAAATGCCGAAACTGGCGGTCTGGAGTTTTACTTTTCGCTGAAAAAGGCCGGCAATGCTACCGCCACCTGATGGTTCCCACAAGATGGTCGATGTCGGCCTGCAGATAGTCGATGACTGGTTTCAGTGAATCGTAATTCGGTGTGGAATTTATGTACAATGCACCGCGGACAAAATTTCTGCTGCTGTCCGTGGCCCAGAATTGGCATGTAGATGCAATTTGCTGACCTTTTAGCCTGTATATTGTAGCGTACACGTTATTGGCGTGGTCGGTGTATGACTGTTCATCCATGCCTGAGGATTTCTGGAAATGCAGCTGAAGAAGCTGGTAAGCCGTATCTACTTCCATTGCAAGCGATGCTGTGTTTTTCAGTTTCTTGCAACTTAGAAACAGCACGCCGTTGTATTCCGGGTAAACGATGTCAACCCATTTTACGCTGGAATTGTCCTTCTTGAATATGACCTGAGAATTCGAGGCACGTTCAAAAGTGAAACCGAGTGCCGCAGTGTCGCATACCTCATAGGCCTTGTCTGGGAGTGTGATTCGGTAATATGTGGTTGGCTTGGGTGTATAGGAGTCGCCGGAACCGCCACAGGCGGCAAAAAACAGCGGCAAAAGGCCGATTGCAATAATTCTAATTTTCATTGTCTTCATTTTTTTCAACAGTTACCTTTACTTTTTCTATTCTCCTGTTGTCGGCTTTCTGTATATTGAAAGTAAAGTCTTTGATTTTCACGTCGGTGTTTACCTGTGGTATCTCGCCCACTATTTCAAGTATCAAACCTGCCAGCGTTTCAGCGTCGCCACGCATCTCGTCAAAAGTTTCATCGCTGAGTTCCAAGACTTTGCAAAAATCGTTTATACTTGTCTTCGCCTCAAACACGAAAACTCCGTCGGGGGTTGTTTCAAACAAAGTTTCGGCCTTGTCGTACTCGTCGGATATTTCACCGACTATTTCCTCAATTATGTCTTCGAGCGTCACGAGACCCGACATTCCACCATATTCGTCGACAACTATGGCGAGGTGCATCTTGCGTTTCTTGAAATCGTGAAGCATGTCGCTCACGCTCTTGTTTTCGGGGACAAAGAACGGGGTACGTATGAGGCTGTTCCAATTCTTTGTTTCGCCTTTGGCCGTGATGGCAATAAGGTCTTTTACGTAGAGAATGCCTTTTATATTGTCGATTGTACCTTCGTAAACAGGGATTCTGGAGAAACCTGTGTTTTCTGATATTGAGACAACCTTGTCGAGTGACATTCCTATATCCACGGCCACCACATCAAGCCGGGAACGCATTATTTCACTGACTTCCAAATCTCCGAAACGCACGATGCCTTTCAGCATCTGGGTTTCGCTTTCCACATCCTTGCCACCTTCGGCTATTTCTATAACATCAGACATTTCGTCATCGGACAAGGCATTGCTGTTGTCCTTGGTGTAGCGGTTCTTCATGCGCATCGAAAGATTGGCCACAGGGCCGAAAGTCCACACAAGGAAATTTATCACGAAAGCCTGCCGCGAAACTATGTCCACCTCCTTTTCTCTCGTGTAGTATTTGGGAAGCCACGATGTCAGGATTACAATAAGAAGCAGGAATGCCACAACTGCCGAAACCAGTGCGACGACGTTCCATGGCCACATAAGTACAGAATGGAACAAACGCCGCATGAACACGAAGAACAGTAGCAGTGAGAAGTTCTGGAATATAAGCAGCGATATTTCGAGTGCTGCCAGCGAACGGTCCTCGTTGCTGAATATTTTCACCACCATTGTGGAAGCCGTAGTGCCTTTGTTCTTTATTTCGGAATATTCGCTGCGGCTCAATTCTTCAATGGAATGATAGAATGCCGAAGCAAAAAACGCCAAGATGAAAAATATTGCAAACCCTACTAACAGTAAGATATCTGCCATGCTAAAAAAGTCCATATTGCCAATAAAAACATGTTTGAATTACAGACTGCAAAGTTACAATTTTTTTTTCAATTATGACTTACTTTTTTTCAATATTCCGGAACCACCACACCGCACACACTCCTGAAACCGCAGTACCTGCAATCACTTCCATTGCCGTTATTTTGCACGAACGGCTGGTGTTCATCGTAAATTCTGCTGACAAGTGCGGTGAGATATTTTTCGAAATCAATGAGGCTCTGTGCCGACAACGCATCGTTGTCCATCCACGATACCTTTGCAAAAAAATCGCCACGGTACTGCAGGGGATAAATTCCCGCTTCTAACGAAAAGTCCTCAGGTGCACCCTGCTGTTTCCAGTAAAGCCATGCGTAGTACATGACCTGAAACCACTTGTCGGAAGGAGCTGTTCCGCTTTCACAATCGAGCTCTTTCTTGTATTTCAAGTCATCGGTCTTGAGTTTTCCTGTCTTATAATCGGCAATGCGCAATTTCCCGTTAACCCTTTCTATACGGTCTATCTTGCCGTGTATCTTCACTTCCACGCCTCCGGCAGTCTTAATTGTCTGCTGTATATCTTTCTCCAATTCAATGATTTCGAAAGACGAGCCGTTGTCCAATTCCTGTTTCTGGTGCCCGATGAAATCCTCTATCTGTTTTTTGGCAATGGAGTAGAAAAAATAATTCTCTCCCTCGTTTTTGCGTCCTCCCTCAAATATCTTATCGAATTCCTTTTGTATGAAACATTGCAAATCAATGTTTTCCAAACCGTTTTTTCCGACCTTTCCACCTTTGAAGTTTTCGAAAACATGTTCAAGGACATCGTGTACTGCCGTACCGAACTCTGAGCTGTCGAGACTTTCTTCGTATTCGGGATTTTCTTTCACGCCAAGTACTGTTTCGAAGTAAAAACGCAGCGGACATGCGATGTAGTGGTTCAGCGAAGTTGCGGCAATGCCCTTGCCGGTATCGGCCATTTTCTTCAACCGTTCCATGACGGCTCCGGTTTTGTTTTTTTCTATGACGATACTCTCGTCGTTTCTGCCTTGTTCCACAGCTATGGTTCTCTTATCGATGGCAATTTGTGGATATTTCGGACAAAGTTCCTTTTCTATCTGAACAAGGAAACGGCTGGCTTCGCCCTTGCCGGTACCGCTGGCTTCGGTGTGGTATACGAAATACATGTTTTCAGAACGTTGCAACAAACGATAAAAATGAAAGGCTTCGGCAGCATCTCTTTCAAGATATGTGAAAATGCCGTGATGACGCTTCACATTGAATGGTATCATGGAGTTGTGTGCATTGCCACGAGGTATCACCGACTCGTTGCACGAAAGCACTATGATGTTCCTGAAATCGAGGTTCTTGGTTTCCTTGAGACCCATTATCTGCAATCCCTTCAGGGGTTCTCCAACGAATGATATTCTTACACATGAGGCAATGCGTTCGTAAATTTTCTTCAGCACTTTCAGCGTCTCAACGACTTTCAGCGTCTCATCATGCTGAAGTTCCTCGAGGTGTCCGAAAATTTCAGCGGAATACTCCAGTGCAGTCCTGTCGGTTACCGGTATCCCTTCGAAATTCGTTTTCACGAAAGTCATGTAAATGTTTATGAACGTCGCGATGTCTGGCTTTTGCGGCACGAAAAACATTTTCAAAACCTCCAAACCGGAAGTTCCTGTTTCCTCGGATATGATTTCAAACAAAGTCTCGGCCGAAACACGGAAAGTCTTGGCTTCCCCGTTGCAGAAGAAACGCTTCTGCAAAACGGAGTGCAGGCCCTTTATTTCCAACAAATCGTCAATTACAGGCTGTGCGAGAATTTCCAAAACATCCTTGGTGTAATACCGGTTTTCATTGTCGACATTTTCGTAAAGTGCAAACAGGGCAAGCACGAGGTCGTGTATTTTGGTATCCTTGTACGGGAGCCCCATGGTTACGTTCACTTCTCTGATGCTCTTTGGCAGAGCGTTCAACACCGGCAGCAGAAGGTTTTCGTCGGCAAGCACGAGTGCCGTGTCTTCAATGTTGCCGCTGCCGGCAAGTTGGGCGACAAGGTTCCCGACATATTCCGCCTGCAAGACGTTTTCAGGGCATTCTGCAAAGATGATTTTTTTCGGTCCGCAACTGAAATTATCCTTGAACGAAGGGTTGAATCCCGACACTTTCACGGCGTTACGCCGTATCATGTCTCCAGCTTCCTGCATGCCAGCCGAAGCATCGGCAGGATTGTAGTAATACCTGTCTCCGTCCGAAACGAATTCGGCCTTGCCTCCCCTGCATAGTGAATTGATTATGAACAATTCACTTTCAGAAAGTTCGCAAAATCCGACAAAAAATATCTTTTCCCATTTTATTGAACTTACAAACTCCTGCTCTTTATTCCGGGCTTCTTCGGCAACCTTGCGGTAAATCATGGCACTGTAAGCCATGCCGGCATCGTTCAGATGACGGTGCATGATTTCGTAGTAATCGGAAAGCGACTCATAGAAAGCGAGGTATTTTTTTTGCGAATCGGTCATTTCCGAGTCGGACACGTCCCACCAGTCCATGGCTTTCGAATTCCTTATATTGGCAAAAATGTCTTTTGCCGAGACCATGTGCAGGTCTATGTCGGAAAAATCCTTCAGCAAAATGTCTGCAAAAGGTATGAAATCCTCGAAATCACGATATTTTGCATCATTTTTTCCTGCCATTATCTCCTTATGCACCTTGAAAAGTTCGAAAAGCAAAAACTCGTTCTTCACGATTTCCATTCTTCCCACCTCCGAAACGAAATCGTCCATACCCATGATTTTCGGCATCATGAATACTTTCCCTGAATCGGACAGATGCTTGCGCAAAAACATTCCGGCACGCCTGTTGGGAAACACCACCAGTGTTGATTCCGACTGGTAATCGGGATTTTCCAAAATTCTCTTAGCGAAATCTTTCAAAAAATATTCCATACAAATTCCTTTTTAACTGAACGACAAATCCGAGAACACAAAAAGCATATTGCCGGAAATCAAATAGTTACTGCAATCGGTACTTTACGTGTTCCCGTGCAAATATACGATATTTTCCATATTCAACATGTCTCATCTTCAAAAAAAAATCAACAATTCTTCCGAGAAAAGCCTTTTAGAGGTTTTCCGAACAAAATATGATGCCTTGGAACACAATATTAAACGAATTGTTGCGTTTTATGCAGTTATTTTATTCTTAAAAGGGGAAACACATGAAAAAAACACTCGTACTTGCGGTTTCAGTTCTTATGCTGTGCATGTCCGGAAATGCTCAGGAGAAAAGGATTTCGGCACTTTTCACACATTCCACCTTCAACAATCCCGGTTCCACACCATACGTTGAGGTTTATTTCACCTTTGATGCGTGGAGTCTTGGATTCATAAAAAAATCGGACAAAAAATACCATGCCGAACTTGACATTGCCATAGTTGTAAACCGCATAGGCGAATTCGACAAGGTGAATCTTGACTCTCTGAAGCAGACCCCTCAAAACGGCAACGGCAGCCTGAGCGTGATGTACAACGAATCGGAAGAGCAAACCTCGTACGCAAAAGCATACACCCTGCAAAGTCCGGGCATCAGCAATCCGTCCGACAACAGGTTCAGTTTCATCGACTTGCAGCGTTTTCAACTAAAAAACGGAGTCTATGTGATTGGAACACGCGTAAAGGATCTGAACTCCGACAGTCCGAAAGAGACCATATTCGACACATTTTCAGTAAACTACCCCGAATACACGCCATCCATATCGTCCATACTGCTGGTAAACGAATCGCATCCCACGACCCAGCCGAACATACTTTCGCGACTCAACGGCTTCGACATGAACCCCTTCACTGGAAGTTTTATCCCCGAATCGGTCAAAGACCTGAATTTCTATTTCGAAATGTACAACATGCAGAACGAAGTCGGCCAAGACAACTGGTTCGCAACACACTGCTACATCGAAGTCCTTGAAACAGGAAGAAAAATCAACGGTATAGAAAAATTCACACGGCACATAGCCGACACCGTAACGCTGGAATACAACACCTTCGACATCAGCAAGCTGGCTTCAGGCAACTACAATCTGGTTGTTGAAGTAATAAACAAAAACAATGACCTGCTCCTGTTCCGGAAATATCC
Source organism: Bacteroidales bacterium (assembly GCA_045601425.1). Classification (GTDB taxonomy): domain Bacteria; phylum Bacteroidota; class Bacteroidia; order Bacteroidales; family P3; genus UBA1219. Next base: position 127,655 of record JAZRZP010000005.1, read on the forward strand.
GTTCCAGCGCAGCAACCCCAAATACGAAGAAACTCCGGAAGACCGTGCCTCCATGGACGACAATTTCGCTACCAAAATCACCGACGACTCCACACTCACATACTACGTTAAATCCCTCTGGCCGGTAGCCTCATCGAGCGAACGCGACTTCATAAACAGGTGCCAGAATGCCTCCGCCGCCGAACGGCAGCATTTCTTGTACTTCTTCTGGTTCAAACGCAACGAAAACGATGCCGAAAACGAATGGAACGAGTACAAAACACGTCTGGAATATGTAGAAGAAACATTCTCCTACGGCAAACGCCACGGTTTCCAAACCGACCGTGGACGCGTGTACATGCAGTACGGAGCCCCCACACTCGTCATCGACGAACGCAACAAGGTAAGCAACAAAAACCTGTCGTCTCAGGGACAGATTTTCTACTACCCGTACCAGATGTGGCGGTACGACCTTATCCCCAACAACGAACCCAAACGTATGTTCGTCTTCTTTGACGAATTCATGGTCGGAGACTTCAAACTTCTGCATTCCAACGCTTTTGGCGAACCTCAGGATATGCTTTGGGAACGCAGGCTTTCACGCAACATGCTCGAGGAATACGTTCAGGGTGAAGCCGGAGAACAGTTCGAACGAGGTTTTTAGGCAATGGCAAGCAAAATCCTTTTTTACCTGATACTTCTGCCATTATCACACCTGCCAATACGCGTCATGTATTGGCTTTCCGACTTTTTCGGCTTCATTCTCCAGCACGTTGTACATTACCGCCGAGGAGTGGTCATGCAAAATCTGAGAAACTCATTTCCCGAAAAGACCGAAGAAGAAATCCGCACAATAGCGGGACAGTATTATAGGCACCTTGCAGACATTGCCGCAGAACTAATACTGAACATGCGGCTCTCGCCGGAAAAACTTTTTGCCAGATACAAAGTCACCAATCCCGAAACAACAATAAAATATTTCAATCGGGGGAAAAGCATCATACTGCTTTCTTCGCACTACAACAACTGGGAATACATGATTACCTCGCTGGAACACCAGTTCCTGCACCATGGCGTAGGCATAGGCAAGGAACTCTCGAACAAGTCGCTCGACAAATGTCTCAACAAACGCCGGACACGCTTCGGCACCGAAGTTGTATTTGCCAACAACGCCCGCCAGACATTCGAATATTACCACAAACACAACGTCCCCACGGCATACATGATGCTTTGCGACCAATCGCCGAACAGCAAGAAACGCTGCTGGTGGACCACCTTCCTTCATCAGGATACCGGTGTAATCTTCGGAGCCGAACATTTTGCAAAAAAATACGACATTCCGGTATTCTACTATGATGTAACCAAGGTGAAACGCGGACACTACGAAGTTTCACTGCAACTGCTCACCGAAAAACCAACCGAAACGGAAAAAGGAGAAATTACCGAAAAATACATATCTCTGCTTGAGAAAACCATAACCCAAAAACCGGAATTCTGGCTGTGGTCTCACAGACGATGGAAACACAAAAAACCTTCCGAATAAATATGTTAGATAAAAAAACAGCCATAGTAATACTCAATTGGAACGGCAGAAAAATAATGGAACAATTTCTGCCATCCGTGGTGGAAAACAGTTCTTCCGAGGCCGAAATCATTATTGCCGACAACGCTTCGACAGACGACTCGTTGGATTTTCTGAAAAAGAACTATCCCCAGCTGAGAACCATTGTCAACGACAAAAACTATGGCTTCGCCGAAGGGTACAACCGAGCCCTTGAACAAGTCGATGCCGACTATTTCATCCTGCTCAACTCCGACGTGGAAGTGACGCCCAACTGGATCGCTCCAGTCATAGAATACATGGAAAAAGATGAAAAACGGGCAATATGTCAGCCCAAACTACTCTCATACCACAATCGCGACACTTTCGAGTATGCCGGAGGTGCCGGAGGCTTCATCGACCATCTGGGCTACCCCTTCTGCCGTGGCCGTATGTTCACCACAGTGGAAAAAGACCGAGGACAGTACAACGACCCCTGCGAAGTGTTCTGGGCCACTGGTGCCGCCATGTTCGTGAAAGCCGACGTTTACAAACAGCTCGGTGGATTGGACAACGACTTCTTCGCACACATGGAAGAAATCGACTTTTGCTGGCGCGCCAAAAACAACGGATACAAAGTGTGTTACTATCCCGATTCCACAATATACCATGTGGGCGGCGGAACACTGCCACCAAGTTCCCCATTCAAGACATTCCTGAACTTCCGCAACAACTTCGCCCTGCTTTTCAAAAATCTGCAGAGACACCGCCTCCTTTACGTGCTGCCGCTGCGTGTTGTCCTTGACTACGTGGCCGCCTCTAAATTCCTTCTGGAAGGCAAACCGAGGGAATTCACGGCTGTGGTGAAAGCTCACTGGAAATTTTATGCCATGCTCGGAAAACTGCGCAAAAAACGCAACGGTCTGCCTCACCGCAACGTAAACTGCATATACCACCGAAGCATTGTTTGGGATTACTACATTGGTAAAAAACAGACATTCAACGACTTGAACAAAAACAGATTTTGAACATATCCCTCTTTTAATTTGGATTCCCTTGCAGCAGGAATAATTGCTTGGGCGTACTTGATACTGTCTCAAGTTTGGGCAGTTAAAATAAAATTTCACGATTTTTTTTGTAACATTGTGCTTCATTAAGTGTCATTACCCGAAATACACATTGGGCAACGGGCATATTAAAAGGTTTCAACTATGAAAAAAGGTTTGTTTTTTATATTTCTCATAGCACTTGTGTCAGACGCAATGTCACAAAATCTGACCATCTGTTTTACAGGACGTGCCACCGACAGCACTTACATACGTCTCGATTCGGTGAAAGTTGAAAACGTCACCCGCTCTTGGACAGAAACCTTGAACTTTCCTGATACAGTCATTATTCTTGACCCTACAACCGGCCTCACTCATGCAACAGACTGCAGTGCGGAACTCAGCGCATTTCCTAATCCTTTCAGCGGAACCACGTCCTTGAGTCTGCTGCTTCCCGAAACAGACAATGTTTCGATGCAGATTTATAATCTTGCAGGCCAGAAGGTGACCGGATTTTCGCAGAAACTTGAAGCAGGAGGATACCTTTTCGACGTCTCGCTGAAAAAATCTCAAGTCTATCTCTGTGCCATAAAGACAACTCACGGAACAAAAACCGTAAAACTGATAAACAGCTCCGACGGTGAAACAAACAGCATAAAGATGAAAGGTGTACGCAGAAACACTGAAAAACGTCTTTCGTCGAATACCTTCCGGCCCGGTGACAGGATGAGATACGTCGGTTATGCAAATTCATACGGACAGGTAATAGTGAGCCAACCCATAGAGAGACAACAGCGCCAGAGCGAGAATATTACTTTCGTTTTCATCGAACTTCCGTCACTTACGACAGATTCAGTAACAAACATCACCAGCGTTTCTGCAACAAGTGGCGGCGACGTGATTTACAACGGAGGCACAAACGTTATTGCCCGTGGAGTTTGCTGGAGTACATCAAGCAATCCGACACTGAGTGATTCCCACACTACCGACAGCAGTGGAAACGGCCACTTTACAAGCAGTCTCACCAATCTTGAACTAGCAACGACATACTATGTACGTGCCTACGCCACCAATTCTGTTGGAACAAATTACGGAATGGAAGTAAGTTTTACGACTTACACGCTGCCGATAGTCACGACACTTCCTGCATTCCCCATAGGTTCAACCACGGTTACCTGCAGCGGTGAAATTATATCAGACGGCGGTACAGCCATAATATCACAAGGCGTTTGTTACAGCACAACTCCAAATCCCACGATAGCCGACCACGTTGCAGCAGCAAACGTCATCGGAATAAGGGATTTCATATGCAATGTTACCGGCCTCAGCGAAGGAACCAAATATTATGTCCGTGCCTACGCAACAAACTCTGTAGGGACAGCATACGGAGACCAAATAAGTTTCACAACCTTACCCATAGGGGGAATCTTCAGCTTGTTTGCAGTATCACCATACCTGCAGGTACGCTTTTCTAAAGGAAACCTTCAATGGAGTGCCAAAAACGGAGGCAGTTCCGCAACGACTCATGCCGTAGCCGGAGGTGGCACGGCTGCCGGAACATGGCGTTTTGCCGACCACCAATACGATACCATCGGAAGAAACAACGACAATATCTCATCGTCATATTCCGGATGGATAGATCTTTTCGGCTGGGGAACAAGCGGATACAACGGCAAGTACCCGTATATGACAAGCGAAAACAACTCGGATTATGTAAACGGATACAACTACATAAGCGGCACCAACTACGACTGGGGTGTGTACAATGCCATAAGCAACGGTGGCAATCAGGCAGGCAAATGGCGAACCCTCACGAATGACGAATGGACTTATCTGCTTCAAACCCGCACAGATGCCAATATCAAATGCGGCATTGCCTGCGTAAATGGAGTAAACGGCATTGTGTTGCTGCCCGATACATGGCATTTGCCCAACGGACTTACATTCAACAGCGGAATGCAATCAACAGCAGACTCACGGTACTTTGCCCAACACAACAATTACACGGCAGACCAGTGGTCACTGATGGAAGCCGAAGGTGCTGTATTTTTGCCGGCTTCTGGCTACCGGATCGGTACCACAACCAGCACAATAGGCATAGACAGCTGCAGTGTCGGAAACTATTGGTCTTCCACGTATTTCAACATCAACCTCTCGTACGACGTATTCTTCTCAAGCAATACTCTCTTAAACAATTTCTGCCACGGTTCCACAGGCCTTTCGGTACGGCTTGTAGAAGATTTCTGAAAAAACACACGAATCCCGAGAAGAATTTTTCTCTCGCCATTCAAACGATTCCGTTCAGATAAACGGCAGAAACGGATTCTCCACAGACGGGAAGGATATGTAATCATCCGCAATGCCATGTAAACGGCTTCTTGCACATTGTTTCAGAACCGCATGCTGGCAATTAGTCATGCAAAATTCCATGCGTGAACGGATTACGTTCAAAAAAACGTCTCAAATCATTTGATAGTAGAAACTTTCTGCAATTTATTAGCAATCAGTATTTTAAACAAAATATTCTTTTACAAAAAGCAAGTCAAATCCATAAATTGGCAATAAAAGTGACGTTATGTACGAAAAACAAGTCAAGCAATGATTTTTTTTCGTATCTTTGCAAACCGAAAAACTCAAAAAAAACGACAATAAACACACTTTAAATGGAAAGAAAAGTAAGAGTGCGTTTCGCACCGAGTCCTACAGGTCCGCTGCACATAGGCGGCGTACGCACGGCTTTATACAACTATTTTTTCGCCAAACAGAACGGCGGTGACATGCTGCTCCGCATCGAAGACACCGACCAGACACGTTTCGTGCCGGGTGCCGAAGCCTACATAATAGAAGCCCTCAACTGGCTGGGGATAAAATTCGACGAAGGTGTCGGAATAGGCGGCAACTACGGGCCGTACAAGCAAAGCGAACGCAAACCCATGTACAGGCAGTATGCCGAACAGCTGATAAATACCGGTTGGGCTTATTATGCCTTCGACAAGCCCGAAGACCTCGACAAAATGCGCAAGGAATACGAGGCACAGAAAAAGACCTTCCAGTACGACTGCAAAACCCGCTGCACAATGCAGAACTCACTCACACTGCCTGCCGATGAAGTAAAACGTCGCATAGAATCCGGCGAACCCTACGTGGTACGCTTCAAATTCCCTGCCGACACGGAAATCCTTGTCCACGACCTTATCCGCGGAGAGGTGAAGATGAATTCCAACCTGCTGGACGACAAGGTTCTGTTTAAATCGGACGGAATGCCCACCTACCACCTTGCCAACATCGTCGATGACCACACAATGGAAATATCACACGTTATACGAGGCGAAGAATGGCTGCCCTCGGCTCCGCTGCACGTAATGCTGTACAAGGCTTTCGGTTGGGAAGACACCATGCCGCAGTTTGCACACCTTCCGCTGCTGCTGAAACCCGACGGCAACGGAAAACTCAGCAAACGCGACGGCGACCGTCTCGGTTTCCCTGTATTTCCTCTCGAATGGCACGACCCGAAATCGGGCGAAGTCTCTTCGGGCTACCGCGAAAAGGGCTATTTCCCTGAAGCAGTGGTGAACATACTGGCTTTCCTCGGTTGGAACCCCGGACAGGGTGTGGAACAGGAAATATTCTCCATCGACGAACTGATAAAGATATTCTCCCTTGAACACATAAGCAAGTCGGGTGCCAAATTTGATGTTGAAAAAGCCAAATGGTTCAACCACAAATACATACAAATAAAATCCAACGAAGAAATCGCAAATCTTTTCGAAAGAGACCTGAAGGAACGCGGTATTGAAGCCGCACACGACTATGTATGTACGGTGGTAGGAATGATGAAGGAACGAGTAAGTTTCGTGAACGAACTTTGGGAACAGACTTCGTATTTCTTCCAAGCCCCGACTGATTACGACCCGGCCGTCATCAAGAAACGCTGGAAAGAAGGCACCTCGACCCACCTGAAGGAAATTGTGAAAATAATAGAAAAAACACCTTTCGAAAAACAAACCCTTCACGATGCCGTTATGGAGTACATCCAGTCCAACGAACTGAACATGGGACAGATAATGAACTGTTTCCGCCTCACACTGGTAGGAGCAGCCAAAGGTCCGGATCTGTTCGAACTCATCATGCTCATAGGGAAAGACGAGACTCTGGCACGCCTGCAAAAGGGAATAGGCACAATAAACATGTAAAACATTCAAAAACGAAAATACAATGGAAGAAGAATTCAAAAATCAGGAATTTGCAAACGATGCAAATTGCACATGTGAAAACGAAAAACATACGAAATGCCACTGCAGATGTTTTTCGACCGTATTGAACATTATCCTCGTGATAGCCGTTGTAGTGCTCTACATACTGCATTTCGGCAACGTTAACAACGCTACCAACAACAACAAAGTCATGGCCACCACCAACGGCACTTCCAACCTCAAAATAGGCTACATCGACACAGACTCTCTGATTCTCCAATATGACTATGCCGTGGAACTCAACCAGAAAATGGAACACTATACCAACATGGAAACCAACTACAAGACCAAAGCCATAAAATTTCAGGAAGACTACAACAACTACCTGAAAAACGGTGCCAACCTCACCCTTACCGAACAGAAAAAGACAGAAGAATCGCTCAAAAAGCGTGCCGACGAAATCAGCCGGCTCGAGAAACAGCTCGCAGCAGAACAGGCCAAAGTGGAAAACGTCGTAACTGTTGACCAGAAGAAAATGATTGAAGCCGTATATGCCTTCATAGCAAAATACAACTCCGAACACCAGCAGTTCAACGTGATTTTAAAAAAATCATTCTCCGAAAGTCCCGTGCTTTACATCGACAGTACTCTCGACATAACCCGTGAAATCATTGACGGACTCAATGCCGAATACAAGGAATACAAATCGGGCGACACTCCCGCAGAAAAATAGGTATCCACTGTTCCAAAACAAAGAAAAGCGGTTCGGAATTCCGAACCGCTTTTCTTTTACAGTAACGACAAATGGAACATCAGGCAGTTCTTGTCCAAATTGTTTCCTCCTCCTCTTCTTCACCCGGATACATTATCAGCACGAGTTGAGTTTCGGTGAGCGATTTGATCCTTGCCGGAAGCTGTTCTACACCCAATCCGATTTGGGCAAATGCCGAAAGATCTATCGAGAACATGATGTCATCACCGTTTCTCACCCAAGTCATGTTTACTGTCAACGGAAAAGACATGTACGACGTACTCATTGTTCCTACGCCGTCAGCATCGATTGTCAGCACAACGTGAAGCGTTTCGGCATCACCCTTTTCTTCATCTCCCATGGAAAAGGCAAAATCACCTTCCCACGAGCCCAGAAGCAAGTCCTGTTCTCTGCCACCATTGTTGTCTTGATTCTGATTTACAGCATTGTCGTCTTCGTCTTTTTCGCACGAAGTGAATGCTACCATTGAAAATGCACATAAAAGAAGTGCAAAGAATTTGATTTTTTTCATTTTTCAGATATTTTTATTTGTAATAATAATTTTTTCATTTCTAAAATATACCCAATTCTTTCATTTTCCAGAAACAACGTGCCGTGGCTCTTATGTCGGCCATGGCATCATGGGCATCTTCGAAGTTGGTGCCGAAGAGTTTGTAATAAAGTTCCTGAAGTTTCGGCCACTTGTATTTTCCGTATTTTCCTTTCAGCTGGCAATACTCGGTACCTCCGTGCATTGTACAGATGGCTCTTTTGGTGAACATAGGGTCATTCCTGCCGAGCCGTATGAATTCGGCACCCATCACTTTTTGGTCAAAAGAAACATTGTGTCCGACAATACAGTCGGCTTTTTTGAAGTCTTTCAGGAACATGTTTATCACGCTGTCTATCGGGAGTCCGTTGTTTCTTGCAATTTCGGTTGTGAAACCGTGTATTTTCGATGCCTCCTTGGGAATTTCAAAACCATTGGGATAAACTATGAAGTTCCCCGAGGAAAGTTCCACACCCTCATCGTTGGCGAGTATCCAGCCCACCTGTACCAGACGGGGCCAGTTTGCAGTGTCGGTACTCGGCAGTTTGTGATCGAGAGGCAAACCTGTGGTTTCGGTATCGAAAAACAGATACGTCTCACCGAAATACTCATCGCTTTGCTGTGCATGGATTTCGGTGGCAAAGCACAGCGGAACCGCTGTCAGAACTACCGTTAAAAAGTATTTGAACAATGACATGACATGTTGTTTTTTAATAGTTTCCTGCATTTTCGTACTGATGTTTCTCTTCTTCGAGCGTATAAAGGCAGTAATCGGCCTGACGTATCATGTAGGCATAGGCTTCCATTTTCTGCATAAGGTCGCTGTTGGCTGAAATCTCTTCAACGAGAGCGTCTATTTTCTGTTTTAAAGCTACTTCCATTTCTGTAAAGTTTTATTTTTCAACATTTTTGCGGTAGGCTGTCATTGTATTCAGAAGCAGTGAAACGCGGGTCATTATTCCCACTCCGCCAGGAACCGGAGTTATGAGTTCGCATTTCGGAGCAACCTTTTCGAAATCCACATCGCCTGTTATATGGTAACCCTTCGGGCTGTCGTCTTCTATTCGGTGTATTCCGACATCAACGACTATGGCACCGTCCTTCACCATGTCTTCGGTGAGGAAATGGGGTTTTCCTATAGCCACGATTATTATGTCGGCCTGCAGGGTAAGTTCTTTCAGGTTCTTTGTACGGCTGTGGCAGAGTGTTACTGTACAATTGGCATTTTTTGCATTTCGCGAAAGCATGATGGCTATCGGAGTTCCCACGATATTGCTGCGGCCTATCACCACACAATGCTTCCCCGATGTTTCAACGCCAGAGCGTTCGAGCAGGGTTATTATGCCGTAAGGTGTTGCAGGAAGGAAAGTTGGTAAACCGAGCACCATTTTTCCGACATTTATCGGGTGGAATCCGTCAACATCTTTATCAGGATCTATTGATTGGAGAACTTTCTGTTCGTTGATATGTTTCGGCAGAGGAAGCTGTATTATGAATCCGTCCACCTCGCTGTCCCTGTTCAGGAAATCCACAACGTCAAGAAGCTCTTTTTCTGTCATATTTTCGGGGTAACGGTAAACCGATGATGTGAAACCCACATTTTTGCTGTCCTTTTCCTTCGATGCCACATAAGTTTTGCTGGCGCCGTCGTCTCCCACAAGTATCGCTGCAAGGTGCGGCGGGCGGTTGCCTTTCTCCATATTCTGGCGAACTTCGGCAGCAACCTCGTCTTTTATCTGTTCGGCGATGTTTTTTGCATCGAATAAATTGTTTTTTTCCATGAATTTTGCGTTATATAGTGTTATTATCTGTGTTTTCTGTGTGTTATGTTCTGCAGGCTGCGACTGCCTTTGCTGCTTACCATGCGCATCATTTTGCGGGTATCTTCGAATTGTTTTATCAGACGGTTCACTTCCTGTATGGTGTTTCCGCTGCCCTTTGCTATACGCATTTTGCGACTGCCGTTGAGCACCGACGGGTTGCGGCGTTCGTAGGGAGTCATGGAGCCTATGATGGCTTCAATGTTTTTGAATGCATCGTCGCCGATTTCAACATCCTTGACCATTTTCGACATGCCGGGTATCATTCCCATAAGGTCTTTTATGTTGCCCATTTTTTTGATTTGACCTATCTGGGTGATGAAGTCTTCGAAATTGTATTCGTTCTTGGCGAGTTTTTTCTGCACGCGGCGGGCTTCTTCTTCATCGTATTGTTCCTGTGCCCGTTCCACGAGAGAGACGATATCGCCCATGCCGAGGATACGGTTGGCCATACGTTCGGGGTGGAATACGTCGAGAGCGTCCATTTTTTCACCCAGACCGATGAATTTTATAGGTTTGTCGACGACATAACGGATTGTCAAAGCGGCACCGCCACGTGTATCGCCGTCGAGTTTGGTGAGTACCACGCCATCGAAATCCAAACGGTCGTTGAAGGCTTTGGCCGTGTTTACTGCGTCCTGACCCGTCATTGAATCCACGACGAAGAGTGTTTCCTGCGGGTTGAGGACTTTTTTCAGATTGGCAATCTCATCCATCATTTCCTCATCGACAGCCAGACGTCCGGCAGTATCGACAATGAGCACATTTATGCCGCGCATTTTGGCTTCCTGAACGGCTTTCTGGGCAATCTGCAGTGGATTCTTGTTTTCCATTTCGGAATAAACGGGAACACCAATCTGTTCACCGAGCACCGTAAGCTGGGTTATGGCTGCGGGGCGGTAAACGTCGCAGGCGGTAAGCATAACCGATTTGCCTTTTTTATTCTTGAGGTAGTTGGCCAGTTTTGCCGAAAACGTAGTCTTTCCGGAACCCTGCAGACCTGCCACCAGAACTATGGCCGGAGTGCCCTTGGCGTTGATTTCCACAGTTTCGGAACCCATGAGTCTGGTGAGTTCGTCTTTCACAATCTTCACCATCAGCTGTCCCGGTTCCACCGACGTTATGACGTTGCGTCCCAAAGCCTCGTTCTTCACCTTGTCGGTAAATTCCTTGGCTATAGGGTAACTTACATCGGCGTCAAGCAGCGCACGGCGTATTTCCTTTACAGTTTCGGCCACGTTGATATCGGTTATCGAACCTTTTCCTTTCAGAACCTTGAATGCTCTTTCTAATTTTCCGCTTAAATTTTCAAACATATCGTCGTGTTTTTATCTTTCTGAATATATTTTATTATCCGGTTATTTTATTTCGGTATAAGTTATTTTCAAGACCTTGGCGGTGTTGTCTATCTCGATTTTCCCCAGTCGGGAGAGTACTGTCTGACCGAGCAGAAGCGGGGCTTTCTGGCTTTTCACTACCGAAGCACGCACGTTGTTGAGTTTGAGTCCGCCGATTTCGATGGTGTTGAGATTTATGACGGTACCTTCGGTGATTTCACCGCTGGCTGTCATGTAATTCTGGCGTCCTACTATATCCTTACCTGTAAGGTAGCCGTTCTTGAGCATGAAGCTTGCTTCAACCATCGATATGGTGACATCTCCTGCACCCGTATCGAATATGAAGGACAGTGGCAGGTCGTTGATTTTGCACTGCACTTCGGTTACTCCGTTTTTGCGTTCGAAAGGTATTTCAACCTTGTGTTCTATTGCCTGACCGAGGATTTCGGCATTTGCCGCATTCACCTGCTGCTGTTTGTCCTTGTACTGCGACACAAGGTTCTTGAATTCCTCCATATTGCGGATATTGTCCAAGTCGCCGTCGCGTGATATGTGTTCAAACTGGCGGTAGCCGGCTTCCATGGCTTTTCTGAAATACGAAATTGCCTTTCCCTTATCGTTCATGAGAGAATAGACACATGCTGCTTCGTAGAAGCCGTGCATATTGTCGTTGTATTTCATGGCTGTGTCGAGGAGCTGCAGTGCCTTGGCGTTGTCGCCGAGGTAGAAACTTGCGTAATATGCATCGCTCATTCCCGCCATCACCGTGTCGAGTTCCATAACTTTCTGGAAGTCCTTCTTTGCGGCCTTGGGGTCGTCGAGCTTCAGCAGTGTTCTGCCTCGGTGCATGTACAGACTCGGGTCTTTCGGTTCAAGAGTGATGGCTGTTGTATAATCTTCGAGAGCTTCCTCGTATTTTCCCATAATGTAATAGAACCAGCCCCTTTGATTGTAGAATTCGTAATAGTTGGGATACAGATTCATGCAGTATGTTATTTCGGCTACAGTTTTGTCGATGTTTCCCAAATCGTAGTTTATGGCGGCTCTCTGCATACGGTAAGTTATTTCGGACGTATCTTCGTCGATGGCACGGTTGATGTATTCCAAGGCATGCCCGCAATCGCCCATTTCCTGCAGGCAAGATGCTATTCTGGCAAGCAACATGCTGCTTGCATCTACGGAATACGATTCCTTGTAGCTGGCTATGGCTTTGACGTATCTTTTGGTACTTTCATTGACCACACCTATGGCGTATGGCCAGTAACCATTGTTGGGGTTGCGGTTTTTTTCAACTTTAAGCCGGCTTGTTATCGAAAGATACGATGAATCGGCAAGGACGGCCATGAGTTTCCAAGCCTTGCTGTCGTCATCAATGGCGAGTGCCGTAACTATGTCATCGGCGGCTTCGCTGAAACGCTCCGTAGCCATGTAACATTCGGCACGGAAGGAATAAGCCGAAGAGTAATTCGTCTGGTGGAGCTTTATGACGTAATCAAACTGTTCTATGGCTTTGGAATAATTCTTGCGTTCCATTTCGTTGCGTCCTATGCCCATGTATCCCATAACGTTGCTCGGATCGATGTCAATGATTTTCCCGTAATCCTTGTCGGCAATGTCATATTTCTTCTGCTGGTAGTAAAATTCGGCTCTGTCCACATAGTTCTGTATGTTTTTCGAATCGTATGATACAGCCTTGTTGTAATCGGCAAGTGCCTTGTCGTATTCCTCAAGCTTTTTGAAATAAAGGTCGGCACGGCACTTGTAGGCAAACGACAGGTATTCTTTGTCTTTCGAAGGAATGTACTTTATTGCCTTGTCTAGACTTTGCAGTGCATAGCCGTTTTCATCCTGAGTGTAATAGATGTAGCCAAGCCAGAGATAGGCGTAACCGTTTTTGGGATGATTGCCTATTTCTATATTCAGTTGCTTCATGGCTTCGGGTGCATCACCGGAATTTATGCTTTCCATGGCACGGCTCATGGCTGCAGAATTCAACTCTTCACGTTTCTGCGCGTTGCACAACGTTATTGCCATTACAATGACGGCAAACAAACAAACAATCTTCCTCATAATATGTTTATTTAAAGTATTTTTTACTATATCAATACACATTGAAACAAACTGCAAATATACGAATTTTTCAGGGATTTTTTCAAAAAAAAAGCATGTCGGGCCGCAACATCATGCCAACTTGTTTTTTCGGTAGCAGAAACAGCGAGACAAATTATTGAAATACAACAATTAGCATAAACATAAAAAAAGTAAGACGGCAGAAAACGGACGTGTAAACCGAAATTGCACACCTACCGGTGAGCTTTACCCCTGATGTAAATTTCAAGGGTAAAACACGCTCCCGAATTCTTTTCAGGATAAAAAGCCTGCCCGGACTGCTAATACGAGCCGGTCATGATGAAGTTCTTTACCGTTTCCGGAATATTTTCTTCAGCGGGTTTTCCCATACCTTTCTGGTATCGGAACTGCCACATTCCGGACAATGTTTCGGTGCCGGATCCGACTCCGACGTGGCATTCCACTCCATGTCCAGGGTTTCAAACTCATGACCGCAGGCATTGCATTTCATTTTAATGAGATTTCTTATCATTTTTCGTTTTTTTTGAGGGTTTACCGTACTTTTTCAATGTATCCATGAGGTATGCCACCACTTCGTTGCGGAGCCACAGCGGCTGCAGAACCTCCGTGGTGTCGGCCAGTTCGAGGATTTTGTGGACGAAATCGTCGGTTGGCCGGAGCGTATAGCCGAAAATAACGCTGTCGGCATCTTCACTCTCGATTCTCTGACTGGAATGCAGAGGCAGTGTCTTCAGAAAATTGGCCTGAAACCTTGTAACTTTCAGCAAAATGTCTTCCACATCGTAATCATTGTCCACGATAACGCCGAAAGTGTGTTCGAAATATTCGTCGGCCGACCATTCTTCGGGCATCTTGAAAGTGGTGTCGAGCAACCTGACATCGTGCATGCGGTCGAGGGAATATATTTTGAGCTGGTCTCCGCCCGATTTACCGACTGCATACCAGCGGCGCTGATAAACTTTCAGAGCGTATGTCTCGAAATTTTTCAGCGTTTTTTCTTCCTTGTGCCAGAAACCCTGATAAACCACGTCTGCCATGCGGTTGTCGCTTATTGCCTGCAAAAGTGCAAGCAGCTGGTTCTGAGCCGACGGAATGTCTTCCAGCAACACACGGTCGCGGACACGCACCGACTCCTGAATCATGTTGTTGAGCGAAACGGATTCCAACATCCATTTCCGTGACACCGAAGGTCTGCGTATATCGTCGGAATCGTCAATATAGTACCTGTAATCATGGGAATGGCACAGTATCTTCACCCCGAAAAGTTCCTCCACGTCTTCGCGATGGCGGTGAAAGGAACGTTTGGCATATATCTCTCCGTCCGAAAGTTCTGTGTTGTAAATCCACTTGCGGTTGATTTCTTCAAAGCTCAACCCGCTTCTGCCCGCACGTGATATGGTGTCTATGAGCCATATATAGCGGCGTATGGAACCGACATTCATTGATAAAGGTCTCTTCATTTCTGTAATTTGTTAAAATTGCGATTTGCTTCGTTTCAATAATCTCTTCACTTTCCGGTTTTCCGGATTCGGAATGCAAAATTACACAAAAGGTGTGCCATTTTGTGGCAGAGGTGGATTTTTTTTATTTTTTTTCTGGCAGCTAAGCCAAACTGTTGTTCAACAGTATTTTAAGCATAGCAACACCGCCAAAATGCCTTAAATTGTCGTGGACTTCGCGCGATACGAGACGCAGTGTCCTGCAGTCGGGCTCTTCGTGCCATACAAGATTTTGGGCTTCCTTGACGGCTTTTATCGCAGCCACCGGACAGTTCATCTTGCGGGCGAGGAGAGAGAATGCGGCTTCGTGGAGGTATTTCCGTTCTCCCGTAGCGAGGAGTTTCAGCCCGTCGCGGCCTAAGGCTTCCTGCCAGTCGAATGTCAGACTGCCGCGCTGCACGGGAGAGAAATCTGCCCTGCCGTCGCGGAAAGCGATACCCTGTATGTGATTCTCTTTCAGAATCTGAGCCCATGTCTTGTTGTGCATGTTGCTGTACTGTTTGTCGGAAGGGACAGCACTCGGATCCGGACAAAACATCGAATTGCCCGGTTCTCCGGTCCAGCGGCCGTCCTTAAGAGGTATGTTCTTGCGACCGGTATTGCTGAAAAGTTCTCCCCAGAGGTCGTCGAGGGCGTTCTGAATGTTGACGGGCAACTGGTCGAAGGCAGACTGTTTCATGCACCCCGACATCCGGTCGAGATTCTGCTGCATTTTTTCAAGTGCCTGTGCCGACTGAAAAAGAGTATCCATGATATATTGTTTTTGTTTATTGCTAATTACGTTTTGCAAAGATAACCATTTTTTTCGACAACATGCTTTTTTTTCAGCATTTTCTGCATCCGTAGCCCTGATAAAGAGTACCGGAGACTCATTACAAAACCTGAAAAAACGACAAATGCAGAGGTGCAGGCCACCATTATGAACATTTTTCTGCCGGAAAGCAGAAAAATCAGTATCTTTGCAGACCAAAAATTTATCTTTATGGAAAAAAACGCAAAACCCACAGTAGCTCTGATTTATGATTTCGACGGAACGCTTTCTCCACGCAACATGCAGGAATACAGTTTCATGGATACATTGGGGATAAAGAATCCGGATGAATTCTGGAGCAAGTCGCAAAAGTTGTCGGAAGAGACCGACACCAGCGGCGTACTCTGCTACATGAAACTGATGATTGACGAGTCCAGAAAAAGCAAGATACCTTTCAGAAGAGAAGATTTCATTGAATACGGAAGGACCATCGAGCTGTTTGACGGGGTGAAGGAATGGTTTGCCAAAATAAACGGCTACGGGAAGAAACTGGGACTGGACGTAAAACACTACATCAACTCCTCGGGACTGAAGGAAATGATTGAAGGCACTGCCATTGCCGGCGAATTCGAAAGAATATACGCCTGCACTTTCATCTACGATGCAAACGGTGTGGCCGAATGGCCGGGAGTGGCTGTGGACTACACCAACAAGACACAGTTCATATTCAAGATAAACAAAGGCATACCCGAAGTAAGCGACAACAAAAAAATAAACAGATTCGTAAAAGAGGAAGACCGTCCCGTGCCGTTCAAGAGAATGATATATTTCGGCGACGGGGAAACCGACATACCATGCATGAGGATGGTGAAACAGAACGGCGGCATATCGATTGCCGTGCATAAACCCGACAATACGGAAAAAAGGAAAATTGCCGAAAAACTGATTTTCGACAACCGCGTGAATTTTGTCTGTCCTGCCGATTATACGGAAAACAGCGACATATACAACGTCGTAACCACAGTACTGGAAAAAATAAAGAGAGATTACGACTTTGATTTGCTGCAGAAAAGACACAGGGAATCCGCAGAAAAAAGCCTCTGACAAATTTAATGTCAGAGGCATCTTCGTAATTCATTATCAATTGATGGATTTTGTTGCGTACTTTTTATTATCAGTTTAAAGACAACCTTAAGTCATGACTAAAATCCACCGCAGGTTTCTTGTTCCATTATAAAACCCAGTATTTCTTCGTAAGCACGGGTTTCCCTGAAAGTGATGACCGGTGTCACTTTTTTCAAAGTTTCAGCATCGACAATGGTATCGTACGGCAACGATTCCGTCAGATTCTGTTTCAACCATTCATTGTTCCACAAAGTTTCATCGTATTCTCCCATCACAAGTTTGCAAAGCCGCATGGTATACGGAGTCCGCTTTTTCTCCTTGTCTCTGTTGTATGTTATGTTCTGCAACCAAAGCTGATTGTATTCGGAATTCGGCAGTGTTCTGAGTTTTTTGTAAATTCTGTCGAGAATTCCGACTTTTTCATTTTCTGTCAGATACGACCTTGCATCAAGCAGCTGACTTATTATGCGCAATGCATAATGACAAGCGGTGACATTTTCCAAAGCTATCTGCAAAGCTATGGCACACATCGCCGTCACATTTTCACAGATAAAACCCTTCCGTTGCTTCTCATTCTTTCCTTTTGTGTGTTTGTCCGGATTTAACTTTTTATCAATCCGTTTGTAAAGGTCCGAAAGCATTGTTTTTATCTGTCCGCAGTTGTGGTGTTCGCGAGAGAACAGCAGAATATAAGTCAGATGCTTCTGAAGTCCGTCAAAATCACATTTTTCCTTGGTCATTATCGGCGTGTTGTATATGTAAGCCAACTTGTCCGGCTTTATGGAATCCGTCACAATGGAATCGCTTATCTTTGTCTTCTGGCTGTTCATTCGGAAATTGAGCCTGTCAAGGACTTTCTGCAAGGTATACGATATCTTTTCCAAAGTTCCCTTGTCGTTGCAGAAAACACGGTAATCGTCACGGTAACGCAGAATTTCATAACCTTCAATGTCTGCTTTCTCCAATGCTTCGTGCAAAAGCAGATCGGAATAGCCTAGCACCATCTCGCTTATGATGTCAAACAGTGCGCTTCCCTGCGGAATTCCGATGTTGTGTCCGTGTTGCAGAGCTCTCAGATAGGTTTGTATGTTGCCGGCGAGTTCGGTGTTTTCATCGTTCTCGTGTTTTGTGCCACGGCAATTCAATGCCCATTCTATCGATTGCGGGTTGATGCTACCGTAGCAGTTGGTGATATCGGTGACAAACATATACCGATACTCCAGAGACAGTTCGAGTGACTGCTGCTCTATTTTGTTCCACCAATTAAGGATTGTGGAAGCTTTGTAAAAAACCTCATTCCCCTTCGGCGGGACAATGGGTATTGCACAAGCCTGAATGTTTTTCACGGCATAATTCTTGAAACATTTTCTGACAGACTTCCAACCTTTGGGACTGCATATTTCCCGCACAAGAAAATAATACAGGTACGGATTGGCTATCACCAATGGTCTGATACCGTAATGCCCGTCTTTGTTTATCAGAATGTCCATGTTCACGTTCTCCATGTTATCCGGCAGATTGTCCGACAGGCAATCCTTGTAGGATTTATTACCTATGGTTTTCCTGACAAATGCAAGAACCTTATCGAATGTGAAATATTCCGGAAGCTCCATTCCATGATACTGTTCCGACTTCATGAAATAATCAAACACATCCTTTGATCCCAAATCCAGTATGTTCTTTATTTTTTTCTTTTTTTTCGGCTTTGCTGAATACATCTTTAACGATTCAAATATATTGGGTACCTCCTCCAATTCCTCCGCGGGAAGATCCGTGTTGTCTTCTTCCAACGTTGTCATAGCTTTTGACATCTTCTCCAATTCCTCATCATTGGAAGTATTCTGTTTTTTTGACTTTTGTTCTTTTTTCATATCCATTGACTTTTCCATGTTTCTGTTTTGCAAAAATACTCAATATGTGTGCAATCTTTTTGCGTCATTCTTCTGTTTTTTCTTCCAGAATCTTCCAGAATGAAGCCGGAAGACTTACGTTTTCGAGTTGGGCGGCCTGAGCGAAAAGCGGAGCTATCTCCTCATCCTTGAAACCTGCAATGCCGCAGCCTATGCGTGTCACCAGAAAACGGTATTCCGTGTGTTCTTTTGCAAATTCTGCAAAACCATCGACGTATGGTTTTATGGTTTCCACACCGCCTTGCATCGTCGGTATGGCGTAGCAACGCCCTGTAAGTCCTACACCAACACCCCACTCTGCCCCGAAATTCCGATGTGCCACGCGTGCAGCTCCGCCGCCATGCTGTCCGCTGAGATTGCTTCCGAACACGAATATCTCGTTGTCGCACAATGCCGATATCTTGCCGGGAGCTATTCTTTTCTCCGGTTTTTTCATCTTCACTTCCGGCAGTTGGTAAAACGACATCTCGTCCATTTTTCGCAGAACATCCCTGAAATCATCCGGAAGGCGGTTCCACATCTCGGATACAATATCTTCGGGGATATACTTGTAAAAAGCTTCTGCAATGCCGCCGGCGATACAGCACAAGGTATCGCTGTCGCCGCCGAGAGACACGCCAAGACGTATGCAGCTTTCGAAATCGTGGCTGTCCATGAAGGCTATCATGGCCTGCGGGACTGTACCCTGACAACTTTCGTTGAAGCTGTAGTCGGGACGAATCTCGGCGCAGGTATGGTCGAGGTCGTAACCGTATTTCACTGAAATGTAATCCTTTATCTCAGCTTTCGATTTTCCCGTACGAGCCATGAATATTGCCGCCGCCGTAGCCTTTGCACCCTTTATGCCTTCGGGGTGGTTGTGGGTTATGGCAGCCGATATTTCTGCCACACGTTCGGTTTCTTCCAGCGTGTCGAACATCCAGCCAACCGCACTCACCCTCATGGCACTGCCGTTGCCCCACGAGTTGTATGGTTCCCTTTTTATTCCGGAAAACTGATTGGTACGTGGCTGTCCAAACGGCGTATTTCCTTTCCACGAGTTGTATGGTTCCCTTTTCATTCCGGGAAACAGCCATTTGTAAAATCTTCCGCCGTAACCACCCCTCGGACATTTGTACTTGTAGGCGAAGTCCACCATCGACTTTTCCAGACCTTCAACGCTGTGACCCTCATCGGTCAGCAGCCAGTTGGCAACGGCCAACGACATCACACTGTCGTCGGTGTAGTTCCCTTCCGGTGAAAAAAACGGAAATTCGGTTGTTTTGATGTTGTTGAATTCATATACAGAACCTGCTGTATCTCCAATAATTGCTCCTATCATGATCTTTGAATTTTTAATTTGTTTTACTTTAATTTCATTGACTTCATTTTTTTTTCTTTAACATTCATTTCCGTTCAGCAATCACTTTCGCTTCCGGTTCCCTTTCCGGCCTAATGAATCCTATGCTGTTCGTCGCCGGCTTCAGGTCTTGCTTCATGGCCTCTACGCCATCGAAAAACTCACCAACCGCAGCACTTATTTTTTCGAAACCATATTCGAATATCTTCACGAACTTGGACATTCTCAGCATCGGAAATTCGAAGCGGCAAAGAAAACCGCCATCTTCCATCTGAAGGAACTTGATGTCCACGTTGTCGTAGTTCACCTTGCAGATTATCGCGTTCAACACGTCTGTGTTTGCTCCGGTCAAGCCTGAATCTGAAAAGAAGTAATCAACACATACATTTTTCACGAAACTGTCCAAAGTATCGTAGAAACGTATTCTGAAACTGCTATCTCTTTTGAAAACCAACAGTTCACCTTCGTTCATTTCCCACTTGTACCCGTATTGGTCCAGTTGTCTGCAGGCTTTTTTTCTCAATCTTAACATTACATCCATAGCATTGTTTTTTTTAATTGCTGTTATCGTTTTTTTAAAATTCCAATTTGAAGCTTTCATCATCCTTCAGTTTGTCGTAGTTCCGCTTGTTGAAGCGATATTTTCTTGCCTTGCGGCCCGAAGCCTGAGGCGTGACATCGTTGTATGCCGTTCCATTGTAGCAATCTGCCGAAGATTCCATGCAGACATCTGCTTCCGGTGCCGTTTCTGCGTAATTCGCATTTCCGAACATGGCCGACATGAATCTGCCTTTTGCACGTCCCCGTTTTTCTTCCATTGGTGTAAGAGGCTCACTGGATTCGGTCTCGTCGGCCGGTTCCACGATACCGAGCTGCATGACTTTCTTCTGGAAATTGCGGCGGTCGAACTTTGTGTCGAGTATCCTTTCGTAGAGCAGTTGGAGCTGCGGGATAGTGAAACTCCTGTCCAGCAGGTCGAAGCCGATAGGTTCGAAACGTATGTCCTTTCTGATACATTTCATCACTTCCTCGAAAATCATGTTGTGGTCGAAAGCGAGGTCCATATCTTGCACCTCGTTGACAGGAAACCATTTAGCCTTGGCCGCATCGTCGCCGGCACGCACTTCGGAATGGCGTACCAGAGCATAGAAGGCCACGGAGAGCACGCGTTCGCGCGGATCGCGGCGGACGGCAGAAAAAACCTTTACCTGCTTGAGGAACGAAAGGTTGAGGCCCGTCTCTTCCCTGAGTTCGCGGAGTGCACATTCTTCCACAGTCTCGTCCATCTTCAGGAAGCCTCCCTGGAAGGCCCATCTGCCACGGTATGGTTCAACGCCGCGTTCGACAAGCAGCACGTTTATTTCCTTACCGTCGAAACCCAAAACGACACAGTCGGTGGCTACCGCCGGATGCGGGTACTGATATGCGTATCTTTTCCTTAATTTTTCCATTTCTGTATTTGTGTAAATTTTACACAAAATTACAACTTATTTTCATTCCTGCCAAATTTTTTTGTGTATTTTTTACACAATTCCACACAACAAACTGATTTACAATAAAATAAAATTGTAAAATTTTTCAACAGAACCGTGAATATTTGTGTATTTTTTACACAAATATTCGCTTTTTTTTCAAAAAATCGGCACCGAAAAATCGTTTTTGGGGGTGGTGGGTATGACATGAAGCCGATGAGCTCCAACGTTGCCGGATTTCACGGCTGAGGAACTTTTACAAAAAAACAAGTCCGGTCGGTTCCGGACCTGCTCCGGGTCGGCACCCGCTGCAAGGTGAACGTCAGAAAATTATCGGGCCAAGTATCAGCACTATGCCCAACACGATTTCACCGATGGGAAGAAGGTACGAGAGGGTTGTCAATCCTGCCACCTTCATCTTTTCCTTACGGTCTTCTTCATCAAGATCGTCGTTATCACTGTCTGTCACAATCTGAGTAACTTCGACTATTCCTCGTATGCCAGATATGATACACTTGACTCCGAAAACGATTATAACAATGCGTATGATTATCCATACGATACCTGCTTCAAAAATACCTAATATTGCCATCTGTATTATTTTTCATTTTTTTGCAAAAATAATGATTTTTTTGCAAATCTCATGCACCTTATCGTGATTTTTTTGCAAAAAAATCACGGCAAATCTTTCCAGAAAAGCCATTCAATGATGTGGTCAATATATGCCCGTGTGTATTTTTTGAATATTTTTTGGCGGAATCAAATTATATTTGTAACTTTGCAGAACAAAATAAACGTAAATAATTATGAAGAGAACATTCATCCTCACAATCATGGCATGCATCCTGTGCCTTACGGGATGCGAAAAAGACTCCCATTCCGGCGGAATCATCGGAGGCAATACAGATCTCACTGATTCGGTGACACCTCCTGTCGTAAAATGGTATAAAATAGTGAATTACAACGGGTTCGACACCTTCATCATGGAGATAGAGAATGTCTGCAACAGCACACTCGACGGCGACTTCAAGGCATCGTTCTACGACGCCAGCAACAAACTGATATGCGAGGTGCCAGGACTCTATTACATTGCTCTTGCACCCAGCCGCAAACACATCATCTGGTACAACAGTGCACCGATAAGCAATGCGGTAAGGGCCGAAATACAAAACACTACCAATGCCGAATCGGTTTACACTCCCATCAATTCCAAAGTGACAAAGGAACAGGTTATCGGAGACGGCGTAACAATTGGCATCTCCAGTCCCAACGCACGGGAAACCACGGTTACGGTGGTATTCTACGAAAACAGCAACATCGTTGGCTTAAATACCCACACGTTCTACACCTCGTCAGACGAATACCACTACCAGTGTGGCAACCATTTCACCCACTACGAAACATACGCCTACGCTTACACCTACTGACAAGGCAACACACCGATTTCAACAAAAAACATCATAAACGAAGCTCGGATTTTCAATCCGAGCTTCGTTGCGTAAACAGTCTCCTCGCTGCGGAAATGCAACAAGAAAACTGATAAAGGTGTACGATATTGCCATCCAAAAATTACCGTTATCTTAGAAAAAATACATGTTTGCGTGATTAATTCGAACTTAAAGTTCAAGAAACATTCGCAATTCCCTTAAACTTGCAATCCGAAACGGTACTTTGGAAATTGAAAAAAACAGTGATAAAGAAATCACAATTCCAGCCCAAAAACAGCATACAATGGTATGGCAATGATATCATCGGATACGCCAAAATTCTTCTGCGAGAACCTGTAACAATGCTGTGGTTTGTTTTTTATCCTATATTGATTCAAACTGCGAGAACGGACATGCTCTCCTTTTTTCACGTCTATCGGGACAACACTGTCGTTTTCCAACAACAGAAAATCTATTTCGGCAGTAGCCTCACTCTTCCAGTAATACAAAGGAATATGCAGTGTTGCCAAGGTTTGAGCGACATAGTTTTCGGCGATAGCCCCCATAAAAGTGTTATCTTCGGCCAACTCCGACAAAAGCAAACCTTGCGGCATACCTGACTTGAACGTCAGTAGTCCGACATCGCTGAGATAAAGTTTGAAGTCACTCAAATCGGCATAAGCAGACAATGGCACAAGCGGATGTTCGGCCTGTTGACATTTAAGAACGACACCGGCATAAACAAGCCAATCTATTGCCTCTCCGAATATAGTTGCTGTTCCGCCCCGTTTAACAACCTTATATTGAAATTTATGATTTTCTTTTGCCAACTGAGCCGGAATGGAATTATAGCAAGCTCTGACTTTAACAGCCATCGACGGCTCACAATATTTTGCCATATCTGCAGTATAATCATTGAGAATATGTTGCTGGACTTCGGTTATGGCAACCAAACTTCGGGTTTGTACATACCGCTTAACAACTTCGGGCATGCCTCCAACCACAAGATAACGGCGATAGAGCATCAATGCTTCTTCGTGCAGAGCCACATCCATCTTTTCTTTAGTGCGCACATGTTTACGAATGATATCTGCCAGTTTTCTCTTGCCCAATGCCCACAGCCATTCTTCGAAATTCATCGGGAACATCTGCAACTCATCCACTTTGCCCACCGGAAAAGAATAATCTTTGCAGTTGACAGCAACTCCCAACAGACTGCCAGCTGCCACCA
Organism: Bacteroidales bacterium; assembly: GCA_045601425.1. Lineage (GTDB taxonomy): Bacteria > Bacteroidota > Bacteroidia > Bacteroidales > P3 > UBA1219. Next base: position 151,716 of record JAZRZP010000005.1, read on the forward strand.
CATGGTATTCCGGAGCCTGTTCGGCAAAACTCTTGAGAGACGTCAATGCCCGGTCGCAACACTGCACCTCGTCAAAAATGAGCAATGTCTTGTTTTTTTCGATACGCACCGAAAGAATTGCTTCTAGCTGTTCTACAATGCGACTTGGCGTCAGATCGCCATCAAAAACAGCACGGACAGAAGCCTGTGCCTCCAAATTGATTGCCACATGATTTTTGTACTCCCGTTTGCCGAACTGCGACAAAAGATAGGATTTGCCTACCTGCCGTGCACCGAAAAGAACCAATGGTTTTCGGTGTTTACTTGCCTTCCATCGCAAAAGGTCTGCATATAATTTTCTCTCCATAAATTACCGTTATCTTAGAAAAAGTACACGTTTACGTGATTAATTCGAACTTAAAGTTCAAAAAATCCAGTCTGCAAAATTACTCATTATTTTTGAAACAACTACAATTTGGACATCTTTTTCTCCTTTTTGAGGCTGTTTTTCGTATTTTTTTTGCATCTTGCTTTTAACTAGAAGTTGCATTTATTATTGGGACTTAGTCACCTCATTTACACAACCAGCCCAAAGACCATCTCTACAACGTTAACCTCCACTAAAAATCCAGCAGCGGGGCGGATGTATCGTTATACAAATGAGCCAGTCTCTCCAAATCCTCCAATGGGGTCTTGGTCACGATGTTGCTGATGCCTTGAATGGAGGCGGCTATCAGCTCGCGATCGTTGGAGGCTATCGCTTTGTCCAAGGTTTTGTAATGGATATCAAGTGCTTTTTCACGCTCGCCGAAAACCTTGTTCAGCAGCAGTTCAAACGACTTGTACTTGGCAGTGATATTGGCAAGCTGCACATCAGTCATCATTTGTATCTGCCTGGTGCGTTCTTTGGATTGTTTGCACACAGCATAGCAACCTGCTATTACTGACATGGTTTCGGCAACAGCCGACACGATGGCTGCCGCATCACTCTCGCCACCACCTTCGCAGTACATCGGCTGGAGTTCTTCGCCATTCTGATTATCTGACACAACAATATTGTTATCTTGTTTCATCATCACTATATTTTATATTTTATTAGCACTAATTCTGTTATATGCGTTCAAAATCTTGGTCAACACACTCACATCCTCCATCGATAGGCGTTCACCTCTGACAAACACCTTATCTCGCAGCGGAGCATATACTGCCATGTATCCCTTGTTTGCCTCTACCACGCTACGAGCTACCTCATTGGCACGTGCAACCCATGCTTCATATTCCTGCATTTGACCAATCATCCGATCCATCTCTTGTATGATTTGCAATTGCAACTCTGAGCATTCTTCTATCATCTCCCAACGTTCGGTGAACAATCCAATGATTACATCGGCAATATCATCTGCCGTTTCAATCAACTCTTGGCTAAACCGTGTCTTGTATGCCAAATTGGTGACATTGGGAACATCTGTCGTTACAAAACCATCATCATCTACTATCGTATGCAGACTGTTGCCCCCCACAGGAATCTCCCTATCATAATCAAGCAATTCTATTCCCAAATAGAGATTGCGATAGGCGCATAACCTAATATAAGAAAGCTGTTCGTTCAATTTAGTTGCGTATGTCAACATCCTATTGTACAAATTCACCGTTTCATCCAGTAACCGTTTATAATCTTCCGTTTGTTTTTCCACCTTACGGGAACTAATCCAATGAAAAAACAAAAATCTACTCTCTACATCCTGGTTGCGAATACTCTTCAAATTCTTCAACAGCATATCGGTTTTAATCTTCGACGCATCTTTGGCACAATGCGACAATTCCTTATCCATCTGTGTCTCTTCCTGATGGACAATCTCATACTCATCTCTATCTCTTCGAAGCAAAGCATAATCGTTGTCATATTTAGCCATAACGAAAGAATCTTCAAAAGGGGACACACCAGCCTTGCCACATTTCGTTTTTAGAGGAATAGCATAGAATAGTTTCAGTTTCAAGTCATATAACTGCCGTTTCACCTTATCATGCTTAGCACCATTTGACCGTTTCAACATCCTCGTGAGTCGCCTTAGCCTGGGTATTGACCAAAAAGCCAACCACTCCATTCTATAGCTGGATATGGCATCAAGTGCCATTGGAATATTGCTAACCCGCTTCAACTTTGCTCGTAGCCGTCGCCTCCGATTTTTTTTCAAAGCCACAAAAAGGAAAAACAATATTACCATAGCAACAAGCGTAGCCGTGGTCCACTTAGTTATAGCCAAATCCCAATACGGCACAATCAGTTTCGACACCAGCAATGACACCCCTAGTACACAAGCCATACCCAAAAAAAGAAAAAACAAGAAAGTGTTCTCTCTTTTGTAGAAAACAGCAGACAATGTTGCAAATATGACAAAAAGTCCACAATGAATCACCCCTTCATATAAAACAACCTCATCCCAATACGGTACGATCAAATTCACGGTCAACAATACCAAGGAATAAATACCGGTAATACCCCCCGTGATTCTAACAAGCACATCTCTCTCCCGATTAGTAAACGAAATCAATGTTATAACTATCAAAACAACCAGAATAAGCCATTGACAAAAGTTCCAATAGGGTATGAACCACCAAAACACACATGGCAATATACCTATCAGCACGGCAATTATTCCCCCTACCACCTCATCGTCATCTCCACACTCCAATCCTTCAAAAACAAGACCAATTCCGCTAATAAAAGCAATTGCCCCAACAACAACACCTATCCACGTTCCTACAGAAAGTAAAATCAAATTTATAATCATGGAAAAATTTATTATTTATGATTGAGGTTTTTATACACCATTATTTTATGGAAACATTTACTCGACGGTGGTCCTCTTTGGATGGATAACCCAATTCGTTATATCTACTTTCACCATACCATTTCGTTTCAATTTTATCTTCCGCAACACCGCATTCAACCAAAACATTTTTCACCGCAATTGCTCTATCCTTAGAAAGTTTCATATTGCTTGTATCATCACCGAGATCACAAGCGTACCCTTCAACCAAGATAGTCGCAGTTTTATCTGTTTGCAAATAATTTTTCGCAAATTCATTAATCAAATCACAATTCGAAACATTTGAAGATGCCAAGTCAAACATATTTCTGATAGGTACAAATTCAACAACTTTACCATCAGAAGTCTTTCTGTTTTCTTCCATATATTTTTGAAATGACTCTATATCTTGAATTGCATCACCTTTTATATTGGAGGCTGAAACCGCTGAAACATTTTCAAAATCCTAAGTTCAACTCATAAATGCAACTTTTACTGAAAAAGAGGATACAAAGAGACGAAGCTTGTTAAAATTCAAAAGAGAAACCTCCAAAAAAATGAAGATTTCCCTTTTGGTTTTAGGAAAAATGCTTATCTTTGCCTCC
>JAZRZP010000006.1:0-107537 GCA_045601425.1 Bacteroidales bacterium
AAACAAAAAAAAGTCATGAAAAACGTACGTTTTTTCTTGACTTTTTCTTTGTAAATTGCCCTGTCTCAGCGAGATACGGAATGCGTAAGACCGCTGAAGACAATGCAAATATACACATTTTTTTGAAAATGGCAAAAAAAACGTTTTTTTTGTTGCGGAAAGCAGGCGGATTGTCTGACTTTTCAGAAAAATGACGGAGACTTGCTTTTTACCTTTTTTTTCTTGCTTCTTTTTTTTCTTGTTATAGTTGTGGTGGCACCATTTTCTACTTTGTTGGCCTTGAGTTTTTCGGGGGCGGTTTTGCTGCCTTTTGGTCTGCCCAGCACTTTACCCTCGTTTTTTTTTCTCGCAAGGGCCTCTTTGGTTCGCTGGCTTATGAGGTTACGTTCGATTTCGGCACTCAATCCGAAAGCGAAGGCCAGCACCTTGCTCTGTATGTCGTCACCAAGACGATAGTTGTCCTTGATGGTCCATACCTTGCAGTTTTTTTTCATGCAGAAGCTCAGGATTTCCATAATCATGAACAGGCTTCTCCCAAGACGGGAAAGTTCAGTACATATTATGATGTCGTTTTTGCGAATGCTGTTGAGCAGGTTGCCAAGTTCCCGCTTGTCATAGTTTTTTGTTCCGGAAATGGTCTCTTCAATCCAGCCGTTGATGCGGAGACCTTCATTTTTGCAGAATCTGTTGATTTCGAAACGCTGGTTCTCAACAGTCTGTCTGTCGCTGCTTACGCGAATGTAACCGTAAATCATAGAGTTTTTTTTCGGAAAAATAAAAACATCTGTCCAATCATTCATGCCTATACCCGTTTTTTAAGAAAAAATTACGATTTAAAATTCTCTTTGTAGCAGCGTGTTTCCTTGCTTGCATTGGGCAACTTGACAAAGATACCGGAAAAGTGGAATTTGAATCTGTTAATAATTAGAGACTTACATTTTTCAACAAAAGTAATGTGAAAAAAAACATTGCAAAAGATGGCGAAATCAAAATAAAAGTAGTACCTTTGCACTTTGTTTCAAATACGAATAAACATAAAAAACGTTATAGAAATGGCTGAAAGTCAAATAGTTAAAAAAAATGACATTGTGGTAAGATTTGCAGGTGATTCCGGAGACGGAATGCAGCTTTCGGGAACATTGTTCTCCGATGCTTCTGCACTTACAGGAAATGATATAGCAACATTCCCCGACTATCCGGCAGAAATACGTGCTCCGCACAACACCATAGCCGGTGTTTCGGGATTCCAAGTTCATGTGGGAAACCACATCTACAGCTCCGGCGACAAGTGCGATATCTTGGTGGCAATGAATCCGGCATCCTTCAAATCCAATCTGAAATGGGCAAAGAAAGGTGCCACCGTCATCGTGGATATCGATACTTTCACCGATGAGGCAGTCGAAAAGGCAGGTTACACCGAAAACCCTTTCTGCGACGAACTGGAACGGGCTTACACAATCATCAAGGCCCCCATCACTTCGTTCACCGAAAGAATTGGCAACGAACAGGGCGTTGATAAGAAAACCACCGACAAGTGCCGCAACATGTTCGCCTTGGGTATCATATTTTATATGACTCACAAGTCGCTGAAACAGACCGAAACCTACCTTGAACGCAAATTCGCGAAAAAAACTGCAGTAATAGCACTCAACAAAGCCGTGCTGAACGAAGGTTACGAATATGCCGACAAAGTGGAGATAATTCACTCCAAGATAGTGGAAGTGTCCAATGCCGACATGCCCAAAGGCCGCTACCGCAACATTACCGGTAACGTTGCTACGGCATGGGGTCTTCTGGCCGCTGCCGAGAAGTCGGGACTGAAGCTTTTCCTCGGTTCGTACCCCATCACTCCGGCCACCGACGTAATGGTGGAACTGGCAAAGCACAAAGGACTCGGAGCCCGCGTTTTCCAAGCCGAAGACGAAATAGCAGGCGTATGCTCCGCCATCGGTGCTTCCTATGCAGGAGCCTTGGCTTGTACATCAACGTCAGGTCCCGGACTTTCGCTCAAGAGCGAAGCTCTCGGCCTTGCCGTAATGACAGAACTCCCCTTGGTAGTGGTTGACGTGCAGCGTGGCGGCCCCTCTACCGGCCTCCCGACCAAGACCGAACAGTCCGACCTCAATCAGGCTCTCTACGGCCGCAACGGCGAAGCCCCGATGATCGTAGTAGCCGCATCTTCGTCGGCAAACTGCTTCTACTGGGCTTTCAATGCCGCCAAACTGGCATTGGAACACATGACACCGGTTATACTCCTCACCGACGGCTATCTCGGAAACGGCTCGCAGCTCTTCCGCATACCTAAGGTTGCCGACTTGCCGGACATAACTCTCCGTTTTGCAAAAGAAAACGACCCCGAATACCGTCCGTACCGCAGAGATCCGGAAACTTTCGTACGCCAATGGGCAGTCCCCGGAATGGAAGGCTTGCGCCACCGCGTAGGCGGTTTGGAAAAATGTCCTGACGGACCGCTTTCTACAGACCCTGAAAACCACGCACTCATGGTTTACAACCGTCAGGAAAAAGTGAACCGCGTCGCCGACTGCATACCCGCACAGGAAGTTACGGGTAACCCCGACGGTGACCTTCTCGTCGTTGGCTGGGGCGGCACGGCAGGTGCCCTTACCTTGGCTGTGGAAGAAATGAACAACGAAGGCAAAAAAGTGGCTTACACGCACTTCAACTACATATCTCCTCTGCCCAAAAACACAGGCGATATACTGCGCAAATACAAGAAAATCGTTGTGTGCGAGCTGAACAACGGACAGTTTGCAGGATACCTCAGAACCAAATTCCCCGAATGCCCGATGCATCAGTACAACAAGGTTATGGGATTGCCGTTCGAAGTTGGTGAATTAAAACAGAAGTTTAACGAAATTTTGGGAGAATAAGATATGGAAAGACATTTTGTTCCTAAGACAGATAATGAATTAACAAAGGCCGATTTTACAAGCGACCAGATGGTGAAATGGTGTCCCGGCTGCGGAGACCATGCAATATTGTCATCCCTGCTTCAGACATTCCCCAAGACTCATCACAAGAAGGAAAACATCTGTATGGTGTCCGGTATAGGATGCTCTTCGCGCATTCCTTACTATGTAGATACCTACGGATTCCACAGCATCCACGGCCGCGCATGTGCCATAGCAACAGGCGTGAAACTGGCCAACCCTTCGCTCAGCGTGTGGGTCAACATGGGCGACGGCGACTCCATGGCCATCGGTGGCAATCACCTTATTCACATCGTACGCCGTAACCTTGACGTGAACATCACAATCTTCAACAACGAAATATACGGACTTACAAAAGGCCAGTATTCTCCGACTACGAAATTCGGCCAGATAACCAAGACTTCCCCATTCGGAACCATAGACTATCCGTTTACCCCCGGTGAACTGATAATGGGTGCACAGGGAACTTTCTTCGCACGTGCATTGGACGTGAATCCGAAACTCACTTCCGATATAATGTATCAGGCCGCACAGCACGACGGAGCTTCGGTTGTTGAAGTGTTGCAGAATTGCATGATTTTCAACGACAAGACGCACGATGCAATAACAAACCGCGAATGGAGAGACGACCGTACAATTGTCCTTGAACACGGCAAACCCATGATTTTCGGTAAAAACCGCGACAAGGGTATCCGTTTCAACGGCACTGCTCTGGAAGTTGTGAAAATCGGTGAAAACGGCATTACCGAAAAGGATCTGCTTGTTCACGACGAGACTACCGAAGATACTGGCATACACATGATGCTGGCACGCATGAAAGGCGACATGCCCGTGGCTATCGGCGTCATTCGTTCGGTTAAGAAACCTACCTACACCGAAATGTTCGAACAGCAGATGGACGACGCAAAGGCTTCATGCAAGTACAAATGCGTTGACGACCTTCTGAACAGCGGCGATACTTGGGAAATATAACGCTTTAATGATATTGTGACGGGATTTTCTTCCGAAAATCCCGTTTTTTTTGCCAATACTTGTGAGAAACCAAAAAAAATCGTAATTTTGCAAAATCAAAAACATTGGTCATGAATCAGGAATCACTGGACGAAGAAAGTTTGCAGAATATTGATACCATTGACGATAAATCGTGCAGGCTGGTGCTTTACAACGATGATTTGCACTCGTTCGATTATGTCATTGACGCTCTTATGGACATTTGCGAGCACACCTACGAACAGGCCTTCCAGTGTACGCTGCTTACACACTGCAAAGGCAAATGCGTGGTGAAAAACGGCAGTCTGCAATTCTTGAAACCCATGCACAATGCCTTGATTAACAAAGGATTGAAAACTGAAATAATATAATTGTTTATGAACTGGTTGGCTATAATACTTTTTCTGGTGATAGGTGCCGCACTCATGGCACTTGAACTTGTAGCATTGCCCGGCGGAATAGCCGGCATCGCAGGTGCAGCAATGATGGTAATCGGCATTTGGCAGGCTTATGCCAGCTATGGTGTCTTGGCAGGCAACATGACATTGCTTGCAACAGTTGTGGTGATGACGGTTATGATAGTAATTTTCCTCCGTAGGAAAACATGGAAGAAAGCCGGTCTCAGTGCCGAAATTTCAAGCAAGGTGAACGTCGTTGACGAAAACAAAATTCTTGTGGGAGCCAAAGGAACTACAATTTCCCGTCTGGCTCCGGCCGGAAAGGCAATGGTCAACGGACAGATAACCGAAGTGCACACTTTGGGGGAATTCGTAGATGAAAACCGTGAAATCGAAGTCGTTGCCATCGAAGGTTATTACATTACCGTGAAGGAAATAAAATAAAATACAAACATTTAAAATACAATTATTTATGGAACTTTTTGTAGTTTTGGGCATCATTGCATGCATCATTGTACTGATAGTGTTTTTCTATCTTGTACCGGTAGGACTTTGGTTCAAAGCCCTCGTTTCAGGTGTTCACGTTTCGCTGATTCAGCTTTTTTTCATGCGTTTGCGTAAAGTACCGCCGACGATTATAGTGAACAACCTTATCTCTGCATCGAAGGCAGGACTCAAACTCAATCAGAACGAACTTGAAGCACACTACCTCGCCGGTGGTCGTGTCACAAACGTAGTAAATGCACTCGTTTCAGCCGATAAGGCCAACATAAGTCTCGATTTTAAAACGGCAACGGCAATCGACCTCGCAGGCCGTGACGTGTTTAAGGCCGTACAGATGTCGGTTAACCCCAAAGTCATTGACACTCCTCCAGTTGCAGCCGTTGCAAAAGACGGTATCCAGCTTATTGCAAAAGCCCGCGTTACCGTACGCACCAACATCAAGCAGCTTGTGGGCGGTGCCGGTGAAGAAACGGTTCTTGCCCGCGTCGGTGAAGGTATCGTTACGTCTATAGGCTCGGCAACCAGCCACAAATCGGTTCTCGAAAATCCCGATTCAATATCCAAACTCGTGCTTCAGAAAGGTCTGGATAACGGTACGGCTTTCGAAATCCTTTCTATCGACATCGCCGACATTGATGTGGGTAAGAATATCGGAGCACAGTTGCAGATGGATCAGGCCAATGCCGACAAAAACATCGCACAGGCCAAAGCCGAAGAACGCCGTGCCATGGCAGTGGCGTCGGAACAGGAAATGAAAGCCAAGGCACAGGAAGCCCGTGCTCGCGTCATCGAAGCCGAAGCCGAAGTGCCGAAAGCCATGGCTGAAGCTTTCCGCAACGGCAATCTTGGAATCATGGATTACTACCGTATGCAGAATATACAGGCCGATACCGGAATGCGTGAATCTATCGCCAACCCCGGCGGTCAGATAAAGAAATAAGTGATTTTTCATGTTATTGTCGGGACGGGTATTCCCCGTCCCTTTGATTTTTTTAAATATTGACACGATGATATCGAAAGAAGAAGATCTGAGAAACGAAACAATCCGCGATATTGCAGGAAAAATAGCTCTGGCAGCCCGTACTGCACCCAAGGCCCGCGGTACCGACAACCTCGAAATCGCCGTTGCTGACGGTGATGACATAAAACTTATTGCAGAAAAAATGAAGCAGCATGCGGCTCGCACCGGCGAGTCGTTCTTTGCCCGCGATGCGGAAAATATATTGCTTTGCGACGCCGTAGTCCTCATTGGCTCGCGTATAAAACCTCTGGGTCTGAACTGCGGATATTGCGGATTCGCTACCTGCAGCGAAAAACTGAAATATCCCGAAGTGCCGTGCTTCTTCAATGCCAACGACATGGGCATAGCCGTAGGATCGGCAGTCTCCAAAGCCGCCGATTTCAGAGTGGACAACCGTGTGATGTTCTCAGTGGGGAACGTGGCAAAGGAAATGAATCTGTTGCCGGAATGCAGCATCATCCTTGCCCTACCACTCGCGGCAAATGGTAAAAGTCCTTTTTTTGACAGGAAATAGCATTTGAATATAATTTGTTTAAGTATGGATTGGCTTATAAAACTTTTTACTGAACAGGGTGTCGGTCAGACAGCCGTGCTTCTTGCACTGACAATAGTGTCGGGTTTGCTTTTGGGAAAGATAAAAATCAAGGGTATCTCGCTTGGAATAACATGGGTGCTTTTTGTCGGTATTGCGTTGAGCGCATGCGGACTGGAACCTCATCACGAAATGAACCATTTTATAAAGGAATTCGGACTGATACTCTTTGTGGTGGCTGTCGGATTTCAGGTTGGTCCCAATTTCTTCGCATCATTCAGGAAAGGAGGACTTCCGCTCAATTTCTGTGCCATGGCAATAGTCGCATTGGGGGTACTCGTTACGATGATTATCAGCAATGTGAGTGGAGAACCGCTGGAGGTGATGGCCGGCGTCTATACCGGTGCAATTACCAATACCCCCGGTATGTCGGCTGCACAGCAGACTGTCGGTGAATTGGGCATCGCAAGTCCTGAAACCATTGCCAACGGCTATGCAGTGGCTTATCCGCTCGGTGTGGTCGGACTTATTGTGAACTGTCTTATAATAAGGGCGTTGTGCCGTGTGAAACTCGACAGCGAGCCTGTTTCGGACAATGAACAGAACGACTGTCGTGCCGTAAAGAACGAAGAAACGAAAGCCTCATCGAAGCGCCATAAAGTCTATCTCATACCGGTATTCCTTGCAATATTCCTTGGTATCGTGATAGGAATGATACCCATACCTGTTGGAATGTCTGCCCCAGTGAAACTCGGTCTGGCAGGCGGTCCGTTGGTCGTTGCCATTCTCGTGAGCTGGCTCAGCGTGAAAAAAGGGTGGATTGACACCGAATTTACGGGCAGCCACGGCGTATGGATGATGAGGGAAATAGGTATAGCGCTGTTTCTGGCGGCAGTAGGTCTCAGTGCCGGCGGCAGCTTCGTCGAAACAATACAGAACGGTGGTTACATGTGGGTGCTGTATGGCGTTATAATTACTATGGTGCCGACCCTGACAGTGGGACTGTTTGCCCGCCTTGTACTCAAAGTCAATTTCTACACCCTTATGGGCATGATAGGCGGCGCCACTACCGACCCTCCGACACTGGCTTTCGCCAACACTATGGCTGCTGACCAGCAGAAACATTCGGGCAGCACCGAAGAAAACCAACTCCCGGGAATGGGTTATGCAACGGTTTATCCGCTTACCATGTTCCTCCGGATACTCACGGCACAGCTTCTGGTGCTCTTCGCAATATAATTGAAAAAATAAAACATACATAAAATGAAAAAAGTAATTTTAAGCACACTGATGATAACACTTATTGCAACATCGTGTAAAGTAGACAAAAATGCCAGTGATGAACAGATTATCGGCAAGCCCGAACTTACGGTCAGCAACGGGCAATTTACCCCCGAAGTGATGTGGGGACTGGGTAAAATGGGCGAATATGCCGTCTCGGCAGACGGTAAGAAAATAGCCTATACCGTAACTTATTACGACATGGCAGCCAATAAAGGCAATGCCGAGATTTATGTGATGAATGCCGACGGCTCCGACGTAAAGCAGATTACCCAAACGGCAAAAAGCGAGTCGAATCCAGTTTGGCTGAGTGAAAAAGAAATCGCTTTTGCCCGAGTTACCGACAACGGAGCTCAGATTTTCGTCATGAATTCGGATGGAACCGGTGAACGTCAGGTTTCCGATATCGAAGGTGGAATTGAAGGTTTCATTATTTCGCCCGACAAGTCGAAAGTGATTTATACCGCAACGGTTGAAAAACAGAACCCCGAAGACATAGCAAAACTTTATGAGGGTTTGCCGCTGGCTACCGGACGTATCAATGAAGACCTTATGTACCGCCATTGGGACGAATGGGTTGATGCTATTCCACATATCTACATTGCTGATTTTGACGGTAAAACAGTTGCAAATGCTGTCGATGTCCTCAACGGTGAGCCGTACGAATGTCCGATGCGTCCTTGGGGAGGCTTGGAACAGGTGGCTTTCTCGCCCGACGGTAAGACAATAGCATACACATGCCGCAAAAAAGTCGGTAAGGAATACGCACTTTCCACTAACTCAGATATTTACATTTACAATATTGCCGACAAGAGCGTGAAAAACATCAGCGAGGGCATAATGGGTTATGACCAGAACCCTGTGTTTTCACATGATGGCAAGAAAATTGTCTGGGAAAGCATGGAACATGATGGCTATGAGTCTGATAAACAGAGAATAATGCTTTATGACTTCGCTTCCGAGACACGTACCGACCTCACCGAAAACCTCGACCAGACATGCACCAACTACGCATGGTCGGAGAAAGACGATCAGATTTATTTCATCAGTCCTTTCAGAGGTACACGCGAAATTTTCGTATACAGTTTCGCAGACAATTCTTTCAAGCAGGTTACCAAGGGCGTGCACGACATCAACGGTTTCCAGATAGCAGGAAACAAGATATTCACTCAGGAAGTTTCCATGTCGCATCCGGCCGAAATCTTCAGCTACAGCCTCAATGCGGAATTAGGCGAAGGTACACAGCTCTCGCAGGTTAATACCGATGTCCTGAAACAGGTCAAAATGGGTAAGGTTGAAGAAAAATGGATAAAGACAACCAACGGCGAAGACATGCTCGTATGGCTTGTATATCCTTTCGATTACGACAGCACGAAAACCTATCCGGCATTGCTTTTCTGTCAGGGTGGCCCGCAGGATATGGTAAGCCAGTTTTGGTCGACACGCTGGAATTTCCAGATTATGTCGGGAGCTGGATATTTCGTCATAGCTCCTAACCGCCACGGCGTTCCTGGTTTTGGAACCAAGTGGAACGAACAGATCAGTCTGGATTACGGCGGACAGAACATGAAGGACTACATGCAGGCATACGATGTCATTGCAAAACAGCACCCCAATATCGACGAAAACAGGGTGGGGGCCTGCGGTGCAAGCTACGGCGCATTCTCGGTTTACTGGCTCGCCGGAAACCACAACAACCGTTTCAAGGCATTTCTTGCCCACAACGGCATGTTCAACCTCGAACAGCAGTATTGCGAAACCGAAGAAATGTGGTTCGTGAACTGGGATTTGGGTGGCCCGTACTGGGACAAGAACAACAAAGCGGCTCAGAAGAGTTTTGCCAACTCGCCGCATAAATTCGTGCAGAACTGGAATACTCCCATTTGCTGCATACATGGCGAAAGAGACTACCGCATAGTGGCATCGCAGGGCATGGCGGCCTACAACGCAGCCGTACTGCGCGGCATACCGGCACGTTATCTCTATTTCCCCGATGAAAACCACTGGGTACTGCAACCTCAGAACAGCATATTGTGGCACCGCAACTTCATCGACTGGTTCGACAAGTGGCTGAAAAAATAATGGTTTCTCACAAATTAAGTGAAAAAGTCGGAAGGTTCGCCTCCCGACTTTTTTTTTGCGGAAAATGTGCTGCACTGCAGATATGACGGAAGAACCGAAAACCGTCTCGTGACTGCAGCGTAAACCTCCCTGCGATATATGTGCCGGTGCCTTTGTAAAGTGTTTTACACGACTTTTTATCTGTGCCCGACTGTCTTAAATAAAAAAAGCTTCCCGGAACGGGAAGCTTTTTCTTTCGTTTTTCTGAAAAGGTTTTATTTCACGAATACCTTGATGCTTCTGCCGTTGTTGCGTACGACATATACACCTGTTGCGGGAACTCTGTATTTTACAGAGCTGCCTTTGGTTACATCGTGGTTTACAAGGCAACGTCCGCTGAGATCGAAAATCGAGAACACACCGTCCTGAAGGTTGCAGGCAGTGATTTCGCTGTTGCCCGAAATTACATATATCGTTTCTGCTTCAGCATCTTCAATGCCTTCGCTGAAATCGAATATGGCAGTGAAAGTGGTATCCGAAGTTATCGTTATGCTTCTCGGGTTCAAGGCAACGTCATCGTTCCATTTCGTGAAAACGAAACCTTGAGCAGGAATGGCAGCAATCTGCACTGTGGTGCCGGAAGCGTATGTGCCGCTGCCAGTTGTGCTGCCGTACATGGGATCGTTGCTTGCTACGGTGAGCACGAAATTGCAGTCTTCCGTAACGTTGTTGAAGTTTGCCCAGTGCGTGCGGTATGCATTTGTCGTTCCGCAAGGTATTGTGAGCGGAATACTATTCGAAATGCCGGAGAAAGTGTTGGTGCTCAATGTCGGCGGAACGGTTGCCTTCGAAACGATGGAGACAAGTCCTGTCTGTGCGAAAGCGTAATCTCCTATCGTGGCCACGTTGCGTCCGATTTGCAGGTTGGCAAGCGAAATGCATCCGGCAAAGGCGGAATCTCCGATAGATGTTACGGCATCGGGAATGGTTACGCTTGTCAAGGCAATGGCTCCGATGAAATACGCTCTCGGTATGCTGGTTACGTTGGTGCCGATGTTTACGGTTGTCAGCGATGAGCAGCCGGTGAAGTTGTGAGTGAGTGCGAATCCCAAGTCTTCGTCATAGTAGCGGCCGTGTGTCGCATTTCTTGCATCGTAGTTGACGGTGGTGAGCAGGCTGCAACCCCAGAACATTCCGCCTCCGAGGAATGTTACGTTTTCGGGAATGGTGATGGTACGGATGGCTGTCTGGCCGAAAGCGGCACTGCCGATGTAGCGTACCCCCGACGGAATGTTTATCGATGACAGCGACGTACACAGTACGAAAGCCGAACTGTCGATTTTCTCGATCGTGTTGGGCAGTGAAACCGATGTCAGGGATGTCGAAGCGGCGAATGCTGCCGAGTCAATCTCTGTAACAGTGTAAGTAACATTGTTGTACGTTACGGATGACGGTACCGTTACCGAACCGCTGTAACTGTTGTAGGAAGTGTTGTTGGAGTAGGTTACTTTCACTTTGTTCTCTACACCTGTGGCAATGATTTTGTAATAAATGCCGCCAGACACGAAATCGTATGCAAAAACCTGCATACACAATCCTGCGAAGAGGATCAAAAATGTAATTGTCTTTTTCATGATTGATGATTTTTTGTTATAAATTTGCCTGTTTGAACCGGCAAATTTACGAAAAAAAATCAAATTATTGCTGTTTTTTATGAAAAAAGTGATTTTTTTCTTGCTGAAAGTTTTGAATATCCGTTTGTTGATAAAAAAAATCAAAAAAAAATCAAAAAAATTTTTCAGTTTCGTTTTATTGTGTAATTTTGCAATGCACACAAAAAAAGAGTAATTTTGTAAAACGCAGATACTGAGGTATTTATGGAAGAAGCGAAGCAGATAAACAACTACAATGATGATTCAATAATCCATCTTGAGGACATGGAGCACCTCCGTTTGCGTCCCACAATGTATATTGGGAAGCTCGGTGACGGCTCTTCGCAGGATGACGGTATATACATCCTCATAAAGGAAGTCATAGACAATGCCATCGATGAATTTACCTCCGGATGGGGCAAGAACATTGAAGTAAATGTCTCGTTTCAGGACAAAACCGTTTCCGTACGCGACCACGGACGCGGCATACCTTTCGGCAGCATGGTAGATGCCGTTTCCCGCCTGAATACCGGAGGCAAGTACGATGACAAAACTTTCCAGAAATCGATAGGCCTCAACGGAGTCGGTACCAAGGCAGTCAACGCACTGTCTTCGCACTTCAAGGTTCAGGCTTTCCGCGACGGTAAGACCAAGACGGCCGAGTTCCGCGAAGGCAAACTCGTGAACGAAACCGAAATACTCAATACCACCGAAGACAACGGAACTTATGTGGAATTTACCCCCGACACGAAATGTTTCGGCAACTACCATTTCATAAATGACTATATAGAACGTAAAATCTGGAATTACGCCTACCTCAATCGCGGACTTACACTCAGATACAACGGTCAGAGATACTATTCCAAGAACGGTTTGCTCGACCTTCTGGAACACAACATGGAGGGCGAACGCCTTTACCCGATAATACATATACAAGAGGGAGATTTCGAATTCGCATTCACCCATATCGACGGCCAGTACAGCAAGGAAGAATACTACTCCTTTGTCAATGGTCAGCACACCCCCGACGGAGGAACCCACCAAGCGGCTTTCCGCGAAGCCATCGTGAAAACCGTACGCGAATTCTACAAGAAGGATTACGACCCCGGCGACATACGTCAGAGCATTATGTGTGCATTGAGCATCCGCGTGCAGGAACCCGAATTCCGCAACCAGACAAAAACGAACTTCAGCTCCACCTACATGGCACCTACAATGCGTAAGGGTGTCCCCGTAGATCCTGTGCCACCTACTGTGAAAAGCTACGTGCTCGACATAGTTACGCGGAACCTCGACAACTTCCTTCACATCAATGCGGTTACCGCCGAGGCAATGCAGGCAAAAATCATCGAGTCCGAAAAAGAACGCAAGGCCATAGCCGACATAAAGAAACTGAATAAGGACAAGACTAAAAAAGTCAGCCTTAACAACCGCAAACTCCGCGACTGCCGCATTCACTACAACAGCAACCACGAACGCCGTCTGGAAACCACAATCTTCATAACCGAAGGCGATTCGGCAAGCGGCTCCATCACCAAATCCCGTGATGTGAATACCCAAGCGGTGTTCAGCCTGAGGGGCAAGCCTCTCAACAGCTACGGAAAGTCAAAGGCAATAGTTTACCAGAATCAGGAATTCAACCTCCTGCACAGTGCCCTCGATATCGATGACGGTCTGGAAAACCTGCGCTACAACAACGTCGTAATAGCAACCGATGCCGACCATGACGGAATGCATATCCGCATGCTGCTTTTGGCATTCTTCCTTCAGTTTTTCCCAGACCTTATAAAGACCGGACATGTGTACATCCTTCAAACACCACTGTTCAGAGTCCGCAACAAGCAGAAAACAAAATACTGCTATACGGAGGAAGAACGTGTGGAAGCCATCAACTCAATATCAAATGCGGAAATTACGCGATTCAAAGGTCTCGGTGAAATTTCAGCTGACGAGTTCAGAAATTTCATCGGAAAGGATATACGGCTTGACCCGGTGATTTTCAACAAGGATGCCGGCATTGACAATGTATTGAGATTCTATATGGGCAACAATACCCCGGAACGAAAGAAATTCCTGATGGAAAACCTTAGAACCGATGAAGATAACGACTGAAAACGAATCATAAACTATACTCACAAGTAAAATGGCAATGAATAGACACGAAACTCGCAAAAGAAAATTGATCGTCAGTTTTGACAACTTGTCTGAAGAACTGAAAGACCTGTTCAAAGAAACTTATCCAAGCGAAGACGGCGGCTACAAACCTTATTTGCAGAAGACTATCAAACCCAGTGGAGAACCCATTTTTTCGGTGCCATTGGAAACGGATGACGCTATATATATGGTAAAATTCGAGGTGAGAATAGATACTCACCTTGTGGAAGAAGACCTCGATAAAGACTTGTTCAGCGACAAAGGCGATGAGGAATCGGATCTGGAAATAATCGAACGTGATGAAAGCGGTGAGAGTGATGGCTCCCATAAGGAATTTACCCTCAAGCACGGCAACTACGAGGAATCCTTCAGCGGTACCAATATCCCCAACATCGAAGACGAACTTGCCGAGGAATTCAATACCGACGACGAAGAAGATGATGATGAGAACGACGATTTGCCGCCAGAAGATGACGATTTCCTTGATGTGGAACCGGATGACGAAGACCTGCTCGGTATCGAAAAAGACCTCCTCGAGGGAGAGTTTCTGACCGAAAAAAGCAAGAGAAAAACTGCAAAAGCAAAGGAACCGAAAACCAAAACCGCAAAGGATTCCAAGTCAGCGAAAATAGAGAAAACAACGAAAGCTGTGAAAGCAGCGAAAGATTCTACGGTGAAAGCCGTTAAGAAAACAACCCCCAAACCGGCAAAGGAACCGAAAACCAAGGTTCAAAAAGAACCATCGACAAAAGTCAAACCGGCAAAGGAACCGAAAACGGCAAAGATACGATCCAAAAAAAATTGATTTTTTTTTCAAGCTCAAAAATTAAAAAGCCAAGAAAATTCTTGGCTTTTTTCTGTTTTTGTAAAAAAACAGCCGAAATGTTTGTTAAATTGGGAAAAAATGCGTAACTTTGCAAAAGTATTTTAACTGATTAAAACGATGAGAAAGTTATTTTTCTTTGTATGTGCCGTAATGCTGACATTCGGAGCACTGGCACAGAATGTGACACTGAAATTTACAGGAAAAAACAATGCCGGAGCCTATGTGCGCATGGATTCTATAAGGGTTGAAAACCTTACCCGCTCGTGGGTAGAAACTCTTAACTTCCCCGATACGGTGTTAAGACTGAGACTATCCGGAATAGAAAGCCCCGATGTGGAAAATACTGCGATAAAAGCTTTTCCTAACCCTTTTAACGGACGAACAAACCTGAATGTTCAACTCGTTAATACTGATGATGTTAAATTGCAGATATTTAATTTCGCAGGTCAGAAAGTGGCAGAATTTTCACGTAATCTTGAAGCGGGAGACTATCTGTTCGACTTGTGCCTTGATGCTCCGCAGGTATATTTGGCAGTCCTGTCCACTTCTCAGGGAAGATGTACTGCAAAGATGGTGAACCGCGTCAGCGGAGGAACCAATTCTATATCAGTCAGAAGCATGGCGAAAGTTACTCCAAAACGCTCGTCAAATCAGGTTTTCGGACATGGCGACATGATGAGTTATACAGGCTATTTTACAGACAACAGACGTGTCATTGCAAGCGGTCAGATACAGCAGGTACAGAGCGCAAGTGAAAATTTCACGATGGTGTTCACCACTATTTTTGTGCCAACTGTTGCAACAGCAAATGTTTCAGGTCGAACCGATACCTCGGCACGCTGTGGAGGCAACGTGACTTCTGACGGCGGTGTACCGGTAACCGAATGCGGAATTTGCTTCAGTACAAACCCCAACCCGACATTGTCCGACAATGTGATTGTTGCAACAACCGCAGGTACAGGTGCTTTCGCTTGCCCGATGACAGGCCTCGCACCTGCTACCACATATTACGTAAGGGCTTACGCAACCAATATGATAGGGACTTCCTACGGAGAAGAAAAAACTTTCACAACCCTGACATTGCCTGTGGTAACCACCAACACCATCGCCAATGTTACCAACACATCGGCAGTATGCAGCGGAACGGTTGTCTCCGACGGTGGTACAAACATAACTTCAAGGGGGTTCTGTTACAGCACTAACCATAATCCGACAGTCTCCGACAACAGAGCTGCGGCTTCTTCCAGCGGAACAGGTAATTACACTTGCAACATCAGTACTTTTTCACAGAGAACCACATATTACATCAGAGCTTACGCAACAAACTCTGTTGGAACAAGTTATGGTGCAGAAATGTCTTTTACTACGTTGGATTTGCCCAATGTGGTGTCGGATTCGGTATTCGGCATTACACCGGTATCTGCGAGATGTGCGGGAAGGGTACTCAACGATGGCGGTGCTCCCATTACGACACGGGGATTCTGCTATGGCAGAACGCCAATGCCTGTTGTGAGAACCGACAGTGTGGTTCTTGCATCTTCCAATGGTACAGGAGCTTTTTCTTGTAACATTACTGGACTTGATACAGGTGTTACATATTATGTTAGGGCATTTGCAACTAACTCTGTAGGAACTGATTATGGCGTGCAGATGACTTTCACGACAAAGTATCTGCCCTTTGTTCTTATCGATATAATCACAAATGTGACCAACTCTTCGGCAAACTGCAGAGGTATAGTACAGGATGATGGTGGTGACCCGATCATCGAACGCGGGGTTTGTTACGACACAACCCACAATCCGACAATCGCCGATAACGTAGTTGTCGCAGGTACCAACGGTACAGGCGCTTACATTATCCCAATTACTGGTTTGGAACCGGGTACCACTTATTATGTAAGACCTTATGCAAGAAATTCAGTAGGAATGACTTACGGTGCGGAATTGTCATTCACCACCAAATCGTTGCCCTTGGTGAACACCAATTTGATTACCAATTTGACCGACACTTCGGCCGTATGTGGCGGTCTGGTGCAGGTAGATGCCAATACTCCGGCAATTACGGCCCGTGGAATATGCTACGGCACATCTCCCAGCCCGACTGTACTCGACAACGTAATACCCGACGTTACCGGTGGTGCAGGATCATTTTCATTCATAATACCGAACCTTACTTCGGGGGTTACTTATTACGTCAGGGCTTATGCATCGCACGAAATAGGAACTTCATACGGCGAGGAAAGAATGTTCCGTACACTTTCTTTGCCTATTGTTACAACGAACAACATAACGAATGTTACCAATACTTCTGTGAACTGCAAGGGTATAGTGCAGCATGACGGCGGACTTCCTATTATCGAACGTGGAATATGTTTCGGACTTACGCCCAATCCAACCATTTCGGGCAGAAAAGTCGTTGACGGAAGCACTTCTCTCGGTACATATACTTGCGATCTTACCAACCTCACGCATGGAACACTGTACCACGTGAGAGCCTATGCAACCAACGCAATGGGAACAAGTTACGGTATCGACAGGACTTTCACGACGCGTTCTCTGCCAACGGTAGCAACCGATACGGCAACGAATATTACCGGCGTTTCGGCGGTGTGCGAAGGCGAGGTTATTGCCGATGCCGGACTGAGCATTACATCACGCGGAATATGCTTCGCAACGTCGCACAACCCGACAATTAACAACAATGTGGTTCAGGCAAACGCCAATGGCTTGGGAGCCTATTCCTGCAACCTGATAAATCTCAACAACGCTACTCGCTACTATTACAGAGCTTATGCGACAAATTCCAACGGAACGGAATACGGCGAGGAAAAATCATTCAGGACACTGAACGTGCCAAGCGTGACAACCGGCAATGTTACAGGTGTTACGGGTGAAACGGCAGTTTGTGATGGAATTGTAGTTGACGACGGCGGAGAGCCGGTAATATCGGCCGGTATCTGCTATAGTACCAGTCCTAATCCGACAATCTATGACAACATACTGCCTGCGGCAACTGCCGGACAGGGTGCTTTCACCTGCAATCTTGTAAGTCTTGCTCAAGGAACCACCTATTACGTAAGAGCTTATGCCACAAATTCAGTGGGAACGGCTTATGGAACTCAGAGAAGTTTCACTACGCTGGTTTTGCCATAGGTAAGTACCGACACGATACTCCACATTACCGGATTTTCGGCAACATGCGAGGAAACTGTCATTTCCAGCGGCGGCAGCAGTGTCCTGTCGCGTGGTTTCTGCTGCAGTACTACTGCAAATCCAACCACTGCCAATACTACCGTTGCGGCAACTTCAAACCACGTGGGAGTATATTCGTGCAACCTTACAGGCCTCGCAGGTGGAATGACTATGTGAAGGCATACGTTATTACTCAAGCTGGAACGGCATACGGTGCCCAAAAAACTTTCTCGACATTGTATCCTCCAACGGTAACTACCGACACGGCAATAGATATTACAAGATATACTGCGACTTGCAGCGGCAGTGTCCGTGTCCGTATGCCTGGCGGCGGCCCGATTGTTGAAAGCGGCATATGCTACAGCACAAGCCCCAATCCGACGGTTTCCAACAGCACCGTGGTGCCAGCTTCTTTCAACGGACTTGGAAGTTATATGTGCGGTCTTATCGGACTGACGTCAGGTACAACGTATTATGTGCGTGCTTATGCAACAAACTCGGTAGGAACCAGTTACGGAACGCAGATAAGTTTCGTAACACAATAAGTAATTTGATTTAAAATTAAGAAGAGCCGCAGTAATGCGGTTTTTTTTGAATAAGCCGTCAGAAACTACGTGTCAGAGGAATGACCGAAGGGTTCATATTGTTCAGCAATCCTCGGCTGAGTGTTGGTACCGGTATGCTTGAAAATTCACGTGATGACGATGTTCTCAGGACTTTTTTTACAAACGGACACAAAAAAGACAGTCCTTGCAAGAAGGACTGTCTTCAAAATGACATGTTTTATATTACATTAATTTAAGTAGTTTCTGAAATTCAGTGAGGCATTCCAACGCGTTGGTTTTTATGTGAATGAATTCATCGATGCCGGCTTGGGAGAATGCTTCGACCTGTTCTTTCGGGTAACCGGCCAGCACGATGCTTTTAACCTTGCCCTTGAGACCGTTGCAGGCATCGGCAACTATTTCGGCATATTCGTCATCAGAAGAGCAGAGCACTACAATGTCGGCTTGGGCCTTGAGAGCAGCTTCTACACCTTCGGCAACCGTTGCGAATCCGGCATTGTCTATTATTTCGTAGCCTGCTACTCCGAAGAAGTTGGTTGCGAAACCGGAGCGGGCTTTGCGCATGGCAAGGTTGCCGTATGTAAGCAGGAACACTTTGGGTTTCTGTGTCGCACGTTCGGTGGCCATGCGTATTTCTTCGAAAGCTTCGGCACCGCGGTAGGGGTGAAGGGTCTTCATTCCGCCTTTTCCGCCACAGCAGCAGCAACATTCTTTTTTCTCTATTTTTTCACTCATTTTGCTGTCGGCAAAATTGGGATACTGGTTGGTCCCGAGTATCACGGTTTTGCGCATGGCAATGTCGTTGTTGCGTTGAACGGCAGTCTTTTCGATTTCGTCCTGAACAAAACCTTCGGCAATGGCTTTTCCGAAACCGCCTTTTTCCTCAACAGCGATGAAGTTCTGCCAAGCATACTGTGCGATGGAATCGGTGAGGTTTTCAATATAGTAGGAACCTGCAGCCGGGTCGGCGATTTTGTCGAGATACGATTCTTCTTTCAGCAGTATCTGCTGGTTGCGTGCTATGCGGTAGCTGAAGTCGTCGGCTTCCTTGAAGGCTGCGTCGAAAGGCAATACCGAGATGGAATCGGCACCGGCTATTGCTGCCGACATGGTTTCGGTTGTGGTACGGAGCATATTTACGTGTGCATCGTAAACAGACTTGTTCCATATTGATGAAGTTGCGTTGATGAAAACACGGCAAGCACAGGAGCATTTGGGCTGGTACTGTTCAACGATTTTTGACCAGAGCAGGCGTGCTGCACGGATTTTGGCTATTTCCATGAAGTAGTTGGAGCCTGTGGCGAAGTTGAAAACAATGTTTTTGGCAACGGTGTCCACTTCGCAGCCTTTTTCGGTAAGGTTTGCCATAAGTTCGTTGGCGGCTGCCAGTGTGAATCCGAGTTCCTGAACGATGCTGGAACCGCTGTTCTGGAAAAGCTTTCCGTTTACGGCAAGTACACGGAATCCGGGGAAGTTTTCCGTCGTATAGGCAAGTATCTGTGCAGCTTCTTCATAGTCGCCGGCCTCGCCGTTGCGGAAACTGCCGTGTGTGAGTGCATGATGAAAAATGTCAAAGTTTACACTTCCTTCAACAGCTTTGCTGTCAATGTTTTGTGATTTGAGATATTCCGCAAAGATTTTCAGAAGTTGCAGATAGTCTTTGGAACAAGTGAAGTGTATCTTTATCTTAGTGAGGTCCAGACCTTTCAGCAGAACGCTCATGGCATTTACGTCGGTTATGTTTTTCGTGCAGAGACCGAGTGAGTTGGCTCCGCGTTTTACAGCGTCAACGGCAAAACGGTTGGCTTCGGCAGGATCCTTTACTTTTATGTCCTGACGTATATCCCATACATTGGATTTTGCCTGCTTGCCGCGGGTGTATGGAAATTCGCCGGGGTTGGTGTTGAGGTACGAGAGATTTTCCAAATCTTCGGCTCTGTAGTATGGTTTTACTGAAAATCCTTCAATGGTTTTCCAGACTAATTTCTTGTTGTAATCGGCACCTTTAAGGTCTTTGTTGATGACTTCTTCCCATTTTTCGGTGGAAACTGGAGGAAATTCTGCAAATAACTTATTGTTTTCCATTATGTTATGTAATTTTTATTGTTTTAATAGTAAAGTGCAAATATAAGAAAAAAATCTTTCTTTTGCAAATAAAGATTTTTTACGGAC
The DNA here is from genome assembly GCA_045601425.1 of Bacteroidales bacterium. Classification (GTDB taxonomy): domain Bacteria; phylum Bacteroidota; class Bacteroidia; order Bacteroidales; family P3; genus UBA1219. The sequence goes on from JAZRZP010000006.1 coordinate 20,301, forward strand.
ATCGGACATTTGGATTGAGTTGAGGAACAGTTAGTCGACAAGTATTAATGTTGGTCAGGGCAAATCGGTGCAATTGCGGATAATTTTGCAACGGCAGTTGCTTTTTATGTATTTTGCAAGGAACGCATTTGTTATGTCAATGTTTTCGTAAAACATTGACAACAAGTTAGTTGGTGTTCCGTAAAAATATATGCAGGAAAATTTATTTTGCCAATTGAAAAAAATTGATTACTTTTGCAACGCAAAACGACCTGCGGATGTGGCGTAATTGGTAGCCGCGTTAGACTTAGGATCTAATGCCGAACGGCGTGGGGGTTCGAGTCCCTTCATCCGCACAAATGTTGAAAATCAGCAAATTGCAAGGATTTTTGAAAAAAAATCGTGCCAAAAATGAGACACACACTAAAGAGGGTGTCTCGTTTTTTTTTAACTGGAAAGTTCGGAAAAAAATGAAAAAAAGATATTGCCGTTTGGTGTGTTTCTGCTGATTATGGGAGTACTGTCGTGCAACGGTACAGCCACAGGCGACATTACGCCAGCCGAAGACATACCGGTGGCAGGCGGACAGGAGGAACAAATGTCGGATTAGAATTATACGAGGGAAGATAAACTTGCGTTCGTGGAATCTTTCTACCACGAATATTCCGAAATCATTCTTACGTACGACGGAATACGCTACAAATACTGCAGTCGAGCTTTGCTCCAACGCTTTGAGAAACAGAAACCGGTCTTTGACCCGTTTCTCGCTGCCGCAGATGTATTTCCCTGTCTCGAAAATTACAGGATTGCTCCAAGCAATGACAATGTTGGCTGGTACACAATGAGTTACAAAGGATACGAGGCACTACCGAGGTCAATGTAGAAGTAAAGGAAATAAGAGGAGAACTCAAAATCGCCGCCATTGGAGGATGGTCAGCCTGAGCAGTACCTTGACAGGACTTTACAACACAAAAACATTCCGCACTTTTTGCGGAATGCTTTTTTACGTCAAGAAAATACAATCAGCCTTTGTAGTGCGATGTTGCACCGCCACGATAGGCCGGACATGTATTATGGGCGGTAGAATAGCATGATGCGGCAAAGATGCAGACCATCAGACTGATGCCCAGTAATATCAGCAATCTTCTTTTTTTCATTGTAATACTTATTAAAATTCTTATTTGTAACGTGTAATGTATTGTCTTTATTGTTTGCAAAATTACAAATTTTGCAGCACATGTGCCGTTTTTTCCGATATAGTTATCAACATTTTTTTTAACACCGCCACGAAGGGTAGGGAAGATGTTTTCTGAAACCGTTTATTAATCGCGGTTTCAGAAAATTTTACTATCGTTATTCCTCTCCGAGAATGCGATAAATATATTTTTACGGGTAACGTTGTCCGGTTGGTGTAAATTTTACGGACTTGCGAGAAGGAAATTTGCACTCGAAAAATATCATAAATGCCCAAGTGGTAGCAGTCATAATCCGACGTTGTCTGTAACAAATATTTGTTTCACAATTGTATAATAAGCAGTATTACAAACATATATTACAATTGTAATAATGTATATATTTACATTTGTATAATTATATAAAATTAAATTATTACAAATGTATATGTGGTATAATTGTAAAAATGTGAAATATTTGTTAATAAATCAATTATTTATTTATAATATACTAAAAACCAATGATATTTTATATTTATATATAGTAGTGCTTTAATTATACAATATGTTTTTGTGTCACTTGTTACCAAACATATTACATTGCATAATGTGCTGAAAATCAACGACATAATTAACTTATTTAAAGTATTGTATCGGTTGATTTATGGATTACAAATGTAATTTTAAGATTTTTTACATTTGTTATCAAAAAAAATCGTATATTTGCATTTTGAAATCTTATAAGTTTATAAATGTAAATTACTATGGTTGACAGAATTAACGTAATTTTGAAATCGAAAAATATCACTTCTTCCCAGCTTGCAGAGAAAATCGGAATTCAGCCTTCGGGTATGTCGCACATACTGAACGGTCGGAATAACCCAAGTCTGGATTTTGTGAAGAAGGTTCTTGTGGCGTATCCGGAAATTTCTCCCGACTGGATGCTTTTCGGAAACGGAGAGATGCTGAGGTCTGCCAAAACTGCCAAGATTCCTGAAAATAAGGAGGTTAATGTATCTTTGGATTCTCAACTTAGTGAAAATAAGCAAGTTGTGAGTCAGCAGGTAGAGTTTTTCATGCAAAATTCCATGAATATTCCGGGCATACCGCCAGAACAGTCCCAGTCACAGATGGATTTTTCTGATTCTGATACTACTGAAAATGAGACAGTTGCAAATTCTTCAAAAACGCAATTATCTGAAATTGAGCATGTTGAAAAAAAGTCTGAACTGGCTGAGATTTCAATAAACGAACCTGCTCCGCATTCCGAATCGAAAAACGCCGTTCTCGTTGAGAAGAAAGTGGAACGTTTTCTGGTGCTTTTTTCGGATCACACTTTTACCGAATATACAAGGAATTCAGATTGAGTCTGGTTATTTCCTGATTACAGTGATTTCACCGTCAGAGGTTATTTTGAGAATCTGCGACGAGGTGTTGTCTTGGGAATCGTCAAAGTTTTGCGGAACGGCAAAATCGACGGTATCGAACAATTTTTTGTCAATGTCGCTGAAAGAGGCAGGGGAGGGTTTCCCCGAAAAATTTGCCGAAGTGCTTACAATAGGTCTTCCGAAGGCTTTCAGTAAATTGTTGCAAAACAGTGATTTGGGAATGCGTATGCCTATGCTTCCGTCGGTTGCTGTGAGGTTTGACGGCAAATTTCTGGCTTTTGGATAAATTATTGTCGTGGGTCGTGTGGTTTCAGACAGAATGTCCTTGACCCGTTCGGGAAAATCCTCAATGTAATTTGCTGCCTGTCTGAGGTCGACACAAAGGATGAGCATGCTTTTTTCGGGATTCCGCTGTTTTATCCGGTATATTTTTTCTACAGCCTGAGGGTTGCAGGCGTCGCATCCGAGTCCCCAGATGGTGTCGGTGGGATAGAGTATTGTTCCACCAACATTCAGAGTATCAATGATTTGAGAAATGATTTTGTCTGTCGTCATTTTCCTTCGTTTTCGTATGCGTTTATTATTTTTGTGACGAGTTTGTGACGTATCACGTCGCGGTTGTCGAGGCGAATGACTTCAATGTTGTCTATGTTTTCCAGTATTTTTATGGCGTGAGCCAGTCCTGAATTCTGGTTTTTGGGCAGGTCGATCTGTGTGAGGTCGCCGGTGACGATGAATTTGGCATTCATGCCCATTCGAGTGAGAAACATTTTTATCTGTGCCGAAGTGGCATTCTGTGCTTCGTCGAGTATAACGAAAGCGTTGTCCAGAGTGCGTCCCCGCATGAATGCCAGCGGTGCGATTTCGATGGTTTTGTCTTCCCAGTACGATTGCAGTTTCTGCTGAGGGAGCATGTCGTGAAGGGCATCGTATAGCGGTTGCAGGTAAGGGTCGAGTTTTTCGCGTATGTCGCCGGGCAGGAATCCGAGATTTTCGCCGGCTTCCACGGCAGGACGGGTAAGTATTATTCTTCGTACTTCCTTGTTTTTCAGAGCTTTGACGGCAAGGGCAACCGCCGTATAGGTTTTTCCTGTACCTGCAGGGCCAATGGCAAAGACCATGTCGTTGTTGCGTACGGCCTCCACAAGCCGGTGCTGGTTGGGAGTGCGGGCTTTTATCAGCAGTCCGTTGCGACCGTGCACGAGTACGTCGCTTCCGGAAATTTCCTGATTTACAGTGCCTTCCATTATCTGAACGATGCATTCGGAGTCTATCCTGCCGTTGTGTTCGTAGTAATGGAGCATGTCTTTCAGTTTGGCTTCGAAAAAGAGCGCATCTTCCTCGTTCCCGACAATTTTCAGCATTTCGCCGCGTGCTATGAGCCGCACTTTCGGGAAAAGGAGTTTTATGAATTCGAGATTTTTTTCGTTGGTACCCCAAAAATCGGCAAAATCTATGTCGTCGAGGGATATTATCTTTTCAAAAATCTGGTCGTTCATTTTTGGAAAGTTCTCGTTGTCAATGGTTTAAAATTTGTTGTTTCTGCGACGGAAGAAATACAGCAGAGCAAGTGTTACCAGAATCATTATCAGAACGATGAACCAGAATGCGTTCGAGAGGTTCCCGAACGGCAGTGTCACGTTCATTCCATACATGCCGGTGATTACAGTAAGCGGGAGCATGATGGTGGAGAAATAAGTGAGGACCTTCATGGTTTCGTTGGTGCGGTTGGCAAGCAGGGAGTCGAATGTTTTGGAGAGACCCTCAATGAGTTCACCGTAGTCTTCCACAAGGTCGAACATTTTCTGGTACTGGTCGAGGATATCGCCCCAGTAGTCTTCCATGTCCTCGCTGTCGGCCGAGAAGCCTTTCACGCCGCCCGATTCGAATTTCTGGAAAAGTCGCAGCTGCGGCTTGAATGTGGTGTTGAGTAGAATGATGTTTCGTCTGGTGATGGAGATAAGCTCAATGATGGGCTGAGACTTTTTGCTGAAGATGTCGTAGTTGATGAGGTCAACTTCGGCACCGATGCGGGTTATGAGGGTGTTGGTTTCGCTCAGCAGCTGGTCCAGTATCCGGTACAGCAGTATGTCGCTGGTTTTCATGTAACTGATTATCTGCTCGTCGTTTTTGTCAAGTCCTTCGCGAATGCTGTCGAAAACTTTTTTTACAACCCAGTGTGATTTGCCTATGGTTATGATGTAGTTGCGTCCCCAGAAGATTTTCACTTCCTTGATGCGGACAAACTTGTTGCCTTTGTCGAAATACGGAAAATGCAGTATCAGAAAGTAGTAGTCGTCGTACTCGTCGATTTTGGGACGCTGGTTGGTGCCTTGACAGTCTTCTATGTCGAGAGGGTGGAACTTGTAAGTTTCCAATAACATACGATAATCTTCTTCACCCGGATCCGAAATGTGGAGCCATTTCAAATCGCCATATTGAGCAGTTTCAATCATTGTTGCCCTCCTTTCTGTCTTTTAAGAGATCACTGTGTGGTCTGAATTCTACATTCCTTTATTTGTTTTTTGCGTTGAAAACGGGTGCAAAAGTACGATTTTTTTTCGGATTTTGCAAATTTTTTTCTTCAATTGACTGAAATACAGATTTCTATGTGTTCAGAAAATTTCTTTTTTTGTATTTTTGCAGGTCTGAAAAACGGCAGAGGCGGTGAACCTCTGCCATGAATTTCATTTCTTATATCTTTTTCTCCGAGGAATCGGCAATAGCACGAATATTTTTTGAAATAGTTAAAAAAACGGATGTAAAACCAAAACTAAAAAGTAATGTGCCTATTATTGCAAATCCATAAAGAAATTTAAATTCACCCAATACTATCAATATAATAGCACCGAAAATGCCTATAATCAGAAGTATCACGTTTAGTGTGTACAACAACGTTTCCCCGTGGTTTGATGTATGAGAAATATTGTTTGCGTGAGGCTTGTCTGTCTGATAAAAAGTCTTGAGTTGAGCATATTCTTCATCTGAGACATCGCCTTCAATATTGTAAAATGCAAGAATATCTTTGCGTAATTTCAGAATTTCATTTTGTTCAATAATTTTTCGTTTTTTGATGAATTCAGCAGCTGTTATTTTTTCAGTGTTGTTATATATATTTTTTTTGCAAAATGGGCAAGATGTGAATTTAATGCTGATTTCTCTTCCACAATGGGGACAGTTTCTGTATGTAATATCTTCCATGTTTATCTATTTTTTTATATAAAAATTCTTATTTGTGCCAAAATTGATACAGTTGCACCCAAAAAAAAGACGTGGCACTAATTTCCGTCTAATTTTGGTATCTAGGCCTTCCACAACCATCATCCTAAATTACAACGAATAAAAGTCCACGCCACATTGGCGGGGCATTCGTTGTTGCTTGGATGATTTTTTTTGAGTGGAAGTGTTAGATACCAAAGCTAAACAAGATTACTTTTCCGATTATATTGAGTGTAACGACTCTGTTTTTATGTCATAGATTTGTATTTTGTTTATTGTCAAATATTTATGTTGTTTTTTGAAACGTTTTCAAAACGCAAAGATACGAAATTTTTTTAAACAACGTGTTTTGAAAAAAAATATTTCAGATTTCTGGGACTGATGCAGAACGAGTTTCGCCGTGAGTTTTGCAAAAAAAATCTGGAATTTTTTTACGTGGCGTCGTCAGGAAAATTTGCGGGTGCGATATTGATGCAATATGTTTTGCACAAGCATTTAAGAGCGGTTGTCTCCGGTGTTGTTGGCGAAATTTTTACACTCTCATTTTTGGTTACAGAATTTATATTATGTTAAGTAAAAGAATCAACAAGACACCTCCCCAGAATGTTCTTGTCTTCAGCCAATCAGCATGCTCCCAATCGTAATTCTGCTGACAACTGTTTCCGAAGAAGTTTTTCGTTGAGTCAGTTTCCGGCTGATGAGATGTGAAAAATTTTTCCGTGAAATTTTACAACCAGATTCCGTCAAAAACATGTTTTACCGGGCCTTGCAGGAAAATTTCCCCGTAGCCGTGATTTGCGGATTTTTCGAAATACACGCAGAAATCACCGCCCAGCGTCTTCACGTCGACTTTGCCCGAGTTCATGTGGTTTTTCTCTGCCCACACCAAGGCCGATGCCGTAACTCCGGTGCCGCAGGAGAGCGTTTCGTCCTCGACACCTCGTTCGTAAGTACGTGCAAATATCTGGTTTTCAGATATCTGTTCTATGAAATTCACGTTGGTGCCGGCCGGTGCGAAATTTGGGTGGTTGCGCAGTTTGCAGCCATTGCCGAAAACGTCGAAGTTTCTTATATCGTCTGCAAATTCAACGTAATGCGGCACTCCGGTGTTTATGAAAAATCCGTTCAGACAAGGTTTCACTGCTTCGGAAACGGACATGGCGAGTTTTACAATGCCTGAATTTCCGTACCATTCGGTGATTGCTGCGGAATGCTGTGCATCGGTAGCCCGAAAAGTGGTTTCGGTTCCTATTAAGCCGAGTTTCTTCGCAAATGCTACGATGCACCGGCCTCCGTTGCCGCACATTTCGGCTGTATGACCGTCGGAGTTGTAGTAAACCATCTGAAAATCAGCATTTTCCGATTTCTGCAGAAGCATGAGTCCGTCGGCCCCTACTCCTACCCTGCGGTTGCATATTTCCGCAATATGTTCAGTGTCAAGATGATATGAGTTGTTGCGATTGTCAATAATTACAAAGTCATTGCCTGCACCGTGGTATTTACTGAATGGAATTTTCATCGTCTGCATATTGGTTACCGTTTATGGTTTCTGTTTGCGTATCCGGATCTGGTGTGGAGCCGTTTTCGGCGATTTCCTCACTCCCATTGTTCCCGTCATGTAAGGATTGTTCTGATTTTCCTCCAAAATAGAAGTTGCAGAATCGTTTTACGAATGGTATTTTGTCGAGGAAAAGTATCAGGAACGAAGTGAAAAGTATCGATATGAAAACGACGGAGTAAGTAGTGTATTTGATTGTTTCGGCTCCCGGCACGATTTCGTGTCCCATGCTGATGTTGAGCTGTTCCGGCATGGTGGCCAGAACGGCGGCTGCGAGTCCCTTGGGTATCATCATCGACATGATTGTTCTGTCGTAAGATGCTGTTTTTTTGTTTGTTACGAACTTTATTACAATGAATCGCATTATGAAAAGTACAAACGTTATCACTGCACCGTAAAGCAGTGCTGTCAGGTTGTCGAACGGTATGGACAGCCCGATATATACGAAGAAAAGTGTTTTGAGCAGGAATACGAATTCGCTGAAAAAGGCTTTTTCCTGCGGTTCCAGTTTCATCATGTTGCCTTTGTTGAATTTTTCAAGGAATGAAAACTTGAAGTATTCCGTGTTCCCTATTACTATTCCGAAAGTCAGTGACGCGATGGCTCCGCTGAAATCCATGGCTTCGGTGATGCCGTATATTACGAAAACGAATGCCGGTGTGAGGAACATTGAGTTTTGTACCTTGCGTACTCTGTCAAGAATGCTTGACCAGATTATTCCGCCTGCTATGCCGAGCATTGAAGCCATTATGAATGAGGCACTTACCTTCCCTATTATGCTACCGATGTTTACTCCGCCGATTTTGTAGCTTTCCATGAATGCCAAGGCGAAGACGATGCACAGCACGTCGGTGATTGCTGATTCCATGACTAGTACCACTTCGTTGTCCTTGTGGATGGAAAGCTGTTTTACGAGCGGAATCACCACTGCCGACGATGTACCGCCCAGTATTGCCCCGAGCATCAGTGAGGAATTCCATTCCAGACCTATCACGAAATGGCCTATAATGCCTACCAGCACCACCGAAAGGAAGAATGAGATAAGGCACACTTTGGCCAAATTCTTCCATGCGTTGCGCAAACTGCTGATACTTATATCGGTACCGCTTTCAAAGAGTATGAACAGCAAAGTCAGCGACGCAAATACCGAACCTACAATTCCCAAGTCTGCAGGTGAAATAATGCCCAACACAGGGCCTATCAGTATGCCGATCACCATCAGCAGAAGCACGTCGGGAATGCGTTTCTTGCTGAATATCACCGAAAAAAGGTGAGCCAAGAATATAAGTAAGCCAAGAAATATGAACGTCTCTCCCATAGTATATATTTTTTTTTCGTTAGAAATCAATGTCTTGGAAAATCTTCTGAAGATTGCCTATTTCCGGATTATTCTTCAGCATTGCCTCATACTTGTCCTTGGGCGTGTACAGCATCTTTTTCACCACTTCGTCTTTTACTTCTATTGTGATGTCAAGCGTGGAAATGCCAGTCTTTTCTCTGAAATAATCCACGAGCTGGCTTTTTATGGAATTCAGGAGTTGGGCGAATCTGCTTGGTGTTGTTACTGTAAAATGTTCGGCATCAATGAATTGCAGTTGCCTTCCGTTCATTGCCGAATATACTTCAGTGTCGGTGAGCCGGCGAATGTCGGCGAGTTTCATCCATTCGCTGAAAAGGTTTTCTTGGGAGAGAATCAGTTTATTTTTTTTTTTCTTCATCCTGCGGGTGTGCCGAAGATGAACCGTTTATTGAAGTCGTGAAACTGAACGATGTCGTATTCAGTTTTATCTGAGGTGGTTGCACACCTGCCGTGTTCTGTTGAGCAGGCTGTTGAACAAGTTGTTGTTGTACCGGTTGTTGTTGAACAGGTTGTTTTTGTATTGGTTGTTGTACAGGTTGTTGAACGGGTTGTTGTTGAACTGGCGGCTGTATTGGCTGCTGAACCGTTTTTTGCACCGGAGCCGCCTGCTGCGGTGGCTGTGCCACAGTCGTCTTTTCCTGTTGTGCGGTTGCCATGCGGGGTACGAGTTGAGACATTTTCATCAGTGCAACTTCGATGAAAAGTCGTTTGTTGAGTGCTTCACGGTAGTGAAGTTCTGCTTCAGATGATATTTCTAAATATTTGAGAAGCAGCATTAAACGACATTGTTGAGCCTGCTCTGCATATTTTGCTTTCGCATTGTCGCTGACTTCCAGAAGCGATGTGGTTTGCGGGTCAAGTGAAACCATCAGGTTTCTCAGGTGTTCCGAAAGACCCGTTATGAAGTGCTGGTTGTCAAAACCTTTGTCCAATACTTTCTGGTACAGAAGCAGTGTGTTCGTGAGGTCGCCGGATCTGAAATAATCCACGAATTTGAAGTAGTAACCGTAGTCAAGGACGTTCAGGTTTTCAATGCAGCATTCGTAAGAAATTTCGTGGCTGCCTGAAAAAGTCACCATCTGGTCGAACATGGACAGAGCATCGCGGAGACATCCTTCTGATTTTTGGGCAATTACGTGAAGTGCGTCAGACGAAGCCGTTATGCCTTCCTGCGAGGCAACATACTGCAGGTGCCGTGCTATATCTTCGTTGCTTATTCGTTTGAAATCGAATATCTGACAGCGAGAAAGTATGGTGGGGATTATTTTGTGCTTTTCGGTGGTGGCGAGGATGAATTTCGCGTATGAAGGCGGCTCCTCCAAGGTTTTCAGGAATGCGTTGAAGGCCTGTGTCGTAAGCATGTGAACTTCATCGATGATGTAAACTTTATATCGGCTTCCCTGAGGCGGTATGTTCACCTGTTCAATGAGTCTGCGTATGTCGTCAACGGAGTTGTTTGACGCGGCATCAAGTTCAAAGACGTTGTACGAAGCCGAATCGTTGAACGACTTGCATGATTCACATTCGTTGCAGGCTTCAATGTCTTCGGTAAGGTTTGTGCAATTGATGGTTTTTGCCAAAATTCTGGCACATGTGGTCTTGCCCACGCCTCGCGGTCCGCAGAACAGAAACGCCTGCGCCAACTTGCCGTTCTTTATGGCATTTTTCAAAGTATTAGTAATATGTTCTTGTCCGACTACCGAATTGAACGTTGCCGGACGATACTTACGTGCTGATACTATGTAGTTTTCCATCAAAAATCGTTTTTTATTCTAAATGCCAAAGTTACGATTTTTTTTTGGTTTTTCCGCGGTTACGGCCGAAAATATTTATGAACTGCAATTTTGTCAGCTGCAACTCATTGAAATTCTGTCGTTTTGTCATGATTTTGCAGAAAAATGATTCAGGCATGTTTTTTGCTCATCAACGTTATTGAACAAGTAACAGCGAATCAACAGTAAAAACAATAACGTCATGAATCTCAACAACTTTACAATCAAGGCGCAGGAAGCAATAGAAAAGTCTCACGAAATTGCTTCGTCATACCAGAATCCTGATATCGGGACAGCTCACCTTTTGAAGGGAATATTTTCGGAAGATGAAAATACGATACCGTATCTGCTGAAAAAACTGGAGGTAAACATCAGTGCCGTTTCTCAGGCCAACGACCGCATCATAGCATCGTTGCCGAAAGTTGCCGGCGGCGACCTCTATTTCAGCGGCGACGCAAACAAGGCCATAATCAAGGCTTCACAACGTGCAACGGAAATGAAGGACGAGTTCGTTTCCATAGAACACCTGTTTATAGGACTCCTTACAGGCAACGATCAGATAGCCAAGCTCCTGAAAGATGCTGGCGTTTCCGAAAAGGCTTTTCTCAAAGCCGTTTCCGACATGCGCAAGGGCTCGAAAATCAATTCTCAGACAGCCGAAGAGACTTTCAATTCCTTGAACAAGTATGCCAAGAATCTGAATCAGTTGGCACAGGCGGGTCGTCTTGATCCGGTCATAGGTCGTGACGATGAAATACGGCGTGTGTTGCAGATTCTCAGCCGTCGCACGAAAAACAACCCCATTCTCATAGGAGAGCCGGGGGTAGGAAAAACGGCAATTGCCGAAGGTCTCGCCCATCGCATTGTAAGTGGCGATGTGCCGGAAAATCTGAAAACCAAGACGTTGTATTCTCTCGACATGGGAGCACTGATTGCCGGAGCAAAATACAAAGGTGAGTTTGAGGAACGTCTGAAAAGTGTCATCCGCGAAATAAACGAAGCCGAGGGAGAAATAATACTTTTCATTGATGAAATACACACTCTCGTGGGTGCAGGTGGCGGAGAAGGTGCCATGGATGCGGCCAATATACTGAAGCCGGCATTGGCACGAGGTGAACTGCGTGCAATCGGAGCCACTACCCTATCCGAATATCAGAAATATTTCGAGAAGGACAAGGCTCTCGAACGCCGCTTCCAGAGCGTGCTCATCGATGAACCCGATGTCGCCGACACGATTTCCATTCTGCGGGGACTGAAGGAACGCTACGAGGTTCACCACAAGGTCCGCATTAAAGACGAGGCTATAATTGCCGCTGCGGAACTTTCGCACCGCTACATAAGCGACCGTTTTCTGCCCGACAAGGCCATAGACCTCATTGATGAAGCCGCCGCACGTCTGCGTCTGGAAATAGACTCCGTGCCGGAGGAACTTGATGAAATCGAACGCAGGATACGCCAGCTTGAAATTGAACGCGAAGCTATCCGCCGCGAAAACGACGAAGACAAGCTTCACTCTCTGTCGGTTGAGATTTCAAACCTCAGCGACGAGCGTAACTCCCTGAAAGCCAAATGGCAATCGGAAAAAAGCATAGTTGAGAACATTCAGAACGAGGTTAAGAACATTGAATCGTACAAGTTTCAGGCCGAGCAGGCCGAGCGTGCCGGCGATTACGGCAAGGTGGCCGAACTCCGTTATGGCAAAATCAAGGATGCAGAACGAAACGTGGAAACCTTGAAGAAACAGCTCAGGGATATGCAGGCAGAGAATGCCATGATTACCGAAGAAGTTGACAGCGAGCAGATTGCAGAAATCGTTGCCAAATGGACCGGTATACCGGTTGCAAGAATGCTGCAAAGCGAACGCGAGCGGCTGCTGAACATGGAGAAGGAACTGCACAAGCGGGTTGTGGGACAGGATGAAGCCATAAACACGATAGCCGATGCCGTTCGCAGAAACCGTACCGGATTGAGCGACAGCAAACGTCCTATCGGTTCGTTCATGTTCTTGGGAAGTACTGGTGTGGGAAAGACCGAGCTTGCCAAGGCTTTGGCCGAAGTGCTTTTCGACGACGAGAATATGATGGTGCGCATCGACATGAGCGAATATCAGGAACGACACTCCGTATCACGTCTCATCGGTGCACCTCCGGGATATGTGGGGTACGACGAGAGTGGCATGCTTACCGAAGCAGTACGCCGCAAGCCCTACTCCATAGTGCTTTTCGACGAGATTGAGAAGGCTCATCCGGATGTATTCAACATACTGCTGCAGGTACTCGAGGACGGGCGTCTCACCGATAACAAGGGGCGTGTAGCCGACTTCAGGAATACAATCATCATCATGACTTCGAACATGGGTTCTAATATAATACAGGAACGCCTTTCCGATGGCGATGCCGGAAATCAGAAAGTCATGGAGCAGACCAGAAACGAAATTTTCGGAATGCTGCGTACTGCCCTGCGGCCTGAATTCCTCAACCGCATTGACGAGATAATCATGTTCCGTCCGCTCACCCGCGAACAGATAAAAGCAGTGGTACGCCTGCAGATGAATATCGTTGCCAAGACACTGGAAAACAACGATATACTCATTTCGATAACTGACGATGCTATTGACGAACTTGCCCGTGCGGGTTACGATCCTACCATGGGTGCACGTCCCGTGAAACGTGTCATACAACGGGAAATACTTAACGAACTGTCGCAGGAAATACTCCGTGAGAACGTGAATCCTTCGGACAACATACTCATAGATGTATTTGACGGAAAATTCGTATTCTTCAACGCAGTCGACAAAATGAACTGAGAAACCAATTTTACAACAGAATAAATGCGTCATCGGCATTTATTCTGTTGCAAAACTAATCATGTACGTGTCTATACCGTGTTTTCCCATTATACATGGATTGGAAAAAGAATTGCAAAGTAAAACATAATAACATCATTCACAAAAAAAACAAACAAATGACAAAAAAGGTATTATTGGTGGCAGCATTGATAGCCACGGCATTTACGGGAGCTAATGCTCAAATTACTGCAGGACGCATAGGATCAGGTCCTTACACTGACTACAGCGGTCAGACAACTACGGTTACCGGCATCGATCTCAACAACGACGGCGCAGTTGATTTTAAAATAGGCACGGCTTATGAAATGGTTGACCCTTACAGGGAGATTGAAAACGGCAGTCTGGAATTCAAATGGCAGGGAAGTGGTGATGTATCACTTACCAATATTGTGGTAATGGGTTCGACAGAAGACGGTTGGGATAAGATTAAGAATCTTCCGGCCAACACTACCGTAGATGCCTCATCGAACTGGAATTCACAAGGCGATGCTTATGTTCAGCTGGGCAACGGAAATGCACAGAATGTAGGCCTGAGAGTATATGTGAACGGAAATACCTACTATGGTTACGCCACCGTTACCGTTTCCGGAACCACATGTACATGGAACAGCGTTTACTTCAATGCTACCCCCAACGCTGCCATTCGGGTCGGACAGACTTCTGGAGGTGGAGATGGCATTGAAAATGCAGCCGGAAGCAATTTCAAGGTTTTTGCCGACGGAAAAACAATCCGTATCTGGGATCTCGAAAACACCGAAGTTCAGGTTTACGACATGGGTGGCCGTCTGGTAGCATCTGAAAAGACAGCAGACAACTGCACCGTAAATGTTCCCGAAGCGGGAGTTTACGTAGTTCGTGCAAACGGAGTAAGCAGAAAAGTAGTTGCTTTCTGAGCAAACGGAAAAAAATATTTTTAGTTTGAAATCGAAAAAAGACACATCCTGTTCGGGTGTGTCTTTTTTTGATGAATTGTGCAGGGGTTATTCCCTTGTATGCTTGTATTTGAAGAATATCGCAAACAGAATGCCTACAATCAGGGCGAAGGCAGCAAACACGAACCACGAGTTTCTCCATCCCTCCATGAGAGGTTCGAAAGGAAGGTGAGCCTGTGGCTGAGTGAAGTGAACCACAACTTTTCCTGCGATGAATGCACCGACAGTGGCACCAAGTCCGTTTGTCATCATCATGAACACGCCCTGTGCACTGCTGCGAATGCCTTCGTCGGTATTCTTGTCAACGAACAGCGAGCCGCTTATGTTGAAGAAATCAAAGGCCACGCCGTAAACCAGCATCGAGCATACCAGCCATACCAGACCTATTCCGACGGGGTTTCCTACGCCAAGCAGTCCGAAACGAAGGAACCATGCCATGAACGATATGAACATTACCTTTTTTATGCCGAAACGTTTCAGGAAGAACGGTATCAGAAGTATGCACAATGTTTCGGAAATCTGTGAAATGGATGAAAGGAATACGGGGTTCTGTACTGCGAAAGTGTCTTTCAGTTCAGGCGACATGTTGAAAGTCGCAAGATAAGGAACTGCGAAACCGTTGGTTACCTGCAGGCACATTCCAAGAAGGAACGAGAATATGAAGAACAGGCACATTTTTCTGTCTTTGAACAGGGAAAAGGCTCTCAATCCGAAACTGTCTGCCAGAGAAGTGCCTTTCTTGCTTTTGTCTATGGGGCAGTCAGGCAGTGAAAAAGCATATATCCCGGCTAGAATTCCCCAAAATGCAGAGGCGAACATCTGCATGTAACTTGCGAAGAATCCGGAGAAATTGACAATCCACATTGCCACTATGAATCCGACGGTTCCGAAAACACGGATGGGCGGGTAATCCTTTATGGTATCCATGCCGGCTTTTGTCAAAGCGTTGTACGACACCGAATTGCCGAGAGCTATTGTCGGCATGAAGAATGCCACGCTGGCGGCGTAAAGCGGGAACAGCTGTCCGAAACTTACGTTTTGACCGAAAGTCATTCCCATGTATGCGGCGCCGGCCATGAATGCGGCAGAAAGCAGAAGGCACAGTCCGTAGACTTTCTGTGCCGGCATCCAGCGGTCAGCCACAATACCCATGAGAGTGGGCATGAAAAGTGACACTATGCCCTGAACGGCGTAGAAAGGCCCGATATTGTCCTGCATTCCAATATTGTTGAGGTAGACACCGAGGGAACAGAGGTACGATCCCCAGACTGCATACTGCAGGAAGTTCATCACTATGAGACGGAACCGCAGTAGTCCGCGCTTCGTATTTCCTGCCTGTATTTGAATATTTTCCATGACTGTATTTTTTTGAAATTCTTAAAAAAAAACTGCAATCCGTTACAGCATTGCAGTTTT
The DNA here is from genome assembly GCA_045601425.1 of Bacteroidales bacterium. Lineage (GTDB taxonomy): Bacteria > Bacteroidota > Bacteroidia > Bacteroidales > P3 > UBA1219. The sequence continues at coordinate 35,945 of JAZRZP010000006.1, forward strand.
TGTAGTGGTTTGAAATTCGTTATCTTATGCGTTCGGCGTATTCGCCCGTACGTGTATCAACCTTTATGTGTTCACCTGTTTCGATGAAAAGAGGAATGCGCACTTTTGCACCTGTTTCAATGGTAGCATCCTTCATTGCGTTTGTTGCGGTGTTGCCCTTCATGCCGGGTTCGGTGTAGGTAACTTCCATTTCAACAAACGGAGGAAGTTCACAAAGCATCGGTGTTTCGGTATCGGCATGAACTGTCATTTCAACGTATTGTCCGTCTTTAAGGAACTGCGGGGCATTGATGAGTTCTTCCGGAATTGCTATCTGTTCGAAAGTTTCCGCGTGCATGAAGTTGTATCCCATGTCGTCTTTGTAGAGGAATGTGTAGGGACGGCGCTCTACGCGTGCCAGTTCAATCTTTACGCCAGCATCGAAACGGGTTTCGAGAACTCTGCCTGTTTTTATATGTCTCAGTTTGGTACGAACAAAAGTATTTCCCTTTCCAGGTTTTACGTGTTGAAATTCTACTATTGACCATACTTCGTTGTTATGGATGATGCACAAACCATTTTTAAAATCAGCTGTTGTTGTTGCCATTTGAAATAATGTTTTTTATGATTAGTAAAATGTTTTATTTTATTCTTTTTCAGTGTTTTATTCTTTTTTCAAACGTTCAAGCAGATCGGTGAGGCTGCGGAGGTCGTCTTTGAGTTTTTCGTTGTCCTGTTCAAGGGCGATTCTTTTCGAACGCTCCTGCAGCATTTTGAAAAGCAAAGCTACGAGCAGTGCCCACAATGGTATTGTGGTGCCTTTGTAAAGCATGGCGCCAACGCATGCGGCTGCCAGAAATAAGTACGCAAGCACTACGAATATCTTGCTCATCAACGTTCTGTCCATATATGTTTTTTCAAATTTTGGGTTTGCAAAGATACGTGTTTTTTGTGAATTTTGCAAATGAAAATATTAAATCGTTTGTTTTCAACGAATTAAGTTTGCGGCAAGCGTAAAAATCCCTGCCGACGGCACGTTTGGCTCATTCGTTCAGAACCAGACGGAATCCGTATGTCAAGCAGCGTTCATTGGGATAATTCCAGTTTCTGCAAGTAACACGCACCATGCTGTAGTTGCTGTTCCACGTACCGCCACGGATTACTCTCGGCCAGCCTGTAAGCGGACCTGCAGGGTTGTACTGAGAATCCACGCTGTATGCTCCGTACCAGTCGCTGCACCATTCTTCAACGTTTCCGCTCATGTCGTATATTCCAAGTTTGTTCGGTTTGAGAGTGGCTGTTTCATGGCATCGGTAACCGCTGTTTTCGTAGTTCCACGCTACATCGTCCCAGTTGTTGCTGCCGGAAAATAAGAATGATTCGGATTTTGCTCCGCCGCGTGCGGCGAATTCCCACTCTGCTTCGGTTGGCAGGCGGAAATGTTTGCCTGTAATTTCGTTGAGTCTGGATATGAATTTCTGACAATCGTCCCATGATACGTTGTAAGCCGGGTATCTGTCACCTACACCGCACTTGTCGTTCCAGTCCAATGAGTCTGTAAGCTGATTGTCTTTGCCCATTACGGCATTCCACAGGCCTTGCGTGACTTCGGTGGTGGAGATGTAATAGCGGCTCAGCGTAACGCTGTGCATCGGGTACTCGGATTCCAAGGCATACGACATCTGCTCACTTGTAGCACCCATTTTAAACGTGCCGTTCCCAATACATGCCATTTCGAATTCTACATCACCGACAGTTTCCACTTTTACCTCTGTCCGAGGCGGCTCTGTATTGCCGGCATCATCTTTTTTGCAGCCGTACGACACAAGAAGCAGTATTATGGCAAATATGTGCAAGTTTCTCATTTGGAACGTTTTAAAGACAAATATATTTGTGTGTGACTCAAATAAAAACATTGCAAAGATAACAAAATATTTGCGAAATTGCAAAAATCCGTTTTTTTTTCGTAACTTTGCAGGAAAATAAGAGGTATACAGAGACATGAATATAATCATTGTTGGAACGGCATATCCTTACAGGGGTGGACTTGCGGCGTTCAATGAACGGCTGGCACGTCAGTTCCAGAAGGAAGGACACAGAGTTGAAATGTACACTTTTTCGCTGCAGTATCCGTCTTTTCTCTTCCCGGGGAAGACGCAGTACAGTACCGAACCTATGCCGGAAGACATCGTGTCGTTGCGTAAAGTCAATTCTTGCAACCCTTTCAACTGGGTCAGGACGGGCAGGGAGATTTCCAGAAAGAAGCCTGATCTGGTGGTTTTCGCATATTGGATGTCGTTCATGGCACCATGTATGGGAAAAATTGCACGGGAAATAAAGAAAAATAGGCATACCAAAGTCATTGCATTGGTACATAACATGATACCTCACGAACCGACTATACTTGACAAACTCTTCCCAAAATATTTCGTTGAGTCAATGGACGGTTTTCTGGCACTTTCCCAATCGGTGGTTGACGATATAGGTAAGTTTGACAAAAAGAATCTTCCCAAAACCTTTTCCCCCCACCCCATCTACGACCATTACGGAAATCTGATTACTCAAAGTGATGCTTTAAATAAAATAGGGTTACCTACTGGAAACAAGTATGTTCTGTTTTTTGGATTTATACGTGCATACAAAGGACTGGATTTGCTTCTGGAAGCATTTGCCGACTCACGCATTGCCGAAAGGAAGATAAAACTAATTGTTGCTGGTGAATTTTACGGTGATTCGGCTCCGTACATGAAACAGATTCAGGATTCGGGCATTGGCGACAGCGTAATTCTCCGTACAGATTTCATTCCGGACAGCGAAGTCTGCAACTATTTCTGTGCGGCAAACCTTGTGGCACAGCCGTATAAGAGTGCCACCCAAAGCGGTGTCACGCAGATAGCCTTCCATTTCGAAAAACCTATGCTGGTGACCAATGTCGGAGGACTGGCCGAGATTGTTCCAAACGGTAAAATCGGATATGTCGTTGATCCTGACCCGATTGCGATTGCCGATGCCATTGTCGACTATTTCGACAATGACAGGGAGGCTGAATTTACGGCCAACACCGTTGAGGAAAAGAAAAAATATGACTGGAAAAACATTACCGGTTCCATAATGGATTTGCTTAAACAGATAACATCTAAAAAACAGTGAATATGAAAAAAATCAAGATTTTCGCAATGCTCATTATTTGTACTTGGGGCATTGGTAATGCTCAGAATATGGCAGAGGAAGATTCTGCCGTATATGTTGCACGAAGCGGCCATGATGTATCGGCTGCGGACAAAGTGGCAGAGTTCATAGCTTTCGTTTCGGTGCCTGAAAACGCCGAACTTCTTTCGCAGTGCACTTGCAAGGGGCATGACCTTTGGGGCAAGGTGAAGGTTGTCAATTCTTTTCCCGACATTAAGGTGCAGGTGGTGAATTCCTTCCCCGACATCAAGGTACAGGTTGTTGACTCTTTCCCCGACAAATGCGGAAAGTGGAAATTCGTGGATTCGTTTCCCGATTTCAAGATACAGTTCGTGGATTCGTTTCCCGACCTCAAGGTTCAGTTTGTAAATTCGTTTCCGGGGATATAGTCGGTAACGGCTTTTAAAAGAAAACTCCTGCAAGTCAGTCGTTTGCAGGAGTTTTTTTTTGTTGGGAGGCAGTGTGTGTCATCCCAAGTTGTCTATCTGGTTCTCTATGGAAAGTTTGAATCCGACGCCATGCACGTTTACTATTTTCACGCATGGGTCTTCTTCCAGATATTTCCGCATTTTGGTGATATACACGTCCATGCTTCGGGCAGCGAAATAGCTGTCATCTTTCCATATTTTGCGTAAAGTGGTCTGTCTGTCAACCACCTGATTCAGGTTTATGCAGTAGCTTCGCAGCAGTTCAGCCTCTTTTGACGTGAGCCGGCGTTCTTTGCCGGCGATGGTAAGAGTGCGGTGTTCGTAGTCGAAGACATATTTGCCGATTTCAAAGATGCAGGTGTTCGGTCGTTCGTCGTATGTACGGCGGAGCACGGCGTTGATTCTGGCAATGAGTTCTTCCATGCTGAACGGTTTGGTGATGTAGTCGTCTGCTCCGAGTTCAAAACCTTTCAGTTTGTCAGATTCTTTGTTCAAGGCAGTGAGGAATATGATTGGTACGTGGCTGTCCAAACGGCGTATTTCCTTTGCCAGTGAAAATCCGTCCATTCCCGGCATCATCACGTCGAATACGCAGATGTCTATTATGTCGTCTTCCTTGAAGAGATTCAATGCGTATTCTCCGTCGCCGGCAAGTTTTACAAGAAAACCTTTTTGTTGTAAGTACATGCGTAGTATGGTACCGAGATTTGGATCGTCTTCAGCGAGTAAAATTCGAATTTCTCTAAGGCTCATTGTATTTGGTATTTTGTTGGTTTGTTATTTTGTTATTCTTCAACGATTGTTATTTTGTTTATTTTATCGCCCTGACGTATCAGGTCGATGGTTTCGAGACCTTCCACCACTTTGCCGAAGCAGGTATGGTGCCGGTCAAGGTGTTGAGTGTTTTCACGGTTGTGGCAGATGAAGAACTGTGATCCGCCTGTATCTCTTCCGGCATGTGCCATTGAAAGCACTCCGCGGTCGTGGTATTGGTTTCCGCCGGTGAGTTCGCACTTGATTGTATATCCGGGGCCGCCGGTGCCGTCGCCGCGCGGGCAACCTCCCTGTATTACAAAGTCCGGAATTACACGGTGAAACGTGAGACCGTCATAAAATCCGCTTTTTGAAAGTTTTACAAAGTTCGCTACCGTATTCGGTGCATCTTTTTCGTAAAACGTTACCTTCATTTTTCCTTTTGCAGTGTCTATTATTGCGTACATCTCGTATTTATTTTAATTTTAGTTGTTTACAATGCCGATACGGAACGGAATATTCTGTTCCAGCGTATTTTCTTGAAGAACGATTTCTGGTCTTTGTCCCACGAGAATACTACTCTTGACGCCTTGCCGACGATGTGATCTTCGGGAACGAAGCCCCAGAAACGGCTGTCGGCCGAGTTGTGGCGGTTATCGCCCATGAGCCAGAAATAGTTCATCTTGAAGGTGTATGACGTGGCAAGTTTCCCGTTTATGAAAATCTGATCCCCGCTAACTTGGAGTTTGTTGCCTTCGAACACTTCTATCACGCGTCGGTACAGTGGCAGATTATGGACATTGATTTTCACGGTCTGACCCTTTTGTGGAATGGTAATCGGTCCGAAGTTGTCAACATTCCAGTTGTAGCCTTCGGCGTGTGGGAATATGTTGTCGTCTTTGTATCCGGGATAAGTTTCTGAAGGATATATGTTTGCAACGCTCGGATGCGATTTCAAAAGTTCGAGTTTTTCGGTTGTGAGCGGCAACGTGAGGTAGCTGCCGGGCATTTTTTCAAAGTCTTCCTCTGAAACGCCTACGGCAAGGAGTTTTTCCTTCAATGCTCCCCAGTTGAATCCGATTCCCATGTTTAGGACAATCTGGGTGAGGAATCTTTCGTTTCCGGGAATCAAATCGAAAGGAACGTTGCTGTTGCCGGTCCTGTAAAGCGGTTCCCAGCCGGCGACCATAGTTGAAACTGCTGCCAGCTGTTCCTTGTTGAGTGGCAGGTATGTTATCAGGTAGTTGTTCACCATTTGCATCATGCCTGCATCTTCGTTGGAGATGCCCATGTTCAGGAGTTCGTCGGCCGACATAGGCATTGCACCTTTCTTAAGTTCGACGATGTATTTGTATTGCAGGTTTTCGGGATTTTCAATGGGTTTCCCGTTGATGTAAACCATGCGGTTCTTTATCTGCAGTGTTTCTCCGGGGAGACCGATGGTGCGTTTGATGAAGTTTTCGCGTTTGTCAACGGGACGAGTGATTATTTTGCCAAAATGATTCGTATCCTGATGGCTGATCACAAAGTCGCGTCCGTACTGGCGTACGAATGCGTGGTAGCTTTCGTTGCTTTGGTACCTAAGCGAAACGGTGTCGCCGTCGGGGAAATTGAATACCGTGGCATCGAAACGTTGCACGTTGCATTTGCCGTAGCGGTAGTACGGCAGCTGCACGCAGTCGCAGAACGACTTGATGTTGGTGCCGGGAATCGAGTGGTGTATAAGCGGTATGGCAATCGGCGTCATCGGGAAACGCGGACCGTAGGCCATTTTGCTTACATAGAGGAAATCTCCTGTCTGCAGGGATTTCTCCATGGAAGATGACGGAATGTTGTACAACTCGAAAATGAATGTGCGTATTATGGTTGCGGCCACGAGGGCAAAAATCAGTGCGTCGAGCCACTCGCGTGCCGAGCTGACTTTTATTTTGGGCAAATCGGAAGGCTTGGTGTACGTTCTTTTTTTTGAAAGTCCGAGGTATGGCAGGTAAATGAAGGGAAATATCACTGCCAGCGTCTGTTCAAGCAGTCCGTTGCGTTGGAACACCTTGGCTGTTTCAACGACAAGGAGAAGATACGTGAAGATGTTGATTGCGGGTATGGCCATGTATATGTACCATTTCCAGCTTTTTCCGAGGACGTCCTTTATCCATACTACAAGGTTGTACACGGGAATCAGTGATTTCCATGCGGCAATGCCTGCCTTTTTGAAGATAAACCACAGTCCGAATATCGGAAGCAGAAGATAAATCCATAGAATAAGTTCGTATATCATATGTGTGTGTTTTTTTCTATCAAAGTTTATGAAACGTTTGTTTGAAAGAAATATTGTGCTTTCAGACAAATATTGCCTGATTTTTTAAGATAAGCGCAGCATTCCGGAAAACGGCATGCATCTGTTAGGTGGAACCGTACACGGCACGGTTCAGAAACTGTAACCGAGAGACAGCATTATGTTTGTGCCGCGTTCCTGTGTCGACCAGTGCAGTACGATTCTTGCCGGTCCTACAAACGGAATGTTGTAGCTGTATGCTATTCCCCAGCCCCAGATGCTGTTGGCGTTGAAATAATCGTTTATGTCGTGTACATGACTGCCGTAGTTCACTATGGCTGCTACCGATTGGCGTTCAGTTATCTGGTATTGCATGTCCAAGCGGATTATGGTAAGATTTTTTTCGAATGTCCTTACATAGTTGATGCCGATGAACGGTATCTGCTGGTCGAGATAGCGTCCTTTATCCCACCCTCCTGCCATGTTTGTGTACAACAACGGTATATTTTCCGAAACTATGGTTCGGAAGAACAGCGAGGGGCTGAGGTTCAGGTGTCGGCCTATGGGGAAAACGGTTTTCAGATTAAGTTGGAAAGTGGCAAAACGGTTAAAGTTTTTGTTTGAGGAGAAAATGTAGTAGTTTGACTTGAAGTCGAAGTCAATGCCGGTGCTCGCAGAATTGTTCACATTGAGTGAATTGCTCGTAATATCAAGGAACACGCCGAAATAGTTTTTCGACTCCATGGGATAAGTCCACGATGGCATTGCTTTTTCAGTTACAAAACTTTTAATGAAGTAGCTGTCCATTTTGGCACCGAGTTCGAAATCGAAATTACGGAACGTATGTCCGGAGAAGTACATTTTTGCCGTATTGCCGTTGAGGTAAATGTCGCGCAAGTCGGAACTTGCTCCGAATATCTTGAAGTTGTTGCAATAGAATTTGTCGTAGACGTTGAACTGTATCTTGGAACGGGTGCTGTAAGCTATATTCAGGTCGATGTAGGGGTTTACGCCCATGAGCACCGAAAATGAGGCTTTGGGACCGAACAGACGATATCTGTTGAGCGATATGTTCAGCAGAAGTTTGGCATATTCTTCCAGATCGAATCGGGCTCCAAAGCTTATGGAATTCGAAGGATTCTGTTCAAGGTCGAATATAAGGTTGTAACTTGTTGAGTATATGTCCCCTTCAAGGCGGTAGTTAACTTGGGAGAATGCCGATGAGGCATATAGAGTGGACACAATGTCTCTGATTACGGTTCCAGGCACATCGGGTATGCAGATGTTTTCTGCGGGGAATTTGAACTGTCGCAGCAGTATTTTCCTGTCGAAATCCGAAATGCCGTTGAAGTGTACCGAACTGATACAGAATGTGTCGTCAAGGATATTGGAAGCTTTCACGAATTCAGGTCTGTCGGTCATGGGGTCGTAGCCGCAACTGTCGAGCATGGCACGCAGACTTTCAAGGTACGGGCGACTCTGTTCGGCGGCTTCCAGACCGTTGTTTATGAGTGTCCTTACCGACCCATTCGAAAAGCTGAGCGATGAGAATCCCTCGGTATTCGGTGCAATATAGAAATCGGTATGATTGCGGTTTTCGTCCAGTTTGTTGAATTTCAGCAACTCCACCACTTGCATCAGTATGCCGTAAAGATTGTTGAGGTTGTCCGCTTTCACCAGACTCTGTCCCACGTCTACGCCAATGACAACATCGGCACCCATTTCAAGGGCTACGTCAACGGGGAAATTGTTGGCCAAACCGCCGTCTACCAGCACTTTACCTTCTGCATATACGGGAGAGAAAACACCCGGTATTGACATGCTTGTACGTATGGCATCGGGCAGGCTTCCCGACCGGTATACGTGTTCCTTGCCTGTAACGAGATCCACCGCCACGATGGCAAGTGGAATGGGCAGTGAGTCGAAATTGATGTCGCCGTGGTAGCCGACACTGAGCGATGTGAAGAGTTCGAGAACATTCTGTCCGCTTATAAATCCCGAAGGAACGTCATCCAAGATGGTGTATCCGCGTTTTATACTTTTGTTTTCTTCAAATTCCGGCTCCCATTTCCAAAAGCTGTGGAAAGGAACCGAGACGAGGTATTTCTCTTCGGAGCGCTTCTCCGCGTATGTCTTTTTCTCCCATGATGATGAATTGCTCAGAATGTTCGACCAGTCGAGGTTCGAGATGAGAGTGTCGAGTTCGTCGGCCCTGTAGCCGATGGAATAAAGTCCGCCCATGATGGAACCCATGCTGGTGCCGACTATGTAATCGATCGGAATCTGCAACTCTTCTATAACCTTGAGCACTCCGATGTGGGCAGAACCCTTTGCTCCTCCCCCACTCAGCACCAGACCTATTTTCGGACGAGTCTCGCCGGTATAGTCCGGATTTACAACTAGAGTGTTTTGTGCACACACGTTGCCGAAACACAGTGCGATAGCAATAAAAAAAATCCTTATGGCTGTTTTCGAGTACATTCTGTTGATTTTTTTTGCAGACAAAAAAGAAGAAGGCCTGAAAAAACAGACCTTTCTTCTTTATTACAATTAACTGAGAATAAGGTTTTTTGCTACTTGCATGGCTTTTTCCAATCCGTCGGTATTTTTACCGCCTGCGGTGGCGAAGAACGGCTGTCCACCTCCTCCTCCCTGCACTTCCTTTCCTGCAGTCCGCACGATGTTCGATGCATTGAGACCGGCATCAAGTCTGTTCTGTCCGAGGACAACCATCAGCAAAGGCTTGCCTCCAACCGTGCTACCCAAAACGACTGCCATGTCGGGATTTGCGTTGCGTAAAGACAATAAGCTGTCTTTCAGCAAGTTGATGTCCATATCGAGTTTTTTTACCAGCACTGGATTCTGTGCGAGTTCCGATTCGAACTCGTTGCGCATCTCGTTGGCCTTGTCCTGCTGGAATTTGGCTACCAGCGAGCGAAGTTCGGCATTTTCGTCAAGGAGTTTCTGTACTGAAGCAATGACATCCTTCGGGTTTTTAAGGATGTCCTTCAGATTTTCAAAGGTATCCTGAAGCTGGTTGAACTGTTCGTCGACGCATACGCCGGTAACGGCTTCTATGCGTCGCATGCCTGCAGCTACGGCAGACTCGTACACGATTTTGAAACTTCCGATGTTGCCGGTTGCCGAAACGTGGGTGCCGCCGCAGAATTCTATTGATTCACCATATTTTACCACACGCACAAATTCACCGTATTTTTCGCCGAAAAGTGCCATTGCACCCAGTTTCTGTGCTTCGGCTATAGGCATTGCACGGTGTTCTTCGAGGCTGATGTTGCTGCGAATATCCTGATTTACAAGCATTTCTACCTGTCGGATTTCTTCAGCACTCAGTTTTGCAAAGTGGGAGAAGTCGAAACGCAGGCGGTTCTCATCAACGGAGGAGCCTTTCTGTTCAACATGGGTTCCGAGTACTTTGCGCAGTGCTTTGTGTAGCAGATGTGTCGCAGTATGGTTGTTTTCGGTACGGTGGCGTTTATCTTCGTCCACCGAAGCAGTGAAACTTGCCGACACATTTTCGGGAAGTTTCTTCACCAAATGAACGATGAGGTTGTTTTCCTTTTTCGTATCGAAAATTTCAGTTTTTTCTTCATCATTGTAAATAAATCCTTTGTCTCCAACCTGACCGCCGCCTTCACCATAGAACGGTGTCTGGTCGAAAACGAGTTGGAAAAATTCCTTATCCTTCGTTTTCACTTTTCTGTAGCGGAGAATCTGTATGTCGGAAGTCAGCACGTCGTACCCGATGAATTTTTCTTCCTGTTCGCCGTGAACCACTACCCAGTCGTCGGTATCGACGGAAGCAGCTGCACGGGAACGTTGTTTCTGCTCGTCAAGGCCTTTCTGGAAACCTTCCATGTCCACATTCCAGCCTTTTTCCGAGGCCATGAGCTGTGTAAGGTCGATTGGGAAGCCATAGGTATCGAAAAGTTCGAAGGCGAAGGCTCCGTCTATTGTATTACCCTTGTTTTCAGCAATATATCGTTCGAATTTGATGATTCCGTTGGAAAGCGTACGAAGGAACGACTGTTCTTCTTCCAGAATTATGCGCTGTATGAGATCCTGCTGTTTCTGGAGTTCAGGGAACTGCACTCCCATCTGGGAAACCAATGTCGGCACCAAAGTGTTGATGAAAGGCTCCTTGAAACCGAGGAATGTGTATCCGTAGCGTACCGCACGGCGCAGGATGCGGCGAATGACGTAACCTGCCTTTGCATTGCTCGGCAACTGGCCGTCGGCAATGGAGAATGCCACTGCACGTAGGTGGTCGGCACATACGCGCATGGCAATGTCGTTCTTTTCGTCATTGCCGTATGCAAGACCTGCCTTGGAAGCGATTTCCTGAATGAGCGGCTGGAAAACGTCGGTGTCGTAGTTTGATTTCTTGTCCTGCATTACCATGCAGAGACGTTCAAATCCCATGCCGGTATCTATGTGCTTGGCTTTCAGTGGTTCCAGAGTTCCGTTTGCCAGACGGTTGTATTGCATGAACACGAGGTTCCATATTTCTATGACCAGAGGGTTGTCCTTGTTTACCAGTTCACGGCCGGAAATCTGCCGTTTTTCTTCATCGGAACGCAGATCCACGTGTATTTCGGAGCACGGGCCGCAGGGACCCTGATCGCCCATCTCCCAGAAGTTGTCTTTCTTGCTTCCCGGAAGTATGCGGTCTTCGGATATGTGCTCCTTCCAGAAACCGTAGGCTTCTGAATCCTTTTCAAGACCTTCTTTTTCGTCTCCGCCGAAAACGGTTACATAAAGGTTGTTCTTGTCTATTTTCAGCACTTCGGTAAGGAATTCCCATCCCCATGCTATGGCTTCTTTCTTGAAATAGTCTCCGAACGACCAGTTGCCGAGCATTTCGAACATCGTGTGATGATAGGTGTCGTGTCCTACTTCTTCCAGATCGTTGTGCTTTCCTGAAACACGGAGACATTTTTGCGAGTCGGACACACGCGGATATTTTGCAGGAGCATTGCCGAGGAAAATGTCCTTGAACTGGTTCATTCCCGCATTGGTAAACATAAGTGTAGGGTCGTTTTTCACCACCATTGGCGATGAAGGAACGATGTGATGCTGCTTTGATTCGAAAAATTTCAAAAACTGTTGTCTAATTTCGTTTGAAGTCATTGCTGTATTGTTTTTGTAATCTGTTTTCTCTTGGGTTTCATTTATTGTCGGCTGTGCGATTTAAAAGCGGTAACCGAAATGCAGTCCGATTGTCGAACGCAAATGGTGGTGGTTGTTGTCGTTTTCAACCTTCGGTATACCGAAGTCCGTGCTCAGAAACGTGTAGAATCTGTCCCAGACGATACCTGCACGCAAATCCCATTCCCAACCTTTGGAGTAGTCTTTGTCGGTGCGGTAGTTCAGTCCCGTTCCGAGCATGTAGTTGCCGTTGTCGGTGTTGAGGATTATCATAGGGCCGAAACCTATTTCAACCATTGTGTTCAGGGTGAGGTACAAGCCGAGCATGTATTTTTCATTTATGCGGTAGGCTGCTTCGCCGCCGAGATAAATCGGGAAATTGTCGAGACCTTGGCAGAACGAAAGTCCCAAACCGATGCTGGCTCCCAGAAAATACGTGCTTTTGTCGGCTGGTGTCGACAATGAATTCGACTTTGAGCCAGTTCCGCCGAGAACCCAGCAAACGGCACCGTCGTGGGCAGGTGGCACGAGGCATACGAGGTTTTCCCAGCGTTTCACGAGAGATTCTCCCATTTCGCGGAATTTCTGGTCAACGTCGTTGAAGTCCTTTGCCATCATGAAATTTTCATCTTTTGAGGACACCCCTTTGAGAAGACTGGCAAATTTTCCGTTGGCACGGGAGTCGGCATCGTCGCTGTTGATGGCTATAATGTAGCTTTCGAGTTGTTTGCCGTTTATCTTTTTTTCGTGAACAAGGCCGTTTACATGCTTGAAATAAGGATTTTCGAAATCCACGCCTTTGAGGCCGAGGTTCTCGTCAACCGAAGCATTGTCGTAACCATCGGTGAATGAAACCATTACCGTTCCGCCGAGGTTTTCGGAATTGTTTCCGTAGTTTGACGATGCGTATTTCTCGAGCATTGTGGAGGCTTTGTCCATCGAGTAGTAGAGTGCGGTGTTGCTTCCCATTTTCAGTTCGTTGATGAATCTGGTTATCTCGTCTTTCGATGAAGCCGTGAGCGATTGTATGGGCAGTGTGTTTTTGTTTACATAATCCATTGAATTAAACGCAATCACTCCGATTTTCACATTTCCCTGAGGACATTTTTCGAAAAGGATGTTTATAAAGTTTATGGCACTGTTCTGTACACGGTGGAAATTGTTGCCGAGCGAGTTGCTGCAGTCGAGTACCAGCATTACCACCATGTCGCTTGTGGCTTCATTCGACATTTTGGCATTGGCGGTTTCGCTGTCCTGTTCCCAACCGGTGGAAGTCCATTTGTAAAACTTAAGTCCCGCACCGAGTTCGCTGAGGTCTTGGTCGCACTTTACATCGCTGAATATGAATTTCTGGTAATTGTCTTCCACTGCCACGCCCGAAAGGGTGTCGGGAATAGGAAAATTGATGTTCTTGCTTGAGATGTCGTAAAGTTTGCCTACCCATTTGCCTTTTTCTTTCGAAATGGTGTAATTACCCTTTATCCAATACTTGGCACCACGCGGAACATTTTGAGCCACGATGAAAACCGAAAACAAAATTGCCAAAGCAATTGCAATAGTTTTTTTATTCATATTGTTCAATATCAATGGTTTATAATAAAATAAGCCGCAAGACCGACATGCGTTGCGGACTGCAAAGATACGAAATTCTGTGGAACAAAACAACTTTGTCGGCATAAAAAAACGGCTTCTGCCGTTGTCGCAAAAGCCGTTCGTGTTTTTTATTGAAAAATCTATCTTATGGCGATTGTCCGTCCCTCTCCTATCGGGAGTTTGTATCCGAGTGAGAAAATGAATGCCTGATTGTTTCCGCTGAATGATTTGCGTTCCTTGTCGGAAAAATCTATTTCGTCGTAAAGAACCATGAATCCGTGGTCGTAGCGGGCATCGATTGTGAAATTTCTCCACGACAGACCCAGTCCCACGATGGCATTTACATCAAGACGCGTAATGACATCGAATACGTTTTCCTTAGAATCGTAGTTTACGTCGGTTTGCGGGTATGTCGGTGAAATTCTGCGGCTGCGGGCTTTACCGAAAACGCCAACGCTCACGGCAGGCCCCAAATAGGCATGGAGTTTCAGTTCGTTTCCGAGGTATGGAATTGTGGGCATGTCGAATTTGAACGAAGCGAGAATTGGTACCTGCACGTACCATGAGTGGTAATAGCCTTCGCGGAGAGAGTGCATGCTGCTGAATGTTTGCTCGAATATGCCGCCGCGACGGATCAGAGAAAGGCCTGTCTGCAGGTAGAACACGTCTCGCAAGGCACTTTCGGAGTCACGAAACGTGAGATTCGCATAAACATCGAAATTCCAACCGGTTATGCCTTTTTCCATCAAAATATCGTCGTTGATTTTCGCAGGACCGACACCGGCTCTGAATCCCAGTTCGGTAAACTGAGCCATCGCCGATACCGACACCATTACGGTACAAACCAATGCTATTATTTTTCTTTTGCTCATTGAAATATGTTTTTTGTTCGAAAATTGACTGCAAAGATACGAATTTTTCAACGAAATTCAAACTTATTTTTCATTTTTCTTTGCCATGTTATTGTAAAAATCTGTTTTTTAACATGTTACAGTTTTCTAAAAATAAAGTCTGTCATCAAAGTATAAAGATTCAGGCGAGTGTTTCCTCCGTAAATGCTGTGATTTTTGTTGGGGTAAATTCTCATTTCGAACTGTTTGTTGGCTTTTTCGAGAGCAGTGACCATGTCGGCGGCATTTTGGAAATGTACGTTGTCGTCGCCGGTGCCGTGTATGAGGAGGTAGTTGCCTGTCAGTCTGTCGGCGAAGTTGAGCGGAGAATTTTCATCGTAGCCTTCGGGGTTGTCCTGCGGGCGTTGAAGGAAGCGTTCGGTGTATATGTTGTCGTAGTAGCGCCATGTGGTTACGGGAGCCACCGCTATTGCCGACTTGAACACGTCGTTGCCTTTAAGTATGGCCAGAGACGACAGATAGCCACCGAAACTCCAGCCGAAAATACCGAGACGGTTCTCATCGACCCATGCTTTCTTGCCGAAATATCTTGCGGCTTCGATGGCATCGGCACATTCGTATTTGCCGAGCTGTTTGTAGGTCATTTTCTTGAATTCGGCTCCGCGTCCTCCGGTACCTCTTCCGTCGAAGCAAACCACAATGTATCCGTGCTGTGCCAGCATGCGCTGCCAGTAGTAGTCGCTGTATCCGTAACTGTTTGTCACCTGCTGGTGGCCGGGTCCGCCGTAAACGTAGAAGAAAACGGGATATTTCCGTGTGCTGTCGAAATCGGCAGGCTTTATTATGTAGTAGTTCATGTCCACGCCTTCGGAGGTTGTAAGCGTGCCGAATTCCTTGGTTTCGCTGCCGTATTCCTTCATGCGTTGCTGCAGTGCGGCATTGTCTTCGAGGGTTACGAGCTGTTTTCCCTTGGCATTGTGGATAGTGAAAATCGGTGCCGTGTTGGCATCACTGAAGCTGCTGATGTAGTATTTGCATCCCTTGCTGAACGAAATGCTGTAAGTGCCGTTCCGTTCACTGAGGCGGGTTTTCTTCTTGCCGTCGAAACCGATTACATAGAGCTCCTTGTTGTATGGTGCCGTTTCTTTCGACGTGAAATAGATTTTCTTGGCTTTTTCGTCAATGCCGCATACGTCGGCTATGTCGAACTTTCCTGTGGTTATCTGGCGGACTTCCCTGCCGTTCATGTCGTACATGTAAATGTGGTTGTATCCGTCCTTTTCGCTCGAAATGAGGAAGTTCTTGCCGTCCTTGAGGAATATCCATGTCTCAGGGACTTCAACGTAAGCTTTGTCTTCCTCGGTGTAAAGTGTTGATATGCTGCCGGTGTTGGCATTGGCAAGGAGGAGTTCCATCTTGTTTTGCAGACGGTTCATGCGCATGAATGAAAGTATGTCGGGGTTGTTTGTCCATTTGAGGCGAGGTATGTACTGGTCGTTTTCGCTGCCCACGTCGAGTTTCAGGGTTTTCTGAGATGCGAGGTCATAAATGAGCACGTCAACGACAGAATTGTCCTCACCTGCTTTCGGGTACTTGAAAGTGTAATCTTCCGGATAAAGCTCTCCCCACTGCTGCATGTTGTACTGTTTCACGTTGCTTTCGTCGAAGCGGTAGAAAGCCAGCTTTTTGCTGTCCGGCGACCAGTAGAAGCCTTGCGTTATGGCGAATTCCTCTTCGTAAACCCAGTCGGTTGTGCCGTTGATGATGAAATTGAATTTCCCGTCGAAGGTAATCTGTGTTTCCTTCAATGTCTCCAAATCGGTAATGAAGAGGTTGTTGTCGCGGACGAAGGCGGTTTTCTTTCCGTCGGGCGAGAATTGTGTAAGCCGCTGTTTGCCGGTTTCGGTGAGTTTTTTCAGACTTTTGTCTTTCACATTATATATGTAATAGTCCGAAACTCCGGAATGACGGTAAAGGGGTTCGAAACCCGAAGAAAGTAGTATTTCGCTTTCATCGGCGTTGAACTGGTAGCTTTCTATGCGCGGCAAGGCTTTCCCGTCGAGGGAAAGATTTGCGAAAATGCAGATGTCGGCTACTTTACCTCCTGTTTTGTACGAATACTTTTCAATGCCGCTGCGGGTGAGAATGCAGTAGTTTTCACCATCGTTGAGGGAACGTATGGCGGAAATGCCGCGGGCTCCGAACGTCCCCTTCTGCCAAATGTCTTCAAGTGTAATCTGTTTCTGTGCATTTGCTCCGATGCAGACGAGCAATAATGATAGCGTTAAAAATATTTTTTTCATTTTGTGGAAATATTGATTTTCAGTGTATATTGCATTTGTTTCCGTTGCGGCTCCATGCCGTTTCGGCGTTGCAAAGTTACAAAAAAAAATGGAATGATTCCATGAATGGAAACATTTTTTTGCAAAAAGTTGCCTCAACTATCGTTCGGGGCTGATTGGGAGTATGACATCGTAAAATCATGTTTTCGCAGTGTATGCGACAAAAAAAGCGGGTTTTTGTAAACCCGCTTTTTTGCACAATTGCATGGAAAATGCTATTTCAAAGTCGGTTTGATTTCGCAAACATTTATGACGTTTCTTTTGCCTTCGCAAACGAAAGCCAAAACTTCAAGGTCAGCCAATACTACATCGACATTGCTTATTTTGGCGGGGATGTCGTATGAGTATTCCTTTGTTATGAGAGAACCTTGCGATATTGTGCTAATCTGGTCGCCCCATTGACCTGTTACAAGGTGACGGAGCATGTGCATATGGCGGTATTTGCCAGTTGCGGCATCATATTGGTCAGGGTTGTATGCCTGACCATTGCTTTGTGGTCCCATTATGTTGTTCTGTAGCAGAGCCACGTTTATGGCATTGCTGGAGCCGGTTCCGTTGGCTGTGTAATAAACCTGCACGGTTACGGTAAGTTTGCGTGAAGACTGGTTGATAGTGGCTTTAGCGGCGATGTTGGCAACGGCATCCTTGTTCAGTTCGGTATTTGTTTTGGCTGAGAATGTGCCGCGTCCGGAAGCGTTTCCGTTTCTGTTCATCGTGCCCGAAGGGAATCCTATATCGCCCACGCCGAATTCTTCACACAGTGCTCTACCGAAATCGGTGTTGTAATAACCACCGGTGAAATCGTAATCGGGGTAATACGAATTTGGAACGTCATGAATGTTCATGGCAAAAACACGACCGGGATTATTTGCAACTATGCCGTTCACGATTTTATGACCGTCTGGACAATAGCCGCAGTACACGCCGGTATATTCTTCGATGAGTACGTTCTTTTTCGAAGGAGTTTTGGAAACGAATTCGGTGTTACCGCCACCATTATCTCCTTCTCCATCTTCATCTTCTTCTGCCTTATTGCAGGAGAACAGGCAAACGCTTGCTGCCAGCAGGCCTATGCCTAATAATCTGAATGTTTTTTTCATTTTGGTAATGTTTTGATTTGTATTTAGTTTTATTTATATTTAATTATCAAAAGGAAATGCAAAGTTACGAAAAAAAACAATATGCCGCAAGAAAAAAAATCATTTTTCGCAACGAAACTTCTGCATTATGTGATTTTCACAAGAATCGGAAAAATTGAAGTTATGTTTGTATGTGCTGAAAAATATTGCTTCAACGCAGATTTGTGGCTTCGGCATCTCCTTCCACAACGAAAACGACATGTCCGAGAGGTCGTTCTAAGCGATGTTCTTTTTTGTCATATAAATAAAACGTGCAGACTTTGCAGCCTGCACGTTTATGCATGAATGTTTTGAAAACAATCTTATTTTATAACCATCTCTGCATTGCATGCGTTGATAACTTCCCTGTTCCCTTCGGTTACGAAAACAACCACTCTCATGTTGTCCAAAACAGCGGGTTCGGAATTGTTGTTTTTCGGATCGGTATAACTTTCGGGAATATCGTAGTTTATGGTCTTCGATATCAGAGAGCCATTTGTGATGGGAGAAATGTCCATACCCCATTGTCCGGTTGTTACGAAATCGCGGAACATTTCCATGTGGCGGTATTGGCTTCCAACCACTTGGTCGGGATTGCCGGACATACTGCTTTGTGATCCCATGACATTGTCTTGAAGCAAGGCCACGTGAAGTTTGTTTGTTGTACCTGTACCATCGGCCGTATAGTAAACTTTTACTTCTACAGTGAGTTTGCGGGTCGATTTGTCGATGGTTGCTCTTGCTGCAACATTTGCACAAGCCGGCATGCTCATGATTTGACTTGCAAGGTTATATTGGCTGCGTCCAACGGTAATCATTGTTGAAGCACTGCTGAGTCCGAAGTCATGACGGTTTATTGTGGCGGCCGGTATGCTTGTCATTCCATCTTCGACGTTGAAATTGCTGTTCAGAGTCACGCCGTAATTGGTAACGTAATGTCCAGCCAGATTTGGAGCACAACAGTGATAGTTGATGACACACACCTTTCCGGGATTTGCGGCAACCAATTCGTTTGCAGCCTTGTGTCCGAGTGGGCAATATCCACATTTATCACCAGTAAACTCTTCCAAAAGGACCATCCTGTTTTGCGGAGTTTTCGAAACTGTGAGTTCGGAGGTTTCACCACCTTCTTCTTCGTCGTCTTCTGCCTTGTTGCAGGAGAACAGGCAAACGCTTGCTGCCAGCAGGCCTATGCCTAACAATCTGAATGTTTTTTTCATTTTGGTAATGTTTTTGATTTGTATCTGTTTTATTTTTATTAAATTATCAAAAGGAAATGCAAAATTACGAAAAAAAACAATATGCTGCAACTTTTTTTTAGCAAAAAATCATTTTTTTTGAAAATAGAAAAAAAATGAGTAACTTTGCAGATGTTTCGTGTAAGGCGAAAGCGGTACAAATATTTCACTATTAGCATTTTAGACAACGATGAAAATTTTTACAGCAGACAATTTCAGCAGCATACCGAAAAATCCGGCAGTTTCCGTCGGAATGTTCGACGGTGTACACTGCGGTCATCGCGAGGTGATAAAATCGTTGTTGAACATCGCAAAAAGCTACGGAACCGAAGCCGTAGTGATAACTTTCGACAGGCACCCGAGACTGGTCCTTGGCAGTGAAACCGACGATTTCAGACTTCTGAACACCTGTGATGAACGGTACAAAATGATGGAGGCACTGGGAGTCGAAAATGTCGTGGAACTTGCTTTCGACCACGATGTTGCAAGCCTCTCGGCTTGCGAGTTTTTCCGGAAAATGCTGGTTGAAAAACTTTCTGCAAAAGCACTGCTTCTCGGCTACGACAACATGTTCGGCAGCAAGCTGAACAGCGATTTCGATCGTATCCCCGACCTCGCAAAAGCGGAAAACGTCGCAGTGTTCAACGAAAAACCCGTCATGCTGAACGGGTTGGAAATAAGTTCCACCGAAATACGCAAAGCGCTGAAATCGGGGAACATCGAACTTGCCAATGACATGCTCGGTTACGCCTATTCCTTTTCGGGAACCGTGGTGGAAGGAAAAAAAATAGGTCATACTTTCGGTTACCCCACTGCCAATATCGAATGCAACGACAAAATGAAAATGCTTCCCTCCGACGGAGTTTACTGCACGTCGCTCAATATAGGGGGAAAACGTTTTTTGTCAATGACAAACATCGGCAGCCAGCCGACTTTCGGATGTGAAAAGCATACCTGCGAAACGCATATATTGGACTTCGGGGGCGATATTTACGGCAAAAATGTGGAACTTGAATTCTTGGGTAAAATTCGTGACATACGGAAGTTTGAAAGTCCACGGCAGCTTGTCTGCCAGCTTGATGCGGACAGAAACTTTTGCAGGCAATTCTTCAGCGGACGGAGGCCGGTGAAATGATGAAGAAAAAACTGATTTGGACACTGCTCCTGCTTGCGGCACTACCGGTCAGCTTTGCCCAACGCAACAGGGTTTACACTTCGCTCGACGATGTAGTGTGTCCCGACAGCGTGTTCGAACTGGATCTCAAACGTGCAGGATTGCGGGAGTTCCCCGTGCGGATTCTGGAGTTTCGGAACTTGGAAAAGCTCGACATGAGCCGCAATAAAATGGTTAAACTACCTATTGAAATAAATCGTCTCAAAAACTTGATTTACTTAAATTTGAACTACAACAGACTCGATTCTGTCCCCAAGGAACTCGGCCAGTTGGAAAAATTGGAGACACTGATACTTTCGCGGAACAGAATACTCGAACTGCCAGCCGAATTGGGAGAACTCTGCAACCTGAAGGAGCTGAGGTTGCTTTCCAACGGAATCATATCCTTGCCGGAAAACTTCAGAAAGCTGGATAAGACACTGAAAATCCTTGATTTGCGTGCCAATCCCCAAACTTACGAACAGCAGGAACAGATAAAATCCGTTCTGCCATCGGTGGAAATAAAAATGACATACGTTTGCAACTGTCAGTAACATGAACAACATCAACGATTTACATATCGCCTTCCTGCAACAGGACATAATATGGGAAAATCCACGGGCGAACTTCGCAAGTATTGAAAGGAAATTGTCTGAAACTTCGGAACACTTTGATTTGCTGATACTTCCCGAAACATTCAACACAGGATTCTCGCAGAATGCAAAGACTCTTGCCGAGCAGCCGCACGGAAACACATTCGCATGGTGCAAGAAAATATCAGAGGAATACGGTTGCAAAGTCATTGCAAGCTGGTATGTCGCCGAAAACGGGCATGTTTACAACAGACTATTCTGCATAGACGGCAACGGCGAAGTCGCACACTACGACAAGCGCCATACATTCAGGCTAAGCACCGAGTCTCACGATGTGTGTCGCGGTGATTCGCCAACGGTTATCGACGTGAACGGATGGAAAATAAGCTTGTTTATATGTTACGACCTGCGTTTCCCTATATGGTGCCGCAATAGCGTCAGAAACGGTGAATTCTCGTACGACATAGCTGTTTTTGCGGCCAACTGGCCTGCATCACGCTCAAAGGCATGGAACACGCTGCTTCAGGCACGGGCTCTGGAAAACATGTGCTATACCATCGGCGTGAACAGAGTCGGAAAAGACGGTCAAGACTCCCTGCACACTGGAAATTCGGTGGTGGTAAGCCCCAACGGCAATATCATACATCAGGTTCCGGAATCCGAAGAGGCACTCTGTTTATTTTCATTAAACCACATGAATTTAGAGCGTTATCGGAAAAAATATCCGTTCCATCTGGATTGGGACTGACCGAAGCGGGGCAATCTTGCCAACAATGTATTGTCTGTGAAAAATCTTTTGCAGAAAAGGATTTTTTTTCGTATCTTTGCAAACGTGAATTGTATGAAGTCTTTTTAGATAAAAGACTGATTATAAGTAATTTTACATAATCACAACAGCTAAAAACGAAAAAAAACACATATATGAAACGTATTAAAAGTGCATTGGTTTCGGTATTTCATAAGGACGGACTTGATGAAATCGTTAAGGAACTTGACAGACAGAATGTGGTAATTTATTCAACGGGAGGTACTTACGACTACATATGTAAACTCGGCATCGAAGCCCGTACGGTAGAGTCGCTGACAGGTTATCCTTCAATTCTTGGAGGACGCGTCAAAACTCTTCATCCCAAGGTGTTCGGCGGAATTCTCAGCCGCAGGGAAATGTTCTCCGACAGCGAACAGCTCAATGAGTACGAAATTCCCGAAATAGACCTCGTAATAGTAGATCTCTACCCGTTTGAAAAAACCGTGGCATCTGGAGCCTCGGAGGAAGACATCATAGAAAAAATCGACATCGGAGGAATATCGCTCATCCGCGCTGCAGCAAAGAATTTCAACGATGTTGTGATAGTTCCGGCCATGAATTATTATTCCGAATTTCTGGAAATATACCGCAAGAACGGAGGCGAGACATCACTTGACGACCGACGTCGCTTTGCAGCATACGCATTCGGCGTTTCTTCGCACTACGACACTGCTATCTTCGGCTATTTCAACCAGACAGAACAGCTGCCGGCATTCAAATACGACAGCAACGAGGTGAACACCCTCCGCTACGGCGAAAATCCGCATCAGAAAGGTTATTACTACGGCGATTTCGAAAAATGCTTCACGAAACTCAACGGCAAGGAAGTATCATACAACAACATAATGGACATTGATGCAGCCGTAAGCCTTATCAACGACTTCAGCGAAACCACGTTTGCCATACTCAAGCACAACAACGCATGCGGTCTGGCTTCGCGTGAAAACCTCCTTGACGCATGGAAAGACGCTCTCGCTGGCGATCCGGTTTCTGCCTTCGGCGGAATCCTCATCACCAACCGTACCGTAACGCCCGAGGTGGCCGAAGAAATGAACAAAATATTCTTTGAAGTCTGCATAGCACCGGACTACAGCGACGAAGCCCTGCAGATTCTGAAATCGAAGAAAAACCGCATAATCTTGAAACGAAACAATTTCGAACTCCACGAAAAAGTATTCCGTTCGGTTTTGAACGGGGTTCTGGTTCAGGAAAAAGACAATGTGGTTCCGTCTGCCGCCGATGTTTCGGAAAGCGTCACATCTGCCAAGATAACACCTGCTGTGGCCGAAGACCTTGCATTTGCCACCATACTGGTAAAACACACGAAATCCAACGCCATAGTCCTTGCCAAATGCAAACAGCTTTTTGCAAGCGGAACGGGGCAGACATCCCGCGTTGATGCGCTCCGTCAGGCAATAGCCAAAGCCAGAAGTTTCGGCTTCGACCTTAATGGAGCAGTCATGGCTTCGGATGCCTTCTTCCCCTTCCCCGACTGTGTGGAGATTGCTCACGAAGCAGGAATAGTGGCAGTGGCTCATCCGGGTGGTTCTATCCACGATCAGGATTCCATCGACTACTGCGAGAAAAACAACATGGCCATGGCCATAACGGGAAAAAGACACTTCAAACATTGAAATAAACTGCACCGCAAGATTTTTAGCCGCATTTTTTCAAAAAAACGTAACCAATTTAACGAACATCCGTATTATTTTGGGTAATTTGAAAAACAGAACACGTAAAAAATAAACAAGAACAAAATCAAAATGGGATTATTTTCATTTTTCAACAAAGAGATTGCAATGGACTTGGGAACAGCCAACACCATTATAATCTGCAACGACAAGATAGTTGTTGATGAACCCTCCATTGTCGCCATCGACAAACGGAAAAACAACAAGATAATAGCAGTCGGCAAAAAGGCCAAGCTTATGGACGGCAAGGAAAACCCCAACATAGGTACCATCCGTCCTTTGAAAGACGGAGTTATTGCTGACTTTGAAATGGCACAGCACCTAATACGGGAATTCATAAAAATGAGCGGTGTGGCAAGAAACGTGCTTTCACCTGCAATCCGCATGATAGTATGCATTCCCTCCGGAATAACCAACGTGGAAGAGCGTGCAGTACGCGAATCGGCCGAACAGGCTGGAGCCAAGGAAATACGTTTGATCCACGAGCCCATGGCTGCGGCCATAGGTATAGGAATCGATGTTACGGAACCTCTCGGACACATGATTGTGGATATCGGAGGAGGTACTGCCGAAATAGCTGTAATATCGCTGGGCGGTATTGTCTGCAAGAAATCCATAAACGTGGCCGGCGACGAATTCAACAACAATATTTACGAGCACATGCGCCAACATCACAATATGATTATTGATTCACGTATGGCAGAGTGCATCAAGATTGAGGCTGGAGCTGCAATTTCCGAACTGGAGACACCTCCAGATGATTTCAGGGCTTGCGGCCGCGACCTGCTATCCGGAATTCCCCATGAAATACTGGTAAGCTACAAGGAAGTAGCACATGCTTTGGACAAATCGGTGGTACGAATAGAATCCGCAATACTTGAAACTCTTTCCGCAACACCTCCGGGAATTGCCGCCGACATTTATCAGAACGGCATATATCTCACCGGCGGCGGTGCCCTGCTAAGAGGCCTTGACAAGCGTATCTCCGAAAAGACACACCTGCAGGTACACATTGCCGAAGACCCGTTGCATGCAGTGGCACGCGGTACAGGAATAGCTCTCAAGAGCTTCGATAAGTTCGACTTTTTAATAAAGTAAATATGTGTTCTATTTATGTTTTTGTTTGCACCTGCTTGTAGCAAGCAGGTGTTTTTTTTATGCCCTGCCGCCGTCATGCAATAGTACTGAGCAAATATTTTTGCCGAAAAAAATCAGAAAAATTTGTACAAACCAAAAAAAAATCGTATCTTTGTGCATTGAAGTCTGCACTCCAATTATGCATATGGGAGTGGATTAAACAATTGTAAATCAGAAAAATAAAAACAAAACTAACATAAAATTATGGATTTTAGCTTATCAAAAACTGAAGAACTTTTTCTGCAAATGATACGCGAATTCGCAGAAAAAGAGGTAAAACCTTTGGCAGCCGAAGTTGACGAAGAAGAACGTTTTCCTCTGGAAACCGTTAAAAAAATGGCAAAAATAGGTTTAATGGGTATTCCCATTCCCAAGGAATACGGCGGAGCAGGCGGAAGCAACCTTATGTACGGCATGGCCGTTGAGGAACTTTCGCGCGTATGCGGAACCACAGGCGTTATACTTTCGGCCCACACTTCACTGTGCTGCGCTCCTATTTTGGAAAACGGTACTGAAGAACAGAAACAGAAATATCTTCCCAAACTGGCTTCCGGCGAATGGCTCGGAGCTTTCGGTCTTACCGAACCCAATGCAGGTACCGATGCAGCAGGACAGCAGACCACTGCAGTACTCGACGGCGACGAATGGGTGCTCAACGGAAGCAAGATATTCATCACCAACGGCAGCTACGCTGACGTATTCATCATAGTGGCAATGACAGACAAGTCGCTGGGAACAAAAGGCATCTCGGCATTCATAGTTGAAAAGACAACTCCGGGATTCTCCATTGGCAAGAAGGAAAAGAAAATGGGTATCCGCGGTTCGGCTACTACAGAACTCATTTTCGAAGACTGCCGCATTCCGAAAGAAAACCTTCTCGGTACTCTCGGCAAAGGCTTCGGCATAGCCATGAAGACTCTCGACGGCGGACGTATCGGTATTGCCGCACAGGCTCTCGGAATAGCACAGGGTGCCATGGACGAAACAGTGAAATACACCAAGGAACGCAAACAGTTCGGCCGCAGCATCAGCCAGTTCCAGAACACACAGTTCCAGATGGCCGACCTTGAAACCAAAGTTCAGGCTGCACGTCTGCTCGTACGTTCGGCTCATTACAAAAAAGACCACGGCATTCCCTACTCTGCCGACGCTGCAATGGCAAAACTCTTCTGTGCCGAAACGGCAATGGAAGTTACCACAAAGGCAGTACAGTTCCACGGCGGCTACGGTTATACCCGCGAATATCCTGTTGAACGCATGATGCGTGACGCTAAAATCACCGAAATTTACGAAGGTACAAGCGAAGTTCAACGCATGGTTATTTCAGGAAAATTATTCAAATAATTAACTTTTAGAACATTACAGAAATGAAAATAGTAGTATGTATAAAACAGGTGCCGGATACAACCGAAGTGAAAATCAATCCGCAAACCGGTACTTTAATTCGTGAAGGCGTTCCCAGCATTATGAACCCCGACGACAAAGGCGGGTTGGAATTTGCCCTTCAGCTCAAAGAACAGTATGGTGCACACGTTACAGTAATAACCATGGGTTTGCCGCAAGCCGACGCCATTTTGCGCGAAGCTCTGGCAATGGGTGTTGACCGTGCCATTCTGCTCACCGACCGCAAATTGGGCGGTGCCGATACACTGGCAACATCGAGTGCATTGGCAGGAGCCCTCCGCACCATGGATTACGACCTGATTATCACCGGCCGTCAGGCAATTGATGGCGATACCGCACAGGTTGGACCGCAGATTGCTGAACACCTCGACCTTCCGCAGGTAAGCTATCTTGAACATCTGGAATACGACGGAAAGAAAACCTTCACCATCCGCAAGCAGACGGAAGACGGCTACCAGTTGCTGGAAATGGAAGCTCCGTGCCTCGTTACCGTTCTGGCTTCGGCGGTGAAACCCCGCTACATGAGCGTTAGCGGCATAGTTGATGCCTACGGCAAGGAAGTTGAAATATGGGGTGCAGACAAAATCGACGTTCCGGAAGAACGCATAGGCAAGGCCGGTTCTCCGACAAGCGTATTCAAGGCCTTCCCGAAGAGCCTGAAACCCGCAGGCGAGACTTTCGAAGTATCTCCGGAAGAAGCCGTTGAACTCATTATCAACAAATTGAAAGAAAAACATATTATTTAACCCTTTAACCAATTACAGAAATGGATATTTCACAATACAAAGACGTTTATGTATTCGCAGAACAACGCGACGGCATGGTGCAGAATGTAGCCCTCGAACTTTTGGGCAAAGCACGTGAACTTGCAGACTCGTTGAATGAAAAAGTTGTCGCAATCCTTTTAGGTAAAGGGATTAAAGACAAAGCACAGCAACTTATAGCAGCCGGTGCCGACAAAGTTCTGGTTGTGGAAGACGATGTTGTAAAAGATTATCTTACAGAACCTTACACTCAGGCAATAACACAAATCATAAAAGAACAGAAACCGAGCATTTTCCTTTTGGGAGCAACTACCATCGGACGAGACCTCGGTCCGCGTTTGAGTGCAAGAAACGTAACCGGTCTTACTGCTGACTGTACGAAATTGGAAATCGGTGAAAACCGTGAACTCATGATGACCCGTCCCGCATTCGGCGGAAACCTCATGGCTACAATTCTCTGCAAGGACAACCGTCCTCAGATGAGTACCGTACGTCCAGGCGTAATGCAGAAAATGGCCGCCGACAACAGCCGCAAAGGCGAGATTGTTGACTACAAGATAACTTTCGACATGGCCAAGATAAGCCGCGTGAGACTCGTGAAAAATGTAAAGGAACAGAAAACCGTTGCCGACATAGCCGAAGCCAAGATTCTGGTTTCCGGTGGTCGTGGCGTTGGCAACAAGGAAGGTTTCTGCAAACTGGAAGCTCTGGCAAAAGAACTCGGTGGAGAAGTTTCTTCGTCGCGTGCCATGGTTGATGCCGGTGTTATGGAACAGAGCCGTCAGGTGGGCCAGACAGGAAAGACCGTCCGTCCGAACCTCTATATGGCCTGCGGTATCAGCGGTGCCATCCAGCATTTGGCAGGTATGGAAGAAAGCGAATACATCATTGCCATAAACAAGGATAAGTTCGCTCCTATCTTCAACGTTGCCGATCTTGGTATCGTTGGAGATTTACACAAAATCATACCAATGCTCACCGAACGTTTGAAATCTGTCAAATAACAAAAGTGACGGGTATTTTTCCCGCCTCAGATTTTGATATTTGAATATAAAGTATCAAGAAAAGACGTACAGCGAAATCTCGAGGAGTTCAGACTGTACGTCTTTTTTGTATGTCTGTACACGAAAAAAACTTCACAAAGCATGAAGTTGTCCCATGCAAGTTTCCCACTGATCAGGAAAAGAGGTATATGCTTGCGAACGATGTAAGCAGAAATATGATGAATACCGTATTGGAAACTTTCGGCTTGTTCTGCGAGAGAAAAAACATCATCATGGTGAAAGTCATCGGAATGGCGAAATTCTGCAGGTTCAAAGGCAGTATAGTCTCGTAAAACGAGAATACTATACCGAGCAGGAACAGCAGTAAGATAATGGTCGTTTTCTTGCGGTAGATGATGACATTGTTCGAAATCCGCCCCACGGAGGCAAAGGAAGATGCAAATATGAATATCAGGAATATCGCACTTATGCATACTTCTCCGACATTGGTCACGCTGACAGACGGCGAAATTCTGAGCATTTTTGATGAAAGAGCTGAAAATACAGTTTCAAGGCCGTCGGTGAGGAAGAAATAGGTGAACACCACAAAAAAAGGTGCTATTATTCCAAGTATCATGACTACCCATTTGCGCCAATGGTAAAGACGGTAAATTACAAGTACGAGCATCATCAGGACAATGAGGTATGTGGCCGGAAAATAGAAAAGGAAAGTGAGAGAAAGACAGAAGGAAGCATTGAATATCTTTTCGTAAGAAATGGACTGGTTATAGCATTGGAGCATGTTGTGCAGTGACATGAGCAGGAACATGTTGGTGAACAGCATCGGAGTAAAAGTCTGGCTTTTGAACTGAACGCTCATCAGAACGACGTAGATGAACATCGGGAACAGCGACATGGGGTTCGAGAGTTTGTTGTACGCCAATATATAATTGAGGAATAATCCCTGAAGCAAGATCATGAAAAAACTTATGATGACGGCTGCCGGCATGTGGTTGGCGGCAAAAACCGCCATTGAACCATAGAACAGCGAATACGGCTCTATGTTTACCGGCAGAAGTTCAGGATGCAGAAATGCTTTGAGCCAAAGCAGTACCGAAATGATTGTGATGAAAAGCAGCTGCGGAATGTAGTCCTTTTTGAAAACGCTTATTATCATTTTTATTTTGCAATCAGAAGTTTATACGAGTTGGATTCGTTTTGAGAGTTGACCTGCAGCACGTAAACGCCAGCAGGGAGGTCGGCTACGGAAATCATTGATTTTGAGTAATTTTCAGATTTCACCAGTCTGCCGTCAAGTGAAAATATTTTTACCGCAAAAGGTTCGGTACCGTCGGTATTTTCAATAAAGACGCAGTTGCTGGCGGGATTGGGATAGATTTTCAGGTTGTTCTTTTCCACGACAGGTTTGATGCCGGCCATTTGCAAGGCTTTTTTCACGGCACCCATCACGTCGAGTTTGCCATGACCCCAATGCAGGTCGCCGGAAGCTGCTATATTGCCGGTTCGGTCGTCGTTGCGTGCAGTTTCGACTATGATGTTCTTTATCTGTGCTGGTGTAAGGTTGGGGTTTGCTTCGAGCATGAGAGCCACGGCACCTGCCACTGTCGGCGAAGCCATCGAGGTTCCCGACAAGGCTGCGAATTTGTACGAACGGCCGTGGAAAAAGACAAAGGTTTTCTGGGTATAGGATTCCGTAGTATAGGAACTCATGGACGATACTACTCCCGCACCAGGTGCCGAGATATCGGGTTTTCGGGCACCGCTTACAGTCGGGCCATAGCTTGAGAAATTGGAAATGCCGCCTGTTATGAAAGTTGTGTCGTTGAGGTAGTGGTCGGCAATGTGGGAAGCCACCGTGATGCAGCTGTTGGCTGTGGAAGGTTCGCTGATGCCGTAAAAATGGTCACCGTTGCTGTATCCGTGCAGGTTGTTGGACACAAAGGCCACCCCTGTGTTTCCTGCATGGTTTTCCTTGTTGTAAACATTCCACGCATGGACGGTATCTCCTGGCTGTGAGGTGAAGAACAGGTGTGCGAGGTTCCTCGTTTCCGAAATGTTTATGAATGCGTGCGGACGGTTGTTGTTGGAATTTGCATTTTCCCATGAAACATCGTATCTTACAGTATCAGACCCGATTATGATGGCATCGGAATAGTATCCGTTCAACGTATCGGCAGTATTGAAAAACGGTGTATGTATGATGGTGTCGTTGTTGGAAACTGCCATTCCGACTTTGAAGCTGCCATTGACGCTTCCCCAAAGGGCTATGCCCTCTCCTACTCCGCCGCTGAATTTTATTATTGTCCTAAGTGTGTCGGGGACGGTGTCGAAAACTTTCTTGATATGAAAATCCACGTCGCCGTTGTTTCCGGCACTTGTAACGAAAACGATGCCTTCTTCGGAATATGCATCGATGGCCTGACTGAGAAGCGAAGTACCGTCCATGGTACCGAAGCAGTACATTCCCCAGCTCATGTTAATTACGAGACGTTTATGTGCGTCTCTGGCCTGAGTTCTGAGCCAAGAGAAGGCGTCAAGAGCCGCAGCTTCGTCGAGCAGGAACGAAACGAACATGTACTGCACACCGGGAGCCATGCCCCTGTATTCGGTACCGGCACCGCTGCCGCCGATGATGCCTGCCACATGGCTGGCGTGTGTCGCATAATCGTATATGTTGGAGGTGTCGCATTTGGCTGCCAGCAGATCTTCCTTTGTCGAGAATTCGGTGCCGTAGGTGAATCCCGACGGGTGCGGACCCGAGGTTTTGAACTGGTCCCAGGCCTTGTACACGCGGTAAACGGTGCGAGTGGAGTCGTAGAAATTCGGGTGAGTGTAGTCGAAGCCCCAGTCGGTGATGCCGACAAGAACGCCGTCGCCCGAAAATCCCGAAGGCAGGCCGAGACCGAGCTGCACGCTGTCGGCTTTGGTATCGGTACGGCTCTTGTTGAGGGTGGGATAAACGCGGCGGGCTATGTCGTACTGCAGAATTTCGGGACTGTTTTCGAGAATACGCAGCTTTTCGACGGGAACCTGCAGCGTTACAATGTTCTTTATCCGCGATCCGGTAACTATGCCTTCCTGCACGAAATTTCCGGCCGAAAAATCTTCACTGACTTTTGCCACCACTCCCACGAAATATTTTCCGTCCTGACGGCGAAGATTGTATCTCTGGGCAAAATCGTCCTTCTCCATTGCTGTAACGGATTTGTCGGCCGACAGCCGCTTGATGAACATTTTCGTTTCCAGACCGCTTTTGTTCTGTGCAAATACCGATGCGGTAAAAAGCACTGCTGCAAGTATAAATGCTGTTTTTTTCATGAAAAAAATCATTTGAAAATAATTTGCAAAGATACGAAAAAAAATCCTTCTTTGCAATTCCTCTTTTTTTTGTACTTTTGCAAAACAAAATCGCATGGTCATGAAAAACATTTTCGACATAGAAGCGCTGAAACATCTGCTTGAAGAGCGGAACGAGCTCAACCATATTGACTTCATTACCAACAAGTTGGCTATTGTGAGCAATGTCAGGATGGAAAAGTTTCAGGAGATGATGCGCGTAAACATGGCGGCTTTCGTGTTCTGCACTTCGGGAAAATGCCGCGTGAATCTGAATTTCCGCGAGTACGAAGTGTGCAACGGTTCGCTGTTGGTATATCAGCCCAACCAGTTTCTGCAGATTCTGGAACTTTCGCCCGACGTACAGGGACACATTCTGCTCATTTCAACAGATCTCGTGAACGAACTTCTGACTAGGCTCGTGGGAATGATGGACATTTTTTTCTACGTAAACAGCAACCCATGTATACAACTTACTGAAAAACAGGAGATGGTAATAAAAAATTATGTAGGGATGGTGCTTCCGAAACTGAACGACAACGACAACCTTTTTTACAAGGAAATTTCGGAAAACCTGCTCACCGCACTGTATTTCGAAGTGTGCAACATTTACGGCCAGAGCATCATGAACAAGGAGTTTGTAAAAACCAATCAGGAAAGCATATTCGAGCAGTTTCTGCGTGAGGTGGGCGCCAATTTCAAACGCGAGCGTTCCATAAAATTCTATGCCCAGCGGCTGGGCATCACACCCAAATATCTTTCTTCGGTTGTAAAGCAGGTTTCGAGCCGGCTGGCCGGCGAATGGATAAACGAGTTCGTGATTACCGAAGCCAAGATACTCCTCCACGACTCGAACCTCACCGTGCAGCAGATTTCCAACGAACTGAATTTCTCCAACCAGTCGTTTTTCGGGAAGTATTTCTCGTCGCACGTGGGCATAAGCCCGAAAAAGTTCAGGAACGGCGGTCGGTAGATGAAAAATTTCTCCTTTTCCCCCGCTTGTTTCAAACAATAAGATATTAGTGCCAAATTCATATAGAAGTCAAAAATAATCACTTTTGTACATGAAATTCAAATCGTAATGTCGTAAATTTGAGAAACTTAAATATCACCTATCTACAATAAATCTTCTAATATTTTCGGTAAATCTGAATCAAGATCTCCATTATAATCTGTAAATGGTATATTAAATTTTTCCAATGCGATTTTAAAGCGTTTGTACCCTTCGTTGTCACGGCAAGCAACCCAACATACCCCTAATTGGTCGCATTGGTTCTTGTTCTGCTGAGAAAGTGTATCTGCAACAAATAAACTACTATTTCTAGCAATAATTGCATCAGCACTTTCTGGATTCCCTTGCCCCATCAGTTTTACTTCACACTTGAATTCTTTTTGCCCATTTTTTAGGTAAAAATCTATTTCTCTGTCAACATCAAGAGATCTATTCTTTACGAAATGTTCAGCATTGTAATATTGAGCATCAACTTGATACAATCTACACAATGTCAGCATTATGATTTTCTCAGCCTGCTTTCCTGCAGTACTCCATAATCCTCCACGTAAAGCTGCACGTTTTACCGCTAGTGTATTTATGACAATTAGGCTTTCACTGACATTCAAATCAACACTTACACCTTGAAATTTTATTGTTAATATCAAATCTATATCCTGTTCATTGTTGACCAGAGCAAGAATGCTGTTGTATAAAGTATCAAAATGCTCGTTTGACGCTTCAATAACAATTTGTTTTGTTGCAGAACGATACATATTACTTATGGTTTTCTTGTTCAATCCGGAATTTATAGCGATTTCATCTGATGATAATTCATCGCTAATAAATGTTTTTTTGTACCAATCAATGGTTATGGATTCTGAATTTAATTTTGCAGCAACTATTCGTTTAAAAAAATCTATTGAGAATTGTAGAAATTCAGCATTTATTAGATTTACTATTTCTATACGATAATCTTGTGATTTGATTACTCGCATCACAATTTCTTTTATAACGTGTTCTTTCAGTGTCATAATATTGTGTTTATAAATTGTTCAAGTGTCAAAAATTCAGTTGTTTTTTGTGAAGGAATATCTTCTCGGGGGAATGATTTCATGTAATCAAAATATAGTGGATTCTTTTCTGTCATAAAAAATTTTCGGTTCAAACTTTTGGCAGTCCTTCCCAATGTTCCACTACCTCCAAAAGGGTCAAAAATCAAGTCCCCAACAAACGAATAATATTCAATTACCCGTTTACACAAATCGTAAGGAAAAATTGCAGAATGCACTTTATCTGGTTTAGGATTGATTTGCCAAACATTGGTGGTTTCAAAACCATCAGCAACCTTACTTTGTTCAACAATATCATTACTATATTGATGAATATTCCAATCCAACAAACGGTTAGTATACTTGCGATAAACCATGAGATATTCGGTTACTGTATTGGGCTTGTAAGCTAGCGGCTTCCTATGCTGCTGAAACCCTCCAATGCGGTTTTTAACACTATATTCTGGTTTCATCCAAATTATGTCGTCTATAAATTCCCAGCCCATTTCAATCAGATCATGATGAATATCAAATGGAATAGGATAACGTTTGCTTGAATGTGCACGACTGACGCGAGGAACAATTACTGGCGAAGTATTTACGATTAAAAATCTGCCTTCCTTTGTTATACGATATGTGTCTTTGAAAACTTCTTTCAAAAAGTTCAAATAGGCAGCATAGCTTGTGTAAATAGAATAGTCACGAGCATTATAATATGGAGGTGATGTGAACGTTAAATGTACACTTTCATCGGGAACATATTTCAAAACATCTCTGACATCGCCGTTCACTACGACATTTATTAAATATGGAAATGTTTCCGTGTGTGCGATAGTTGATTTACTATGATATTTGTCAAAGTATTCTTTTTTGATTACTGAAACAACCATTTCATTTTCGTGATTGACAAGTTTTTTTAGTTGCACATCAACATCATGATTCCCCTTAAAAACCAACAATCCTCTTATTGCTTGACACACTATTTTAGGATCCGGATTTCGTAATATTTCAAATAAAATGGGAATAGTTGAATCATTTCTCATTCTTCCTATAGCAGAAACAGCCTCTCGTTTAACTATCGTACTTTGATCATTATCCACTATTGCCTTAAATCGAGCTAAATTTGTCAATGTTTTAAGTTTGCCCAAATTCTTAACTGCCCATAGTCGTACATCCTTGTTTTCGTGTTCTAGTAATTCGGCGAAACACTCATCTCCAAAATCAGGTGGTAAATTTCCTAAGTTTTGCAACACAAAAACCAAATCAGCAACAGTTGTTACCGAATCCAATAATTTTGATATTGCTGCATATCCTTGTTGCTTTGCGGATAGCACAATATCACGAGTTAATGAAACTCCAAAATGATTATCATACATTTCTATTTGCCTTTCAGCGAGTGCTTATCTTTTTCAGCTTACAGGCTTTCACTGTGGGCCACAAAAAAACGCGGACTTTGTCTTATCCACGCCCTGAGGCCCTGAGAATTGCCCGTAACACCAGATAAGACGCCGTCCACGCAAAGCGCAGACGTTCGCAGACTTACTCTAGGCGTTACATTTCTAAAATTTCTCAGGTTTCAGAGCTGTGCCGAATAAATAGCAAACGCTTGATTAATAATATGTTAGTTTAAAAATTTATTTCTATTTATTTTTCGTTTTGTAAGTTAAACAATTCTTTTTGTGCTTCTATTTCCCTACGAAGTTCTTCTTCGGTAGGCATCAAAGGCATATATTTAGCAGCAAATAAATTATCGCTATCCCGCAATATAGAATATCGGGCTATGTCTTTGCTCGTTTCGCTACAAAGTACTATTCCTATGGTCGGATTGTCGCCTTCCGTACGTTTTAAGTCATCGTACATTCGTACATACATATCCATCTGCCCTACATCCTGATGAGTTATCTGTCCCTTTTTCAAATCTATCAGCACGAAACATTTCAAAATGTAGTTGTAGAACACCAAATCGATATAAAAATCACCGGCATCGGTGAAAATATGCTGTTGCCGTGCAACAAAAGCAAATCCTCGACCTAATTCTACAAGAAAGTCTTGAAGATGTTGGATCAGTCCTTTTTCCAAATCGGTTTCCGTAAAGTCGGTATTTTGCTTGAATCCAAGAAATTCTGCCATTATTGGGCTTTTTAGAATTTCCAACTTGTCAACATTATTGTCTTTTTCGGTATTTTCCACCAACTGCGGTTGCTTAAAATGACGCTCATAATATTGTGTGGAAATGTTTCTGTCAAGCGTGCGTACACTCCACATTTCCTGCGAAGCAGTTGACAAGTACCAACGAATGGCTGTGGAATCAGTTACTCGTAAAGTTTTAAGAATATGTGTCCAAGTGAGATTTGGAAATCGTGATTTCCAAATCTTAAAATCTGGAACAACAAGATAAAATTGTCTAAAAGCTCTCAGATATCTGCCACTGAATCCTTTCCCGTATGTCCGCGTCAATTCCGCTGAAAGTTGTGAAATAAGTTGAGTTCCATATTCGGCACGATCAGCTCCTTTCTGTTCCTGCAACACAATACGTTCTCCTATTTTCCAATAGGTTTCAATCATCAGCTGACTTACAGAAGCGTATGCTTGTTGGCGACCTTGCTCAACAATGTTCTTTACCTCCATAAGAAAGGCTGCATCAATAGAATTTCGTATTATGTCGTTATTATCTTTCATTTTAATCTGTTAGCAAACGCCTGATTAATAATATGTTAGTTTAAAAATTTATTTCTATTTTCTTTTTTGCTGTTTTTACAGCATGAATCGCTTTTGCAAAGATACGAAAAAAAATCGATACGACTGCATTTTTTCAGAATACCCCGAAGCACAGCAGTCCCACGGCACCGCTGAGCAGCAGAAGAAGAATGGGACTTTTCTTGAATTTCCACGAAGCCACGAACACCGACACACATATCGCTATGCTTATGATGAACTCCTTGGAATTCTGGTCGTAAGTACCGAAATTTTCGGGCGAGACAAGCGAGACCACGGCCGAGGCTATGAGTCCCACCACGGCAAGCCGCAGAACCGACATTATGGTCTGTACGATAAAATTGTCCTTATGCTTTTGCAGGAAGCGGAACATCAGCAATATCGCGATTACGGGCAGCAGAATTACGGCAACCGAGGCCAGCAAGGCACCAAGCACACCCATCCACGAATCGAATCCCGCATTCACAATAGCCGTATAACCGGTGTAGGTAGCGGTGTTTATCCCGATTGGACCCGGCGTCATCTGACTCACTGCCAGCAAGTCGGTGAATTCTTCGGCCGAAAGCCATCTGTGATTCACCACCACCTCGTTCTGTATCAGTGCCACCATAGAGTAGCCACCTCCGAAGGTAAAGATGCCTATCTTGAGAAAAGTCAGGAAAAGTTCGAGGAAAATCACTGCACGCCTCCTTTCCTGCCGCTTATTTTGCCGTAAGCGAATCCCAGCAGTCCGGCGGCCAGTATGACAGCCACCGGCGACACACCTAACAGGCATATCAGCAGTGCCGAAAGTACGGGGATCCAAGCGTTGCACCACGAGATTTTCGCCGTTTTTGCCATTGAGAATACCGGTGAGGCGATGAGTGCGACCACGGCCGGACGTATGCCCCTGAAAATCGCTGCGACAGTCCTATTATCGCTGAAATAGCGGAAAAACACTGCCAGAAGCAGTATTATGGCTATCGGAGCCACG
The DNA here is from genome assembly GCA_045601425.1 of Bacteroidales bacterium. GTDB lineage: Bacteria > Bacteroidota > Bacteroidia > Bacteroidales > P3 > UBA1219. The sequence goes on from JAZRZP010000006.1 coordinate 72,495, forward strand.
ATGTTTCCGGCAACGGCGACCGCAGCGCCCTTCACTCCGCGGAGCCTGTAGCCCACGCTGGAAGCCATGTTCACGGCAAAAACTCCGGGCATGGCCTGCGACAAAGATATCATGTCCATGAATTCCTCCTCTCCTATCCATTTATGTTGTTCTACCACAATGTTTTGCATGAGGGGAATCATGGCATATCCGCCACCGATGGTGAAAGTGCCTACCTTGAAGAACGATACGAACAGCTCGCTGTATTTTACCATAGTGAAAACAAATCCCGAAACCTGTTATGATTTCGGGATTGTATTTAAGTCAGAGACTTTTCTTATTTGTTAACCTGAAATTTCTTGTTTCCTGTTTTGAAGAAATCGGAAATCTGGTTTGCAGCAGCTATGCCGGCATTGATGTTTGCTTCTTCGGTCTGGGCACCCATTTTTTTGGGAGTAGCGAAGTAGCGGCCTTCGAATGCTTTGAATTCAGCGTCTGCATCAGGCATGATGTCGGTTATGTATTTGAGGTCAGTACGTTCAGCCATGAGCTTGATAAGTTCGGCTTCGTTGATGACTTCCTTGCGAGCAGAGTTTACGAGTATGCCGCCTTTGTGCATCTTGTTTACGAGAGCGTAGTTGATGCTCTGTTTTGTTTCTGCAGTTGCAGGGATGTGCAGTGAAACGACGTCGCATGTTTCGAAGAGGGCTTCCTGATTGGCAACGGCTGTTGCAATGCCCGAAGCGTTGATCTGGTCAGCGGTAAGGAATGCGTCGAAAGCATAAACTTCCATGCCGAAACCTTTGGCGATGCGTGCCACATTGCGTCCTACATTACCGAAAGCAAGGATACCGAGTTTCTTGCCCATGAGTTCGCTACCCGATTTTCCGTTGTAGAAATTGCGAACTGCGAAAACCAGCATACCCATAACCAATTCGGCAACGGCGTTGCTGTTCTGACCCGGAGTGTTCATTGCAACTATGCCTCTTGCCGTGCAGGCTTCGAGGTCGAGGTTGTCGTAACCGGCACCGGCGCGAACGACGATTTTCAGGTTCTTGGCGTGATCAATGACTTCTTTGGTAACTTTGTCGGAACGTACTATAAGAGCGTCTGCATCAGCTACTGCTGCGTAGAAATCGTTGACATCGGTATATTTTTCAAGAAGAGCCAGTTCATGACCATTCTTTTCAACAACTTCGCGAATGCCGTCAACGGCTACTTTTGCGAAGGGTTTTTCTGTTGCTACTAAAATCTTCATAATGTGTTTTTTTTATCAGTTGTATGTTTCCTGATTTGCTTTTTTATTTATTTGCTTTTTCGAAATCCTGCATGCACTGAACGAGGGCTTCAACGGCTTCTATTGTGCAGGCATTGTACAGGGAAGCGCGGAATCCGCCTACCGAACGGTGACCTTTGATACCAACCATGCCACGTTCTTTTGCGAATGCCATGAAAGCATCCTGCAGGTTTTCACGACCTTCGGCCATTACCCAGCAGTGGTTCATGATAGAACGGTCTTCCTTGCATTCAACTGTTCCGCGGAACATGGTGTTGCGGTCGATTTCTTCGTAAAGCATTGCAGATTTCTTGAGGTTGATTTTGTTCATTTCTTCAACACCGCCGATGGTTTCCTTTACCCATTTCAGAGTTTCGTGCATAACGAAGATGGGGAGTACCGGAGGAGTGTTGAACATGGAGATGTTCTTTCTTTCAGCGTCGGAACCGTCGGTTGCGTGAGTGCGGTAGTCAACCATTGTAGGCAGCGGGTTCATGTACTGGCGGTCGGTGATTTTTCCGAGGATGTCTCTGCGAACGATTGCGAAAGTAACGCCGGCAGGACCTACGTTCTTCTGTGCACCACCGTAGATGAGACCGTATTTCTTGATGTCAACGGGACGGCTCATGATGTCGGAACTCATGTCGGCAACGAGCATTACGTTGTTGATTTCGTTTGCTGCGAAGTCTTTGCGGATTTCTGTTCCGTAGATTGTGTTGTTTGTAGTGATGTGGAAATAATCAGCGTCAGCAGGTACGCTCCATCCTTTGGGTATGTAGCTGTAAGTCTTGTCTTCAGAAGAAGCAACGATTACGGTTTCGCCGAAGTTCTTGGCTTCTTTTGCGGCTTTTTTTGCCCAAACGCCTGTCTGCAGGTAAGCAGCCTTTTTGTTCAAAAGGTTTGCGGGAACAGTCATGAACTGGGTGCTTGCACCACCACCGAGGAACAATACTTCGTAGTCTGCGGGAATATTCAAAAGGTCTCTCCAAAGTTGGCGAGTCTCTTCCATTGTACGTTCCCAACCCGGTGTACGGTGAGAAATTTCCATAAGTCCGATTCCAGTGTTGTCGAAATCACGGATAGCGTTGATTGTCGATTCAACTGCCTCTTTTGGCAAAACGCAAGGACCTGCGTTAAAGTTATAAGCTGTTTTCATCTTGTTTTTTAATTTAAAATATTTATAATTAGTTTGTTACGATTAAAACCGGCATTTTACACGGTTCTACAAAGGTACGCTTTTTTTTTCGTAAAAACCACTTTTTGCAAAGTTTTTATTTTTTTATTTTTAACCGTGATATATAGATTTGATTATCAATATGTTGCAAAAAGAAACTGCAATGCCGCTTTTCTGCGGCACTGCAGTATTCATAGGGGTTCAGGCGATTTCTATCTTACTATCACCACTTTCTGTGCCGGACTGTTGCCGACCTGAACCATATATGTTCCGCTCACGGGGACTGCAAAGGTCTTTACCGATGGGGCATTCTGTTCGGTATATAGCAGGCGTCCGAGACTGTCGAAAAGGCGGATACGCTGGTTTTCGGCACCCGAAACGGTTATGTTTTTTTGGGAAGTGCTTATGGTGTAGTTCATCTTGTCAGGAATGTTCACCTCGGTGGTGTTTTCGCTGAATGAGGCAGTATATGTAATGTCGGCAGTGACTGTCACCATACGCGGGTTGTCGGTATTGCCGTCGTTCCAACTTACAAAATGATATCCCTGAAGCGGTATTGCCGCAATTTCGACACTCGTACCTGCCGGGAAGCTGCCGTTTCCGGCGGCAAGACCCTTATTGATGTCGGCACTGTTTACCTGAAGATGCTTGTAGTCGACCGGCAAAACCACGTTCACAGTGTCGTGAACAGTGTCGTGGATAGTGTTGGTGATGTAGGTCGTGTCGTGTACATAGGTGGTGTCGTGGATAGTGTTGGTGATATAGGTCGTGTCGTGTGCATAGGTGGTATCGTGAATTACGGAACCTTGTGAGAATGTTGCGGTAAACGTTCTGTTGGAATTGACCGCCACGAATCTGGGGTTTGTCGTATCGGCATCGTTCCAGCGTTCGAAATTGCAGTTACGTACCGGTATGGCATAAAGTACTGCCGTATCGCCATTGACATAAGTGCCGCCACCGTAAACTCTGCCAAGAACGTTGTTGCTGCTTTGAGCCGTTATCGTGTAGGTGGTTGCGGTTAAAAAGTACGCAGTGTAGGTCGGACAGTTCATTGAGGAATTGACGACGATGCTGCGCGGGTTAGAGGTATTTCCGTCATTCCATCTGCTGAATCTGTAGCCGGCATTGGGCACAGCGAGAAGGACAACCGTATCCCCTATTTCATAACTTCCAGAACCCATGGCCGCACCCTTCGAGAGATTTTCAGAAACAGCTGTCACATCGTACAGCGTTGCTCCCACTCTTGAAACCAAGTCGAATCCCATTACCCATTCATCATTCGACTGCGAAACATAAATGTTGCTTGTATCGGCATAAACACCGCTGTATATGGCTGTAAGGTATCCGTCCTTATATGCCAGACACTTACCGTAAATGGAATCCGATACAGGGTAATCCGAAAGCCTACACAATGTGGTGAGGTATTTGCAGCCATATAGAATCTGGGTGGAATCGACACAGAACACTGCAATCCAAAAGTTGTTGGAATTGATGATGTACGGACTAGAGAGATTGACTCTCTGCATGCCGGCTGCCGTCTGTGTGTAATTCTGCGTGTGTACCAGCTGTCCGAGCACGTCTGATGCTTGAGCCCATCCTCCGAACATGCTTGGGTTTGCTGTATTGTTCTCGTAAATTTCTATTCTGAAACGGTTTCCGTTATAATCCGGATAGGAAGAGTTGTAGTAAGAATTAAAATAGATGCTCTTTATGGTGTCTCCGGGAGTGAAATTGCCGTAGGCTTCTCCTCTCATGAAGCATCCCATACCGGCGTCCATGCACTTGAGGTAACTGGAAGTGGTATTTCCGTATTCACCCTGTTGACTGTTCGAACCTGCACTTTGGACTATCTCAATGGTTTTGCTTTCATTGCCTTGTGTGAAAGTGATTATGGCTCTTCTGGCAGAAGCTGTGGTATTGGGGCTTGCTATGATTTTCACGTTGGTCATGACTCCGCTTCCGCTGCCAGACTGGTCGGAAATGCGTATCCATGACTGGCCGCACATAGCACTCCAGTTTGAAGAGTTGTTGTTTGAGGAGCGGACAACGGCAAGCACAGTGTCGCCAAGTCCTGAAAATACGGCATTGTTAGGAGTTACGACAAGCGGGCTTATTCTCGGTTCGAGTCCGACTATGATGGCTTGGTTGTCATTGTAAGAGTTGCTGCTGTTGCTTCCAATTCCACCGCCGGCCGGATAAAGGGCGTTGGAAAGGAAATATCCGTCGTATCTGCCTGACCAGCCCCAATTGTAATGGAACATGTAGAGAGAAGAATTGTATATGCCTGTAACGTCGTAACCGTCGCAGACGAAGGCATGTCCGCCACCATTGGAGGTGCTTCCACGGTAAAGTATCGGCCTGCCGTTGTCTATTTCGTTTTTGACAATGTCGTTCCAATCGGAATCGTTGTAGTAGTAACGGTATTCACTACTTGTGGTGCTTTTGTAGTCGAAATAGTTTATGAAAGCGTATTCGGCGGTCGGGTTGTAATTACCGTTGGTATAAGCGGAACTGCCGCCGTTCGAAGATATGTCATACATCATTTCCACCGAAACACCACAATGGTACGAGAGTGTTGCCACAGCTGTCTTTTCTGCGTTTGAACTCGAGTTCGTGAGTTGGTCGGGCATATTTGCCCAATCGTACGTAGTGTTGGCGAAATTCACGCTAAATGTTCCGAACGACACGTTTGGATTTCTGCTTTCTGTGGTGTGAGTGTACGTTTTCGAACCGATTCCATGCTGAGGATAATTCCAATATTTCATAATCTGGGCCATGGCTGTAGCCACACAACCCACCACCGTACGTTCTCCGTTTGCGTTGTCGTAAGGACAGAGATTATTGTAAGGTGCTCCCTGATCCCATCGGGTTTTCAGAAGCGGATTCACGATAGTAGTGGGAACAAATGACGGCTGGCCATTGCCGCGAATTTTTCCGTTTTCCGACATTGCGCCACTCCCCATGTTCAGCAGCCGTTGCCATTCGCTTGTTACAAGCGAGTTCTCGGGCAGATTGTTGTCCTTGCAGTACTGAATCTGTCCATCGAAGCTCTGCAACATTTCCTTGGCATTTACAGGTATGCCTTCTCCATTGATGTTTCCGGAGGTAGAATATCCCAAAACTGGCCATACACGGTCATCTGCCGCAACAACGACAAAACCGTTTCCTTCGTCTATCGAAAAGATGTACATGTTGTTCAAACCATTGGCCGAAGCGTAATTCGTAATGACGGGAGTTCCGGTTGCCATAAGCTTCGAGGCATGGCTTTTCCAAAAATTAACCGCTATCTGCGTGGCGGTGTTCCTGTCTACAGGATTTGCGTTTGCAAGCAAAGCACAGAAGAGCATGCAAAGCAAAACGGCATTTCTAATTAGTTTCATTTTCGTATATATTTTATTTTTCAGTTTAATATTTTCTACTGACAATCAACGAATTATTTCGCTACAATTACTTTTCTTGCAGGTTGGTTGGCAACCTGTATGAGATATGTGCCACAGGCGGGAACAGTGAAAGTTTTCACTGCGGAGGCATTCTGTTCGGTGAACAATATGCGTCCCACGTTGTCCAACAGGCGGACACGCTGATTTTTGGCTCCCGTTACGGTAATCGTATTTCTGAAGGTGCTTACCGTGAAACTTGTCATGTCGGCATCTGAAACAGAGGTCATATTTGCCTCAAAAATTGCCACGAATGACGAATCGGAATTAACGACAACTGTTCGAGGATTGTTTGTATTGCCGTCGTTCCAGCGTGCGAAACGGTATCCCTCAAGAGGTATGGCTGCTATTTCAACGCTGCATCCTTCTGGGAACGTTCCGTTTCCTGCCCCTACTCCCATTGTATTGTCTGCGCTGGAAACATGCAGGTTGAAGTTCGTTGCGGGATTGCTGCTTATGCGGCGGAAATTGGCTGTAACGTTCATGTCACTGGAGAGAACTACATGACGCGGATTTGTGGTGTCGCCGTCGCTCCATCCTGTGAAAGCAACGTTCATGAAAGGCACCGCAGTGATGGTGAGGCTTTTCCCGCTGAGGTAACTGCCTCCGCCATAGTAGGTACCGAGGTTTGTATCGGAACTCAACACTTCAAGAGTTACGGTATCGCCGACGAAATAAGCCACGAAATTGGGGTATATAACAGCTGTGTCGGCTATTATGATGCGGGGATTCGAAGTGTTGTTGTCCTGCCAGTGATCGAACAGATAACCAGTATTCGGCGTAGCCTCGAGAATGGCGGTGTCGCCATGGTGGAAGTCTCTTCCATTAACGGATACCGTACCGTGCTGGGCATTAGAGGTGGTGGCCGTTATGGCAGTGGTGGCACTGCCCGGGGTCATGGCCCTGAAGTTTATGTTGTCGAGGTAGAAGCGGTTCCAATATGATGAAGTGTGTGTGATTTCGTAGCCGAAATAACCTGTTTGGGAAAGATTTATGTTCGACGACCATGTGTGAGAAGTGCTTACGGTATCTGTACGAAGCAAATTTCCCGAAGTTCTGTCGGAAACTTTCATGAACATTGTCGTCGTTGCAGAACCTTTTATGATTTTCACGTTCAGTTTTTCATAACCTACAGCCGTGTCGCTTTGCAAAACCACCGTGTTGTAACCGTTTACTCTTTCACACAGAAGCATTGTTTTGGCTGCTCCCGATGATGTAGTGAATGTTACGAAAATTGCGTTCTCGGCCTCATCACAGTCGGAACTGTCGGCCCACAGATATACCAGAGTATAGTTGTTGGAAGTCGGTGCCGGAGTCAGAATTTCAAACTCGAACATTACGGGGTAAGTCAAGTCCGCTGCCGGAAAACTGTAACTTTTTGCCACAAACTGCGACGTTGCCGCGGTCTGTGCCGACAGCTGCAGTGTCTGTGTTGCAGTGGAAAAATCGGAGGTGTCGCCAACCCAACCGGCATACGGCCATGCTACAGAAGAGAAATCTTCTGACAATTGTGCTTTCACATCGCCGGCTCTGAATAACAAAAACATTGCCAGTACCGCGATGGTGCAAATTCTCAATTTTATCATATTTGTCTTTTTTAAGTTTTTTTTATTTTTTTGAACCCGCAAAGATACGATTTTTTTTTTAATAGTATCACGGTTTGTTGATAAATTATCGTTTTTTATCCTTATGTTTTCAAAAGGGATCTCCCATGATTTCCGTCATTTTGTAATCAGTAACGGCAGATAAATCAAGACTTTTTCAGGTGCGTGACTTGATTTCAGAAATAAAGATACCCGAAAGATCTTTTTCGGGTATCTTTTTACAATTCAGCCAATCACCGGTATCCTGACCGAAGTGGTATTTTCTGCGAGAGTTTTCCGCAAATCCGCAGAAACACGGCTTGCAATTCCTGCGGGCATTGAATGCCCTCGGAGGCGGCTCTCAAGCCTTATATTTATTTTTCCTTTCCGATTCGCGCTGCAATCCACTCGCGATTCATGCGTGCTATGTTTGAACGTTTTATCTGTTTCGGACATTCCGCCTCACAGGCATAAGTGTTCGTACAGCTTCCGAAACCGAGTTCGTCCATTTTCAGTACCATTTTCTGAACGCGTGAAGCTGCTTCCACCCTGCCTTGCGGCAACAGTGCGAAGTGCGACACCTTGGCACCGACAAAAAGCATTGCCGAAGCATTCTTGCACGCAGCCACACAGGCACCGCAGCCAATACATTCGGCAGCATCCATGGCTTTGTCGGCATTTTCCTTCGGCACCAGAATGGCATTGGCATCCGGCACGCCACCCGTGGTGGCCGAGATATAGCCTCCGGCCTGAATTATCTTGTCGAAAGCCCCACGGTCGACCACGAGGTCTTTGATGACAGGAAACGCCTTTGCTCGCCACGGCTCAATCCATATTGTCTCGCCATCGGTGAACTTGCGCATGTGCAGCTGGCATGTGGTTACGCCGTCGTCGTTGCCGTGCGGTCGGCCGTTGATGTACAGTCCGCACATTCCGCAAATACCTTCACGGCAATCGTTGTCGAAACATACCGGATGTGCTATTTTGTTGGTTATTAGTGAATTATTGAGAATGTCCAACATTTCCAGAAATGAACAGTCCGGAGAAATGTTGTCTACCTTGTATGTTTCAAATCTGCCTTTGGCTTTGGCATTTTCCTGCCGCCATATTTTCAGAGTAAAATCCATAATTACCTGTAATTTCTTTGTTTAATTTCAACATGCTGATATTCAAGCATTTCCTTATACATGACTTCTGGTTTGCCTGAGCCCTGATATTCCCAAGCGGCGACATACATGAAATTATTGTCGTTGCGCATGGTTTCGCCATCATCGGTCTGATGTTCGATACGGAAATGTCCTCCGCAGGATTCCTCACGGTGGAGAGCATCGGTGGCAATGAGTTTTGCAAGTTCGAAATAGTCGGCCAGACGAAGGGCTTTTTCCAGTTCGGTATTCATCTCTTCGTTTTTACCGGTAACGAGTACATTCTGCCAAAAATCGGCTTCGGCGGCCCTGATCAGATCCAGACCTTTCTTCAGGCCTTCGGCGGTACGACCCATTCCTACATATTCCCACATGATATGACCGAGCATGCGGTGGAAATGGTCCACAGGCTGTGACCCGTTCACTGCCAGAAGGCGGTTGATGCGCATTTTTACTTCGTTTTCGGCTTTGTCGAACTCAGGAGTGTCAACGGACGGCTTTTCCGCATAGATTTCATCGGAAAGATAGTTCTGCAAGGTGTATGGCAACACGAAATATCCGTCGGAAAGGCCCTGCATCAGAGCCGACGCTCCCAGACGGTTGGCACCGTGGTCCGAGAAATTGGCTTCGCCGGCAGCAAACAATCCCGGTATCGTAGTCTGAAGTTCATAGTCAACCCAAAGGCCTCCCATTGTGTAGTGCACGGCAGGAAAAATCATCATAGGTGTTTCGTAAGGATTCTGGTCGGTGATTTTCTCGTACATCTGGAAAAGGTTGCCGTAACGTGCCTTGACGACGTCTTTTCCGAGACGCTGTATTGCCGATGCGAAATCAAGATATACTGCCAGACCGGTCTTTCCTACTCCGTAGCCTGCATCGCAGCGTTCCTTGGCGGCACGCGAAGCCACGTCACGCGGCACCAGATTCCCGAAGGCTGGATAGCGACGTTCGAGGTAGTAGTCGCGGTCTTCTTCTCTTATGTCGGTAGGTTTCAGTGTTCCGGCACGCAGAGCTTCCACGTCTTCTTTCTTTTTCGGCACCCATATCCGGCCGTCATTGCGCAGGCTTTCGCTCATAAGTGTCAGTTTCGACTGATAGTCGCCTTTTACGGGGATACATGTAGGATGTATCTGCACATAGCAAGGGTTTGCGAACAATGCACCGTGCTTGTGGCAGGTCCAAGCTGCCGAGGCATTCGAGTTCATGGCATTTGTGGAAAGGTAATAAACGTTTCCGTAACCGCCTGTGGCCACCACGACAGCATTTGCTGCATGGCGTTCTATCTCGCCGGTAACGAGGTTTCGGGTTATTATTCCCCGTGCCTTTCCATCTATGGTGACGAGGTCGAGCATTTCGCAACGTTCGTGGAGAGTCACGTTTTTCCGTGCAATCTGGCAGCTCAGTGCACCATAGGCGCCGAGCAGAAGCTGCTGGCCTGTCTGTCCTCGTGCGTAGAAGGTTCTGGAAACCTGAGCACCGCCGAAAGAGCGGTTGTCGAGATAGCCGCTGTATTCGCGGGCAAAAGGCACGCCCTGTGCCACGCACTGGTCTATGATAGAGGAACTTACTTCGGCGAGGCGGTAAACGTTGGCTTCGCGGGCACGGTAATCTCCGCCCTTTATGGTATCGAAAAACAGACGTTCCACGCTGTCACCGTCGTTCTGATAGTTCTTGGCTGCGTTGATGCCGCCTTGAGCCGCAATGGAGTGTGCCCTGCGGGGACTGTCGGAAATGCAGAATATGTCCACATGGAATCCCAAGGCACCAAGCGAAGCTGCTGCCGAGGCTCCGGCCAAACCGGTACCGACAACTATGATGTTGAGCTTGCGTTTGTTGGCGGGATTCACCAGCCGCTGTTTCGACTTGTAATTAGACCATTTATGCGACAATGGTCCTTCGGGTATTTTGGAGTCTAATTTTGACATGATCGGTCTTTTTTAAAAGAAAAACATGAAATAAACCGGTATTGCAGTGAACCCAAGCGTTATGACTGCGGCATAGCACCAGCTGAAAACTTCAATGAAACGGTTGTACTTGTTGTGGTTGAGGCCCAGTGTCTGACAGGCCGACTGGAAAGCGTGCACAAGATGTATTCCCAACACGAAAAACAGAATGATGTATATTATGGAGTACGCCTTGTTCTGGAACAGCTCTGCTGACATGTGATAGAAATCGGGCTGGAATTTGAAATCGTCCTTCACCGGTTCAATGTCTTCCGCTGAAAGCTGAGTTATCCAGAGACCGTCCTGCGAAACCAGATTGCGGGCTTCGGCCTTTTCGGTTATCTGCCTGATTCCCTGCACTTTGACAATAAAATCCTGTGCTTCGGATTCACTCATTCCGCCATTTTCAAAATTCATGTAGTCCTTTGAGAAATCTTCGGTAAGAAGGTTTTCTATCTTCACCATGTACTTGCCTTCCACTATGCCTTTCTTCACGAAATAGAAATTGCAGAAATGCAGTATCAGAAAACAGAATATAAGTACTCCCGTATATAGGGTGAATTTGGAACCGGCAGACGTCTTGGTCTTCTGCGGACGGTGATAGCGTACCGGGCGAGCCTTCCAGTTCCTGAACTGGAGCAGTAATGTTACGACAACATGAAGGGCTATTGCTGCTAAAAGTACTACTTCAAATACTTTTACTACATAATTGGTTCCCATAAAGTTAGATGCATCTACGAACCATTTGCCGCCATCGCTGCGGAGCAGGCACAGATTTATTCCAAGGTGCACCGCGAGAAAAAGCAGCAGAAACAGTCCTATCAGTGCCACCACTATCTTTTTGCTTATCGAAGAAATTTTCGGTAAATCCATATCCGTTGCGTTAAGTATTTAAAAATCTGTTATTTGTCCATTGAAAAGAGAAATTCCGCATTGTTCTTTGTGTTAGCCATCTGCTTTTTCAGGAATTCCATAGCTTCAACCGAGTTCATGTCAACAAGGAAATTCCTGAACACGAGTATTCTCTGCAGGATATCGGCATCAATCAGAAGGTCGTCGCGACGGGTGCTTGAGGCTGCGATGTCGATTGCTGGGTAGATTCGTTTGTTGGAGAGTTTCCTGTCGAGTTGGAGTTCCATGTTGCCGGTACCCTTGAATTCTTCAAAGATAACGTCATCCATTTTCGACCCCGTTTCGGTAAGAGCCGTTGCAATGATTGTGAGCGAACCGCCGTTCTCGATGTTTCTGGCAGCTCCGAAGAAACGTTTCGGTTTCTGCAGGGCATTGGCTTCAACACCTCCAGAGAGCACCTTTCCAGAAGCCGGCTGAACAGTGTTGTAGGCACGAGCCAGACGGGTTATGGAGTCGAGAACTATCACTACATCATGACCGCATTCGGTCATTCTCTTGGCTTTTTCCAAAACGATGTTGGCAATCTTCACATGGCGGTCGGCCGGTTCGTCGAACGTCGATGCAATGACTTCGGCATTTACGCTGCGCTGCATGTCGGTAACTTCTTCGGGACGTTCGTCGATGAGCAGCACAATGAGGTATACTTCGGGGTGATTGAATGCAATGGCGTTGGCTATCTCCTTAAGCAGCGTTGTCTTTCCTGTCTTGGGCTGTGCCACGATGAGTCCCCTCTGCCCTTTCCCTATCGGAGTTATCATGTCGATGATACGGGTCGAGAAAGTTTCCTGCGGGTGACCTGTGAGCTTGAATTTTTCCTGCGGAAAGAGCGGTGTCAGCGAGTCGAACGGTATTCTGTCGCGAACTTTTTCCGGCGACAAGCCGTTTATTTCCATTACTTTTATAAGCGGGAAGAATTTTTCTCCTTCGCGAGGAGGACGTATGGTTCCGTGTATGGTATCGCCGGTCTTGAGTCCGAATAGTCTTACCTGCGACTGCGAGACGTAAATGTCATCGGGCGAATTCAGGTAGTTGTAGTCCGACGAGCGGAGGAAACCGTAACCTTCCGGCATTATTTCGAGCACGCCTTCGGCTTCGACTACGCCGTCCAGATCAAACGGAAACTCCTGTTTTTTGGGGCGTTGCTGCTGGTTCTGGTTCTGATTCTGGTTCTGCTGGGAATTTTCGACCACCAGTGTCTTTTCGTCCTGCGGAGTGGACAGAATTTGATCCAGCGTAGGAGTCTCGGCAGCGCCCTTTTCGGCATTTTCTTCCTTAAATGATTGTGGAACGATGATTTCCGGAGTTTTATGCCCAGTTTCCACGCGTTCTGCTTTAGGTTCGGGTGTTGTTGGTTCCGGAACCTCTTCTACTTTTTGCTTCGGTTTGCGGCCACGTTTCTTATGTTCAGGCTGCTTCACTTCAGGCTGCTGATTTTCAGGGACAGCATTCGTGGCGGGTTCTTCTGCCGGTTTTTCTTCTGTCGTTGCAGCAGCAACCAGCAATTCTTCGGGCAATGCAAAATCGGCAGGAAAATCCGTGATGTCGGGGTGCTTGCGTATCAGCCGTGTCGACGGAGCTACCATATCGGGAATCTGCGGCACTTCGGGAACCGGTACATCAACGTTGATGTCGGGGAAAAGGTCGTCAATGGAAATCTGTTTTTCAACAGGTTTTTCGGCTTGTTTTTGTTGTTTTTTTTCTGTCTTTTTGGTCATGTTAGATTCGGCAATCGGCTTCGGACGGAGACGAGTCCTTTTCGGCCGTTGCTGCTCCGTTCTCTGTTCTTGCGGCTCCGGATTGGCAGCCTGATGATCTAAAATCTTGTAAATCAATTCGGTTTCAGTTAATTTAGAAGCTCTCTGTATGCCCAATTCCTTGGCAATTTCAATCAAACTTATAAGAGCAGTCTTTGCTAATTCTTCTTTAGTGTACATCTATATATGTTTTATTTGTATGAAAGTCTTGATAAACGACCTATTTTTCAAAATTGCAATATTCTTGCATTTGTTTTATTTTCAATAAAATAGCTTTTTGGAACTTGAATTTCAGGTTGGTTTTTCAGGTGCAAAGATACGCGTTTTTTTTGTATTTGCCAAAAAAAACAGTAAAAAAATCAAAGAATGCCACAATAAACAAAAAAGGAAAACCTAATGCGGTTCTCCTTTCGTGTAGCGAGGACGAGAATTGAACTCGTGACCTCCGGGTTATGAATCCGACGCTCTAACCTACTGAGCTACCTCGCCATATTTGCGGGTGCAAAAGTACTATTTTTTTCGCAACTGCCCAAATTTTTTTGGCAAAAAAAATTTTTTTTTACCCAATACACTGATTTACAGAATTATAAAATTACTCTTCTTCACGAAAAAACAGTCTGTAATACTGCATGTTCGTGCTGTCATCGAAGCCTTTTTCAATAAATTTGCTGTCACCGTGAACGTAAACATGGAAGTTTCTGTCGAGTTTTATCACGCTTTTGAACATGCGCGATTGTTTCTTCACAGCATTTTCCGAAATTGCAAAACCGTCGTCGAATTCCACGTCGTTTTCGATGCTTCTCTGTTCCTTGAATTTTTTAAAATCCTGAGCCACCTGTCTGTCGGGCAGAATTTCCTCGGCAAAAGTCTTGAAATCGAAGCGGTCATTTTCCTTGAAGAAATTCATCGATTTGTTCATAATCACGGCCTGATCGGCCTTTGTAACCTCGTACTCCTTCGGCAGTTCCTTGGTTACAAAGTCTTTACAGAGCGAAATAACGTTCTGTGTTTGGTAATACTCGTCCTTACGCTGCCTTGCCTGCAGGAACATGTCAATCCAATAGTGTGCACCTGCCGAGCGTCCGATGCCGTCGTTTACAGCCACAAGGTATCCTTTGTCCTGCTCCAGATTGAATACGAGACAGCCTTTGTCGAGTTTTTCAAGATTTATGCCCTCGTCGTAGCCGACGGTGAAATTTTCCTCATCAAACGAAAGTTTCATGAAACGTGCTGTATTTTCGACCTTGAAAATTCCGACAGCATCGGTGCTTTTTCCGTCAACGGTAACGTTTTCGAAATATGTCACAAAAAGGTTCCCGCCTTTCACTCTTGCCGGATCGCCCTGTTCATAAAGATGCCGTGCTATTTTGAGCGATTCGCCGTACAGGGAGTCTGTCGTCTCAAAGATATTGGCAACACATTGATAGACAAAATTTTCCTCAGGACTTTCATCTCCAGAAAGGTTGTAATATTCCCTTGCCTTGAACCCTGAAAAGAAAAAATCCTTCAAAATTGTGGCAGATTCGCTGTTGAGCGAAAGTTCCTGTTTCGAAGCAATAATGCCGTACATATCCTCGTGTTCAGGATTTTCCGGTTTTGCGTTGATTTTGTGAACGACACATTTTTTCAGGGTCGCTTCGATTCCGTTTATCATAAAGTTTTGTTTTTCAGATAGTTGTTGCAAATAGCCTCGCAGGCTTCATCAAGCTGGTCGTACACTCGCTGAAAAGCGGAATCGCTCAGATAATAAGGATCATCGACAAACCAGTTTTTGCCCGGATATGCGGCATTCATTATGTAATCGACCTTAGCCATGTCGCTGTCATTGCGGCTGAAACGCTGTACCGAGCGGTAGTTGCCGTCGTCCATGACATAAATTCTGTCAAATTTGTCGAAATCTTCGGTTCTGAACAGTCTTGAGCGTATATAGCTGATATCGAGCCCGTTTTCGGCGGCGTTTTCAAGAGTACGGCTGTCGGGCGACATGCCCTGATTGCAAGACTCGAATCCGGCGGAATCCACCTCAATGTCCAATCCCCGTTCTTCGGCTTTCCTGCGCAGGAGTCCTTCGGCCAGCGGCGACCTGCATATATTGCCGAGACAAATCATCAGTACTTTCATAAAACGGTGTTTTTCAATAAAAAAGGGCGGTACATTGTATTGCAGCGCCCTTCATGTTTCCGGTGTTTCACGAAACTATTTTACCGCAATGGTTTCTATTTCCACCATCACACCCATCGGAAGTTTCTGTACAGCGTAGGCTGCACGTGCCGGAGCGTTCTGTGGATAATATTTTCCGTAAACTTCGTTCATCGGAGCGAAATTGTCCATTGTACTGAGCAGACATGTGGATTTTACCACATCGGCAAAGGTGAAGCCTGCTTCGTCGAGTATAGCAGCGATGTTTTTCATCACCTGTTCGGTCTGTTCGGTAATGCCGCCTTCAACCAACTTCCCTGTTTCGGGATTGATTGGAATTTGTCCTGATATGTACAATGTGTTTCCTGCCAAAATGGCCTGACTGTAAGGTCCGATTGCCTTCGGTGCCTTGTCTGTATTTATAACTTTATTCATCTGTATTGTGTTTTTACGTTTTTCCAATTTGTTTTGCAAAGTTACGATTTTTTTTTCAATTGCAAGCATTTTTTTCGTCAGATAAGCATTTTTTTTCTTTTCAGGAGGTATGGCTGCATAATCTGTCCGAAATTCTTGTTTATGTCGGCTGCAACATAGTCGATGCCATACTGCAGGGCATGGTTTTTCAGGTTTTCAAAATGTTCAAGGGTGAGCTGCCTGTATTTTCCGGCTATTTCCGAAGGATTAAGTTTCAGCTGCCTGCCTGTTTCCATGTCGATGAGGGTGTACGGGCGGTTTCCGAGTTCCAGATTCACCTCTTTCTTCCCGTCGAAGACATGAAAAAGCAATACCTCGTGCCTGTTGTGTCTCAGGTGTCGCAATGCGTCGAAAAGCCGTTCCTGTTCGGTCTTTTCCATGAAAGCATCGGTAAAAATGACAAAAAGCGAGCGTTTGTGTGTACGTTCCGCGAGAAGGTGCAGTGATTCGGAAAGTGCGGTCGCCTTCCGCAGGTCTTCCCGCGGAGAATACGGTTTCAGCAAAGTGTCAAGGTGATGAAGCAGATATGTCTGGTGTGTGACGCTGGAACGCAGTTCGCTTTGAAAATCGATTCTATCGGAGAGGAATGCCAGTCCGAAAGCATCGCGCTGCCTTTGCAGTATTTCGATGAGTACGGCAGAAGCGTAGACCGAAAAGGTGATTTTGTCGGGATTTTCAAAATCAGCATGCCCGTTTGCGGGAAAATACATTGATGAAGACGTGTCCAAAACTATCTGACACCGCAGGTTGGTTTCCTCCTCGAAACGCTTCACGAAAAGCCTGTCCGTACGACCGTAAAGTTTCCAATCTATGTTTTTCGTGGATTCCCCCGAATTGTACAGACGGTGCTCGGAAAATTCCACCGAAAACCCATGGAAAGGACTTTTGTGCAAGCCCACCATGTACCCTTCAACTATCTGACGTGCAATAAACTGCAGGTTTTTATAGGGCTCAATCTCACGTATTTCCATGTGATTCACGGTAGAGATGACGGCAAAAACGCATTTCGGCAAGTATGTGATACCTGCCGAAACGGTTCTTGTTCAGCAATCGGATTTAAAGGATTGCGTTGAGTTTTTCTACCAAAGTGGCTTTCTGGACAGCTCCGACTGTCTTGTCTTTCACTTCACCGCCCTTTATGAAAAGAACAGTGGGTACGTTGCGTACTCTGAAGCGGGCCGAAAGTCCTGCACATTCTTCAACATCTGCTTTGGCAATAACTGCCTTGCCTTCGTATTCTACGGCAAGTTCATCGATGATTGGGGACAGGGACTTGCATGGTGCACACCACTCTGCTCCGAAATCTATGACTGCCGGAAGTCCTGTCTGCATTACCAATTCTTCAAAATTGTCGTCTGTAAGTTGTATAGCCATTTCTGTATTTTTTTATGTGTTTTTATGTTTGCAAAGTTACGAAAAAAAATCAAAAAAAAAACAGTTCCAGAAAAAATTTTTTCAACATGACAGACTTATAATCTCAAATCTGAATGTTTTTTTCTATAATAAAGACGGTGCAAGTGCGTTACTTCACCATATTAATGACTAAAACAATGGAACGCCATGGATACGACTGAACATAAAGAACCGCTTTTCAACAAGAATTACTGTTATTTGTGCCTTGCGAATTTCATGTATTTCTTTTCATTCTATCTGCTTCTGCCGCTTTTGCCGTTTTATCTCAGTGAGAATTTCACTACAGACAAGGGCATTATAGGCATCATCATTTCGACTTATACCGTAGCCACGCTTTTCATACGGCCGTTTTCCGGATACATAATGGACACATTCAGCCGCAAGCCCGTGTACATACTTGCATTCAGCATATTCACGGCAGTTTTTGCTGGCTACATTGTTTCGGCCACGCTCACAGCACTCATCGTGGTAAGGGTACTGCACGGTTTTTCGTTCGGACTGACCTCGGTTTCAAGCAACACCCTCGTAATCGACGTAGTTCCCTCTTCGAGACGCGGTGAAGGCATTGGTTACTTCGGCGTTTCCACCAATCTTGCCATGGCAATAGGTCCAATGGTGGGACTGCTGCTTCACGGGCAGGTAAGCTACTGGATGATATTTCTGATATGCCTCCTGTGCAGCCTTACGGGTGTTCTGTTTGCCTTGCAGATGGAGATCCGTTTCCGGCCTCCGCTGCGCCGGCCTCCGCTTTCGTTCGACCGTTTCATTCTGAAGAAAGGTCTGCCTGGCGGATTGGCTTACATTCTGATTGCTTTCCCCTACGGACAGATTTCCAACTATGTGGCAATGTATGCCGACAACATGTCGCTCGGAGTCGGCGGC
This sequence comes from Bacteroidales bacterium, assembly GCA_045601425.1. Classification (GTDB taxonomy): domain Bacteria; phylum Bacteroidota; class Bacteroidia; order Bacteroidales; family P3; genus UBA1219. Next base: position 90,606 of record JAZRZP010000006.1, read on the forward strand.
GGAATATTCTTCATCATTTATGCCATCGGACTTATCTGTTCTCGCCTGTATTCAGGCAAAATGGTTGACCGCGACAAAATTCCGGAAACGGTAATTTTAGGGATTGTGATTCTCGTGGTTTCTATAGGGCTTCTGGGATTGTGTCAATACTTCAATCCGACTGTTCCCGAACTGAAAGATGCACTTTTCCTGCTCATTGCCTTGCTTTGCGGCGCGGGGTACGGTACGATATTTCCGGCATTCAACTCTCTGTTCATAAATCTTGCAAGCCACAACCAGCGTGGCACAGCCACATCGACATACCTTACAGCGTGGGATCTGGGACTTGGACTCGGAATAGTTCTCGGTGGCACCATGGCCGAAATGAAATCGTTCAGTTTCGGATACCTCGTATCCGATGTTGTTGTTCTGGCAGGGCTTCTGTATTTCTGCACGATAGTGGTTCCGCACTACCGCCGCAACAGAGTGGAATGATGCGCAACCCGGCACTCTGCCCTACTTTCCCTTTTTCGAAATCGCTTTCTTCAAAAGAGATTCGAGAATATTTTCTACGCTATTCTCCCAGCTGAAACAAGATGTAACATATCTGAAACCGTTGTCTGCGATGTCTTGCGAAAACCGGGAATTTTCAAGAAGTTGCATAATGCCGTCGGCCAAGCCTTCGGCTGTTTCGGCAACGAGTATCTGGATTCCGTCTTCGGCTCCGAGCGATGAGTTGGCCAAAGGTGTGGTGACGCATGGAATCCCCATCGACATGGCTTCGAGGAGTTTGTTCTGCAAACCGCTGCCAAGACGCATGGGCGCGACAAAAATCCTTGAGCGGGAATAACTCTTACGAATATCTTCCACCCAGCCAGAGACTGTTACATTTCCGCTTTTGAGACGCTTCACCGAAGAATCGGGATTTATGCCGGATATGAGAACTTTCGTTTCCGGATATTTTTTCCAAACGAGCGGCATTATTTCCTTTACCAGAAATCTGGCAGCATCCACATTCGGCGTGTAGTGCATGTTGCCGCAGAATACTATGTCGAAGTCCTTTTCACTTGGCATCGGCCTGAAGAAATCCACATCGATGCCGTTAGGAAGTATTTCAATGTTATCGCTGTACGGATGCGGTATTGCATCTCTGTCGGGCTTCGAAATGATGGCCATCTCATCAAAAATGTCGAAGGCATTGTATTCGCACGAACGCAGCATTTTGAATTCATAGTGAAGAACGTGTTTCCATAAGCCTCTTGAGGAAAGCATTCTCCGTTCCGTGTTTTTGGAAAGTGCATCCTGAAAATCGATAACTTTCGGGCATTTCGACTTCTTCACAAGGTTCATAACCCTGATCATCTGGCAATATACCACGTCTGGCATTACGCTTTTTTCAAATTTGCGGTACTTCTTCATCGCCTTCGAAGTTACCCAATATCCTACCTGCAGGGAATTCACCGTAACAACGGACTTGAACAGTCCGTACAATGTAGCCAATTTCGAACAATGCACGATTTCAGTTTTCGCACAATACTTTCCGACTTCCTCAAAGTCATCGTCTGCAATTTTTTCATGAGTTATGCAGAACAGGTATATTTCGTTGTTCTGCGACAGACAGCGAATTTGGTTGTAGGCACGCAACTTGTCCCCCTTGTCCAAGGGGTACGGAAAACGGGGCAGCACTACTAATATCTTCATAATGAAAACGTTATAATCATTTAAAACAGTGTAGTCTGAATAACTTCGGTGTCGGAATCATAGTCTGTTTTCACGTCATCGAGGCTGACAGGTTCCTGCATTTCGGGTTCGGGAGTTTCGGGTTCCGGTTCGGGGAGCGGGTCGAGCCATGTGAATCTTTCGACAACTGAAGTGGTAATGCGCTTCCCCTGTGCATCGAAGCCTTTCACGCCGACGAAGTCGGTTACTTCCAGAATTTCTGAAGAAATCTTCTTGTTTGTATTCTCGGTGTCGTAGTTCACTTCCAAACGCGGGAAAGTGTCGAATGCTATTTCTATGAGCGAATCTTCGCGTTCTTCGTCGATAAACTGTAGTTTTTTGCCAAGGTTTTTCTCCTCCACCACAAAGCGTTTAAGATGGAAACTTTTTGTTTCTCCATTCTGGTAAACGGCAGTGATTATTGTATTCGGGTTGTATTTTCTGATGGCAATCATATCGTCATCGAAATGGTTGCTGAGGTCAAAGTTGCACGTTCTGAAATATCCCGATTTGGTGACGGTAAGTATCTTGTCGCTGCCTTTGAATTCGCCGAGCAGGATACCTCGGCCTTCGACGTTGAGACGTTTTATGTCTTCGTCGTACCATATGCTTCTGGCACCGAGCGTGGAAACACCTTCGCCCTTCACCACTATTTTCTGTACTGCATTGCGGGTGAGTATGTTACCAGCGGCGGCACGTCCTTTTATGGCTAGTTCGGCGAAATCGAATTCGAAACGAAGTTTTTTCAGTTTTGGTTTTGCCTTGTGGTGAACGGTTATGACTTCGGCTTCACCGTTGGGGTTGGCCGAAAAATACAGAATCTTGGTACCCTTGGTGCCCTTGGTTAGGTCGTATTCCTTGTCGCGGGTTATGCCGGTTACCGAGAAGCGTTTCACCATCACGTTGCCGAATGCCCCGTCACTGTAAACCATGTTGTAAACGGTTCTTTCGTCATTGCGCCGGAATACGTTCGCATAAATGATTTCCTTGCAGTCTGCCGTTCCGAGAAACCCTTTTTCCTGCACTTTGGATACGACGAAGGTACCGTCCTTGCGGAAGGCAATGACATCGTCGATGTCCGAGCAGTCGCACACGTATTCCAGATTTTCGTCCTTTTTAAGTCCGTAGCCCACGAAACCGTCTTTTTTATTGACGTAGAGTTTCTGATTTGCCACAGCCACTGTAACGGCTTCTATGTTTTCGAAATTGCGTATTTCGGTTTTGCGTTCCCTGCCCTTTCCGTATTTTTCCCTGATACGTCTGAAATAGGCTATGGTGTAATCGACGAGGTGTTCCAGATCGTCCTTCACCTGTTTCAGGTCATCTTCGATGGCGAGCAGGATGTCGTTGACTTTGTCGGAATTGTATTTGGAAATGCGTTCTATCGGGATTTTCCTCAAACGCAGTATGTCGTCAATGGTAACTGGTCGGATAAGGTTTTTGACAAACGGCTTCAATCCGTTGTCGATAGTGACGTTGATGGATTCATCGGTCTTGCATTTCTTGATGTCTTCGTAAATCTCATTTTCTATGAAGATTCTTTCGAGCGAAACCCACTGCCATTTTTCCTGCAGTTCACCGAGTTGTATTTCAAGTTCCTGACGGAGGAGTTCCTTTGTCCTGTCGGTGGACGCTTTCAGCATTTCGGTGGTGGACATGAACACCGGCAAATCGTTGTGTATTACGAAAGAACTCGGCGAAAGCGACACTTCACATTTTGTGAATTTGTAAAGAGCATCTATCATCTGGTCCGGAGAGACGTTGGGGGCGAGGTGTATGAGGATTTCCACGCTTGCAGCGGTGTTATCGTCGATTTTCTTGATTTTTATCTTACCGGAATTGTTGGCGGCCACGATGGACTGTATAAGTACGTCGGTTGTTATTCCGAAAGGTATTTCAGTGATAACGAGTGTTTTCTTGTCGAGTTGCTGTATTCGGGCACGCACTCTCACACGGCTTGCGTTGGCGGAGTCCTTGGCTGATTTTCTGCCACGGCTTCCTGTCGATTCGTCGTCATCGCCGAAGTCGCCGAAGTCGCCGAGGTCGGCATAAATGTCTTCTGCTGATTCCGACACGTCGTTCACACCCTTTATGCGGCGTACTCCGTCGTTGTAACGCGACACATCGGCAAGTCCTCCGGTCGGAAAATCGGGAAACAGCTCGAAAGGTTCGCCACGCAGATAAGCTATGGAAGCATTGATGAGTTCATTGAAATTGTGAGGCAGGATTTTCGTTGCGAAAGCCGTTCCGATACCTTCCGTACCTTGTGCCAGAAGCAGGGGAAATTTTACGGGAAGTACCACAGGTTCCTTGTTTCTGCCGTCGTACGACGGTTTCCATTCCGTTATTTTGGGATTATATACCACATCGAGGGCAAATTTCGAAAGCCGCGCCTCTATGTAACGCGGTGCAGCGGCACCGTCTCCGGTAAGTATGTTTCCCCAGTTTCCCTGACAGTCGATGAGAAGGTCTTTCTGTCCCAGATTTACCAGAGCGTCGCCAATGGAAGCATCGCCGTGAGGGTGATATTTCATGGTGTTGCCCACGATGTTGGCGACCTTGTTGTACCTTCCGTCTTCCAACTCCCTCATAGAGTGCAGGATACGTCGCTGAACAGGTTTCAGTCCGTCGTTGAGCGTAGGAATAGCCCTGTCCATGATGGTGTACGAAGCGTAGGTCAGGAACCACTCGCGGTACATTCCGTCGAGCGATATGGTGGTACCGTCGTTGTTTTCGTTGCGGACATTTTCCTCAATGGTATTTTTTTCTTTATTTTCGGGTGTTTCGTAAATTTCGTCTGCCATAAATTTATTCTAAACTCGGTTAAAAACGTTTGCAAAGATACGATTCTTTTTGCAGAAAACGTAATTTTCAAGCAAGTACTTTTTAACGGTAAAATGTGAAAAATGTAGGCGGTTGCGTAGCCGTGGGCTTTCGGGCGGTTTTTCTTAAAAACACGAAGCGAACTCCCTGTGCGGGAATTCGCTCCAACCATGAAAACATATCACTTATTTTACGGGGTGATCTTTGTGGAAAAGTTTCAAACGTTCTTCCAAATCGGGGAACTGTTCACGGAGAACCAGAGCCACGCAGGCACGTATTCCCTGACGGGTGCTTCCCGTAATGTCCAGAGAAATTGCACTGATACCGTATTTTATGAGTTCGTTCAGCAGGTCGGTACCTGTGAATCCGGGATAGCAGAACGTAAAGTAGAAACCGTCACCGATAGGTTCGCCCATATCCTTGTCGTAAACTATGTAGAAACCGTTGTTGGTGAACATTTTCTTCATTATGTGTGCTTTTTCGCCATATTCGTGGATGTCTTTCACGAAGTCGTATGTACCGTCGTTGGCGCCTTTGAGCATTGCTGCCATGGCGTACTGCACCGAGTGTGCCGTGCCTGAACTGAGACAGTACAATGTTCCGAAAATCATCGCACGGCCGAGTTGTGTCTGGCTGTAGAAGCGTGCCAAATCGGGGCATTCCCTATTGTACAGAGCCGGGCTCACCACCATCATTGCTATACGTTCGCCTGCATAGCTGAACGATTTGGAGCCGGATATCATGAGAACATAATTGTCGGTATATTTTGCCACCGTTGGTTGGAACGGAGCCTTTCCGGGCTTGGAATAATCCTTGCGGAAGTCCATTGCAAAATAGGCATCGTCTTCAAGAACCACTACACCGTATTTGTTTGCCATTTCGCCTATTATCTGGAGTTCTGTTTCGGTAAAGCAGAACCATGCCGGATTGTTGGGACTTGAATAGATGAGACATGCAACGTCGCCGTCCTTCAGTTCTTCTTCCAATTTGGTACGGAGTTTTTCACCGCGGTAGTCGTAAACGTCGAAGGTCTTCATAGGAATTCCGAGCACGCGGCACTGCTGTTTCTGCACGGGGAAACCCGGGTCGATGAAAAGTACCTTGGTCTTTTTGGCATCGTAGCGTGTGAGTGTCAGAAACGAAGCGAAACCAGCCTGCATGGAGCCGACTGTTGGCACGCAGCAATCCGTTGGGACGTCGATATCCAGAAAATTTTTCACGAAACGCGAAATCTCGTTTTTCAAATCAGCGGTACCGTATATTTCGGGGTATATGGAAGCCACACCGCTGCGGAGTGCTTCAATCTGGGCTTCAACGCCGACCTGTGCGGCGGGCAGTCCCGGAATTCCCATCTCCATTTTCACGAAACGTATGCCGGTTTCCTTTTCTACATCCTGTATCATCTTGCGCATCTCACGGATAGAGGCCTTACCCGGATTTGCAATTTTGTTTGCTTGTGCAATCTTGTTGATTGTCTCTTTTGCTATTGGAATTTGTGACATATTATAAACTTTTTTTATTATTTTTATTATTGATTAAAGTCCTTTATCTTGCTGAGATTCACAGGTGCCACCTCCCGCACGATGTTGTAAACCTGCTTTTTCTCTTCCTGAGGTGCAGGGCCGAAAATGCTTGCTATTTCCGATATCTTGACATCCATGAACAATTGTACTGCAAGCAGGTTTGAACGTTTTTTGTGTACCTGCTGCACGAGTTTAAGAGCTTCGATGATGTTCGTGCGTGCGGCGGTTTGGTCCTTGGTCATCATGTCGAGACCGAGCCGGTGGTAATAGTAGTATGCCTGACGGAGTTGTTCGTAGTTGGGGTTGGTATGGTTTTCCATGAGCCAGTAGCGGGCTTTCTGTCCCTCGTTGGCTTTCCAGCCGCGGTAACCGGACTTGTTGGATGTCTGCGATATGGTTTGGGCTGTTTCGAAAAACGCATCGCCGCCTTTGGGTCCGAACGAATCGAAGTCGATTCCGAGCATCAGATACAAGTAGTATCCGATGGTCATGGAAAGGTTCGAATAGAATGTGTTCGGGTCGAATTCGAGTGGCTGGCTTTCGTTGAAACTGAACTGGAAATCGGGTTCCACGTAGTTGAACAGCCCCGAAGTGTAGTTGGAATTGTAAACCGGCCTGCGGAGCTGCACGCTCAACTGCCCCTTGAATTCGGTAAGGGAAGTCTGCTCACTGATGATGAGGCTTATGTTGCACTCCAGTTTCTCGACCTGTTCGAACTCCATGTTCGTCCATTTACGGTTGTTTACGAACTCTTCAATGGCCTGTTTCATATTGTCAAAAACCTTCTTTTCGTTGGTCTGGACCTGTTGTGCATTGATACTTACAGTACACTTAAACTCCTGTGCCTCAGCACAGAACCACGACACTAGCAATGCCACAGCAAAGAACAGCGTACTTCGTTTCATCATTGTTTTCTGGTTTTTGTGGTATGTTTAACAAACTGCAAAGATACGAAAAAATTGTGAATGCCGCAAGTTTTTTGCGTCATTTTTCAAAATGTAGATTTCCGCCATGGTTTCAATTTTGCCGCGATGTAAAAAAAAATCAGTCCAAAACGGGCGGTCTTGGACTGAAAAAAAATGGATTAAAAAAGCAATTATTGTTTGTCTGTATGTTTTTTCATCCTAGCCTTGCCCCATTTTTTCAGTTTTTTTCCAGAATTGGTATCTCTTACCATTTTCTGATGAAAAACGCTTACTTTTTCGTGAAGTTCCTTCAGCTGTTCCGGAGTGAGGATTGCTTCCATTGAAATGCGGCTTTCATAGTAGGCCTTTTCTATTTCGACATTCGTCATGGCTTCTCTTTCAAACATTGGGAACAATTTTTCCGACTGGTCGCCGGATACATTCATCATCTCACGGATGGAGTCTCGTACGGCACCTTTCTGCTTGCGCAGTTCCTGTATTTTCTGCTTTTTTATTTTCGAGAGTTCGTGCAGTTGGTCTTTTTGCTCCGAGCTGAGATCCTTCACGAACATTTCTATTTCGCGTCCGAAATCGGGGCGTAGAGGTTGCTTTTCGTGATTTTTCTTGTGCATCGGCCTTTTGTGCTTTTTGGCATGTTCTGTGCATTTCAAGGAATCCGGCTGGGCGCATTGCGCCTGCAAATCGGTGTAAACTGCTGTCAAACAGCATAATGTCAGTAATGTTACAACAAGTTTCTTCATATCTTTATATTTTTTGTTTTGATAATCATTCGAATTCATCGAGGATGTAATCCATCATTTCCAGTTCCGTATAGGTATTTTCGGTGGTTGGGGAATTTTTGTATGAATACACGCTGGTAAACATACTTGCTATTTCGGCGTTCTTGGCTTCGCTTTCCTGATACAGGAACAACCCGACTGTAATGAGTGCCAGAAAAGCTGCTGCGGCTGACGAAACATATATTTTCCTGTTGCTGTGGCGGATCGGCTGCGCATGGTTTATCCTGTTCATCACGCTTCCGGTGAACCGTTCGGCCGAGGTGGTGACGCTTCTGGCTTTCAGCAAGGCAAGGAATTCTCTGTATGCTTCAACTTTTGAACGGCATTCGCCACAGTTTTCCAGATGTTCATTCTGATCTGCCGTAAACTGCTCACTGTCAACATTTTGCCATTCTTTCAAAAACTGTCTGCAATCCATTGTATTTATTTTTGGTTACTCAGAATTTCTTTCAAATTTTTCTTTGCGCGGAATATCAACGTTTCCGTTTTTGCGAGACTTATGTCCATCACTTCCGCTATTTCCTTGTAGGAAAGTTCCTCGAAATAAAACATTGTCAAGGCAACACGCTGTTCATATTTCAGCTTTGCAATGGCATTGTGCAGTTCGTTCATGCGGTCGTTGCGTATCAGTATTTCTTCCACGGTGGAATCGGAACTTTCCCTGTTCAAATCGGATGGATCCTGCTGCACGTAGCGTTTTCCTTTCTTCAGTTCTTTCGATATTACGTTTACCGTTATTCTGTATATAAATGTACTCAGTTTTGATTTAAAACGGAAACGTGGCAGTGAATCGTAAAGCGCCACAAAGACGCATTGTGAAACCTCTTCGATGTCGATATCCTTTCCAGCGATCTTGTAGCACACATTTGCGACCATGTCTTGATATTCGTCCACTATTTCGGAATACCGTTGTGTCTGACCGTTCAAAATTGCCTGTATCAATTCCTGTTCCACTAAAGATTCCGTTTTTCAGTACGTTAGTACACTGTCAGGTGAAAAACTTGCACGAAGCATATTCTTTATTCTCCCATGGCATCGTTCCTGCCCTTTCGCAGAATGCCCTGAACCTGTTTCCGTATGATGGAATTGTTCTGAGTGTTGTCGAAATACTTGTAATTCCTGTCGAAGCGCAGCTTGAGTTTGGCATTGTCGAGGTCGTTGATGTCGCCTTTGTATCTGACTAGGAGTTTAAGCAGCAATGGCCACTTCAGCACGTGAAATTCGTAGTCGAATGTCATGTCAACGTTCTGAATGCCGAGTATGCCGACCTTGTATCTGTCCATCTGCAGTGTGAACGGGAAGAACGTTATGGCTCCGTTTTTGAGAATGAATTCGAGCGAAAGGCTGTCTATGAGGTTCTTTTCCTTGTTCTTGAAAAGCAGTATTTTTGACAGTTTACGGAAGGTTTCGTTGTCGAGCAGTACAAGGCTGTCGCCTCTTATGTAACACGAAGCAAGGAGCGACGGCATGTCGATGTTCATTCCGGAATCGAGTTTTCCGAGAGCCACGATATCGGTAGAGATGAGGCCTTCGAACGATTTCAACATGGGAAGCATACTGTCCACCACAGGCAGCTGCTCGGTTACCTGCGTTATGTTCAACTTGTTGAGTTTCAGTTCAGCCGACACATCTGCCCCACTCTTGTCGGTTGCCTTGTACAGAAGCGTGGTATTGACGTCGCCGAGTGTCGAGGTAAAGTTCAGGTTGTTGAGGAATATGTACTGGTTGCGGAGAGCCACCTTTCCCTCCACGTTTCTAAAATTGGCTTTACTGTAATGCACCGCGCCGATGTTGACATCCAAGTCGAAATCGAAGTTGTCGGGAACCACGACTATTTCCATCGGCAAGGTGTCGAATGTCGCCGAATCAGCCGTTGTGAGCAGTTCTTCTTCTCCATCGGATGCCATAATGTTCATGAGTTCATTCACATACAGATTCTTGGAGCCGAGTTGCAGCGAGCCTTTGTACTTGTCTTTGCCCATAATGGCACGGCGTATGTTCTTCATCCGTCCTGAAATGTCGAGGTCGCTGTGGCCGATTTTGAGCTGAGTGTCTTCAAATTTCAGGTCGCGGCCGTCAATCGCCACTTTTGCCTTTGGCATCATTATGGGATAATTGAGCATATCCATGCGTGCCGACAGGGATTTCAGATGCAGGTCGGTTTCCACGTTCCAGTATGTCATGAACTGCTGGAGCATGTCCACGGTATCGCCTGCCGACGAATCGGTATCGATTGATTTGAGGAGATAGTCCAACGTCTCGTTGAGTGTCAGGTTGCGGTAACGCTGCCTGCGATGTTTTGCCACGGCAGTATCGCTCACCTTCTTCCGTTCGGCCAGCGGACGGAGTTTGAGATTCAGCTGAGCACTGCCGATGTTTGCCAGTATGCTGTCGAGATTTACCTTTGTGTTCGAAGTGTTTAATTTGCAGTTTATTACAGGCGATCCATGCTGGTTTTCCGAAGGTTGCAAATGCAGAACCAATCCTGTTGAAGCCGAAGTTAAGTTGATGTCCTCCAATGTAATCATTTTCAGATTATTGAGTTTTATGTTCGCAATCAGGGAAGTAACCACATCCTTGATATCGGGTGCGAGCTGTGCCTTGATGCCGACATTTCCAATCTTTCCGTTGGCCAAATCCGCATACAGCAAGGCGAGAGTATCTATCAGCACGTCTGCATCGATCAGAGCTTTCTTGCCGTATATTTCGTCATTGACCGCATTGGTATGGAGTTTCACGTTTCCCTTGCTGAAAGCGGCATAAAGCGTATCTGCTGGCGATTTCAGCGAGAATTTCTTCAAATCCACGACAGCATCGGCGGCCACCTTCTCAAGTTTCATATCGGTAACCGAACTCAGCAGCGACTTTATGTTCATATCTATGTCGGCACTGCCTGCAAGTTTCATGCCATTAGGCAGGACCGGAAAATAATGCAGAGCTTCGCCGAGACTTGCACTGGCCTTGAGTTTTCCGTCTATGAACGGGTCGTCGAGCAGGTCTCTGACTTTGGCTGCCATGTCTATCCTTGCAAACGGAGTCTTTGCCGAAAGTCTTTTTATCGTGGCACTTGAAGGTTTGGATCCGTCAGGCGAAAGGCTGGCATTTCCCGAGAGGTCAATGTCGGTGATGCCGAAATTCAGTCCGCTGTACTTGAAATCAGCGTTTTCCAGACAGAACACCGCATTTATGTCGGGCATTCTGCCACGCCCGTAAGTACCTTCCACCTGCGCGCCTATCTGAAGTTTTCCATCGGAAGAAATTTCCTTCAGCACAGGCAGATATTCGGTCGGCACCAGCTGTTTGGCGAGGTTCAATGCCGGTATGTCGCCGGTCAGGCAGATGTTCATGTCGATGAGATCCGTGTCGGGCAGCGACACATAACCGCTAATACTGAAAAGATTTTCGTTTATGTGAAGGTCGGCCGAGTGCAGGTCGAAGCGGTTTTCCGAGATGTCGGCATCAATCTTCGTCTTCAGGCCGATGTAAAGGTTGCTTGCAAGCTGTACGGTATCGTTGCGGAGGTTCAGTCCGTCGAACGAAAGGGTTACATCCATACCGGTTTTCCAATTGCGGAAATTGCCCGAAAGGTCGAGGTTGAGATGGTCGAACGCAAGTTCCTGTTTGGCTGGAATGTTTTCATAAATCACCCTGTTTGTATGGAATACGACTTTTTGTATATTCACCGAACGAATGTAATCTTCGAGAAGGAATTCAGTTTCCGTCGTGTCGGGTTCGGAAGGCAGCATAATGTCCCAGTTGGCCTTTCCGGCAGAATCGACGAAAGCATAAGCCGAAACGCCTTCAAAGGCAAGTTCTGCGACATTCAAGTCCTTGGTTTTAAGGTATTCGACAGGGTCGAGTTCCATGCGGCATGTGGAAAAACGCAGCAATGTATCGCGCGTACGGCTGAAATCTGGTGAATCCTGTTCCAATGCTTTCGAAACCACGACTCCGTCATTTACATTTAGATAAAAGGTCGGAAACGTGGAAAGGAAAGTAATGTCGACATTTTCGAACTGCACATCGGCATTGAGGAAATCATCGGCATACCTATTTATGGCGTCCGTTATCTTTTGAGGTGTGAAAATGACGTACAGTGCGACGGAAACGGCTACGACGAGCAGAAAAAAAAGTACGAGCAGCACAAGAAGCGTTATTTTCAAAGCCTTGCGCCACGGACTTTTCTTGTCTTTTCCGCCTTTTTCCGGTGCTTTTTTACCGGTATTCTCCGTTTCCTGATTGCTCATATTCTTCAAAAAGCAGTTATATTCAACTATTTACAGCATTTTTCCATTCCGAAAAAGCATCATATCTGCCTGCAAATTTACTAAAAAAAATCCACATTGTCAAATCTGTGACTACAAAAAAGCTCGAGACTGCAAAAACACGCAGTCCCGAGCAAATATTATGAAAAACAATCAACTAAAAAGTATCACTTGCTGATTATTGTGTAACTCTTTCGAGCCATTTCACCATGCAGAACATGATTGTCATGGATACCAGACATACTGCGAGGAACACGCCCCAGCACTGCCATATAGGCCATGCGTTGAGCATGATGGGTCCTACGAAGATGAAGAGGTTTCCTATTGCTGTTGCACCGAGCCACAGACCTTGGCAGAGACCTACCATGTGACGCGGAGCCACTTTAGACACGAATGAAAGTCCGAGCGGACTGATGAAAAGTTCGGCAACGGTGAGGAAGAAGTAAGTTACAATCATTACCCAAGGTGCAACCTTGGCCAGACCTGCGGCTGCCATTTGAGCTATGTCCATTGAACGGAATTCGTCGCCCGAAGGGAAATTGCTTACAATGGAGATTATCATGAGGAACAGGTATGCACAACCTGCAATACCCATACCTATTGCTATCTTCTTGGGTGTGGAAACCGGTTTGCCCTTGCGTGCCAGTGAGCCGAAGAGAACCATTATTACCGGGGTGAGAATGATTACGAACAACGGGTTGAGTGCCTGCCAGATTTCAGGAGCGATGGCCTGAGAATCCACGAAATCGCGGGCAAATACCGACAGCGACTGTCCGTTCTGGTGGAACGACAGCCAGAAGAATACTGCTATGCCGAGAACTGCGAACAATGCAGCCATACGCTGTTTGATTTCCTTTGCCATGGCTTTCTTTTCTTCTTCGGTGTAACCTACGGTTTCTGCTGCAACTTTCTTGGCGGGTTGCGGGAATCCTTTCTTGTTGGCGAAGAATATGATGAGAGAGATGAACATTGCGAGCATTGAAGCTATGAATGCGTAGTGTATGCCTTGGTTGTAAACTTCGATGTATTCGGAGCTGAATCTGGTAAGATCGGTTACGGCTTCGGGATTTATCGAAGAAGCCTGCATTGTTTCAGTGAATTTGGTAGTTACCTGACCGTCAGCGAGATACTGATGACAGAGAGCCGGCATGTCGGCATTGTAGATAAAATTGTGTGCTTTAAGCCACCATGTACGCAGTACCGGAGCCACGAACGGAGCGATAACGCCGCCGATGTTGATGAACACGTAGAAAATCTGGAAACCTGAGTCACGTTTGTCTTTTGCTTCGGCCAGTGCTTCGGGGCTTTTCTTGGCGGCTTCGGCTTCGAAGTTGTCGTACATCTGACCAACGAGTGCCTGCAGGTTGCCTTTGAACAGACCGTTACCGAATGCGATGCAGAGGAGTGCAAAGCATGTGAATATCAGGATTCCAAGCCAGCCGTTGCCGCTGTCGGCGATGATACCGTCGGCATTGTGGCTGAACAGAGGTATTGCCAGTGCCACATAGCCGAGTGCCATGATGATGAGACCCCACTGGATGGTTTTGTTGTACTTCTGCGTACGGTCGGCAATGATACCGCCCACCAAACTGAGTACGTATATTCCGAAATAAAATACCGAATAAATGAGTCCGGCAGTTTCATCTGGAATACCGAATTTTGAAACGATGAACAGCAACAGAACGGCATTCATGATGTAATAGCCGAAACGTTCGCCCATGTTGCTGAGGGCTGCTGCCACCAATCCCTTTGGATGTGATTTTGCTTCCTTAAGATAGAAAATCAAAAAGGGAATTACCACGATAAGTATGGCGATGAATATCACTGCTGTAGAGTGATTCGTCCATAGATTTGTTAAAAATTCTCCCATTTCTTTGAGTTTTAGTTTATAATTATTTTGATTTACTTTGTTTTTCCAAAACTATTCCGCAAAAATACATGTTTTTTTTCAATTTTGCCATGTTTTTGCAAGTTTTAAATGATATTTTTTCCGTTCAAGTTGTGTTTCAAAGTTTTATATTTTCCCATCGGGCGGCATTTTTCACATGACCGGTGACGGAAAAAAATCATTCTTTCTGTTTTTCCTGATTGTCTTTCGGCATTTTTACCCCCATGGTGCTGACTTTGGCGACAGCCTTTCCGCTTTCGTCGGATACCGTCACTTCGAAAAAACAGGCGTTGCGGCCGTCCTTCAGGCAACGGGCTTCGGCAAAAAGGCTGTCTCCCCTGCCCGACGAGAGGTATGTTATGGAACTGCTCGCTGAGACAGTCTGCAGGCTTTCGACATTGGCAGCCACGGCGAATGCGAAATCGGCAAGGGTGAATATTGCGCCTCCCATTACGGTTCCCATGGCGTTGCGGTGCCTGTCGCCGATTTTCATGGCACAGCGCGAATAATACGGCTTCGCGTCCAATATTTCCACGCCCGTGGTTTCGGTTGCAAAGGTGTCCTTCGCAAAACGCTGTCTTACTAGTTCAATGGAATCCATCGATTATTCGAAATCGGTTATCAGTGAAGAAATTTTGCCGTACAGTGTTTTGGACACCTTTACGAGAGGCAGACGTACGTATCCGGAGGATATTTTGTGCTGTATTTCGAGGGCAGCCTTGACGCCAGCCGGGTTGCCTTCTTCGAAAAGGGCATTCATTACGGGAAGCAGCCGGTTGTGCAGAGGAAGTGCCTTCTTGAAATCGCCCTTGAGGCAGCAACGCACCATCTGCGACATCTGTTCCGGCAAGGTATTGGCAATCACCGAGATGACACCCGAAGCGCCTGCCGCCATCATGGGCAGCGTAAGGGCATCGTCGCCGGAAATGACCGAAAAGTGTTCGGGGCGGTTGCGGAGAATCTGCATTATCTGGTTCATGTTGCCGGAAGCCTCCTTTATGGCCACTATGTTGGAGCATTCTTCGGCAAGCTGCAGGGTGGTTTCGGGCGCGATGTTGGAAGCCGTGCGTCCGGGCACGTTGTACATTATGATCGGAACCGGCGACACGTCGGAAATGTTTTTGTAGTGCAGGTAGATGCCTCTCTGCTGAGGTTTGTTGTAATATGGCGACACGGAGAGTATTCCGGAAATGCCCGTGAAATCGGTATGTTTTATGGTATCCACGATCTGCAGCGTATCGTTGCCTCCGATACCCATTACGACTGGGACTCTGCCGCCTATCATTTCAAGAATGTTTTCGGCGAGGGCACTGCGTTCCTTCAGCGTCATGGTTGCATATTCGCTGGTTGTGCCGAGCATTACTATGTAATCGACCTTCGATTCTATAATGTTGTTTATAAGCGATTCCAGCGAACTGAAATCGATGTTTCCGCCCTGTTTGCGGAAAGGAGTCACCAAGGCTACTCCTGTGCCTGTAAATGATGTTTTCATAATACCTGTTACTTTTTTTCTAAATTTATCAAGTCAAGATAGTGAAGTGTCTGTTTCAGGAACGACAGTACGGAAAAGTCTTCGTCCTCGAGTTTTATTAGAAAATCAAAATATTTTTCGTTGTCGTTCTTGTTGCGGGCGATTTTGAAATCGGCGAGTGTCCGCACTGATGCGTAGTAGGAATAGAAGTCCGGATTTTCGGTGGTATCTATCAGTATGTCGTAGTGGCGGTTGAAGAAGTTGCCTATGGGGTAGTTTTTGGGGATTCCCCAAAAATTGAAATCCTCCAATTCGCACACGATGACGTTGGTACTGGTAATGACGAAATCGATGTTTTTTGTCCGTTTGCGGCCCAGAATCAGGACTTCTTTGCCCATTTTCTTCATTTCGTTGGAAAATCTGTTCACCACTTTCCATGTTGCTTCGTCGGTAACATCGAACATGAGTCCGATGGTCTTCGTGGATTTTATGTTATGCACTTCCTTCGAGCGGTGGAGCATGGCATATTGCCTGAGCAGGTGCTTCTGACGGAATTGTCTGATTTTTTCGAACATAGTTTTGAATTTTTGTTGTTAAAAGTTGAGCATGAGCTGTTTTTCAAGAGTGAAACTCTTTCGATGATAGGGAGTTATGCCGAATCTAGCAATAGCTTCGTAATGATATTTCGTAGGATAGCCTTTGTTTTTTTTCCAGTTGTACTGTGGGTATTGGTCGTGTATTTTTTCCATGAATTCATCGCGGTAAGTCTTTGCGAGAATCGATGCGGCTGCTATGGACATGTACTGGGCATCGCCTTTCACGAAAAACCTGTAATCTATGTCGGTTTCGTTGCGGAAGCGGTTGCCGTCGATGAGGAGGAACTGTGGTTTCAGGGAAAGTTTTTTCACGGCGAGGTTCATTGCATGGAACGATGCCGCAAGGATGTTCATCTCATCGATGCCGTTGTTGTCGACCTGAGCCACCGCCCATGCCAGTGCGTCGGTTTCTATTTCGGTACGCAGTGCACTGCGCTGTGTCGCAGTCAGTTTCTTGGAGTCGTCGATACGAGGATTACGGTAGTCCTTGGGCAGCACGACGGCAGCCGCGAACACCGGTCCGGCAAGGCATCCGCGGCCGGCTTCATCGCAACCGGCCTCTATCAAATCTGGTGTGTATTGTGATTCCAACATTTCCTTATCTGTCAAAAACGCAGTATATCAGCAATTTAAAAAAAATCACCGATTTCCATACCGTTCTGCAAAGTTACTAAAAAAAATCCTTTTCTGCAAAAAAAAACTGAAAAGCCGGTGCATAATAGTCATAAAACAGAAAAAAAACAACACCTTGGAGCAGAAAAAAACAGATACTCCGCCAATGATTTCAAAAAACATTTCGCAGAATCAGAAAAAAGTTGTAATTTTGCAACCGAATCCAAGTCCAAATATTCAACGTCAGCGAGAATCGTTCGCTGTTTGTTTATTAGGTCTTGGATTCTTTCTTTGGGGTCAATGCGTATAGCATTCCCATGCTCTGCTCGTTGATTATCTTCCTTGCGTCGG
>JAZRZP010000007.1:0-48682 GCA_045601425.1 Bacteroidales bacterium
AGAACGAAAAATGGGACGGCAACTGGAACGGTACTCCCTGCAAGCAGGACAGCTACATATACATCCTCAAATACCGCCAAATGGAATATGACGACCCCGTCGTGAAAACCGGTACTGTCCTTCTGTTGCGTTAGAAAGAAAGAATAAAATGAAAAAAATAGCGATGTCTTAAAGCATCGCTATTTCGTTTTTTATGTCGGACCATTGCCTGTCATTCATTTTTACACCTACAACCGATATTATGTTTCCGGAAAGGATTTTTGCAATTTCTGCCGATTTTTCAAGGGAAAAGTTGTTGGCCAGACCATATAGGAGTCCGGCAGCGTAGAAATCACCGGCTCCGGTAGTGTCAATGCAGTTGTGAGGAGATATTCCGACATGAATGGTCGGTTCTTTTCCACGTTTTACGTAAGAGCCTTTCTGACCGACTTTTACAATGCCTATTTTGCAGATTTCTGCCATCAGGTAAAGAGCATCACGGGCGTTGTCAAGTCCGGTAAAGGCTTTGGATTCTTCTTCGTTGGCAAACAATATGTCGATGTAGTCTTTTACGAAATCTTGCAGAAAGTTGAGTTTTTCCAGTACGACATTGTACGAAGTCAGATCAAGAGAAATCTGAAGTCCGCAAGCTTTTGCCAGTTGCACAGCTTTTGTTATGAGTTTTCGGTTTTGGAGCAGATATCCTTCAAGGTGCAGTATGCCGCAACCATTGAAAACGTCTTCGGAAATCATTTCTGCAGACATTCGTACGGCGGCACCGAGGTGAGTGGCGAAAGTACGTTCACCGTCAGTCGAGATGAATGTCAGTGTGGTTCCGCTTGGAGTGCTGCATCGGAAAAGTTTCGTGTCGACTCCGGATTTCTTGAGATCGTTTTCGAAGAAGTCGCCGATTTCATCATTGCCCGTCATACCGACAAATGCAGTATCGCCGCCGAGTTCAGCAATGCCGCGTATGGTGTTGCATGCTGAACCTCCGGGAACGGTCTGGCTCTCAAAACCTTCTATATACCAGCTTATCTCGCTGTATTTTTCGGAATCGATTATTTGCATGCCACCTTTCGGAAGTCCGAATTCGCCGAGAGTCTGGTCGGTGTTGAGTCGTATCAGTTTGTCGGTAAGGGCGTTGCCTATGCCAATGATTTTTTTTATACTACAGATGGTTAAAGGATATTGCCAAGCTGTTCTTTTATTTTTTCGAGTTCATCTTTCATTACCACCACAAGTTTTTGAATTTCAGTATGATTGGCTTTTGAACCCATGGTGTTTATTTCACGTCCCATTTCTTGAGCGATAAAACTGAGTTTTTTACCTATGCTTTCGGCAAGGTTCATGGTTTCTACGAAGTAGTTGATGTGTTTTTGCAGACGTACTTTTTCTTCGGTTATGTCCAATTTTTCAAGGTAATAGATGAGTTCCTGCTCGAAACGGTTTTCGTCAACGGTGATTTCAAGTTCGGAGAGGTTTTTCCGCAGGCGTCCTTTCTGGGATTCGATGCGTTCGGCTTCAAATGGCAGAACGGCATTGAGCTTTTCCTGAATTATGTCTATGTGTTTTATGAAGTCTTGTTTCAGTATTTCACCTTCGTGCAGGCGTGTCTCATCCAAGGCCGAGATGGCCGACAGTGTCTGCTTTGCTACAAAATCCCATGTCTTTTCGTCGAGTTCTTCGTTTTGAACGTTTTCCCAAACGTCGGGACGGCGTATTACCATGTCGAGAAGGTTGTCGGTTGGCTGGCCGAGTTCCGAGGCAAGTTGCTTGAGGTCTGTGAAAAATGTTTTTGCAGCCTCGTGGTTTATCAGACTGACAGAGGTTTTCTCCACGTCCTCCGAAAGGGAGAATTCTATTTTTCCCCGTTCGAGTTGGTTGAGCATGGTGCGAATTTCGAGTTCCTTTGTACGGAAAGTTGCAGGAAGTTTCACTATGGCATCTATCTGCTTGCTGTTCAGAGTCTTTATTTCAATGGTATATACTCTGTCGTCTATTTGGTTTTGGATTTTTGCAAATCCCGTCATCGATTTCATATTATAAATAATTTATTGTTTTACAATGTGTTGTTTGAATTTGTCTGTTGCCAGAGTCTTGTATTCTCCGTTTTTGTCGTATATGAAGTACACAGCGTCAAGTTCGGGATGCTTTTTTATGAAATCCAACGATTTTTCAAGCCCCATCACCATGAAAGCTGTTGCATAGGCATCTGCCTTCCACGCGTGGTCTGAAATGACGGAGACGCTCAATAGCGAATGATTTACCGGGTATCCGGTGAACGGGTCTATAGTGTGGGAATACTTCACTCCGTTTTTCTCGTAATATTTGCGATAGTTGCCTGATGTTACAACCGACTGATTCTCAAGGTTTATCTTTATGTCTATTTTCTGTTCGCCGAATTTGTCCTCGGAGGGTTTTTCCACGCCAACGACCCATTTCCCGCCGTCAGGTTTGTTGCCTTTTGCCATGACCTCTCCTCCAATATCTACAATGTAACTTGTTATTCCCTTGTCTTCCAGAAATTTACTTACCATATCAACCGAATACCCTTGGGCAATGGCGTTGAAGTCTATTTCCATTTCGGGACGTGCCTTATGAAGAATTTTTCTACCGTTTTCTTCAGAAACAGTTACCGGAAGTCCTACGAATTGTTTCAGACTGTCGATAGTGGCACTGTCAACGTCGCTCCCGTTTCTGAACCCGAATCCCCATGCATTTACCAGTTGTCCGACTGTGCAGTCGAAATATCCGCCGGTAGTCTTGTTTACTTCAAGGGAGAGTTGCAAGAGATCGCAGAACAAATCGTTGATTGCCGAATCCTGATTTCCGTTCACCTTACGAATCAGTGAGTTTTCCACCCACAGTGATGCTGTCCGGTCGAAATCATGCAGAAGAGAGTCGATTGACGATGAGAAATCGCGATTTTGGCAGTCGTAATAGGTGATGGCATAATATGAACCTTGCACTTCCCCCGAAAGAACCATTTTCCTGAGCTCGGATTTGCACGAGAGTAATGCAACTGAAAAAGTTGTCAATATGCTGAAAATCAATATTTTTGTTAATTTCGACATCAGTCTTTTTTTTTGCAAAAATACGTTTTTTTTCCAAAAAATCATATTTTTGGCACAAATGTTTCCGTTTATTCCCTTTTTTTCATATCTTTGCAAAATAAAAACAGTTCAGATGAAGATTCTGGTAATACAAACGGCTTCTATTGGAGATGTGATTCTGGCAACGGCTTTGCTTGAAAAACTGCACGTTTTTTATCCTTCTGCCGACTTGGATTTTCTTGTGAAAAAAGGCAACGAGCAGCTCTTCGAATCGCATCCTTACCTTCACGAACTTCTGGTATGGAACAAGAAGAACGGCAAGCGGAAAAATCTCAGGAAAATTGTGTCGCAGGTCAGGGCTTCGCGTTATGATATAATCGTGAATGTGCAGCGTTTTTTATCGACCGGAAAAATCGTGGCATTCTCCAAAGCCAAGCAGAGTTTCGGTTTCCGGAAGAATCCGCTCTCGGTCTTTTATACAAAGAGTTTCCCGCACAGCATAGGCACGAAAGGGAATGTATATCTTCACGAAACGGAGCGGAACCAGCAGCTTATTGCCGGTATTACAGACAGTGAACCTGCTCCGATGCGTCTGTATCCCACGGACGGGCACTACCGGAAGGTTGCCCGATTCAAGAAAGAGAAATACATCTGTGTGGCTCCTGCTTCGCTGTGGTTTACCAAGCAGTTTCCCAAGCACCGTTGGATAGAATTTCTCAGGCAGGTTCCCGATGGCATGCAGGTTTATCTTTTGGGTGGAAAAAGCGACGTTCGGTTGTGTGACGGCATCATTGAGAGCTGTCCGGGTAAGAAAATCATGAATTTGGCTGGAGAATTGTCGTTGCTGGAATCCGCAGCGATAATGCGTGATGCCGCAATGAACTATGTCTGCGATTCATCACCCATGCACCTTGCTTCGAGTGTCGATGCTCCGACCACTGCGGTTTTCTGTTCCACTATTCCGGAATTCGGTTTTGGACCGAAGTCGTCAGACTCGGTGGTGGTGCAGGAGAATCAGGACTTGGATTGCCGTCCTTGCGGACTGCACGGTCACAAGAATTGTCCGAAGGAGAATTTCCTCTGTGCCGAAAATATAAGGATACAGGATTTGCTTTCGCGTTTGCCGGAATGATTTTTTCTGGTTGGTGTGCAAAAAAAGAAAGCGAAACTCAAAGAGTTTCGCTTTCTTTTTAACAATGATTTGGATTATTTCTTTATAACCAAACTTCTTACATTGGTCTTGCCGTCTTTTGTTTCGATGCGCAAGATGTAAGAACCGTTGTTGTAATCTTCCAAAGGAATGACTGTTTTGTTATTGGAAGCGTCCTTGTTTACGACCAACTGGCCCAACATGTTGTATATTTTGATGTTGCTAACGCTTGAGCCTTCAATGATAACTTGTGTTGCAGCAGGGTTGGGGTATATTCTTACGTTGCTTGCATTGGCAGTGTTTATGCCTTCTTCAGAAACGACAATGGTTACGCTCGATGTTTTGGAACATTCCTGTGCATTTGTTGCAGTCAGCGAATATTCGGTGTTTTCGCTTGGAGTTACCGTAATGGTATCTGTTGTTTCGCCTGTACTCCATACGTAAGACAGTGTTTCGTCGCTTACTGCGTAAAGTTCAGTGCTGTTGCCCGGGTGAACGGAGAATGTTCCGGCAATGTGGAATGAGGGTAATTCCATTATGGTGAGTTTGGGAAGAACGACAATGCTGTCGCAGCCGTTTACGTTTGTGGCTCTGAACAGCAGGGAATCCTGAGAATCAGTGTAGCGTGTGCCGTCCAGCCAGATATATTCGCCGCATACAGACAGCGGTTCAAGGAACGTGGTGTCGGTATAAAGGTCTTCATAGTGTATATTCATGCAGCAGCTGTCTGAACCGTCGCTTCCCTTGCAGACGTAAAGGGTATCTCCGGTTGTTTTCAGCCATATTTTCATACCTCTGCCGTATACCGGCCATGCAAAACCTGCATAGCTGCTGTTGGCTCTTATGCTACAGAAAGCAGTGTCTATTGTGTAAATGGGAAGAATTGCCACGTGATAGTTGTACAAGGTGTCGCATGTGGTTGAACCGTCTCCGGATACCGTACGGGATAAAATTGTGTCTATTCTTTGGTCGGTGGCTCTGATGGTATCGTTTTCCCATACATATTCACCGTTTACGGTTTCGTAGATGTTGTTTTCCGGAGTGGTGTTCAGAGTAAGATTGAGTCTGTACAGAGTGTCGCAACCGCCATCGTTGATTTTACGGTATTCTATAATGCCGTTTTCGGTGTATTCTTCTCCGTTCCATGAGTAGGAGGCACTGCAGGTTACAACGGAATCCGTTGCCAGTGTTGCAGCGGTGTAGTTCAGTGTTACGATGCTGTCGCAACCGCCGGCGGAGTGTATGGTGTCATAAGCTACGGTGTCGTTGACGTATGTGTTGCCGTCGATCCATGTGAATGGAGGGCAAGCTATGACTGTTTCGGAACCGGTAAGTTCACTGGTGAAGGTGATTTTCAGGTGGTCTATGCTGTCGCAATCGTTCGCTGCTGTAAGGTTTGCAGTGTAATCGTCGCCGGATTCCGTTATGTTCTGGCCGTTCCATACGTACGGAGTCGTGCAAGTCATTACGGTGTCGTAATGGTGTACAGAGTGTTTGATTGTCAGGTGCAGTACAAAAATTACACTATCAGCATCGTCGGCGACATTTCTCATGATATATCCGACGTTTTCGGTGCTTTCCGTGTATTTTATGCCGTCTTTCCATGTGTATTCGTCACAATCTACAACGGTGTCGTGAAGTACCTGAATAGATTCCCCAACCATGCTGGGTGTGAAATTTGTTACTCTCACTTGAGCGTGCAATGCTATCGGCACGTAAATTGCCAATAATAACAAACTTAATAATCCTTTTTTCATTGTTTTAATCTGTATTTATCTTTATTATACGTTTATTTTTCTTACTTAAAATCAATTGTTTGCAAGTTCCTTCAGGCCATTTTGCATGTGTCTGCACGCATTTTTGCCTGCACGAAAAGGAACTGCAAAGATACTATTTTTTTTTGATACTGCAATACCTTTTTTCAATTTTATGTTCTTTATTTATGTAAAATATTGTAAACCAATGTTTTAATATTGGGATTCCGTTGTGTTTTTGTTTTTGTGAATGAAAATGCTTTTCTGTGCCCCGTGCAGACATGTCGGTTGGGCTGTATTTTTCAGAAAAAAATTTTTTTCTGAAAAAATGTTGTATTTTTGTATTCCGATACAGAAGGAAAAATTTTTTTGTTTTGGCATGTAAAATTCTGTTTTTTAATGATTTGAAGTTTTTTTATTATTTTTCTTTTGAATTAAACGCAATAAATGGACCTGTTACTGAAATATTTTCCCTGTCTCACGGAGAGGCAAAAGGAGCAATTTGCCGCCATGCCGGCTTTGTATGCCGAATGGAATGATAAAATAAATGTCATATCACGCAAGGATATCGACAATCTTTACGAACGTCATGTCATACATTCGCTCGGGATAGCGAAGGTGCAGGCTTTCCGTCCGGGGAGCAGTGTCATGGATGTGGGAACCGGCGGTGGTTTCCCGGGAATACCGCTTGCGGTGCTTTTTCCCGAAACACGCTTCCACCTCGTCGATTCGATAGGTAAGAAGATAAAGGTGGTGGAAAATGTCGCCAGTTCGCTCGGTTTGCAGAATGTTAGGGCCGAACAGATACGGGCCGAGCAGGTTGCGGGAACCTATGATTTTATCGTGAGCCGTGCCGTTACCGAACTGCCGGCTTTCGTGAAATGGGTGAGGAGCAAGATTTCACCACACAGCGCTCACGAACTCCGCAACGGAATACTTTATCTTAAAGGCGGAGACCTTGCCGAAGAGCTGAAGCCTTTCGGTACCAAAACGAAAATCTACTGCCTCAGCGATTTCTTTTCCGAAGAGTTTTTCGAAACCAAAAAAGTGGTTTATCTTCCCCTGAAGTGACCGCACCAAACTGCCGGCTTGCAAACAGGCACGGTACACATCGGAAATCTTGACGTTTATGTCTTGCTGCAGGTCTGACAGCACTTGCCGCAGACGATTTCAGAAAGTCAGGATACGTACCGACAGTGTTTGTAAAAAACGACATGGTGTATCATGTGGATTGTTTCATATACAGTCACAAAGGCAGAGTACATGAAGAACTGTCTTGCTTGCCGATAGTGTCCGCAAAAGGCAGATTCAAGAGATTTGAAATTGCAGAATAAAAAAAAATTGGTTGAATGAAAAAAGTTCGTAACTTTGCAAAAATATTTAGGCGAGGGGGCTTTTCGGAAGTACTTCGCCTGCCACTCCCGAAAGAGAGTGGCATTTTTATTTTACCACAATTAGTTCTTTTTGTCCTTTTATCACACAGTAAAGTTTTTTTTGTGCGTTGACCGCCTAAATCGTGATATTTAATGAGTGATTCTTTTACTTTACTCAAGTCAAACATTGAGCTGTCGTGAAAATATAGACAAAGGATATTTGAATAAATTCCAGTTCTGTTGTACACATTACGCAGTTGTTTACTTTTGCTGGAAATAATGTTGAAGATGGTAGTATCGTCATCGGAAGTAACAGAGCGTATGTCCATTATTTTGTTGTCCAAATCTAAATCAAGAACTGGCAAATAATCTCCATTAGCGTCAAGTATTTTTTCGTTTCTTAAAATTGCCCTGTGTCCCATATTGAACAATAGGTATTGACAAGCATTTTCCAAATCTGTGTTTGTTAAATTTCCGAAAAACCTTTGTTTATCGTTAGGGTGGGTTTCGTTATGCCCAATATGTTTTGCTTTTAAAGCACCGGTCTTTTTGTCAAATTTAACGTCTTTATAGTTTTTATCGTTTTTAAGCTGTTGATATTCTTTTTCTCTCTGGTATACCAGTTTTTGTTTTGTTGTATAATATTTGAAGCCATTCTTTGTAACTTTTCCGTTATCTTTCAAAAAATAAGGCAACGTTCCGTTTTTGTTTGCGTTTGCAATGCGTTGTTCATTATCTGCAAGCCATTGTTTGAAATTTTGAGGTGTATCGGTTATTTCACGTTCAGATTGAATTGTTCTGTCGCTTCCGTCAAGAATGTCCTCAATAACTTTTTTTTTGTTCATTTGCTGTTGGCAAGACAGAAAATTGCCGTAGATGTGGCGGATTTGTCCTGTTGCACGGTAAAAAAAAGAGTTCCCGTTTTCGGGAACTCTTTTTTTGTACTGCCGGAATTCTTCCGTTTAGTATGATCTTGCGAAAATGACTCTCCTATGCGAAGGCTTGCCAGAGTAGATGCATTTTCCTTCTTCTTCCACGGCATCGAAAGGAATGCAGCGTATCGTGGCTTTGGTTTCTTCCTTGATTCGCTCTTCCGTTTCGGTGGTTCCGTCCCAGTGGGCAAGGATGAATCCGCCTTTGGTGTCGAGGATTTCCTTGAATTCGTCCCAAGTGTCGGCCTTGCGAGTGTTTTCCTTGCGGTAGCAGGCGGCTTTTGCAAAAAGATTTGCCTGAATTTCGTCAAGCAGGTCCTTGATTTTTTTCTCGATACCGTCGAAACTGTAACTTGTTTTCTCCAAGGTGTCGCGGCGGGCCACTTCGGCAGTGCCCTGTTCCAAATCGTGCGGACCTATGGCAATGCGTACGGGAACACCCTTGAATTCATATTCGTTGAACTTCCAGCCCGGTTTGAAGGAATCGCGGTCATCGTATTTCACGCTTATGCCCATGGATTCCAGTTTGTGTTTTATCTCGTTGGCCTTTTCCGAAATCGTCGGTAGCTGGTCGGCGGTTTTGTAAATAGGCACTATCACCACCTGAATCGGTGCCAGCTTGGGAGGCAGTACCAGACCGTTGTCGTCGGAGTGGGTCATTATAAGAGCTCCCATCAGACGTGTGGAAACTCCCCATGATGTGGCCCATACGTATTCTAGCTGGTTTTCGTTGCTAAGGAATTTTACATCGAAAGCCTTGGCAAAATTCTGTCCGAGGAAGTGCGAGGTTCCGGCTTGCAGTGCCTTGCCGTCCTGCATCATGGCTTCGATGCAGTATGTGTCCAAAGCTCCGGCAAAACGTTCGTTGGGTGATTTCACACCCTTGGTTACCGGCATTGCCATCCAGTTTTCGGCAAAATCGGCATACACATCGAGCATGCGTTTGGCTTCCGTTACGGCTTCTTCCTTTGTGGCATGTGCAGTATGGCCTTCCTGCCAAAGAAATTCGGCGGTGCGGAGAAACATGCGGGTACGCATTTCCCAACGTACCACGTTGGCCCACTGGTTGCACATTATCGGCAGGTCGCGGTACGACTTTATCCAGTTCCGGTAGGTGTTCCAGATAATGGTTTCCGATGTCGGACGGACTATGAGCTCTTCTTCAAGCTTGGCATCGGGGTCAACCACAACGCCCTTGCCGTCGGGATCGTTTTTTAGGCGGTAGTGTGTAACTACGGCACATTCCTTTGCAAAGCCTTCCACGTGTTCGGCTTCGCGACACATGAACGATTTCGGTATGAACAGAGGAAAATATGCATTAACGTGACCGGTGTCCTTGAACATCTTGTCCAATGCTTCGTGCATCTTTTCCCAAATTGCATACCCGTAAGGCTTTATAACCATGCAGCCACGTACTGCCGAGGCTTCTGCCAAATCGGCGCGCGTAACTAGCTCATTGTACCACTCCGAATAGTTTTCGGAACGTTTTGTGAAATCTTTTGCCATCTGTTTTTATGATTTGATGATTTGACTGTTTATACAAAAATGTCGAAACCTTTCGCGTATTTCAAAAATTATTCGTATCTTTGCCGAAAGATTTTTCATTGCAAAGTTACAAAAATATTGTAAATAAATTGAAACAAATGGAGGGTTTTATGAAAACTGATAAATTTAAAGAATTGATTTTCAAATCATTCGGACTTTTAACTTTTGTTGGATTTTTTGCTTTTTCAACAAATGTTTCGGCTCAAAATTACGACGAAACTTATTATTCTCCTTCAAAAAACGGGAAATCTGTCGAAAATTACACGCCGTTGACACAAAATGACACCGTTGTCATGGATTCGGTCAATGTTTTGGTAAACGGTGAGAAACCGACATCTCAGCAGTCCACCTATGTGGCCTACAATCCGGATGATTATTACGATTATGCATACTCTGCGCGTATCCGCCGTTTCCACCGCCCGGTTATGGGAATAGGTTACTACGACGGTTACTACACCAACATGTACTGGTACACCCACGACTTCGCAACTTGGGATGTGAGCATCTGTCTCGGTTACGACTGGTGGTATCCGTACTACGGTTACCGTCCGTACTACTATGGCGGAGTGGGCATCTATTACGCATGGAACTGTTGGAATCCGTACTACGACTGGTGGTATTACAGACCCTACCATCACACATACTACCACCACAGCTGGTGCTATTGGAATCACCACCATCACTATCACCACCATCACTGGGGCGGTCACAGATACTACGACCACCATCACTATGCATGGCACAGCCACCACTACTACAATAGCTATGACCGAGGTTCGTTCTACTACGGACATCGTAACACGGGCGTGGCAGGTCGTTACGCAGGTAGCCGTTCGGTGGGTGGAAACAAGACTTTGGGCACACAGACCCGTTACGCAGGCTCTTCGGCCGGAAGAAGCGTGGCCTCGTCACGCAGCTTCGGACAAAAATACGAATCGGCAACGAGAAACAGCAGCACACGTTATACTTCAAGCCTCTCGAGAAGTGAAAGCAACTCGTTCTCGGCAGCTCGTTCGGCATCGGCTGGCCGCGACTCAAGAGCTACCACCACAACACGCCGCAACGGCGTAGATGTCAATACCCGCACTTCTGCATCACGCGATGCAGGTGCAAGAGGCAGCCGTGCTACCACCACAACCACCGGACGTTACACCAGCGACAACAATCGCGGAACATCCTCTACAACCCGCACCAGCACGTCGACAACCGACAACGGCAGGTCAGCAGTATCGGGCACAAGCTCAAGAAACTCCAACACCGTTGATGCAGGAGCAAGAGACAGCCGTACAACTACCACAACTACCGGACGTTACACCAGCGACAACAATCGTGGAACAACCTCTACAACCCGCACCAGTACGACGACAACCGACAACGGCAGGTCAGCAGTGTCGGGTACAAGTTCAAGAAACTCCAGCACCGTTGATGGCGGTACAAGAGGCAGCAGTACCACTGCAACCGGTTCAAGGATAGGTTCGTCGGTTTCCGGATCAGGCAGATACTCCAAACCAGCCGAAGATGTAACGGCAAGAAACAATCAGTATTCAACACCCGCCCGTACCGATAATTCGACAAGATACAGCAGCACGAGAAATTCTGCAACACAGTTCGGAGGAGAGTCCAATTCTGTTTCAACGAGCAGAAATTATTCGAGAAGCTCTAAATCTACATCGGGTTCGACGGATTACTCTACAAGCAGCAACTCGTCGAGCCGTTCGAGCAGCAGCTACTCATCGAGCAGCAGCCACAGCAGTTCACCGAGCCGTTCGAGCAGCAGCTACTCATCGAGCAGCAGCCGCAGCAGTTCACCGAGCCGTTCAAGCAGCAGCTACTCATCGAGCAGCAGCCGCAGCAGTTCACCGAGCCGTTCAAGCAGCAGCTACTCATCGAGCAGCAGCCGCAGCAGTTCGCCGAGCTATTCTGGTGGCGGTCGTAGCGGTGGCGGACGCCGGTAAAATTCAAAGGGAACAATATTGTTGATTCAAATAAAGAGAAAACAAAAATATGTCAAATATGAAACGCAAAATTTTAAACATTGCAGCAGTAGTGTTGTTTGCAGGCAGTGTGCAGGCACAACAATTAGATTCTTACATAACCGACATCTTCAATTTCAGTCAGTTGGGACTTGACGGAACAGCCTCGTATGTGGGCAGGGCAGGAGCCATCGGTGCATTGGGTGGCGATTTTACGGCAGCCAGCTACAACCCTGCAGGTCTCGGATTGTTCTATACTTCACAGATTTCGTTTACGCCCTCGTTGAACTGGGTCTCCGACAAAAGTTCCTACATGGGGTTGAATGAAAAATCCAATTATGTCAGATTCAATATTTCGGATTTGGAAGCACTTATTGCAGTACCGCTGAAATCTGAAGGCTGGAGGGCATGGCAGTTCGGAATCGGCTTCAACAAGCTGAAAAACTTCAACAACAGGGTATATGCCGAAGGCGATTGGACAAACACATCGTTGGCAGATGCTTGGGTGAATGAAGCAGATGCAGATCCCGACAGGCTGGATCCGTTCGGAACAGCAATGGCATACGACACTTGGGTTATAGATACATTGTCCGGAGGAAGGACTTTCTTCAATAACTTTGCAGGTCATTCAAACCAGCTGTACCAGATTGAGCAGCTCACTGAGTCGGGTTGGGAGAATGAAATGGTACTTTCATTTTCGGGTAATTACAGCGATAAGTTGTACATTGGAGCCACAATCGGAGTGCCGTTCCTGAACTACCACCGCACGGAAATATACCGCGAAACAGCCGGTACGACCGATGAATATTTTGACTACACTTCGGACAGAGACATGTCGGGAACAGGTATAAACCTGAAGTTGGGTGCCATTTACCGTCCTGTGGAAAATCTGCGTATAGGTCTGGCTTTCCATACACCTACGCTGTATGACATAGATGAAGTTTACGCAAATTCGCTCTACAACTACACGTTATCCCGTTCATACTATGCGGAATCTCCGGAAGGCGCCAGCACATTCTATTTCCGTACGCCCTTGAAACTCATAGGCAGTGTGGCTGTGACATTTGGAAACATGAACTCTCCGGTGGCCGGAAGTCTCGACTTTGACTACGAATTCACGAACTACAACGGAATGGCTTTCAGAAACGGAGACGAGTATGAGACAGATCTTTACTATGAAGCATGGAAAAGCAACCTCAACAGAGTTATAGATCGTACCTACCAGCCGGCTCATACTTTCCGTTTGGGAGGTACGCTGAACATTAAGAAATTTGCACTCCGTGCCGGTTGGGCTCACACTACGAATCCGTATAAAGAAGGTACCGGACTTGATGCAAGTTCGACAATGTTGTCGGCAGGTGTAGGTTTCCAGAGCAAAGTCGTATTTTTGGATTTTGCCTATGCCAACATTTCTCAAAGAGACGAATTTACCTTGATTGATCCCACGGAATGCCTCTCGGTATCGAGAAAGAATAATATTTTCGTACTCACATTCGGTTTGAAATTTTAATAGTACATTTCATTTTATTTACAACGGTCGGGGAAATTTTTTCTCCGGCTGTTTTTTTGTAAAACTAACATTCGTATGTTGATATGATTTGCCGGAGACAAATGGGTAAGTGAAATAAAAATAGTAATTTAGCAGAAAATTTCATACAATATGTTTAAAGGTATTTTATTGTTAATCAATGGATTAGATAGTGTTGCAGGGTCAGCGGCAGATGTAGCGGCGACTCAGCAAGAAGTTACTACCGAAAAAATTCAGCTGCTGGATTTGGTTCAACAGGGCGGATGGATAATGATAATTCTGGCCGTTTTGCTGACATTGTGCATATACATATTCATAGAAAGGTATGTGACATTGAATCGTGTAATAAAGGCCGATTCGTCGCAGTTCATGAACAACATACGCGGCTACATACATTCCGGTGACGTGGAAGGAGCAAGGGCTTTGGCAAAATCGACGGATTCTTCCATAGCAAGAATGATAGACAAGGGTCTTTCCCGTTTGGGACGCCCACTTGGAGACATACAGACCGTGGTTGAAAACAGCGGGAAACTGGAAGTTTCGAGCCTTGAAAAACGTGTTTCGCTGATAGCCACAGTGGCAAGTTTGGGACCCATGATAGGATTCCTCGGAACAGTAACCGGCATGATCAAGGCTTTTTTCGACATGGCTCATGCAGGTAACAATATTGACATTGAACTGCTCGCAGGCGGTATTTATGAAGCAATGGTGACAACCGTGGGCGGTTTGATAGTCGGAATCATTGCGTATTTTCTTTACAATCTGGTGGTGAGCAAGATAAACAGCGTGGTTTTTGTGCTTGAAGCCCGTACAATGGAATTCATGGATTTGCTCAACGAACCTGCCGATTAAATTTTGAATTATGATACAGAGCCAAAATCAGATAAGGATAGAGTCCAACAGTTCGACGATGTCGGATTTGGTGTTTCTGTTGCTCATATTCTTCATGATAACGTCGACACTGATAAGTCCGAATGCAGTTAAGCTCCTTCTTCCCGAAAGTTCTAGCAAGACAATGGCAAAGCAGAACGTGACGGTGTATATCGACGAAAGTAATGCATTCTATGTAGGAGAACAGCCTGCTTCAGTGGAGACACTGGAACCCATGATAGAAAGCGGCATTGAGGCCGGCATACAAGATGCATGCGTAGTGCTTCGTTCCGACAAGACCGTTCCGGTGCAATATGTTGTAAATGTGATAGATGCTGTAAATGCGATAAACGAACGCACAGGTTCGCAGCACAAAGTGATTCTGGCAACAAGTCCTAAATAAGCAAGATTATGGGAAGACGTAGCAGAGCAGAAAAAAATGCAGTGATTAAGGCGGTCGTGGGTACATTACTTTTGATGGCTTTGATTGTGGTGCTTTGTCTTTTGTTAGGATTGAGTTATCAGAATCCTCCACCCGATGAACAGGGTGTGGAAGTGAATCTCGGTGATTCTGATTTCGGTTTGGGAGAGAATCCAGACCCCCAAGAGTCGGAGACGGAGTCGGTTACGCCTACGGCACCTTCGCCTGTTGCCGAGAACGTGAGTACCCAGAAAACTGAGACTTCCGTGGCGATGAACACCAAAAAGGAAGTTACTCCACAAAAGGTGGAACCCAAGGTAGAACCCAAAAAGGAAGAAGTAAAGAAAGAACCTGAAATAAACAAGAAAGCCTTGTTTCCGGGCAAGAAAAAATCGCAGGGAGGAGGCAGTGAGGGCGTTACATCCGGAGAAGGCAATCAGGGAAAAGCCGGCGGCAATCCGAATTCTACCCGCTACGACGGCAATCCGGGCAACGGCGGTAGCGGCAACGGCGGCAGCGGCAACGGTACCGGATATTCCTTGAAAGGAAGAACGGCAAGCAAACTGCCAAGTCCGAACTACAACTCATCCAAAGAAGGAAAGGTGGTGGTGAAAATATGGGTTGACCGAAACGGCAATGTGGTAAAGGCAGAACCCGGCATACAGGGTTCCACTACCACCGATGCACGCCTTTTGGAACAGGCCAAGCGGGCCGCCATGCAATCCAAGTTTTCTTCCGATCCCAATGCTATGGAACAGCAGGTTGGTACCATAACCTATATTTTCAGAAAGAATAATTAGATTTTTCCGAAATGCGGTATTTCCTACATCTGGCATACAACGGAAGTAAGTTCAGCGGCTGGCAGATACAGCCCAACGCTCCGAGTGTGCAGGAAGTCCTTGAAAAAGCTTTTTCGGTTTTTTGCAGAGAAACGGTGAATATCGTGGGGTGCGGACGTACCGATGCAGGTGTCCATGCACTGAATTTCTACGCCCATTTCAATATAGAACAAGTGTTTGATGCACAACAGCTTGACTATATACTGCGTAAGGTGAATGCGTTTTTGGACGAGAATGTTGCCGTGTATCGGATATTTCCCGTGAGTGAAGACCTGCACGCACGTTTCAGTGCAGTGTCAAGGACGTACCGCTACCATGTTTCGGCATCAAAGCAGCCGTTCAGACAGGAATTCTCGCACAGGATTTTCTTCAATCCGGATATGGACATGATGAATGAGGCGGCAGCAAAACTTTTCAATTATACCGACTTTACCTCGTTTTCGAAACTCCATACCCAGACGGCGACCAACGATTGCAGGATAATGCAGGCACACTGGGACAGGGTGGATGACGAGTTTGTGTTCACGATACAGGCCAACCGTTTTCTGAGAAACATGGTGAGAGCGATAACTGGTACTCTGCTCGACGTGGGACGCGGGAAACTCACCATTTCTCAGTTCTGCGACATCATCGAACGGAAAGACAGGTGCGCCGCCGGAACTTCGATGCCGGCCAAAGCCCTGTTTCTGGCAGATGTGGAGTATGATTTCGGAACCATACAATTTTAAGCGGAAGATTACGTTATAGGAATACAAAAAAACAAGCATATTATGAATTATCAGATAAATATACTGCAGGGACTCGGTGAGGTAAAATTTGGCATGGCTCCCGAAGAGACAACGGAATTTTTGGGAAAAACTGACGAAATGGAAGAGATTGACAACGGCTTCGGTGATTCCATAACGGTACTGCATTTTCACGAACATGAGGTGACGCTGTTCTTTGATTCTCTGTCAAGGAAACTCTCCTGCATTGCCGTGGAAAACGAGGCGGCTACGCTTTTTGGAGAGAAGATTTTTCATAAATCGGAGCAGGAAATAGTCAGATTGTTGGTAGACAACGGCTTTTACGAACAGGATATCGAGACGGAGGCATGGGGCGAACGCAGAGTGTCGTTCGGAGACGGAAACATAGACCTGTTTTTTTCCGAGAACAAACTGCAATCGGTAACGTTCGGAGACTGAGGTACAATGCCGATTTTCAGTACTGCATATTTCCCGACGATAAATTACGTGTCGCAACTGGTAAGGTACGGCAAGGTTGAGATAGAGATTTTCGAGACCTATCCCAAGCAGACATACCGTAACAGAACGGTCATTCCCACGGCGAACGGTATTCTTGCACTTTCTGTTCCGGTGGAAAAAAACAATGGTAATCATACTCTTACTAAAGATGTAACTATTTGCAACAGAGAAGATTGGAGGATAAAACACTGGCGGGCGATACAGGCTGCCTACAATTCGTCGCCGTATTTCCTTTATTATGAAGATGACATCAGAAATCTGATTTTCAAAGACTTCAAATATCTCATAGACCTGAATGCGGAAATACTGTCCTGTCTGCTCAAAAAACTGAAGGTAACGACAGAGTTTTCCTTTTCGGAGGATTTCCTGCCCGACGGCACGGAGAATGATTTCCGGAATGCTTTTTCACCAAAGGTTGCAGTACCGAAGGACACACCGGCATATCCTCAGGTATTTGAGGAAAGACTTGGTTTCCAGCCCAATCTGAGTATTCTGGATGCATTTTTCAATCTCGGTCCGGAGACAAAATCATATCTGCAGGGCATGGACTGACCGTTGCCCTATGTCCGGAGGGTGCGGTTCATGGACTTTAATATCCGTTTTTACAATGGCAGGAATCAGGAGATCGGCATTTTGCGGTCGATGCAGAATGTCATGGGCGAAATCTTGAGCGCCGGAGCGGCCTGACGGCGTTTGTATTCGCAGTTGCGGACGAGTTTTATCACGCGGCGCACCATGTCAGATTCAAATCCTTCTTCGCATATTTCGTCAAAGTCCATTTCGTCTTCTATCAGCATGGAGAGGATAGCGTCGAGCTTGTCGTAGTCTGGCAGGGAGTCGCTGTCCTTTTGGTCGGGGCGGAGTTCAGCCGAAGGGGCTTTGGTGAGAGTGTTTTGAGGAATGATTTCTTTGTTGCGGTTCAACCAGTACGAAAGTTCGTAGACTTCGTTTTTGTAAAGGTCGCCGATGACAGCGAGAGCTCCGCACATGTCGCCGTAGAGTGTTCCGTAGCCGACAGCCGATTCGCTTTTGTTGGAAGTGTTGAGCAGGACTTCGCCGTTTTTGTTTGACACAGCCATGAGAATGGCTCCGCGGATGCGGGCCTGCATGTTTTCTTCGGCCACATCTTCGGGTTTTCCGGCAAACATGGGTTTCAGTGCTGTTTTCATGGAGTGGAAGGTGTCGCTGATAGGCACTATGTCGTAAGGCATGCCGAGGTTTTTGGCAAGGTCGACGGCATCGGTTATGGAGTGGTCGGACGAATATTCGGAGGGCATGAGTACGCCGTGGACGTTTTCTCCTCCGAGGGCTTCGGCAACAAGGGCGGCTACGAGAGCCGAGTCGATGCCTCCTGAGAGGCCGAGGACGGCTTTCTTGAAACCGTTCTTGGAAAAGTAGTCGCGGATACCCATTATCAGGGCGTCGTGTACGAGTTCTACCACTTCGGGTTTTTCGTCATTTATGCAGGTGAGCAGCTGCAGGTCGGCAAGCTGCGATGATTCCTTGAAATAAGGCAGTTGGACGAGTACGTTTCCGGCAGCGTTTATGGCCATTGAACCGCCGTGGAACAGGAAACTTCCTTCGCCGCCTACACGGTTGGCAAAGACGAGGGCAGTGTTCATGCTTTCCACGATTTTGTGCATCTTGAAACGGGTACGGTAGGGTTTGTTGTAGTCGAACACGGTACAGCCACAGCATATCACCATGTCCAGATTTTCGGAGTGCGATTTCGAGAGTTCCTTGATGTCTTCGTAGAAACCGATGGCTATTTTCTGGTTCTGGTATTGTATTACCTGTACGCCTTCACCGCGGACGAAGTATTTCTGTTCGTCGAGGTTGAGGTATTTCTTTGTGATGACAGCCCTTATGGCTTTGTTTTGGACGAAAATCAGTGCGTTGCACAAACCTCTGTCCTGCACGTGAAGCGGCATTCCTACAATGAATGCTCTGTGTTCGGATATGTCGATGCAGGTTTGAAGGGCAGCCTGTGCTTCTTTCTGCAAGTCGTTGTAGACCACCGAACTGTAAAGCGGGTATCCGCAGATAGTGTTTGAGGGGAAAACGGTAAGCAGTGCACTCTTGCTTTCGGGGGTGTCGAGTGCGTTTTTTATCTTTTCGAGGTTGCCGGCTACGTCACCGGTTTTCATGTTCAGCTGTACAATATTGACTTTCATATTGTTGTAATTTTTTTCTCGTTTTACTTTACGGTTGCAAAGGTACGAAAAAAAAATCTTTTCCGTCAAAAAAAAATCTTTTTTGTCTTTCCGGAATGGAAAACTTTTCGTAACTTTGCACGATTGAAATTCAAGTATAACACAAAAAGACACAGTCATGAACATTGGAGAAAGAATACCGGAAGTGCTGGGGAGAGACCAGAACGGGAAAGAGATAAGGAGCAGCGATTACCGTGGCCGCAAGCTTGTGCTCTACAGTTATCCAAAAGCCAGTACCAGCGGGTGTACGGCAGAAGCATGTTCGTTGCAGGCACACAAGTCGGAACTTGCCGCAGCCAGATACGACATCATCGGGGTAAGCAAGGACAGGATGGAATTGCAGAAGAAGTTTGCCGATGCACAGGGACTGGAATTTCCGCTCATAGCCGACACCGACACCACTCTT
The DNA here is from genome assembly GCA_045601425.1 of Bacteroidales bacterium. Taxonomy (GTDB): domain Bacteria; phylum Bacteroidota; class Bacteroidia; order Bacteroidales; family P3; genus UBA1219. The sequence continues at coordinate 19,284 of JAZRZP010000007.1, forward strand.
TTGCAGGCTCTCGGCTGCTGGGGCGAAAAGGTGGCCTGCGGACACCGTACGATCGGCACTTTGCGCACCACATATCTGGTCAACGAAGATGGTATCGTCGAGAAAATCTTCACTTCCAAGGAAATCAAGACCAAAATCCACGCGGAACAGATTCTTGACTACATAAAAGGGATGTGACGGCGGTTTGTTCGGAGAAAATTTCCGGACTTTTCATGATTTTTTCGGCCGGCCTTTGTCAGAGCGGTTCGGAGATCATGACGCATGCGTGTTCCGGTTGAAAAAATTTCAAGAAAAAACACCCTATGCCCACAAAAGGCACACTTGTTCCCAACCTTCCGTAAACAGAAAAAGCGTGCAGATATCCCGGATTCCGGTTCGGACAAGTGCCTCTGCCGGATTTTTTTTGACGTGCCGTTGCAGGTACCGCAAAATCTTTTTCACCGATATTCGAAAAAAAATCGTACCTTTGCATTTTACAAGATTTTTCTTGACATTCGTATTTGTCTGACAATCACCATGCTGTGATTGCCATGATTGTAAAACCAAAGATATTAAAGAACAGTAAAACAATGAAAAAATCGGACATCGTATTGATTTTGTGCGTAATAATAGTTCTCGCACCGTTTTTTATCCCAGCCACGGGATTTTTCGACACCTTCAAGAGTCTCACCGAGACACATCCGTTCATAATGGCGTTTTTCAAATTTGCCATACTGGCCACTTTGGGCGAGATGCTTGCCCTGCGCATACGCAAGGGCGTGTATAACGAAAAAGGTTTCGGCATAGTGCCGCGCATGATGGTGTGGGGCTTTCTCGGAATGTGTATCACCATGGCCATGATGATTTTCAAGACAGGCGTTCCGGCCTTCATGGAAGCGGTGGGCGGTTGCAAAAAGGGTAGTCTTGCTGCTATTTTCTTAGCAGAGGAACTTACATGGGGCAAAGTCGGCGTGGCATTCTGCGTCAGCGTGCTCATGAACTCCATTTTCGCTCCCGTAATGATGACTTTCCACAAATGTACCGACATACATATCCTCGACAACGGCGGTACGGTACGCGGACTCCTCCGTCCCATGAAAATGCGTGAAATCATGTCCACGAAAGTGAACTGGGACGTGCAGTGGAACGTGGTCTTCAAAAAGACCATACCCCTTTTTTGGTTCCCAGCACACACCATAACATTCATTCTTCCACCGACATTCCAAGTACTTTTTGCAGCGCTTTTGGGTGTGGCTTTGGGACTTATACTTGCACTTGCAGGCGGAAGCAAAAAATAATGAATACTATTATAAAAAACTGATACATAGTTCTTTAAAATAATGAAAAAAATCTTTTTATTTGCGATATCGTGTGCTTTGCTAGTGCAGATATCTATTGCATCCCCAACAGACACAGTCTCTGACAAAGGCCACTGGGGCTATAAATTCTCCGGATTCGTGGCAACGCAGCTTTTTTACGACACCCGTCAGGTGGAGAGCGGGAGAGAAGACATGATGCTTTTTTACCCTAAACCCCACGACCTTGACGCCAACGGCGAGGACATAAACGCCACTCCGAGTCTGAACATGCTCAGCATATCGACCCGACTGGCTGGCACTTTCACGGCTCCCGATGTGTTCGGTGCCAAGACTTCGGCTTATGTGGAAGGCGATTTCACCGGTTCCACCAACGAAGGCATAAACATGTTGCGTCTCCGTCATGCCTATATTGACTTGAAATGGAAGAAATCGGAACTTCTCATGGGCCAGTTCTGGCACCCGATGGTAATACACGAGATAATGCCCGGCACCCGTCCTCTGAACATGGGTGCACCGTTCCATCCGTACGCACGTTACGTGCAGGCACGTTACAGCCAGCACCTCGCCAATGTGGAACTACTCGGGGTGGCAGCCTTCCAACTCGACAACAAATCCTTCGGCCCCGATGGGAGTGCAACCAGATATCTGAAAAACAGTGCGGTGCCTGAACTGAACTTTCAGGTACGTTACAGCAGCGGACGTCTGTTCCTCGGTGCTGCATACAATCTGCTGGTAATACGTCCGAGACTTTCGGTGACCGACGCTCTCGGTGAAAGATACAAGACCTCCACCAATGTGGTCTCGCATTCGTTCACGGTGTTCGGAAAGTACGAATTTCCCGGTTTTAGTCTGAGAATGCAGGCCGTGAGGGCCGACAATCTCGGCGAAACATCCATGCTCGGAGGCTATGTGGAAAACCCGCTCGACGAAACCTCGAAAACATATTCCTACAGGAATTTCGGCTGCACGACGGCATGGCTTGACTTCGGAAAAAGTACAGGCAAATGGAGACCCGGAATTTTTCTCGGCTACGGCGTCAACAACAATTTCGGCGAAAAGCTTCCGGTCGGTGCAAGCGTTTACGGCAGGGGGTTCGAGATAGAAAACCTCTGGCGTGTGCAGCCGCGAATATCTTACTATCCGGCCGAAAAATTCGGACTTTTCTTCGAAGTGGAATACACCAATGTGAAATACGGAGAAAAACAGGTTGAACCCGACGGCACTTTTTACTACAAATCTGGTTACAGCACTGGTAACGCACGTTTCATTCTGTCGGCCATTTACAATTTTTGAAAAACGTATGTCGTTTAAAATCAATGTTTAAATAAAAATTGAGTGGCAAAAACGTGTTTTTTTCAATAAAAATGAGTATCTTTGCAAAAAAATAAGTAATCCAATGTTAAGCAGACATTTTCTCAGATCGAAAGTACTTCAGACACTATATTCGTACAGCGTAAGCGGAAACAATAATCTCGGTGTTGTAGAAAAGAATTTCCAGACAGTTGTCGACAGCTTCAACAGGCTGGAAATAAATCAGATAAATGCTCTGGTACACCTCATGGATTTCGCAGCGGCCAGCATAGAGGAAGCCCGCAGGAAATATCTGCCCACCGAGGCCGATCTGAATCCCAGCATGAGGTTCGTGGAAAACCGTTTTATAAACCAGATAAAAAACAACATCGATTTCCAGAAATGGTGCATCGACCTGAAAATCAACCTTTCAACGGAGGACAATGTGTTCCACTCGCTTTACTCGACACTGAGGGAATCGGACAAATACAAGGATTACATATCGGCAGAGAACGTGGATTATGAAGCGGACAAGAGATTTGCCCTTGACGTATTCAAACTCATTGTGAACAACGAGGCTCTGATAGATTATTTCAACGAGGCGGCAATATACTGGGAGTCGGATTTCATTCAGAATGCACAGTTTACGTACGCCCTGCTGAAAAACATAGATGAAAGTTGGCAGAAAGACGACAAACTTCCGCTCGTTTACGACAAGACCGTTCAGAAAGAAGCCGATGACGTTGATTTTGCACGCAAATTGCTCACATCCACCATTTTGTCGTGGGAGGAATTTGTTCCTACCATCACCGCAAACCTGAATCACTGGGATTTCGATCGGGTTCCGGTCATAGACATAATACTGATAAAGATGGCCATGAGCGAATTCATCAACTTCCCGTCGATTCCGGAACCGGTGACCATCGACGAATATATCGAACTTTCGAAGGAATTCAGCACCGACCGCAGCAAATTGTTCATCAACGGTATACTCGACCGCATAAGCATAGAACTGCGTTCGAAAGGAAAGATACAGAAAAGCGGCCGCGGCTTGTATGTTCCGCAATCCGGAGCCTCCCAAAATACTGAAAATGAAGATTAACGCTTTTGAAAAAAGTTTTTTGCAATGAAGAAAATATATTTGCTTTCGGTTCTGGCAGTCATGCTTTCGTTTTTGGCATCGTGCGGAGACGGCGGGAAAAATAATGTGGATACGAGTCTCATCCACAATCCCAATACGGCCGAAGGTATCAATAATAATGAAAAGATGCCGGTTATCAGTTTCGAGAAGGACAAGCACGATTTCGGACGTCTTTCGAAGGGTGAAATGGTAAGTTACAGTTTCAAGTTCAGGAATACGGGCGATGCACCGCTTGTGGTTTCGGAATGCAAGGCTTCCTGCGGTTGCACGGTTGCCGATTTTCCGAAAAATGAAATTGCACCCGGCGGAGAAGGCTTCATCACGGTAAGTTTCAATTCCGCACAAAAGCGCGGACAGCAGATACAGACCGTCACCGTAGGAAGCAATGCACAGCCTTCGCGGCATGTCTTGACAATAACGGCTCAAGTAGAAAATTAAACGATTTACAAATTAATACAAAACACAAAAAATGAACTTTTTAGGTATTTTATTGCAGCAACAGTCGAATCCACTCAGTTTCTGGCTGATGATTATAGCATTCATCGCTATTTTTTACTTCTTCCTGATACGTCCGCAGAAGAAACAGCAGAAAAAAGAAGCCGAATTCCGCGCAGGTCTCAAGAAAGGCGACAAGGTCGTAACTACAGGCGGTCTCCACGGAAAAGTGGTGGAGGTCAAGGACCGTGTTATTGTCATTGACATAGCCGACCATGTTTACACCACCGTCGAAAAGAACTTTATCCAGCCTTCACCGGACGCCGTTCAGACAAAGGCTAAGGAAAAACCTGCAAAAGACGAAGAACCGAAACGCGTAAACGAATAAGCGTTCTTTTTCGTGAAGGTAAAAAAACACACTCTAAAACTGAGTGTGTTTTTTTGAAAACGCCAGTCAGATGCCGGATCCGAAAGATACAAAGAGGAAAATTGCCACCATCGCACATGACCACAATGTGCGGCTGTTCCTTGTTTGCCTGCTGGTGACAGTAATTCTCTGGATTGTACTCACTTTGTCGGTGTCGCGTTCCAAACGCTACACATGTCCGGTGAAATATGTGGGTTACGGAAAGCAGGAGTACGTGCTTCTGGCCGATTCTACCCTTACATTCGACATAGAGTGTTCGGGCTTTGAGCATCTGCACACTCTTTTTTGGGAAGAGACACCCGAAATAAACATCAATCTCCGGAAGCATAGCGGTAAATCGCTGTATGTCAGGGATTTTTCTGAACAGATACTCTCGCAGTTGGGCTTTTCCGAAGGGAGAAACATAAGTTTTCTGACCGACAGTCTGCGGCTGAATTTCCAGAAACGCATGTCGAAAAAGGTGAAGGTGGATATCACAGGCATAAAACTCGCCTTCGCAGAACAGTACGGCATTTACGGAATGCCGGTGGTCTCGCCCGATTCGATAACCTTTTACGGTAATCTTGAAAGTCTGAAGAATGTAAATTCGGTACAGGTAGTTGATACCCAGTTGACGGATCTGAACCGGAACCGGGTTTGCGAAATTCCGCTCCGTCCCGATTGGAGACGGTTCGCAGGAGTTTGTCCGAGTCAGGAAAAAGTGAAGGTAACTGTAAATGTCGAGCGCCAGACCGAAGTCAGATACAGCGTGCCGCTGAAATTCACGTGCAGTGACACTTCGGTTCATGCGAAACTCTATCCTTCCAATGTCGAAATTACCAGTCGTGTCGCCATGAGGGACTACAAGTCAATGAGTCCGGATTTGTTCACGGCTACGGTGTTTTATGACGTGAGCGAAAAAAAGGACACACTGCCCGTGTTCATCTCCGAATTTCCCCAGTTTGTACACATCTCAAAAGTGGAACCGAAAAATGTCAGATACCTCATCATCAAGTAAAAGGACGGTTCTGGTTGCTGTTACTGGAGGTATCGGCAGCGGCAAGACTACCGTGTCGCAGTGTTTCATGGACTTGAATGTACCATGTTTCTGTGCCGACAGAGTGGCGGGAAGCTATTATGACGACAGGAATTTCTGTAGGCAGGTGGCCGGATTTCTTGGCAGCAGTGTCCTGAATGCCGACGGCAGTGCCGACAAGAAGAAAATTGCGGAAATCGTTTTCAACGATGCCGAAAAACTTCAGGCATTGAATGATTTTGTCCACCCGAGAGTCCTTGAAGACTTCAAACAGTGGACTTTACGGTATCGGAACGAACCCTATGTGCTTTTTGAGAGTGCAATTTTGTTTGAAAGCGGACTCCAGAACAATTTTGACAGGGTAATATGCGTTACAGCACCGTTGGAACTTCGTATACGACGGATTCTGAAACGGGACGGAATTACGGCAGAAATGGTCGAAAGCCGCATCAGAAACCAGTCCGACGAAGATTTCAAGAAAAAAAACTCCGATTTCGTGATAAACAATTCGAGAGGAGAGAAGTATAGGATAAAATGTGTTCAAAAAATTCATAACCAATTACTTAAACTTAGCCAAAACCAATGAAAAACAATACAACCTGCGTGTTAGCACTATTGGCAATCGTCTTTTGCCTCAATTTGCCTCAAACAGCCGTATGTCAGAAGAAAAAGGATTACATGGCTTGTGATGCGTGGGTTAATGCCACCATGGAAAAAATGACTCTGGAGGAGAAAATAGCACAGCTCATGGTGGTGCGTGTACCCACCAAGATGACTCCCAAAGCAAAGAAGGCGTTTCTCGAAAACATAACCAGATACAAGGTGGGAGGACTGTGTTTCTTTGCCGGAAAATGTGCAGACCAGCTCGAGCAGACGAAAGAATACCAGAAACTTGCCGAGACTCCACTGCTCATCTGCATCGATGGCGAGTGGGGCTTGGGAATGCGTCTGACCGATGCCTATTCATTTCCACGGCAGATGATGGCTGGTGCCCTGAGCAACGACACTCTGATTTACGAAATGGCCTCGGAAATAGCCCTGCAATGCAGGAAAATGGGCATACACGTGAATTTCGCTCCCTGTGTGGATGTGAATTCGAATCCCATGAATCCGGTGATAGGATGCCGTTCGTTCGGTGAAAACCCCACTTCGGTGGCACGCAAAAGTCTGCAATATGTCAAGGGCCTGCAGGACCACGGCGTCATGGCTGTGGCAAAGCATTTTCCGGGACACGGAAACACCGATGTGGACAGCCATCTCGATTTGCCGGTCATAACCCAGTCCAAACAGGAACTTTCGAAGACTGAACTTGTGCCGTACCGTCTTCTGGTACATCACAAGGTACAGGGCATAATGGTTGCACACCTGCAGGTCAATGCCTACGATAACCGCAAAAACCGCCCTTCGTCGCTTTCGAAGAACATTGTAACGGATTTGCTCCGTAAAGAGTTGAAATACAATGGTTTGGTTTTTACCGACGGCATGGATATGAATGCCATATCGAAGAATTTCAAAAACGGTTCGGCTGAACTTGAAGCCATTTTGGCAGGGACAGACGTCCTGCTGCTCCCAGAAAATGTGGAAAAATCACTGAATGCAATAAAAACGGCAGCCGACAGTGATACTATCCTGCAGGAACTTATCGAAATCAAATGCCGTAAGGTGTTGAAAAACAAATATCAGCTCGGTGCCTGCACGCAGGATCTGAAGTCGCTTTCGGTTCCCGATACCAACGATTGGAACCGTTGTGTCGCAATTGCACAGAAAATTGCCGACGAGTCGCTTACCCTCATCAAGAACCAGAACTCGCTTCTTCCGCTTAGGAATTTGAAAAACAAGAATCTGGTTTCTATTCACTTGGGAGAATCCGGCAAATCGTCGAACGTCTTCACGGAAACCATCGACCGTTACGCGACATGTCGGCACATATTCCTTCCCGATCAGGTTGCGGATACGTTCCATTTTGCCGACAGCCTGAAGAATTGCGATGTGGCCATCGTTTCCATTTACGGCTTTGCCAATCCTACTTCGAAGAAAAATTACGGACTTGCGAATGCCTACCTTTCGGTGGTCGATACAATTGTTTCATTGTCCAAATCGGTGATAGTCAATTTCTTCGGTTCGCCTTATGCGGCCAAATATTTTGAGAAGATTTCCGCCAACGCCATCACCATAGGCTATCAGAATATGGATTGCACTCAGCGTTCTGCCGCCGAAGCCGTTGTCGGAGCCATCGGAGTAAAAGGCAAACTGCCGGTTTCGACAGGTTCTTTGAAGGAGGGAATCGGATTGAGAACCAAGAAAATACGTAAAAAATACGATGAAAACCGTTACAGCGCAAGAAAATTCGCCAAAATAGACTCGATTGCCAACTACGGTATCAAACAGCACGCCTACCCCGGTTGCCAGATTCTTGTGGCCAAGGATGGGGAAGTCATTTACAACCGCAATTTCGGCCATCTCACCTACGACAAAAAGTCGCCGGCTGTAAACGACAGCACAATGTACGATCTGGCTTCGCTGACCAAAGTCTCGGCTACTACGTTCGCAGTGATGAAACTCGCCGATGCCGGAAAAATAAAACTCACCGATCCTCTCTCGAAATATCTGCCGTATCTCAAAAAGACCAACAAGAGCAAGATAACAATGCTTGAAGCGTTAAGCCATTATGCACGTTTACAGGCGTTTATACCATTCTGGAAGGAAACTGTGAAAAAAGGAAAACTCAACAGCAAGATATATGCCGAAAATCCTGCAGACAAAAGCGAATACTGCCACCTTGCAGGAAACCTCTACATAAAAAGGGACTACCGTGATGAGGTTCTGAAAAGCATTGCAAAGAGTGACCTCATAAAGAAGAGAAAGTATCTCTACAGCGATTTCGGGTTCATACTTTTGGCCGATATGGTTGAAAAAGTAAGCGGACAGTCGCTTGACATTTTCATGAACGACCATTTCTACCAGCCCCTGCAGATGACGAGAACCTCGTTCAAACCTTTGCAGAACGGCTTTCCGAAATCGAATATAGCCCCGACGGAAAACGATACCCATTTTCGTAATGTCCAGCTTCAGGGCACTGTCCATGACGAGAATGCCGCACTGATGGGTGGAGTGGCGGGGCATGCCGGACTCTTTTCCACGGCCAGCGACCTCGCCCGACTGTTCCAGCTTCTCCTCAACGGTGGCTCTGCAAACGGCAGGAAATATCTCTCGCCCGAAATTATAAACACTTTCAACCAGCGTCATTTCGCCGATGCCGGAAACCGCAGGGCTTTGGGCTTCGACAAGCCTCTTATTGGCGGAAAATCATCACACTGCGCACCCGAAGCCTCACAGCAAAGTTTCGGACATTCCGGGTTCACCGGCACATTTGTGTGGATTGACCCCGAATACAACCTTGTATATATATTCCTCTCCAACAGGGTTTATCCGGAAACTTCGCCCAACAGACTCGCCAATTTGAGCATCAGAACCAATATTCAGTCGGAAATTTACAAAATAATAAAGGAATAGTCAATGAGTTATAAAAAGTGGTTGTTTTTAGGTCTGGGCTGGGTGATAGGCGGCCCGATTGGTGCGCTGCTCGGCCTTGTGCTCGGGTCGGTAGGCGACAGTATGGATGGCACAAAGTCGGCTTCGTCGCATACGGGAAAGACATCTTCCAACGACCTGCTGGTCTCAATCATTGTGCTGGCTGCGGCAGTGATGAAAGCCGACGGAAAAATCGTGAAATCGGAACTTTCATACGTCAAGTCGTTTTTGCTGGAAGCCTGCGGCGAAAAAAAAGCCAAGGATCTGCTGGCCCTGCTTCGCGATTTGCAGTATAAGGATATTGACGTCACCGGTGTGTGCCGGCAGGTGCGTGCTAATACCAGATACGACACGCGTTTGAACCTTTTCGACTTCCTTTTCGGTCTGGCTTGTGCCGATGACGATTTTTCGCCGAAGGAACAGGCTCTGCTGAACAAAATAGGAAACCTTCTGCTGCTCAACTACTACGACATGGTTTCGGTAAAGGCACGCCACACACGTGTTTCTGGCGGAGCAGGAGCAAAAGGCTCCGGTTCGGGCGGATACGGTGGAAGTACGACCTATTCGGGTAAAGACCCGTATGCCGTTTTGGGACTGAAATCTACCGCTACCGACGAGGAGGTGAAAAAGGCATACCGACGTCTGGCAATGAAATACCACCCCGACCGCGTGGATACCATGGGAGAGGAAATAAAGAAAAATGCTGCCGAGCAGTTCCGCAAAATCAACGAGGCCTACGAAATGGTGAAAGCCGAACGGGGTATGAATTAATTAGCTTAGTTTCAGTATTTTACAGGCAATGTCCTTTGCAACTTCGGTTTTCGGTTTCAGCGGACATTCCTCAACGGCTCCCGTGCGGTCGATGAATGTGATCTTGTTGGTGTCGTGACCGAAACCGGCACCTTTGTCCTGCAACGAGTTGAGAATGATCAGATCAAGGTTCTTTCTTGAAAGTTTCGATTTTGCGTATTCGAGTTCGTTGTTTGTTTCGAGGGCAAATCCCACGAGTTTCTGCGAAGGCGTTTTCTTTGAGCCCAGAGTGGCCAGTATGTCGGGATTCTGTACCAGATGCAGGTCCATGGTCTGGCTGCCGGATGTCTTCTTGATTTTTTCCGAGGTCTGAGTCTCAGGTCTGAAATCGGCTACCGCAGCCGAAAGTATGGCTATATGACATTGCGGAAAGTTTTCCGTTGCCACAGCAAACATCTCTCTGGCTGATTCGACGTTGATTTGCAATATGTTAGGATGCCGTGATTTCAGGTGTGTCGGCCCGGCGACGAGAATGACTTTTGCACCACGCGAGGCAAGTTCCTCGGCTATGGCAAACCCCATTTTCCCAGTTGAGTAGTTGCCTATGAAACGTACTGCGTCGATACGTTCGTATGTGGGGCCGGCGGTGACGAGAACCGTTTTGGAGGCGTAATCGAGACCTTTTGAAAGGATTGACACCGCAAAGTCGAATATTTCTTCGGGTTCGGGCATGCGTCCTTCGCCCGAAACTCCGCATGCAAGTTCTCCAGAACTGGGTTCCAGTATGTGTAAACCTTTTGTTTTAAGGTAATTGATGTTGTCTTGAACAACGGGGTTCCTGTACATTGCCGAGTTCATGGCAGGGCAGAGTACTGTGGGTTTGGAGAATGCCAGAAACAGCGTGCTCAACGCATCGTTGGCTATGCCGGAGGCGAATTTGCCGATAATGTTGGCTGTTGCAGGTGCCACAACCATCATGTCGGCCCAGTTGGCGAGCGAGACGTGCTCGGTTGAAACCTCGTTTTTCGGTGCAAACGTATCGCTGTAAACCGCATTTTTCGACACGGTCTCCAATGTGAGCGGCGTTACGAACCTGAGGGCGTTTTCGGTGGCAACGACTTTTACTTCGGCACCGTTTTTTATGAACAGACGTATCAGCGATGGTATCTTGTAAGCCGCTATACCTCCGCTTATTGCGACGATTATTTTCTTGTTGCTGAGCATTGTGTTCCTGTTTTTTTAATCGTGGTTTGCGGGTGCAAAGATACGAATTTTTTGAAGATTGGAAAATAAAAAAGAGAAGCTGTGAACTTCTCTCTGTGTGACTAAGCTGGGATTCGAACCCAGGACCCCATCCTTAAAAGGGATGTGCTCTACCTGCTGAGCTACTTAGTCGACCTTCCGTTTTTCCGATTTCTGTGACTAAGCTGGGATTCGAACCCAGGACCCCATCCTTAAAAGGGATGTGCTCTACCTGCTGAGCTACTTAGTCAACCTTACGGTTTTGAGTTTGCAAAAGTACGACTTTTTTCGGAATATGCAAAGTTTTTTTCGGTTTATTTGTTGTATTTGTTTTAAGTTTCTGTAAATCAATGTTTAATTTTTCAAAAAATGAAACTGCTTTTTGTGGAATACAGGCATGACTGCCGCCGGATTTTGTAAAAAAAACGTTTTTTCGACATGGAAAAACATGTTTGTTCCCTTTCAATGAATGGGTATGTATTCATACACGGCTTCGGTGATGAAAGTTTTTTATGTTAATTGCCTGCGAATACCCATTTTTTTGGTGTCTCCGCACCGTGAAGCACCGGCAAAAATGAATGTCCGCTCCGCATGTAAGGGGGACTGTTCAGGAATCATCTTTAGCGGTTTTCTTCGAAAATTCTGTTCATGCAGTTTATCCCGTCCATGGCAGATGACATGATGCCTCCGGCATATCCGGCACCTTCGCCGCAGGGGTAGAGGTTCTTGAGCTGAGGGTGTTGCAGGTCGTCGCCGCGAGGTATGCGTACGGGCGAAGATGTTCTTGACTCGACGGCCAGAATCGAAGCGGAGTCGGTGTAGAATCCCCGCATTTTCTTGCCGAAGTCGCGGAAACCCTGTTGCAGGGAACTTGTCACGAAATCGGGCAGGAGTTCGTGGAGCGGGGCTTCGGTACAGCCTCCAAGGTACGAGCTCTTCAGCAGATGGCGTGTGCGTTTGCCGTTGCAGAAGTCGGTCATGCGTTGAGTAGGTGCCTTTACGCTGCTTCCGGTTGCGAGAAACATCTTTTCTTCCACGTTTTTCTGAAAATTAAGCAGCGACAGAGCTCCGTATCTTTCATAATCGGGCACGTCGGCGGGCGATACGGTTACCGCAATGCCGGAATTGGCAAAGGGAGAGTTTCTCCGCGAGTTGGACATGCCGTTCACCACGTGCTGGCATTCTCCCGTGGCGGCAGGTACGATAACGCCTCCCGGACACATGCAGAACGAGAACACGCCGCGTCCCCCGACCTGAGTTACGAGGTTGTATGCGGCTGGCGGCAGGAACTGGGAGTATTTTTCGGTGTGGTATTGTATGCTGTTTATCAGATGTTGCGGGTGTTCCACACGGACACCAATGGCAAAAGGTTTTGCTTCCAGAAGCCACGATTTTCTTGCAAAAAGTTCGTAGATGCTGCGTGCCGAATGTCCGGTGGCCAGAATGGTTGCCACCCCTTCGAAAACGTTGCCTAAAATATCTGTGACGCCGGTTACCTCGTTGTTGCCGTTTGTTTTCAGATCAGCTATCTGGGTCTCGAAGAAATATTTCCCGCCGTGTTCCTCGATGGTTTTCCGCATGTTCGCAATTATGTCGGAAAGTTTGTCTGTGCCGATGTGGGCATGAGCGTCGATGAGTATTTCGGGATTTGCCCCGTGTTCGACGAATTTTTTCAGGACATAGCTTATGTCGCCACGTTTGTTTGAGCGTGTATATAGTTTGCCGTCGGAATATGTTCCGGCCCCGCCTTCGCCGCAGCACCAGTTCGACTGTGGATTCACCAGACCTTCACGGGTGAGTTTAGCGATGTCGTATTTGCGTTTCTGCACGTCCTTGCCCTGCTCTACGATGATGGGCTTCATGCCGAGTTCCAGTGCCCTCAGTGCCGCGAAAAGTCCTGCAGGACCGGCACCGACAATGATTACGGGTTTGCCGTTGGCTGCATCTTTGTACTCGGAAACGAAACGATCCTCCGTTATTTCTTCACCGCAGAAAAAGACATTTGCTGCCACGTGGTACCTTATGGGGTCGCGGCGCGAGTCGACCGACCGTTTCAGCACTTGTATGTGTGCTATGTCGTCGGCATTCGCTTTCAGATGTGTTGCAACGGCCTGACGGAAGCGTTTCTCTATGAAAAACTGTTCGGGGCTCAGTGTTATGTCGGTGATGTTCTTCATTATCCTTCAACGGTTACGGTTAACAGAAAGGTTCTGGATTTCATGCTGTTTATGGCTGTGGTGTAGAGTGTCTCGTCGCCGATTTTCTGGTCGGAGAGTCCGAAGCACATTTTCATTTCGATGGCGAGTTTGAAGTACTGCATGTAAAAATCGAATCCGGTTCCTACGGTGTAGCTGAATTCCGAAGTCTTGAGCCGTACGATGGATTCGTCGTCGCGGTTTTTGTTGTTTTTCAGTGAAGCGAAGTCGAATGAGAATTTTCCTCCTCCCACGAGGTATGGTCGGAAGTTTTTCCACCGCCATGCACGTATCTTCAGTTCCAGAGGTATGTCGGCAAATACGGATTCTACGTTCCTTGTGCCGTCCAGACGGTTGTCGGCGGCCAGTGCCTCCGGCGACCAATTGTAGTTCATGTTGCGTTCTACGAGTGTTATTCCCGGAATGAGCCGGAGGTTCATGAAATTCGTAAGCCGCATGTCTCCGATTATGTAGAGGTGAAAGCCGGCTGCGTAGTAGGAGTTTATTCCCCGCATCGTTTCGCGGAGTTCGTCGTTGTAGTTGAGGTCTATGTCGAATTTAGTTTTGGTGTAACCAATGCCTATCCCGAAGTGGAAAAGGTGCTTGTCGAATCCGGGAAGGTTGTTCTGTGCCGAAGCCTCCAGACAGAAGCAGAAGCACAAAACGGATAATATGATTTTTTTTTCTAACCTCATTGTGTCGATGAAAGAATCGCGTAAAAACGGAAAAACTGTCCTTTTTAGTATAATAATGGAATACTTTGTAAAAAAATTAGTACCTTTGCAAAACGAAAAAATGAGAAATTTTATGGACGAACAGGCTGCAAAACTTCGTATAGAAGAACTTTCGGTACAGATAGACCATTATAACACAGAGTATTACATGAATGACACTTCGGAAATTTCCGATTTCGAATTCGATGCTCTGCTCAACGAACTGATCGCATTGGAGAAGCAATTTCCTCAATTTGCACTGCCCACATCGCCGACGAAGCGGGTAGGAGGGGAGGTCAACAAGACTTTCCGGCAGGTGACGCACCGTTATCCGATGCTTTCGCTCGGAAATACTTATTCCATTGAGGAAATCGTTGATTTTGACGTGCGTACGCGGAAACTTCTCGAAGGTCGTCGGTTCTCTTATGTCTGCGAACTGAAATACGACGGTGTCGCCATAGGGCTTACCTACAAGAACGGAGTCCTCGTTCAGGCAGTTACCCGAGGGAACGGACTTCAGGGCGACGATATCACCGACAATGTGAAAACCATCCGGTCCATACCACTGAAACTTTCCGGCAACTATCCCGACGATTTTGAAATACGCGGCGAGATTATTTATCCGTGGCAGGCCTTCAACGACTTCAACGCCAGACGTATGGAAAGAGGTGAAGAACCGATGGCCAATCCTCGCAACGCGGCATCAGGAAGCCTCAAACTGCAGGATTCGCGCGAGGTCGCAAAGCGTAAGCTCGACTGCTGCCTTTATTTCATGATGGGAGAAAATCTGCCCGCTGACACACATTTCGGACGTCTCGAACTTGCCTCGCAGTGGGGCTTCAAAATACCACAATATTCGCGTAAGTGCGAAACGATAGATGAAATACAGGATTTTATAAACTATTGGGACAAGCAGCGTTCCGAACTGCCTTTCGCAATTGACGGCATTGTGATCAAAATAAACGAAATACCGCTTTGGGACGAACTCGGAATGACGGCAAAGTCGCCACGCTGGGCAATTGCCTACAAGTTTAAAGCCGAACGTGTGTCGACTAAACTCCGAAGCATTGATTTCCAAGTCGGAAGGACAGGTGTCGTTACTCCCGTCGCCAACCTTGATCCCGTGTGGCTCGGAGGCACTACGGTGAAACGGGCTACCCTCCACAATGCCGACGTCATTTCGGAACTTGACATACGCGTTGGAGACATGGTTTTTGTGGAAAAAGGCGGTGAAATTATTCCTAAAATTGTCGGAGTGGACTTGGAACAGCGTCCGCAGGATTCCATGCCGTTCCGCTATGTAACACATTGCCCTGAATGCGGCACTCTGCTTGTGCGCAACGAGGGTGAAGCCGGATTTTACTGTACCAACGAAGACGGCTGTTTTCCACAGATACTCGGAAAACTGGAACTTTTCGTCAGCCGTAAGGCCATGAATATCGACACGCTCGGCAGCGAACGTCTGGCCATGCTTTATGAAAAGGGTCTCGTGAAGAATGCAGCTGATTTATACGACCTCCGCAGGGAGCAACTTGTCGGTCTGGAGGTGATTGAAAACGACCGCCGAAAGACTTCCATTCAGGAAAAAGGTGCCGAAAACATAATCGCGGCCATCGGAAATTCAAAGCAGACACCCTTCGAAAAAGTCCTTTATGGCTTGGGTATCAGGTATGTGGGAGAGGTAGGTGCAAAGAAGCTGGCACGCCATTTCAAGAACATCGATGCCGTTTCGCAGGCTTCGGTCGAAGAACTTGCTCAGGTTGAGGATATCGGCGAAAAGACAGCCCGCTCGGTGTTCGATTACTTCAACAATCTGGAGCATCTCGAACTCGTTGTGCGGCTGAAAAATGCAGGTCTGCAGTTCCAGATGCAGGAAAGCATGGTTTCCGACACTCTTGCGGGGCTCACTTTCGTAGTGAGCGGGGTTTTTGCAAATTTTTCACGCGAAGGCATCAAGGCAAGCATCGAAAAGCATGGCGGCAAGGTGGCAAGCTCTGTCTCGGCAAAGACTTCATTTTTGCTGGCAGGCGATAAAATTGGTCCCGAAAAACTCAAGAAGGCCCAGAACCTCGGAATCAGAATATTGTCGGAATCGGAATATCTGTCGATGATTGGAGAATGATGATTTACGTGCATATTCCGTTTTGCAGGCAAAAATGCATATATTGTGCCTTCTATTCAGTTCCAGTTCTAAATGATTGCAGAATAGAAAGATACATCGGATGCCTGTGCAGGGAAATAGCCTCACGGAAAAATGAGCAGGGAAACGCAAAGGTGAAGACACTGTATTTCGGCGGCGGAACACCGTCGTTGTTGCAATTGTCTGATTTAAAGATTGTTACTGATTGTTTGTCAAAGAATTATGACCTGTCAGATTTGCAGGAATTCACCATCGAAGCCAATCCGGAACAACTTACCGAGGACTATCTCGGCGGGCTGAAACGTTTGGGAACAAACAGGTTAAGCATAGGTGTGCAGTCCTTCGACGATGCTGATTTGAAAATGTTGAACCGCCGGCATACGGCAAAACAGGCTGTGGAAGTGGTGAAAACAGCCCGCTCCGCAGGTTTTTCCAATGTTTCGATAGACCTCATATACGGCTTGCCGGATTCCAAAAGTTGGAAAAAAAATCTCGATATTGTGAAAAGTCTTGACGTTCAGCATCTTTCATGTTATTCGCTGACTCTCGAAGAAGGTACGATTCTGGATAAACTTGCGGCAAAGGGGAAAATTACACTGCCTTGCGATGAAGAAACCCTGAATCAATACGGATATCTGCTGCAATGGGCAGAAAACAACGGCTTTAGGCAATATGAAATTTCAAACTTCTGCAAGCCGGGATTCAGTTCAAAGCACAATTCCGGTTATTGGAACGGTACATGCTATTTGGGTTTCGGCGCAGCCGCACACTCTTTCAACGGCAGGCAGCGGCGTTGGAATTTCAGCGATGTGGAAAAGTACGCCAAGGCTATCGAAGAAGGTTCCCGATACTTCGATTGCGAGGAACTTACGCAGAAAATGCGTTTCAATGAGTACATCATGACCGCACTCCGAACCGATGAGGGTGTGAAAAGAAGTGTGTTGGAAGAAAATTTTCCGGATTTTCTGCCGGAGTTGCATTCTCGGGTGCAAAAATTTGTAAATCAAGGACTTCTGAAAATTACTGCCGACGGATTCCGTGCTACCGGAAAAGGTTTGCTTTTTGCCGACGGAATTGCAGGAGAACTCTTTGCCTGATTTTTGAAAAAAAAAATCAGAAAAAATGCTGTTTTTTGAAAAAAAAACACTATATTTGCAGGTGAAATTCTGTAGTAGTAATATGTGTAAATTGTTGAAGGTTAAAGGTTTAGATTTGAATGGCTGTTTCACTGAAGGTGAATGGTCTGATATTTTTTGATTTTTGCGACTTTGAAGGTCGCTTTTTTTTTGTACGATAAAACGATAATTATAAGTTTATATGAGCAGTTTAAAAGGAAGAAATTTGATTTCCATAACCGATTTCAGCAAAGATGAATACATTCAGGTTCTGGATATTGCCGAAGAATTCGAGAAAAATCCCAAACAGCCGCTTCTGAGCGACAAGATTGTTGCATCACTCTTTTTTGAGCCGTCAACCCGTACGCGCTTGAGCTTCGAAAGTGCAGCCAACCAGTTGGGAGCCAGAGTTATAGGCTTCAGCGACCCGGGAGGGACAAGCGTCCAGAAAGGTGAGTCGCTCCACGATACCATCGTCATGGTGAGCAGTTATTCCGACCTCATAGTGATGCGTAACCCTCGCGAAGGAAGTTCCCGTTATGCCAGCGAAGTGGCTTCGGTTCCGGTTATCAATGCCGGCGACGGTGCAAACCAGCATCCCACACAGTGCATGCTCGACCTTTATTCGATACGCAAGACACAAGGTACCCTCGAAAACCTCAACATAGCACTTGTCGGAGACCTGAAATACGGTCGCACGGTGCATTCGCTTGTTCAGGCCATGTGCAACTTCAATGCAACCTTCCATCTCGTGTCTCCGGTGGAACTCAAACTCCCGTCATCGGTCAAGATGTCGGTCAAGAATGCCGACCTTAAATATTACCAGTACACTGATTTGCAGGAAGTAATACCTTTCGCTGACATCATTTACATGACCCGTGTGCAGCGCGAGCGTTTCCCCGACCCGCTGGAATACGAACGCGTGAAAGATTCCTGCATACTCACGGCAAGCATGCTCAAAGGCTGCAAGCCCAACATGCGTGTGCTTCACCCGCTGCCGCGCGTAAACGAAATCACCACCGACGTGGATAAAACACCTTACGCATATTATTTCCAGCAGGCACAGAACGGTGTGTATGTCCGTCAGGCACTTATGGCCGCAATAATGGGTGTCAAGTAAAATTTTGTTCAACGAAAAAAAACTTCATTACAATGGAAAATAAGAAAGAAATGGTCGTTTCGGCTATCGAGAACGGAACCGTCATCGACCACATACCCACCAATGTCGTTTACCGCGTCATCAGCATTCTCGGCCTTGAAAATTACAACGACGAAGTGCTCATAGGCAACAACCTCAGGAGCGGCAAACTCGGACACAAAGGTATCGTGAAAATAAAAAACAAATTTTTCGAACGCAAGGACATAAACAAAATTTCCCTCGTGGCTCCTACGGCGACCCTCATCGTGATTAAAAACTACGAAGTGGTGGAAAAATTTACCGCCGAAGTCCCCGACACCATCGAAGGTATCCTGAAGTGCATGAATCCGAAATGTATCACGAATTCGGAAACCATCACCACCAAATTCAACGTTCTGGACAAGGAAAATCTCAAGATGCAATGCCATTACTGCGAAAAATTCAACACGAAAGATACCCTGAATTTTCTGGAAAAATAAAAACACTCGACAGAGAAAAACATTTTTAACGTATAAATACAAGACACCATGAATATAGATTTAAGCAAATACGGGATTACAGGTGTAAGCGAAATGCTTTACAATCCCTCTTATGAAACCCTTTGTGCAGAAGAATCGAAACCGGAACTTACCGGATACGACAAAGGAACCCTTACCGAACTCGGAGCGATAAACGTGATGACCGGCATTTACACAGGCCGCTCTCCCAAAGACAAATTCTTTGTAATGGACGAAGTCAGCAAGGATACGGTATGGTGGACATCCGACGAATACAAAAACGACAATAAACCGACTTCTGAGGCCACTTGGAAAGAACTGAAAAAACTCGCCGTAAACGAACTCTCGGGAAAACGCCTCTATGTAGTTGACACATTCTGCGGTGCCAATCCCAACACCCGCCTCAAAGTACGCTTCATAATGGAAGTGGCTTGGCAGGCACATTTTGTAAAAAACATGTTCATCCGTCCTACCGACGAAGAACTGGCCAATTACGGCGAGCCCGATTTTGTATCATTCGTGGCATCGAAGGCAAAAGTGGAAAACTACAAGGAACTCGGACTGAATTCCGAAACAGCAACGGTTTTCAACCTCAAATCCAAAGAACAGGTAATACTCAACACTTGGTACGGTGGCGAAATGAAAAAAGGCCTGTTCTCCATCATGAACTACCTGCTTCCGCTGAAGGGAATAGCTGCAATGCACTGCTCTGCCAATACCGACATGGAAGGCAAGAACACAGCCATATTCTTCGGCCTTTCGGGAACAGGAAAAACCACCCTTTCCACCGACCCGAAACGTCTGCTCATCGGTGACGACGAGCATGGCTGGGACGATGAGGGTATCTTCAACTTCGAAGGCGGATGCTATGCAAAAGTTATCAATCTCAGCAAGGAAGCCGAACCCGACATCTACAACGCGATACGCCGTGATGCACTTCTCGAAAACGTTACGGTTGACGCAAACGGTAAAATAGATTTTGCCGACAAGAGCGTTACCGAAAACACGCGCGTCTCCTACCCGATATATCACATCAAAAACATCGTGAAACCCGTTTCCAAGGCTCCAGCTGCAGAAAAAGTGATATTCCTTTCCGCAGACGCTTTCGGCGTTTTGCCCCCGGTTTCCATCCTTACTCCCGAACAGACCAAGTACTACTTCCTTTCGGGATTTACTGCAAAACTTGCCGGTACCGAACGCGGCATCACCGAACCGACACCGACTTTCTCAGCATGTTTCGGTGCCGCATTCCTTAGCCTGCACCCGACAAAATACGCCGAAGAACTTGTGAAACGCATGGAACAGAACGGTGCAAAAGCCTATCTGGTAAACACCGGCTGGAACGGTACCGGAAAACGCATCTCCATCAAGGATACACGCGGAATCATTGATGCCATACTCAGTGGCGACATCGACAAGGCTCCTACCAAGAATATTCCATACTTCGGTCTTGAAGTGCCAACCGAACTGAAAGGCGTCGACACCCATATCCTCGATCCTCGCGACACTTATGAATGCGCATGCAAATGGGAAGAAAAAGCAAAAGACCTTGCTGACCGTTTCATCAAGAATTTCGTCAAATTCACCGGCAACGAAGCCGGCAAGGCTCTCGTTTCGGCCGGTCCGAAACTGTAAAATTCTGAAAATCCGTAAAAATCCTTCCGACCTAAGCCGGAAGGATTTTTTTTGATGATGGTTTTGCCGTTTTACGCTGAATTGATGCCCGTTCCAGACTGCGTTTGATTGTACGGTACATGCCGCAAATTGTGAAAAAAACGTTCAGGTGCAAAAAAATTCGTATCTTTGCAAAAAAATAAATGGCAAGAATTTTGGCTATAGACTATGGGCAGAAACGCACCGGACTGGCGGTAACCGATGAGATGCAGATAATTGCAAACCCGCTCACTACGGTGGAAACTCCCAAACTGATGCAGTTTCTGAAGGACTACACCTCGAAAGAAAAGGTGGAGTGCATCGTCGTGGGCGAACCGAAACATCTGAACAACACCCCATCGGAATCGGCACGCTTCATAGAGCCATTCGTGAAACAGCTTCGCAAAGCCTTCCCGGACACGGAAATAGCCCGTATGGACGAACGTTTCACCTCGAAAATAGCATCGCAGGCCATTCTCAACTCCGGTGCCAAAAAGAAACAGCGTCAGGACAAGGGACTTGTCGATGCCGTGAGTGCCGCACTGATACTGCAGTCGTATATGAATTTTAAAAACAAATAATCAAAGACATGATATTACC
Organism: Bacteroidales bacterium; assembly: GCA_045601425.1. Taxonomy (GTDB): domain Bacteria; phylum Bacteroidota; class Bacteroidia; order Bacteroidales; family P3; genus UBA1219. Next base: position 40,464 of record JAZRZP010000007.1, read on the forward strand.
GATATTTGGCTACGGCCACCCCGTTTTGAAGAAACTCACCGAAGAGGTAGACAAGGATTACCCTGATTTGCAGAAACTTATCGACAATATGTTCGAAACCATGTACGATGCCGACGGTGTCGGACTGGCTGCTCCGCAGATAGGTCTCTCCATTCAGCTGGTAACCATCGGCTACAAGCCTTACGACGAAAAGACAAATTCCTATCTTGAACCCGAATTCGAACGCACCTTGATAAATCCCGTCATCGTTGAATCCAAAGGCGAAATGCAGTATTACAACGAAGGCTGCCTCAGCGTCCCCGACATTCACGAAGATGTGCTGCGTCCCGAAAAGGTGGTGGTGAAGTATTACGACCGCAATTTCGAGCTTCAGACCGAGGAAATGAGCGGACTCATGGCACGCATAGCACAGCATGAAATAGACCATCTTAACGGAAAGCTTTTCGTGGATCATCTCAGCCCTCTTCGCCGTACTCTGCTCAAACGCAAGCTCAACGACATACTCACCGGAAAAGTCCGCACGCACTATCGTATGAAACTTGCTTCGAAAAAGAAATGATTTTATATATAAATTACTGATTAACAAGAATATAAATGAGTAATAGAAATTTTTTATGCGTACCGGTGGCCATTCTGCTGGCTTGCGCTTCGTGTGGCAACAATTCACGTCAGGAATCTCTCGACAGGATAGCAAAAGTAGAGGACAGCATTGACATTCAGAACACTCTCGTTGATTCGGAAATGGGAATGAGGCTGATAGAAAACTACGTGAATTTTTCGTCGCAGTTTCCGCAAGACAGTCTGGCACCAGTTTTCTGGCACCGCGCTGCACAAGTAGCCGCCAATATTCACCGTCCGGATCTCGCCGTGCTTTATCTGGATACCGTAATCAATAATTATGCCGATTATAAGCAGCTTGCAGAGTGCTGTTTCTACAAGGGATTTGTTTTGGAAAACGTGGCTCACGATATCGAGAATGCCAGAATTGCCTACCAGACTTTTGTGGACAGGTACCCCGATGACCCTCTGGCAAAGGACACCAGAGTATTGATTGAAAATCTGGGACTTTCGCCCGAAGAACTTCTGGCAAAGGTTCTGCAGAATGCTGATACTTCGGCTGTCGCAAATAATTGAAACAGATGCTGCTGCAACTTTCCATAGAGAATTACGCACTGATACAGTCTTTGCAGATATCGTTCAGCAAGGGCTTCACGGCAATTACCGGCGAAACCGGTGCGGGAAAATCCATTATTCTCGGAGCATTGGGCTTGCTTTTGGGACAACGTGCCGATACGCAGGTGCTTTCCGACAAAGAGAGAAAGTGCATCGTTGAGGCGTCTTTTGAAATTTCGGGTCTCGGACTCGAAAAGTATTTTGCCGACAACGATCTTGATTACGATGACAATCTGCTGATACGCAGGGAAATAGCACCTTCGGGGAAGTCTCGGGCCTTCGTCAACGATACCCCGGTGCAGTTGCAGATTCTGAAGGAAATAGGTCTGAAGATAATAGACATTCACTCTCAGCATCAGACGCTTACGCTGGTAAATCCCGACTTTCAGTTGCAGATTTTGGATATACTGTCGGATAACGCCGAGATAAGGAAGCAGTATGCCTCGGAATATGCCAGCCGCAACACCATCAAACATGAACTGTCGCGGCTTGAGGAACAGCGTGTGCTCGGCAGGAAGGAGAAAGATTACAATCAGTTCCTTTTCGATGAGCTCCAGAACGCAGGGCTTGCCGAAAACGAGCAGGAGGAACTTGAACAGGAACTGAAACTTCTGAGCAATGCCGAAAATATAAAGGAAATTTTTGCTTCCGTTCTGCAAAGTGCAGACAATCAGGAAGATTCGATATTGTCGAGACTTCAGTCGGTAAAGTCGCAGCTGTCGAGAATTTCATCGTGCAGTACCGAAATAGAAGCACTTTACAAACGTACCGAATCGTGTATCATAGAACTTCGGGATATAGTGTCCGAAGTGGAAAAACTTGATTCGGATATTGTGTATTCGCCTCAACGACAGCAAGATATATCGATGCGGCTTGACAATATATATAGGCTTCAGTCTAAACATTCGGTAAATACGATAACGGAACTTATTGAAATTCAGAAACAACTGGACGAAAAACTTCAGACAGTCTCAAATCTCGACCAAGATATTGAAAACCAGAAGAAGAAACTGTCCGAGTCCGAGTCAGTGCTTCGCGACCTTGCCGGAAAAATCACGCTTTCACGCAAGCAGGCTGCCGTCTTTCTGGAAAAGCAGCTCATGTCGGTTCTCCCCAATTTGGGGATGAAAGACGCACGGCTTACAGTCGGTTTCGGTGTTTCGGAAAATCTTTTGCCGACAGGGTTTGATGAAATAGCATTCCTTTTCAGTGCCAACAGGGGAGGAGAACTTCGCGAAGTGGGCAAGGTGATTTCCGGAGGCGAACTCTCGCGGCTCATGATTGCCGTTAAATCTCTGATAACGCGGACGAAACAGCTTCCAACCATCATTTTTGATGAGATAGACACTGGTGTCTCGGGCGAAATCTCCGCAAAAGTGGCACGAATCATGGAAGAAATGTCGCAAACCACTCAGGTTATGGCAATAACGCACTTGCCTCAGATTGCCGCAAAGGCACGGAACCACATGAAGGTCTTTAAGCAGACTTCGGATGAAAAAACATATACTTCAATTATGCAATTGTCGGAGAACCAGCGTGTTGAGGAAATTGCAAAAATGCTTTCATCAGATAATCTGACACAATCGGCTTTGGCAACAGCAAAGGAATTAATGTCTTGAAAATATGGAAATTACAACGTTTTTACCGAGACTTTTTCTGGCACTTCTGCTTGGTGCAGGCATAGGTCTCGAGCGTCAGATAAAGCAGCGCAGTGCGGGACTCACAACCAATGCCCTTGTCTCTGTGGGCTCGTGTATTTTTGTGCTGATTTCAGTGATTGGTTTGAATTACGGTTCCGGCAACAATGACGCCATGCGTGTCGTAGGTCAGGTAGTTACCGGAATAGGCTTTTTGGGTGCAGGTGTCATCATGCGGGACGGATTCACCATTCACGGACTTAACACGGCAGCAACCATCTGGTGTTCGTCTGCGGTCGGTTGTCTGGCCGGATTCGGACTGTATCTCGAAGCTACCTTGGCCGCGGTCGCAGTAGTAGGCACCCATCTGGCACTGAAACCACTTTCGGATTTCTTTGACAGCCGTCCGCTCAAGTCAGTGGAAGTCAAGAATATAGGTTTCTCCCTCGCCATTGTTGCAAACCTTGATGATGAACTGAAGGTACGCCGCCTGCTTGTTGACACTTTGGCAAAATATGACAATGTTCAGCTTCAGAAAATGAAAACTACGCCCGATGCCGAAAAAAATAGGGTGGAAATATGTGCCGACGTTCTTTCTTACGACAACATATACCGCACCTCCCGCAAGTTGATGGATGAAATGTCGGGCAGCAGGTATATTATTGAAATTTCGACCCGTAAGATAATGCAACGTATTGAGAGATAGCGTGTAGTATGGCAAACCATCTGCACGTGTTTCCCAGAACAGCGTCTTTGGAGGAAGGCAGAAGACTGAAAATATGTGCAAAATGTGAATTTTCGGATGAATACATCAAAAACCTTTGGGTGAAACGCGAATTTTTTCGTATCTTTGCAGGACGTTTGCGTTTTTCTGTTTTTGCGACAATTTGCAACGGTTCAATGTTTTGAGCAAAATAATGAAAGAACTTAAGATAATAGATAAGTACATTTTGAAGAAATTCATTGCCACATTCTGTCTGGCAATAGGACTTATCATTGTTATCATAATCATTTTCGACGTATCGGAAAAACTGGACGATTTTCTTGAAAACCGGGCACCGCTGCATCTCATCATCTTCCAGTATTACCTTAATTTTATCCCGAGTTTCATAAATCTTTTCAGCCCGCTGTTCGTGTTCATTTCCGTGGTTTATTTTTCGTCGAAAATGGCAGGAAACACCGAAGTCATAGCCATTTTGGGCAACGGCATTTCTTTCAGGCAGTTTCTGAAACCCTATATCATCGGTTCCATAGGAATAGCTTTCGTGATACTCATATTGGGCAATTTCGTGATACCGGTCAACAATACCTATGTCACTGATTTCGAACGCAAGTATGTGAAAAACGCCTATCACAACAGCATGACAAACATTCACATACAGTACCGGAAAGGGCATCAGATTTACGTCGAGAGTTTCGACAACCGCAACAACGTGGGAGTACGCTATACAGAGGAGTTTTTCGACGGCAAGTCCATGAACATGAAGATTACTGCCGACCAGATTTCCTACGACTCGCTTCAGGGCAAATGGCATGCCTACCACTATACACGCCGTACCATGTCGGGTCTCAGGGAATCTCTCTACCAGACCAACGATACGCTGATAACAGTCCCCATACAGCCTTCGGAATTCAATATCAACTACGAAAACGTTGAAACCATGAATTTCTTCAAGCTCCGCCGGTTCATAAAACAGGAAGAACTTCGCGGCTCAAGTCTTGTGGGAAGCTACCGCATTGAACTTTACCAGCGGCTTCTGAACCCGTTGGCCATCGTGATAATGACACTTATCGGAGTCGCCATTTCAACCCAGAAGCGGCGCGGCGGAATGGGACTGCACCTCGCTCTTGGAATATCCATAGCATTCGCCTTCGTCATATTCATGAAAGTGTCAACCGTTTTTGCCACCGAAGGCAACCTGAGCCCGTTACTTGCAGTACTTTTGCCGATAATGATTTTCGGCTTCGCTGCCTTCATTCTGATTAAAAAAGCACCGAAATAATGTTCCGCATCACCAACCATATTGCCCGTTCATTTATGCTGAAACGTTTCGGCAAGGTGGAACATTGTATGGAAAACCCTGCCGAAGTGCAGAATTCGGTTTTCAAGAGCCTGATAGCCATCGGACAGGACAGCCTCTGGGGTAAAAAATACCATTATCAGGACATAAAGTCATGGGACGATTACGACCGTACCGTCCCCGTCAATACTTACGATGACCTTTTCCCGTACATAGAAAGGTTGCTCAAAGGAGAACGGTACGTGCTGTGCAACAAGCCGGTCTGCTGGTTTTCAAAGTCATCGGGAACCACAGGCAGTGCCAGCAAGTTCATACCAATGACCCGTGATGCCCTTGAAAAATGCCATTACAAAGGCGGCAAGGACATGGTGGCCATTTACTGCAACATGTTCCCCAATACAAACCTTTTTACCGGCTACAACATAGCTTTGGGAGGCAGCCGCCAGCAGACTCTTGACAGCAGTATATTCTGCGGCGACCTTTCGGCAATACTCATGGACAACCTGCCTTTTTGGGCGGAGCTTTTCCGCTACCCCAAAAAGAAAGTCGCACTGATGAGCGAATGGCAGGAAAAACTGCAGATGCTGGTCAGGACTACGGAAAACCGTAATATCGTCAGCCTTTCGGGTGTGCCTTCTTGGATGTCTCTTCTGTTGCAGAACGTTTTGGAACATACGGGAAAGAAATCAATATCCGATGTCTGGCCGAACCTTGAGGCTTATTTCACAGGCGGAGTACATTTTGAGCCTTATCAGGAAAAATTCAAACACCTGATAGCTTCAGATTCAATAAACTACATAAACACCTACAACGCTTCGGAAGGATTTTTCGGCGTGCAGGACCAGATCGGCAACAGCGACATACTACTCTTTCTCGACAATGGAATTTTTTACGAATTCATGCCGGTAACCGAATTGGGAAAGGAAAAACCGACCATCGTACCGCTCGAGGGAGTGAAAACCGGAGAAAACTATGCAATGCTGATAAGTACCAACGCCGGACTCTGGCGTTACCTCATCGGCGACACCGTAAGCTTCTCCTCTACGGCACCATACAGGATAAGAATCACTGGACGAACCAAGAATTTCATCAACGTATGCGGCGAGGAACTCATAGTGGACAATGCCATAAAAGCAATGGAGAATACCTGTATGCAGATGGGGTGCGAAGTCAATGAGTTCTCGGCGGCTCCATGCTTCTCGGATATGGGGCAGCCGGTCGGTCACCAGTGGGTTGTTGAATTTGAGAGAGAACCGGCTGATTTTGACGCTTTCGCCAAACTCCTCGACAATGAACTTCAGAAACAGAATACCGATTATCAGGCAAAACGCTATAAAGATTTGATATTCAAAGAACTGAAACTCGAAGTAGTCCCTCGCGGAACATTCTACGAGTGGCAGAAGAAAAATAACCGTTTGGGAGGCCAATACAAGGTCGCAAGGCTTTCCAACAGCAGAAACTTACTTGACGACCTTTTGCTAATAGCCAAAAATATTCAGAAATGACAATACAGGAAATTGAAAATCAGATAATTGACGAATTCGATAATTTCGATGACTGGTTGGACCGCTACAACTATATAATTGAAATGGGTAAGGAATGTCCGCAGATCGATGAGTCCGGAAAAACCGACGACAACCTCATAAAAGGTTGCCAGTCGAAAGTGTGGCTCGATGCGAAACTGGAGAACGGCAGAATACGTTTCAAAGGCGACAGCGATGCTATCATAACGCGAGGCATTGTCTCCCTGCTGATTCGTGTTCTGGACAATCAGACTCCTGCCGACATCCTGAATGCCGACCTGTCCTTCATAGAAAAAATAGGTCTCAAGGAACACCTCTCTCCAACACGTTCCAACGGCCTTACCGCAATGATTAAACAAATGAAAATTTACGCATTAGCATTTCAGGCAAAAATATGAAACCAACAAAAGAAACGATATATTCGGCAGCGGTAGATGCAATAAAAACCGTTTATGACCCCGAAATACCGGTCAACATATATGACCTCGGACTGATTTATGGGCTCAATATCAACAAGGCCCATGAAGTGTATGTCAAGATGACTTTCACCGCTCCCAACTGTCCTATGGCTGACGAGGTCATGGCCGAGCTCAAGGCTGCCGTCGAAAACACTCCGGGGGTCAAGGGCTGCAGCATAGAGCTTACTTTCGATCCCGTGTGGGACCAGAGCCTTTTGTCGGACGAGGCGCGCGTCGCCCTTGGATGGGATCCAGAACTGTAATGGCTGCGGCTGACCTCTATCTTGCCCTCGGTTCCAACCTGGGCGATCGCATGGGCAATCTCCAGACAGCTCTGGAGATGCTTGAAACAGCCCTTGGAACGCCCTGTGATGCCATTTCTCCTGTTCTTGAGACTGAGGCGATCGGATTTGAAGGCCCGGCGTTCCTCAACTGCGTGGCCCGTTACAAGTCATCGAAATCCCCTCTCGGCATACTCAGGATATGCAAGGACATAGAGCGCCCAATGGGCCGCACTGACGTGCCTGAATATGCCGATGGCGGCAGCAGGATATATCACGACAGAATCATCGACATAGACATCCTGAAGTATGGCAGACGGAGGGTTGACACTCCTGAATTGACAATTCCTCATCCTCAGGTCGAAACAAGGCCATACATTAAGGAACTTTTACTACTTTTGTAAGATTTTACGTTTTAGTTAGATAGTTATGACACAGGACGAACTTTTCAAAGTACTGGTTGCCCACTGCAAAGAGTACGGTTTCATCTTCCCTTCAAGCGAGATTTACGATGGTCTGGCCGCAGTCTATGACTATGGCCAGATGGGTTCTGAGCTCAAGACCAATATCAAGCAGTATTGGTGGAACGCAATGACCCGCCTTCACGAGAATATCGTAGGCATCGACTCATGCATTTTCATGCATCCTACCATCTGGAAGGCTTCCGGACACGTCGATGCGTTCAACGATCCCCTCATCGACAACAAGGACAGCAAGAAGCGCTACCGCGCTGACGTCCTCATCGAGGATTACCTCGGCAAGCTCGAGGAAAAAGTCAACAAGGAGGTGGAAAAGGGCCGCAGGAAGTTCGGCGAGAACTTCGACGAGGCACAGTTCCGCGCCACCAACCCCAACGTGAAGAGGGAGCAGGCCAAATGGGACGAGATCCACAACCGCTATGTGGCTGCAGAACAGGCAAATGACTTCAAGGAATACCGTCAGATCATAATTGACAACAATGTGGTATGCCCCATCAGCGGCACCTGCAACTGGACAGATGTAAGGCAGTTCAACCTTATGTTCAGCACCCAGTTCGGCAACACCGGAGAAGATACGGCAGTCCTTTATCTGCGCCCCGAAACAGCCCAGGGCATATTCGTGAACTACCTCAACGTGCAGAAGACCG
>JAZRZP010000008.1:0-51927 GCA_045601425.1 Bacteroidales bacterium
TCCGGAGGCGAACATTACCGTTTCGGCCAACTTCCTGACAGCCAAGAATACCGATGCGACGGATTTTTACTATAATGTGTTACAATATGATACGGAGACAGACGAAGTCATCGGAGCCGCAACGGTTTTCGCCGAGAAACCTGAACGAATGAATCTTTTCAGGGCAAAAGCAGGAAACGATACAGTGATAGGGACTGGCTCCGACATTGCACTGTCTGCACAAAACATAGGCGAAGATGCCATATACAAATGGTATACGATGGATAAAACGCTGTTGCACAATAGTATGGGATTCGATACGACATTGTCGCAAAATACGTCGTTCATCTTGGAGGTGACTGCCATGTCCGACGGCTTCAAGGATTACGTCACCATAAACATTTCGGTGCACGATTCATACATCACTTCCATTACACCGAATCCGGCAACCGGAAACTCTGTAAGTGTCGGATATGTTGTGGCCAACACCATTTCAGCAAAATTGATTGTTTACTCGGCGACTTCTGGATTGGAAGCCGGCTTTTATCCGTTGAACCTCAATGCGACTTCGCAGCAAATAGACATTTCAACGCTGCCGCAAGGCTCGTACCTGATTTCGCTTGTATGCGATGGAAATCCCGTCGACAGCAAGATACTTGTAAAACAATGAAATGCTAAAAAATCCCTTCCTTTCCGGAAGGGATTTTTTGTTTTTCAGGTGTTTTTATTTTTTTGCAGAAGAGGTTGCATTCTGGTCTGGAATCTACCTTCGTTTTTCCGATGAAAATCTTTTTGCGAAAAAGGATTTTTTTTCGTATTTTTGCAGTTTGGTTTCAAGACAGTTTCATCATCAAAAAACACACAGTTGAAAACATTTGCTAAAATATATTTGTCAGTTGTACTGGGAGTATTTGTCTGTATATGTGTTGGTTGCAAAGGCGGTTATTCTTTTACCGGAGCCTCGATACCGGCCGACGCAAAGACAATTTCGGTTGCAAATTTCCCGAACTATGCAACCATGGTTTATCCGCAATTGAGTCAGGTACTGAGCGATGGATTGAGAAATACTTTTTCTTCGCAAACCAATCTCACCCTCATCAACAGTGGCGGCGACCTCGACATAAGCGGAGAAATAACCGGTTACACCATGCAGCCTACCGCCATTACCAGCAACGATCAGGCCGCAATGAACAGGCTTACAATTACGGTAAAAGTGAAGTTTGTAAACACCAAGGATCCGAAGGCCAATTTCGAACAGTCGTTTTCACGGTATAAGGAATTCAGTTCGAATCTGAATTTCTCGTCGGTTGAAAGTTCGTTGGTTGACGAAATTGTTACCGAACTCATCGACGATGTTTTCACCAAATCGGTGGTAAATTGGTAAAATGTTGGAATTCCGCAAGTTAAACAATGTTTTCGGGTGGGTGATATTCTTTATCGCCAGCCTTGCGTACACGCTCACTCTGGAGCCGACTGTGAGTTTCTGGGATTGTGGAGAATGGATAGCGTCTTCGTACAAACTTGAAGTTGGCCATCCGCCCGGAGCACCTGTATATCAGTTGCTTGCACATGTTTTCTCGTGGTTTTCAGCGGGAGACGCATCCAAAGTTGCATTAGCAATGAACATGCTTTCGGCTTTGGCGAGTGCCTTTGCGGTGATGTTCCTGTTTTGGACGATAACACTGCTTCTCAAGAAATTCCTGAATCCGGAAAATAATGCGTTTGCGATACTGGTCTCAGCTGCCACGGGAGCTTTGTCGTTCTGTTTTTCCGACAGTTTTTGGTTTTCGGCTGTGGAAAGTGAGGTTTACGCACTTTCATCAATGTTCATAGCCGTCATGTTTTGGGCGGTTTTGCGCTGGACGGAAGACCGTGATGCCCGCTGGCTGTTGCTGACAGCCTTGTTGCTGGGACTTTCCGAAGGTGTTCATTTTCTCGGTTTTCTGGTGATACCTTCGGTGGTCATGGTGGTTTTTTACGAAAAAAGCAGCACCTTCGATTGGAAAATACTGCTTGCGGGACTGCTGGTGTCCGCAGGTGTTTTGTTGTTGGTTTTCAAGCTGATAGTTCCGGGAACATTTTGGTTTTTTGCCAAAACGAATCTGTTTTTAGTGAATGAGTGCCACCTTACCGTGAACTTCGGAATGGCAATATCGGCAGTTTTCATAATAATGGCGTTGGCAGCGGGAACGGTTGCGGGGATTCGTAAAAGGCGGAGATACGTGGAACTGTCGTTTCTGGCACTGACTTTTTTCATGGTCGGTCTTTCGCCGAATTTTATCACTATTTTGCGTTCGCAGGCAGATACACCGATAAACGAAGGTGCGCCTGACAACCCGGTTGCTTTTCTGAATTACTGGCAAAGGGACATGTACAAGCAGGCTCCGTTGCTTTATGGACCGTATTTCACGGCACCGATTGCGGAGCGTGCCGACAAGGCTCCTACAATGGAACTGATTGCCGGCTCTTCCGGCAGAATGTTTTACGAAACTGTAGATGACGGCAAGAATGCAGACTATGTATATGCGGAAGATTTCTGCACATTTTTCCCCCGCATGTGGGATGCCGGTGCTGCGGAATACTATCCGACATGGTGTTTCAATACAGGTGAAGTTGTTGATTATCAAGGAAATGGTATTTACAGGCCATCATTCATCGACAATGTGGAATTTTTCTTTTCTTTTCAGGTCGGACATTCGTATCTGAGGTATTTCCTTTGGAATTTTGCAGGTAAATTCGATGACAATCAGGGGTTCGGTTCCATACACAGGGGGGCTTGTCTCAGTGGCGTGCCGCCTTTTGATAAGCTTATAACCGGCACGTATGCTTCTGAAATTCCAGAAAGTCTGCAAAACAAAGGCAGAAACGGATATTTCATGTTGCCGCTGATTTTGGGCATAATGGGACTTTTCCGGCACTTCGGCAGGGACAGGAAAAGTGCATGGGCTACGTTTGTACTGTTTTTCGTAACCAGCATCGGACTCGTGTTTTACCTGAATTCGTCACCCTATGAGCCTCGTGAAAGGGACTACGTTTTCGTGACCTCGTTTTATGTCTTTGCCGTATGGATAGGTTTTGGGGCAAATGCCGTGTTTTCCTTTCTTGAAAAGCGGAAAATCCTGCTGCATAAACCGCTGAAAATGCTTACGGCACTGCTTTTGACGTGTGTGCCGGCACTCATGGCTTTTCAGAATTGGGACGATCACGACCGTTCGGGTCGCAGAACGGCACGCGATGCCGCATACAACATTCTGCAGTCGTGCGAAAAGAATGCCGTGCTTTTCTGTCAGGGAGACAACGATACTTTCCCGCTCTGGTACCTGCAGGAAGTAGAGGGAATAAGGACCGATGTCCGTATTGTGAATCTCAGCCTTCTTTCTACGTCATGGTACATAGACCAGTGCAGGAAAGACATTGGGGAAAACCATGGTTTCAAGATGGTTTTTTCCAAAGACCAGTACAGGGGCAGAAAGCGTCAGACGTTGTTCCCGAATCCGCTTTCCGGTGAGGAAATGCCATTGGAAGAAATGATTCGTTATGTTGCAAACGACAGCAATTCAATAACTTATATTGATGGTGTCGATTATTTCCGCATTCCGGCTTCAGTGCTTTCCATTCCAGTAAACCGGAGAAATTTTGAGAAACAGACACGGTACGGCTGCAGTGTTCCCGTGCCGGATACAATGCGTGTAGGATTGCCGCCAAGACTGAACCGCAGCGATTTGATTCATTACAATATAATACTTTTCAACAATTGGGAACGCCCTGTATATTATACCGAGTATGCGTTTGCGAAAAAGAGCGAACTGCACGGGTTTCTGCGGAAGGAAGGTCTGACATACCGGCTTACTCCGTTTGAAAAAAATGTATTGTGTGCTGATTCTGTGCACTTTGACATTGATTCCGAAATAATGTTGGATCATATTATGAACCGTTTTTCGTGGAACAATCTGTCGAATGTATATGTTGACGAGACATCGAAACGCTTTTTGGACATGACCCTGCAGGCAGTTTCCGAACTTTCTTCAGAACTCGTGAAAAATCAAAAATCGCGAGAAGCGTGCAGGTTGTGGAACAGGGTCAATTCGTGCGTTCCACCGAAAATGATGAAAAACAGGTTCAGATTTTTCATGATGGAGGCATATTTTGAAAATGGCTGCGATGTGGCAACGGAGAATCTCGCAAGAGATTTCGGGGAGACGCTTGTCAGTGAGATAAACTATTACAACGCCTTCGGTGAGTCAATGAAGAAGTTCGTGCAGGAAGACTTGAATGCTGACATTGAAGTTTTGCAGCAATTCGCAACCCTGTTGCAAAAACACGGGCGTACAGATTTGCTGCTGCCGTACATCAAAAAAATAAAAACACAACCGTAATTGCAAAAAAATTTGTAACTTTGCAAAATAAAACCAAACATTCAACATGCAAGATTTGAGAATAGACATATCACGTGCCAAGAATTTCATTGGCGAAAAGGAAATAGAGAATATGGCCGGAAAATCGCTCGAAGCCAAAAGAACCCTTCTTGAAAAAAGAGGGAAGGGTAATGATTTTCTCGGCTGGATAGAACTTCCGGAAGCTCTCGATGGTCAAATTATCAGTAACATAAAAGCCGATGCGGAACTTGTGAAATCCAATTCGGAACTTTTCGTGGTGATAGGAATAGGCGGTTCGTACCTTGGAGCCAGAGCCGTCATCGAAGCCATGAAACCAGAACTTTCGTCCTTGTACAGGAAACGTGAAAATCCGTATGTGATATATGCAGGACACACTTTGAGCGAAGACTATTATGCCGAGCTTCTGAAGGTCTTGGATGATTACGACTATTCCGTAGCCGTAATTTCCAAATCGGGAACCACCACCGAGCCGGCAGTGGCTTTCCGTCTGGTGAAAAACCATCTCGAAAAGAAATACGGCAAGGAAGAGTCATGCAGGCGCATCTTTGCCATAACCGATGAGAAAAAAGGAGCCCTGCACGACATCGCAGTCAGGGAAAACTACCGTACTTACGTGATCCCTGACAATGTTGGAGGACGCTTTTCGGTGCTGACACCCGTGGGACTTCTTCCAATTGCAGTGGCAGGTTTCGACATAGAAAAACTCTTGCATGGAGCCAAAGACATGCGACAGCTGTGCACGTCGAACGACAATGTTTACGAAAATCCGGCACTGCTCTACGCTATTGTACGCAACTTGCTGTATTCCAAGGGTAAAAAGGTTGAAATGCTGATAAATTTCCTGCCCAATTTGCGTTATGTCAGCGAATGGTGGAAACAACTTTTCGGCGAAAGCGAGGGTAAGGAAAACAAAGGTATCTTGCCTCACAGCCTGAGTTTTACCACCGACTTGCATTCGATGGGGCAGTACGTGCAGGAAGGCGAACGCCATGTTTTTGAAACACTGGTGAGCGTGGAAAACTGTTCCAAACACGTGCAAATTCCTTTTGACGAACAGAATCTTGACAAGCTTAACTATTTGACAGATAAATCGTTGAACGAAGTCAACCATTGTGCGGAACTCGGTACCAGCATAGCACACGAAAACGGTGGAGTGCCTCAGATAAAAATTCAGATAAGCGAAATTTCGGAATATACCATAGGACAGCTTCTGTACTTCTTTGAAATTAGCTGCGGAATAAGCGGTTACATGCTCGGCGTAAACCCGTTCGACCAGCCCGGAGTTGAAGCTTATAAGAAAAACATGTTTGCACTGCTCGGAAAACCCGGTTTCGAAGATTTGCGTAAAGAATTGATTTGAAAATGATTTCGAAAACAAAACTGAAAGAGTTTGCCGCCTACCGAATGCAGAAAAGATGTGATGAGGCGGGGGTCTTTGTGGTGGAAGGGCCGAAGCTGGCTCGCGAAGCACTGCTTTCGGGTGCCGACATAAAGGCTGTATGCTGTACCGATGACTGGTACGGTGAAAACCAGAGTTTTGTCGGGGAAAAAGTGTTCTCTGAAAACATTTTCGTGCTCACGGAACCGGATTTGGAACGTCTGAGCCAATTGAGAACACCGAATAAGGTTTGGATGCTGGTGAACAACATCGAAAATGAACCGTTTGAAAACTCGTTCGAAACCCTGACACTGGTTTTGGACAAGATACAGGATCCGGGAAACCTCGGGACAATAATACGTATCGCCGACTGGTTTGGAATACGGAATCTGGTTTGCAGCAAAGATACCGTAAACTGCTTCAATGCCAAGGTCGTACAGTCGACAATGGGTGGAATTTTCCGCACGAGCGTGCATTATGTAAATCTGGAGGAATATCTGGGTGAATGCCGAAAAAGAAATATTCCAGTTTACGGGACAATGCTTTCGGGTGACAGTGTCTATACTGCCGATTTGCAGCAAAACGGCGTTCTGGTGATAGGCAATGAGTCGAAGGGAATTTCGGAAAACGTGCAGAAATTTGTTTCGCACAAAATTTCAATACCCAATTTCGGCGGCACTTGTGAATCGCTGAATGCGTCCGTAGCAACGGGAATTGTATGTTCGGAATTTTTCAGGCGGAAATAGCAGATTGCCTAAATTTGCAGTAAACAATCGTAAAAACAATTTGTATGGATTATTTGGAGATAATAGAAATAATAGCGGCTGCCGTCGGTTTCGTGTACCTCGTTCTGGAATACAGGGTTTCATCACTGCTGTGGGTTTTCGGTATAGTGATGTATGCCCTTTACGTTTTCGTGTTTTTCAGCAAAGGCGTTTATGCACAGATGGCCATTGACGTATACTATTTGGTTGTAAGTGTCGTGGGACTTTTGCGATGGGGAGGGAAAAAACAGCCGCAAGGCGAATCCCAAGTCCTGTCTATGCCAAGAAAGATGTTCCTGCCGGTAATTTCGGTTACCGTTGCACTGTGTGTTTTTATGCCGTGGTTTTTGCATTCGTTTACCGATGAAGAAGTATGGCTGTTGGATGGAATTTCGGCAGGTCTTGGAATGACGGCAATGTGGTTGCTGACGAAAAAATATTACCAGCAATGGATTTTTTGGATTATCTTCAACCCTATGGTGCTGGCCATTTCCGTCGTACAGCAGATGTGGGGAACCGTATGCCTGTATGTGGTCTACACGATAATAGCAGTATTGGGATACTTTAAATGGAAGAAAATTTACAGAAATACTTTAAAATGAATGAGTCGCTGTTGAAAAACATTGATGTTGTTGTTGTCGCCAACGGCAGTTTCCCCGTTTCGGAAATTCCGCTGACACTTTTGAAGTCAAATTTGCCTCTGGTATGCTGTGACGGTGCGGTGGAAAATCTTGAAAAACACGGCTTTGTGCCAGCGGCAGTTGTGGGTGACGGCGATTCGGTGCCGCAGAACCTGAGGCAAAAGTATTCTCAGGTTTTCCATTTCGACGGGAATCAGGAAAATAACGACCTTACCAAAGCGGTAAATTATTGTGTTGCAAAAGGTTATAAAAATATTGCCATTGTCGGTGCCACGGGTTTGCGAGAAGACCACACTTTGGCAAACATCAGTCTGCTGGTTGATTATTCGAAAATGGCAAACTGTTGCATGCTGACCGATTACGGTGTCTTTACCGCCATAAGTAAGACTGCCGAATTCCAGAGTTTTCCACGACAGCAGGTTTCGGTGTTTTGCATGCATGACAGCATACCGCTGACATTCGAGGGACTGCAGTATCCTGTTGAAAACAGATGCTTCCGCTCGTTGTGGGAAGGTTCGTTGAATTCGGCTATTGGAAACAGTTTCAAGATTTTTACCGAAGGAGATGTCGTTGTTTTCCAGACATACGAACCGAAAGGAAAAGTTTAAAGATCCAGAATTTTTGTGAAATGTCTTTCCCCGAATTCCCGAATCAGTATTTCGGGATTGCTGTCGTGTCCGAAAATTCCGTAAATTGTCGATCCGCTTCCGCTCATTGCCGAATACAGTGCTCCGGCCGTTTTGATCCGTTCCTTTATTCCGGCCAAAACCGGAAGTTTTTCAAAGATGCTTTTTTCAAAATCGTTGACTGCGAAGTTCCCCCATTCTGATACCGGTAGCCGGTCAATGTTTCTGAGGTCGAATGCCGGTGTACAGGGCGTTACTCCGCTGTAGGCTTCGGCAGTACTTACACCGACGTCGGGTTTTACAAGCAGCAGACGGTACCCCTGCAGATGCACTGCCGTCTCCGAAAACACGTTGCCGAGCCCGCTGGCGAAGCGTGGCCTGTTTTCAATGAATACGGGACAGTCGGCTCCCAATCTTACAGCGTATCTTTCCAATTCCGGTGTGCTTATGTTCAGGTTGAAAATCGAGTTCAGCATTTTCAGGGTGAAAGCCGCATCGGAAGAACCGCCGCCGAGGCCTGCTCCCGATGGTATGTTCTTGGTGAGGCAGATATTTACGTTGCCCATTTGTGGAAAATCTTCCTTCAGCAGCCGGAATGCCTTTACACACAGGTTTTTTTCGCTGTCGCATTCCAGCGGAATGCCTTTTTGCAGGAATGAAAATTCAGCAGTCGGGTTTATTTCGAGTTCATCGCAGAAAGGTATTGGATAAAATACACTTTCTATGTCGTGGTAGCCGTCGGGGCGTTTCGAAACCACGTTCAGTCCGATGTTTATTTTGCAATTCGGAAAAGATTTCATGGCGTCATTTTTTGTTGTAACGGGGATGAAAATTTGTTATTGTTTCGCGCAGGTATCTGTTGTTCAGGTGAGTGTAGATTTCGGTGGTGGTGATGGATTCGTGTCCGAGCATTTCCTGCACTGCACGCAGGTCGGCACCGTTCTGTACAAGTTCGGTGGCGAAAGAGTGCCGGAAACTGTGAGGACTTATGGTTTTGTGTATTCCGGCTTTTTCCACGGCATTTTTAATGAACATGAATACGTATACGCGTGAAAGTTTCGTGCCTCTCCGGTTCAGAAAGACGTAGTTTTCGTTGCCTTTTTTCGGTTCCGTGTGGCAGCGTATCTGGTGTATGTATGTATCCAGCAGTTTTAACGCCTGCCTGTTTATCGGTACCCAGCGCTGCTTGTCGCCTTTGCCGTGGATGAGCAGGCATTCCTCGTCGAAAAAGAGTTGGGAAAGTTTGAGTTCTACGAGTTCCGACACTCGCAGTCCGCATCCGTAAAGAACCTCAATTATGACACTGTTGCGGGCTTCGTCGGCTTTCGAGAGGTCGAATGTGGCGAGGATTTTCTCTATTTCCTCATTTGAAAGCACGTCGGGAAGCTTGCGGGTGTTCCGCGGCATGTCGAGCAGGTCGGCTGGATTTTCTTCAATGGCGTCTTCGAGAAGCAGGTAACTGAAAAACATCCTTATTCCGGATATGATTCTGTTTTGTGTCGAAATAGCTATATTGCAGCTGTTCAGCTGTTTAAGAAAATCCTGAAGTTCTTTTATTGATATTTTTTCAGGCATGACATGTGCCTCAATGGCAAAGTCTCTGAGATGTTTCACGTCCCGCGAATATGCCATTATGCTGTTTTCCGAAAGGTTTTTTTCCAGTTTCAGGAATATTCCGAAATCGTGGGTGTAACGGTTCCATACGTTTTCGATGTTTTCGTCGGGCGAGGTCATCTTCTGTGTTTTTTATGGCCTTTTTGAGGAAGTTTCTTGTCGAGGTTCACTCTCCACATGCGGTTTTGTATAACACCGGTTTGTCTTCTGGCAAAGGAGTTCCGCACTGAAGGGTTTCGTTTCATGGGAGCAGGCAGGCTCACGGCCAATGCTGCGGCTTCGCGGCGTGAAAGTTTTGAGGCAGGTTTGTGGAAATAGTGCTGGGAAGCGGCCTCGCAGCCGTAAATGCCGTCGCCGAACTCAATGATGTTGAGGTAAACTTCCATTATGCGTTTTTTTCCCCATGTCCATTCTATGAGTTTGGTGAAATAAGCCTCGAAAGCTTTTCGCACATAGTTGCGGTGATGCGGAAGGAAGGCGTTTTTCGCAGTCTGCATCGAGATTGTGCTGCCACCGCGTATGCGGTGCCTGCCTTTGTGCTGGTTTTCCCTGTAGCTTTGTCGTATCTGTCCGAAGTCTATCCCGTCGTGACGCATGAAGTTGCCGTCTTCCGAGGCAACGACGGCATTTACGAGGTATGGCGAAATTTCATCAAGGGAGACATATTTGCGTTCGAAATTTATCGGACGTTCGCTGTCGAAAAGCTGTTGTCGAAAACGTGTCACCATGAGCGGCGTGAGCGGGGGATTTATGTATTTGTACAGAAGCGTTAAAAACAGGCTGATGCCTATGAACCAAACTATGCAAAGCCCGAAAAAACGGAACATGCGGGCAATGAAATTTTTCTTGTTTTTGTCCTTTGTTTTTTTCGTCATTGTTTCCTATTTTTTGCTGTGAAATTCTGCAAGCCCGTCTATCGGGGAACGTTGTATGCCGTTGATTTTCAAACCATATTTTAGGGCAGTGTCCGAAAGCGTGTCTGCAAAGAGAAAAGCCACCGAACCTGCGAAATACAGATTGTAATTGCTGTAATTTTTATATTTAACTATTTGGTTTTCAAAGAAATCACAGAAACATTCCATGACCAGATTCCGCATGAAAGGGTGACTTCTGTTTTCAACGGCGAACGGAGTTATGCTTTTAAACAGTCGGTTCGGAGCAGGCTGGTGATAAAGCAGGTTGAGGAATTCGGCTCTGGACAGCGGAAATTTTTCAGCAAAATCCTTTGCAAGTTCGTCGGGCAGAAATCCTGTGAGGTATTTTTTCAGAACCATTTTCCCGATGTATGTCCCCGAGCCTTCGTCGCCGAGCATGTATCCCACCGAGGGTATGTTTTCTGCAATTTTCCCGTCTTTGTAAATGCAGGAATTCGAACCGGTTCCCAAAATGCCCACCAGTCCGTCTTTTTTGCCGCATACAGCCCTGCAGGCTCCGAAAATATCGGTAAAAACCTGTGTTGCGGCATTCGGAAAATACTTGTTTCCGAGCATCTGTATCAGTCTGCAGGCCTCTTCGGTAGAACAGCCTGCCCCGTAGAAAAATATTCCTTCCACATTTCCGGAATTTTCCACCCAAGTCTGCAGTTTCCGAAATTCATGGTGAAATGTCTGAGAATCACTTGCATACGATGGGTTGAGTCCTTGGGTCTGGAAAAAGGACTTCCCGTCGGTCCCGTCCAGAAGGCACCAGTCGGTTTTTGTTGCTCCGCTGTCGGCTACGAGTATCATATTATTCCTATAATGTCGTGTATATCGTTGATGTTGTGGCGTTTGAGGTAATCTTCCAAGCCTTTCAGAATATCCATCGTCACGGCAGGATTTATGAAATTGGCAGTGCCAACCTGAATGGCGGTGGCTCCGGCCATGAGAAATTCGAGGGCATCGTTTGCCGTTGCAATGCCACCGAGCCCGATGACAGGAATTTTTACAACTTTTGCTACTTGCCACACCATGCGTACGGCGACAGGTTTTACGGCCGGGCCGGAAAAGCCTCCGGTTACGGTGGAGAGTACCGGTTTGCGGCGTTCCACGTCAATGGCCATTCCCAGCAGAGTGTTTATCAGCGACACCGAATCTGCACCGGCATCTTCTACGGCTTTTGCAATGTCGGCAATACTGGTCACGTTAGGCGTGAGTTTCACTATCATGGTTTTGGGGTATACTTTCCTTACGGCAGAAACCACGCTTGCCGCCATTTCGGGATTTGTGCCGAACCCCATGCCGCCCTTTTTTACATTCGGACAGGAAATGTTCAGCTCTATAGCGGGTATTTTTTCCAGTGAGGCGATTTTTCCGGCAGTTTCGCAATATTCTTCAATGCTCGATCCCGACACGTTGACAATCATATTCGTACCGATGTCCTTGATTCGCGGATAGATTTTTTCGCAGAAAGTATCGACTCCCGGATTTTGCAGACCTACAGCATTGAGCATTCCAGAGGGCGTTTCGGCCATTCTGGGGTAGTCGTTGCCTTCGCGGTGTGTGGCGGTGGTTCCTTTCACGACTATGGCACCGAGTCGGCTTATGTCGAAAAAGTCGGAATATTCTTCACCGTATCCGAATGTTCCCGAAGCAGTCATTACCGGATTCTTGAGTTTGAGGTCTTTTATGTTTACGTTCAGCATGATTGTTCAAATTGTTAAGAATTGTACCATTGTGTTAAATCTTCGGCCTTGAATACAGGACCTTCCTTGCATACGCATTTGTGTCCATGATCGGTTTTTGCCACACAGCACAGACAGGCACCGAGTCCGCATGCCATCATGTTTTCGAGCGACACTTCACAGGGGATTCCGTTCTTGCCGGCATGGCGTGCAATGGCCTTCATCATCGGAGTGGGTCCGCAGGTTGCGATAATGTCGTACTTTTCGGAAAACACAGAGTGCTCCGTTACAAGACCTTTTTCGCCGAGAGAACCGTCATCGGTGGCGAAATGCACGTTGCCGAGAGCTTGGAATTTTTCCTTTGCGGGAATGAGTTCTGCCGTACGTCCTCCGAGCAGAATTGCGGGCACAACGCCTTTTTCAATGTATTTTTTTGCCGTGTACAGCAACGGAGCCACACCGGCACCGCCACCCACAAGAAGTACTTTCCTGCCTTCCATGGAAAAGCCGTGTCCCAGAGGGTAAATCAGATTCACCTGATCTCCTTCGTTGAGTTGCGAAAGTGTCCGTGTGCCTTTGCTCACGATTTGTATGAGCAGAGAAAGTGTGTCCTTGCCGTAATCCACGTCGTGTATGGATATCGGACGGCGTAGGAATACGTCTTTGTTTCCGGGAACTTCGATTTCAACGAATTGTCCGGGCAGAATTTCGGGTAATGTGCCGCCGGTACGGCTCAATTCAAGTTCCACGTAGTTCGAATTGTACGTTTTTTTTCCCGATATTACCAAATTGTGATTGTGTTTCACGGTGTTTTATTGTTTAAATATTTGAAAATCAATAAAATAAAGGTGATATTGCGAAAAATATCACCTTTCAAAGGTACGATTTTTTTTTTGAATGACGAAATGCAGAAGCTGTTATTTGCTTCTGGACTCGGCGGCTTTCCAGACTATGTAGTTCGTTTTCTCAACTTTGTTTTCCAACTTGGTGTCGGTTTTCTTCCCGTCTTTGTCCATAGCGAATACGGTTTTATTGCCACCGATGAGGTTGACGGCTTCGGAGACACCGAGGTCTTTCAGAGCCTGTGAGAAGTCGTGGAACGATTCCCTTTCCTGCGTGCCTATGACGCAAATGTTCCCCTTGTACCAGCAGAGTGCGTTGCGGACAGCCTTACGCTTGTCCGTCACTTTCACCAGCAAACTGTCGCTCACCAGCGAGTACTGGCGGAAGAAATAGCCTTTCCCCTCCACGGCTTCCTCGCAACAGGTGTTGTTGTAGCAGCGTCCGAGTTTGATTTCGTTGCCGATGATGGAGCAGTAGCCGTTTTTGGATTTGCCGTACGAAAGCTGTTCGCCTTTCAGCACGAAGTCGTCGAGGACCTCTTCGTCATTGTTGTTCAAATACACGAATGCGGCCTGCGCGGCAAGTACTATTTCCGGATTGGAGGTGTCGAGCTTGCCGAGCTGCAGTTCGGCAACGGCGTTACATGGTGTGTATATGCAGAGCTTCACATCGTTTATGGTGGTGTCGGAAATTTCGGTGTACGGACGCATCGTGCTGTCGCTGGTTGTGACGGCGGTTTTTGGAGAGGATTCAGCGGGGGTCGGTTCGTCGTCCGGTATTGGGGTGGCGAAGACCTTTATCAGTATGAAGGCGATGATTGCCACGATGACTGCCACGGCGGCTATAGTGATGATTTTCTTGCGGTCTTTCGGCGGCTTGTGACCGATTATCCTTATTTCATTGTCGTTGATTTCTTTCATATTTTTTCTCCTTCCATGAGTTTTTTCAATTGAACGAGAGCTTCCCGGGCTGCGTTTACGGTAAAAATCTTTCCCGAAGCGCTGCGGAGAAAAACTTCGTTTTTTGTTATGTGATACACGTATATCCGGTTTATTATTGAACTTTTGCCGATGCGGACAAGTGTACTTTCGGCCGTAGTGACCTGCCGGCCTATCAGTTCTTCGATTTTTCCGAGCTGCTGCGTGATGAGTTCAGATTCACCGTTGCCGAAATGCAGTCTGGAGTAATTTCCCTCGGCATTGATGTGCATGATGTCCCCGACAGGGATGCGCCACAGTTCCGATGGCGTTGATATAACTAAATTGGTTGCCATTGAAAAAACTTTTTTCTAAAACGTATGTCGGTTTCATTTATTGCATGATGGCCATTCGAAAAAGAATTTGTTCACAGATGAAAGATTCCCGTTATAGTATGTTTGGTATTTTTTAAGAATTTTTCTCGGGAATCCTTTTTTCGACAGTGGTATGAGATTTGTCTTCGTGTCGGCTTGCCCGTGATTTTCGGAATTGTGGCAGGTGTGTTTCAAGGCTAAGAACGCGTTTTCGGGGTTCAGCAAGTAGGGCAGAAGCGTGTCCACCGGAAATGTTATGGCGTAATTGCGGCTTTTGCGGTTGTAAATAATTGGTTCTTTGGGGGTTAGGTTTGCTGTGGCTTCAAGGTTCTGGTCCAGAAAGCAAAGTTCGGGATTGATGAGGACTGTGTCGTAAACTATCAACACCATGTGACCGTCGTGTTTCCTGAGATCGATGCATACTCTGCACCAAGGTCCTTTCGTAAATGGCTGTTCGTACGATATGATTTTGCCTCCTGCCGCATTGCTGTCGACGTGCCAGAGCGACAGTGCTTCGGAGAGCGGTTTGCGTATGGAGTCTGCGAAGAATATTGGGTCGAATTTTTCATCCGAGGGCCAAGAAATGTTGTTTGTCAGGCTGAGGCTGAGGGCCAGTCCCCGTACTTCGGCTCTGAAATCGGCTTCTTGCCCTTTTGCGATGAATGAACGGAGTTTTCTGGCCCACCTTTTTGTCATATCCGACAACTCTCTGGAACTGAGCAACCCCATGTCTGCAAAATACAGGTCAAAAGCAATATTGTCTTTAAACGATGCGAAATTTTTACGGATTTTGGCATTTTCAGAATCGGAATTCCGAATGATGTCGTAATTGTCACTGATGGTGTCTGTATTTGTTTCTGCGCCATCGTTTCCCTTGTTGCACGAAAATGCTGTAAGTGCTGCAATTGCAATGAATAAAATTTGTCTTGCTTTCATGATGTCTGATTTTTGATGTTTTTTGTAAAATGAACTATGTTGCAAAAATACGTGGCTTTTTATTATCGGCAAAGCGTTTTTGTGTATAATGTACGAAAGTGTGCTTTTTTTGTACGAAAGCTCCATTTTCGAGTATGAAATGATTCCGGAAAAACAATCTCCGCCGGTGCGGAAAAGGCGTAAAAGCAACATTTTTTACAAAAAAACTTTATCCGTACAACAAAAATACGGTTTTTTGCGTTATCTGCACTCTATAGGTGCTTACATGCACAAAAGACGTAAAGAGAATTTTAGCGGTTTTGCAGAACATGTCAAAATTAAAGGACTTCTTCAGAAAAATATGGCACGCCATTGCGACTTGTTTTGGCGCTGCCGTGCGTTTTTTCAGAAAAACAGTCATGTTTCTGAAAAATCACACATGGAACGACATAAAGGAACGCTGGGCAGGTTTACGCGAAGAACTCCGCATGAAACACCGTCTGGTAATTCTCGACGACACTACACTGCGTGAGAAATGGTCGTTCCGGCTTTCTGGCACCAACCTTTTTGTGGCGATAGGTCTGAGCGTGATAATACTCATCGTGCTCACTACCATTCTGATAGCTTTCACCCCGTTGAGGGAATTCATACCGGGCTACACCCGTTCCGAACTTGTGGAGCAGACCTACCGCAACGCCCAGATTGCAGATTCTCTGGAACAGATACTGAACCAGCAGGAAATACAGCTGGAAAACATAAAGCTCATCATTTTGGGGAAACAGATGCCCGACGAAGAATTTTACAAAAAGCATGTCGACTCCTCGCAGGTTGTTCAGGACGTGAATTACACCCATTCCGGAGCCGACAGTGTCATTCGCGAAGAAATAGAATCGGCCGACCGCTATCAGGTAAAAACCTCGAAAATAAACAATTTGTCCACGAATAAAAATACGGTATCTGCCGACCCGTCAAAAAGCACTTTGCCGTCGGTTCTGCCGTTCTTCACCCCACTGCACGGTACAATACTGACGCCGTTCAATGAAAAGGAAGGCCATTACGGTGTAGATATTGCCGGAAGCGAAAACTCCGTCGTCAAATCAATCTACAGCGGCACGGTCCTGTTGGCCGATTTTACACCGGAGACGGGATTTATCGTAGCCGTGCAGCATCCGAACAACTATATTTCCGTTTACAAACACTGTGCCTCGCTTTTGAAAAACACGGGCGATGCGGTACGTGCCGGCGAGCCGATAGCCTTTCTCGGCAAATCGGGAAACAAGACAGTGAAAGCTCACCTGCATTTTGAACTTTGGTACAATGGAAAATCTTTAAAACCAGATACTTATGTCAATTTTTAACAATACTGTCCCAAAGAAACGCATTGCCGTGGTCGGTTCCACCGGTTCGATAGGAGTACAGACACTCAACGTGATACGCCGCCACCCGGATTTGTACTGTGCCGAAGTACTCACGGCAAACAACAATGCGGAACTTCTGATAAAACAGGCCGTCGAGTTCCAGCCAAACACGGTAGTCATAGTGAACAAGGAAAAATATCCGCAGGTGCAGGAAGCTCTTTCAAAGTACGACATAAAAGTCTTTGCTGGTGAAGAATCGCTGATTTCGGTCATGGAGATGAGCACCGTCGATATCGTTCTCACCGCAGTGGTGGGTTTTGCCGGTCTCCGGCCGACGATACGCGCTATCGAGAACGGAAAGGTCATTGCTTTGGCCAACAAGGAAACCATGGTCGTGGCCGGCGAGATAGTGACGAGACTCGCCAGTGAGAAAAATGTCCCCATTCTTCCCGTCGATTCGGAACATTCAGCGATATTCCAGTCGCTTGCGGGAGAATGGAACAACCCGATAGAAAAAATACTTCTCACTGCCTCCGGAGGCCCCTTCTTCGGAAAGGACCGCGAATTTCTGAAAAACGTAACCGTCGCCGATGCACTGAAACACCCCAACTGGACAATGGGACGCAAAATTACCATCGACTCGGCAACACTCATGAACAAAGGTCTTGAAGTCATTGAGGCCAAATGGCTTTTCAATGTGGCTCCGGAACAGATCGAGGTTGTCGTACATCGTCAGTCCATTGTACATTCGCTTGTGCAGTACTGCGACGGTTCAATAAAAGGACAGCTCGGCCTTCCCACCATGGAACTCCCGATACAGTACGCTCTGGCATATCCGCAGCGACATGCCAATACCATGCCGCGTTTCAGCTTTTCCGACTACCCGACGCTGACATTCGCAAAACCCGACATGGAAACATTCCGCTGCCTCGCACTCGCTTTCGAAGCCATCGGTAAGGGGGGCAACATGCCGTGCATAATGAATGCCGCCAACGAAATTGCCGTGCAAGCTTTCCTCGACGAAAAAATAAAATTTCTCAACATAGCAGAAACAATTGAAAACATAATGCTCAAGGCCCATTTTATTGCAAAACCTTCGCTGGACGACCTTTTGCAAACCGATTCCGAAGTACGGACATTGACACAGAAATACATTTATAACAAATAACATATTAAGTATGAGAGTTTTAGCACTTTTATTAAGTCTCACTTTTTTAGTAATAACTCACGAATTCGGACATTTCTGCTTTTCAAGGCTTTTCGGTGTCAGGGTACGCCGTTTTTACGTGTTCTTCAATTGGAAGTTTTCCATTCTGAAAGCCAAGAAATTTGACGGAAAATGGCATTTCCTCTGGTTCAATGCCACGACTCCGGAGGAATGGGAAACCAAGGAACCCGACAACACGCTCTGGGGGCTCGGCTGGATACCTCTCGGCGGATATTGCGACATAGCCGGAATGATAGATGAAACCAAAAGCGCCAGCGACCTCGAAAGCGAGCCACAACCGTGGGAATACCGTTCGAAATCGGCTTGGAAACGCCTCTGCATAATATCGGGCGGTGTGCTCGTAAACTTCATATCGGCACTGATAATATATACCGCCATCTTCGCCCATTGGGGACAGGACGAACTGCCACTGCGCAATGCTTCTCTTGGCTACGACTATCACGAAATACTTATCGGTGAAGGCTTCCAAAACGGAGACCTTATTGTCGGCATCGACGGTAAGGTCATGGACGACTTTGCCGAAGCCCAGAACAGACTTCTGCTCGACAATCCGAAATCTGTCACCGTGCTCCGCGGCGACAGCACGGTGGAACTGAAAATGTCGGGGAAACTGCTCGGCAAAGTGGGCAAGGAAAACCCCAAATGGCTCATGAATGTCCGTCTGCCGTTTATCGTTGATGGTTTCGTGGCAGGCAGCGTAGCTGAAAAGGCCGGCATGCAGATCGGCGACCGCGTGGTATCCATCAGCGGCGAGGACGCCGCAACATTCTCCGACATCTCTCCCATGTTGGAACAAAACAAAGGCAGGGAAATAAACATCGGCTTCTACCGCGGCGACTCTCTGATGAATCTTGCCGTTGCTCTCGGCAATGACGGAAAACTTGGCGTGCAGCTCAATACGCGTATAAAGGAACTTTTTGATGTAAGACATCTGGATTACAACTTCTTCGAGGCTATTCCGGTCGGCATAAAGTATGGTTGCGAAACACTGGTTACCTACGTGTCTTCCCTTAAAATACTGTTTACTAAAGACGGAGCTTCGAACCTCGGCGGTTTCGGCACCATAGCCAGCGTATTCCCAACCGAATGGGACTGGTTTCGTTTTTGGAACATGACTGCATTCCTTGCCATCATTCTGGCTTTCATGAACATTATCCCGATTCCCGGACTTGACGGCGGACACATCGTCTTTACCCTCTGGGAAATGATAACCCGCAGGAAACCGAGCGAAAAATTCCTTGAAAGAGCCCAAACCGTGGGTCTCATTCTGTTGCTCATACTTCTTGTCTGGGCCAACGGCAACGACCTGTTCCGCTGGATAAGAGGCAAATTCTAAACTTTCCGAACCATGAAAAAAATCGACAGACTCATTATAAAATCCTTCATCGGACCGCTGCTGCTGACTTTTGTGCTGGCGGTATTCGTGCTTCTGATGAACTTTTTATGGAAATATGTCGATGACCTTGTCGGCAGGGGATTGGACATGTGGGTCATAGCAAAACTCCTTTTCTACGCATCAGCAACCTTTGTGCCGATGGCCTTGCCCATAGCCACGTTATTTGCTTCGATAATGACCATGGGCAATTTCGGAGAACGTTACGAACTCGTGGCAATGAAGGCCGGCGGAATACCTACCAGCCGTATCATGCGACCGCTGCTGGTGCTCGTGTGCGGACTTACTGTACTTGCCTTCGGCTTTGCCAACAACGTGATGCCTTATGCCGTGCTGCAGCAGAAAAAAACGCTTTATTCCATAAAGAACAAAAAACCATCCATAAGCATAAAGCCCAGCGAATATTATTCCGGGCTGGACGGATACGTGCTCCGCGTCGATGAAAAAAGCAGCGACGGCAAGACTATGTACGGAATCACCGTTTACGACCACAGCGAATTGGCAGGCAACAACTGTGTTACCGTTGCCGAACAAGGGGAAATGTTCACCACTCCGGATGAGCAGTACATGATTTTCAATCTTTATGACGGCTATTCCTACCATGAGGCAATCTCAGGCGAGAACTATTTCTCCAGACCGATGATGCGCATAAAGTTCGACGAGCAGCAGATCCGTTTCGACCTTTCGGGTTTTGCCCTCGAAGATGTCGACGAAGACTATTTCAAGGGCAGTTACCAGATGATGAACGTGGTACAGCTCGATGAAGCCATTGATACTCTTGAACTCGACAAATCAAACAAGCGTTCCGACTTCAGGAATCAGATGATTTCGCGTATGCCGACTTTCGAAAAGTACCGTACCCGCAGCGATACTCTGAAAATCCTGAAAACAGCGTATTCGTACCGCAAGGCCATTGACACCATGCCAGAAGACCAGCGGGAACACTTGAAAAATACCGCACTCAACAATGCCCGCATGGTGAACGAAGACATTTCAATGTACAGCCAGATGCAGTATGGCGATCAGGAATACCTCAACAAGCATTACATCGAATGGCACCAGAAGTTCACCCTGTCGTTTGCCTGTTTCGTACTGTTTCTGATAGGAGCGCCGTTCGGTTCCATAATACGGAAAGGTGGCTTGGGATGGCCGCTTGTGGCTTCGGTAATGTTTTTCCTGCTCTATTACGTTATAACGACCATTGCCCGTAAGTCAATAGTGGAGAGTGCCCTGCCTCCTGAAGGTATGTGGATTTCAACTCTTGTGCTCCTGCCGCTGGGCATTCTGTTTACCTTGAAAGCTACCACCGACTCGCCGCTTTTCGACGCGTCGAGTTGGATGAAATTCTTTGAAACACATTTTAAAAAAAGAAATAAGAACAAAAGTGATGAAAATTCTTCAGCTTTGCAATAAGCCCCCTTTCCCTCCGGTCGATGGCGGGACAATGGCAATGAACAGTGTCACCACCGGTCTCATGAATTATGGTCATCAGGTCAGGGTGCTTTCCATGGAAAGCGACAAACACATGGTCAACCACCGTCTCATGGATGACGATTACATCCGGAAGACATCATTCCAATCGGTTTACGTAGATCTCAACATACATTTAGGAGCGGCATTCGTGGCTTGGCTTACCGGTGAATCGTATCATGTAAAACGTTTTATTTCAAAGGATTATGCTCTAAAGCTTGAGGAAATTCTGAAATCCGAAACTTTCGATATCATACATGTTGAAAGTCTGTTCCTTACACCTTATGTACCTCTTATAAGGAAGTATTCGAAGGCAAAAGTCGTGCTTCGTGCCCACAACATAGAACACCTTATTTGGCAGCGTATAGCAAAATGCACTAAAAATCCCTTCAAGCGCAGTTACCTGAAACACCTTTCGCTTACGTTGAAGAATTATGAGCTGTCCCACATCAACGATTTCGACGGAGTGGTATGCATTACCCGTCACGATATGGATTATTTTGTGGCGAACGGGTGTGAAAAACCTATAACGGCAATTCCTTTCGGAATCGATTACCCCGACAGTATCGAAAATGTTCAGGAAGAGGAGGCCTCGCTGTTTCACATCGGTTCGATGGACTGGTTGCCCAATCAGGAAGGTGTTGTATGGTTTCTGGACGAAGTTTGGAACGAGGTGCACAAGGCTATACCGCAGGTAAGGCTTTATCTTGCCGGACGAAAGATGCCCGAAAAACTCTTGCAGGCCAAAATACCCAACGTATCTATTTTGGGGGAAATCCCGGATGCGATGTATTTCATTGGTTCGAAAAAGATAAACATTGTGCCGCTGCTTTCCGGAAGCGGCATCAGGGTGAAGATAATAGAAGCCATGTCGGTGGGCAAGACGGTGATTTCCACCGCCATAGGTGCCGAAGGCATTAACTGTACTGATGGCGAAGATATTCTCATAGCCAATACTCCCGAGGATTTTGTGAAACAGATAAAACGCTGTATCGAAGACCCCGTATTCTGCAAAAAAATCGGCAACAATGCACATAAACTCATCTCGCGGGAATACGGCATTGACTATGTTACGGAAAAACTTGTCGGTTTTTACGGAAAAATCTGATTTATAAAGTTCTGGACCAGTCTATCGGGTCCTTGCCCTGAGCAAGGAGTATCTCGTTGGTTTTGGAAAAATGCTTGCATCCGAAAAATCCGCGGTATGCCGAAAGTGGCGAGGGATGCGGAGCTGTAAGCACGTGGTGTTTAGTGGTATCAATAAGTTTCGCTTTTGCTATGGCTGGATTTCCCCAAAGCAGGAAAACGATGCCGGAACGCTGTTCCGACAGGTATCGGATAACGCTGTCGGTAAACTGTTCCCAGCCATGTCCGAAATGAGATGCCGCAAAGTGTGCCCGTACGGTGAGCGTGGTGTTGAGCAGGAAAACACCCTGATCGGCCCACCCTGTCAGAGTTCCGCAGGTTTGCGGTATGTTCAAGCCCAAATCGGAATTTATTTCCTTGAAAATGTTTATGAGCGACGGCGGGCAGGCAATGCCTTGCGGCACCGAAAAGCACAGTCCGTGTGCTTGACCAGTGTTGTGGTAGGGATCCTGACCGAGAATGACAACCTTCACCTTGTCGAAAGGCGTGTGCCAGAAAGCCGAAAAAATATCGCTCCCCTTCGGAAAACACCGGTATTGGGAGTATTCCGACACCAGAAACTGCTTTAAATCGGCAAAGTACTGCGACTCGAATTCGGGTTTCAGAACCCTGAGCCAGCTTCCTTCAATTTTTGGATTTACGCTTGTCATGACCTACCATTCAAAAGTTTCTTCAAAATCCCAGTTCTCACGCACGTTGAGTTCCTTGCCGAAAACCTTGGTGTGTTCGGGCTGGATGTTTTTCCAATAATTTCCTGTATCCCATTTGCCGTTGGCATTTTCGTCGTCAATGGCACGGATTCTGTATTTTCCGGCTTTCAGGTGTTCGAATTTGAGTGTCTGTGTGCCTGAAACCGGAACTTCTTTCAACACTTCGTCTTTTTCCGAAAGCAGTTGCAAAACATAGTTTTCTGTCGCATTCTGCGGTTTGAATGTGAGTGCTATTGTCCCGTAATCTTCTGTCTTTGTTACCGTTGTCTTTATTTTCAGGGTATCGTTGCCTTTTCGGTAAATGTCGTAAAAGCGGTTTCCGAAAACAGTGATTTCGTAGGTTTCTCCCTGCATTACGGGCATGATGACCTTGGCACTGCTTTTTGTGATTTCATCCATTACCACTTGTGCGTAAGCGCTGTCGGACGTACATTTGTAATATACGGCTTTTTCCGGTTTTACCACCGAATCCACCGGGTTTGCAAAGGTAATGCGTACGGTGTCGAAAAAAGGGAATTTTTCCGTGACATTGGTGTGTAGAAAGGCTCCTCCATGCTCCCTTTTGTTGAAAGTACGCAGTTTCAGTGTGTCGTTGATACCGGTATTGTCGGTAATTACAATGTTTATGGAATCCAAGTCCTTGTTTTTCAGCCATATATTCAGGGTGTCGCGTTTTTTGCTCAAAAGCCTGTATGTTTCCGTACCGAAAGTTTCGAGTTCGGGATTGCTCATTGGGAGGGCAGAAACAATCTGAATTCTTCCTTTGGCAATAAAATCGCTTTTTACAAGTCGCTGTATTGCTGCTTCTTGTCTGAAACTGCGCAAGGTGTACGAAAAATCGGATTCAGTACTGTCGCTGTTGAAATATGGGCTTATGGTGTCGTGGTTAAAGGCTATTTTTTCTGAAGCGTTATTGTAACTCAAACTTTTGTCAATATCGTTGAGAGCTACGATTTTGTACTTTTTCCTGGAGAGGTATTTGAATATGAAACGGCCGTCCTTGTCGGTTTTGGTGAGGTATGTCGGGTGTTGCACACACACGGCGGAATCATCGAAAGCGGTGTACAGGAACACATGACAGCTGTCGTTCGGTTTTCCGGTAAATGCATCGAGCACCGTGCCGCAGAACGATAGGCTGTCAATGGCGCTGCCTGTCGAAAATACGTAACTGAAATCCTTGAGTAAGTTGCCTTCGTTGTTGTCGGCAATGGCATCGCGGAATTGGAACAGGTATGTCGTGTTTTCCATAAGGGTGTCCTTCATTTCCACGACGATTTTCTTCCCTTTGGAGGTTATTTCCGGAAAATTCTTCTGAGGTGGCGATATCAGCACGTTGTTGTTCACGTCCTTGAGGTTGACATACTCATCAACTTCGAACGAAAACCTGTTTTTGGAAAAATTTGTCGACTGGTTTTCCGGACTGCATCCGAGAATTACCGGAGGTGTTTTGTCGGTTTCTCCTCCACCCGGATAGCCGACTCGTGCACAACTCGTGCATAATGCGGCGATTATGCAGAGAAACAGTGCCTTTGACATGCCGCTTTTTATCGTATGTGTTTTGTGAAGTTTCATTGGATCTGATATTTTTACAATATTCCGATTTGTGATAAGATTGTGAAAATCATAACAATGAGAAGTATGCCGGCAATGACGGAAATCCATTTGCGTTGCTTTCGCTGTCCCTGTCTTCCGGCAAATACACCGAAAAAAGTTATCAGAAGCGAGAGTACTGCAATGAGTATGCAACAGAGCCAGTGGTGACTTTCGGGGCACGGCAGCAGGCCAAATCCCAGTCCGGCAATGAACAAATCTATTCCCGAAGCAATGGAGAGTAAAATCACCGATTTCAGGTTGGTTACAAAAGTGATGTTTGCGTTTTTGGGCTTTTTCAGTGCCCCCAAAATCATTTTCAGTGCAGTGAAAGTTATCAGTGCAAAAGCTATCCATGCATCGAAGCTGTTGCCGTCGTATTTGAGAAGACTTCCGGCGAAAAATCCCAGAAGCCAGAATCCGGCATGGAAAATTGCAAAAAAGATGGACAGGAACAGACCGTTGGAATATGTTATCTTGTTGTTTGCCGAGCAATTGGCAGCCACTGCAAAAGAGTTCAGCGAAAGTATCAGTGCAAGCGATATGGTTTCTAATATTGTCATAAATTATTGCTTTTCAGTATTTTTGTAAAA
Organism: Bacteroidales bacterium; assembly: GCA_045601425.1. Lineage (GTDB taxonomy): Bacteria > Bacteroidota > Bacteroidia > Bacteroidales > P3 > UBA1219. Next base: position 24,539 of record JAZRZP010000008.1, read on the forward strand.
TTTGTGTAATGGTTGTGAATTCTTCAACCGAAAGCTGTTCGGCACGCGATTGGAGCAGATTCTGCGGAACATTGTCCAGCGGCAGGTTCAGGGCTTTCAGCGCATTGCGGAGAGTCTTGCGACGCTGGTTGAAACCAGCTTTCACCACGTTTACAAAAAGTTTTTCATCGCAGGGCAAGGATAAGACGCTGTTGCGTTTCAGCCTTATGACGGCCGATTTTACCTTCGGGGGGGGATTGAACACATTTTCATCGACAGTGAAAAGGTATTCGATGTCATAGAAAGCCGACAGCAGCACGCTCAGTATCCCGTAAGTCTTGCTTTTGGGACGGGCTGCAATGCGTTCAGCAACTTCTTTCTGGAACATTCCTGCCACCAGAGGTATCGAGTTGCGGTGTTCGAAAACGGTGAACAGTATGGGATTCGAGATGTTGTATGGAAAATTTCCGATGAGTGAGAATTTTTCTCCGAACAGACTGTCGAGATCATATCGCAGAAAGTCGGCAGATATTATGCGGCCGTCCAGTTCGGGAAAATGTTCTTCGAGATATTCTACCGACTCGGTATCAATTTCAATGACTTTGAGGTTGAGGTTCTGATTCTGAAGCAGGAACTGTGTCAGGACACCCATTCCGGGACCGATTTCAAGCACGTTCTGACGTCCTTCTCCCAATGTTTCGGCAATGCGGCGTGCTATGTTCAGGTCGGTGAGAAAATGCTGCCCCAGATGTTTTTTTGCTCTTACGGTGTTCATCGGTATGTGAATGAGGTTTTGTGATAAATTTAATTTTGAAACGACTGCATGTCAATGAGTTTTTTGTAAAGTCCGCCGAGCTGCACCAGACTCTGATGTGTTCCCCGCTCCGCTATTTCGCCTTTGTCGAGCACGATGATTTCGTCGGCATGCTGTATGGTGGAAAGCCTGTGGGCAATGATTATCGACGTTCTTCCATGCATAACTCTCGTAAGTGCCTCCTGTACAAGGTGTTCCGATTCGGTGTCGAGGGCAGAAGTGGCTTCGTCGAGAATCAGTATGGGTGGATTTTTCAGTATTGCACGGGCTATGCTCAGCCGCTGGCGCTGACCGCCGGAAAGTGTCATTCCCCGGTCACCTATGCCTGTGTGGTATCCTTCGGGAAGTCTCGATATGAACTCATCGGCGTTTGCCACCTTGGCGGCTTCAATTACCTTTTCTTCCGATATGTTGTCATGACCGAAGGCTATGTTGCGCAACACGCTGTCGTTGAACAAAATGCAGTTTTGAGATACGATGCCGGTCAAACTTCTCAGCGAGTTTATGTTCAAATCTCTGATGTTTTTCCCGTCGACGAGAATTTCACCTTCCATGCAGTCGTAAAAACGTGGCAGCAGATCCACGAGGGTGGTCTTTCCCGCTCCCGACGGGCCGACTATGGCAATTGTCTTGCCCCGTGGAATGGTGAGATTTATGTTCTTGAGCACATACACCCGGTTTTGTGTGCCGTCTTCCGACTGGTAAGAGAAAGATACGTTCCGGTACTCTATCTTGTCATCGAACGATGTTATCTTTTCGGCGTTTTCCTTTTCGGTAATCGTATCTTCGGCATCGATGACTTCAAAGATGCGTTTTGCGGCGGCACTGCCTTTCTGCAGGTTGTAATAGGCTGTTATTACGGCTTTTACCGGCGGTAGCAGTCTGGCAAAGACAATTATGAAAAACACCAATATCGAAACGCGGAGCTCTCCGTTTATGACCAGTGTTCCACCGAAGATGAGTACAGCCACAAGAACCACGGTGCCGAGTATTTCCACCAGAGGCGAACCGATTTCACGGCGGCGTGCCACCCTGATCATCCGGTTGGTGTAGTCGCGGTTGCTTTCGCCGAAACGCCTGTTCATCTGTTCTTCGGTGGCAAACGACTTTATTATCCGAACCCCCGAAACGGATTCCTCCAGAATGGAAAACAGACCGCCGAGCTGTGCCTGACCTTTGGCCGAATTGCGTTTGAGGCTTTTGCCGATGGTACCTATTATCCAAACGGTCAGCGGCAGCACTATGATTGCAAAAAGCACCATCTTGGGACTTATGAAAACAAGCGTGGCCGCAAATATCAGCACGTTTATGGGGTCTTTTATGAGCATCTGCAGGGAGCTTATTATCGACCATTCTATGTCGGCAAGGTCGTTGGAAAGACGGCTCAGCAGATCGCCGCGGCGTTTTTTGTTGAAAAACGACACTGGCAGTATCGTTATGTGAAGGTAAAGGTCGTTGCGTATGCGCTGAATGACGCCGTTGCGTATGGGTGCCAGAAAGTACATCCCAAGGTAGCGGCTCGCATTCGAAAGCAGGGAACAGCTCACATACCCAACCGAAACCACAACAAGACACCGGAAAACTCCATACCGTACCTTGAACTGGTAGAGTGTCCATGTGAGCCAGTCGCTTATGCCGTTCTGACTCATCTCGAATACAGGCTCCTGTGCGGGAGGATCGGTAACTCCGAAAAGCAACTCGATGAATGGTACTATCATCCCGAACGAAAACAGCGAAAAGAACACGAACAGAATGTTGAAAAAAATGTTCAGCGCTATTTCTTTCGGAAAGAACTTCAGATATTTGAATATTTTCAGAACGTCCTTCATCGGGCTCGGGCAAAATTATTTTTCTTCAGGTGCCGTTTCTTCCACCTGCTGTTTCTCTGCACGCTGTTTCTTTTCCAATTCGGCAATCTGACGGACTAGACGGGCCATTTCCACCGTTTCGAAAATAAGGTAAATTACGAACATCGCGGCGAAGAATATCAGGAAATTCTTTGCCAGTAGGGGTTCAGTGCGGTGGAAGTAGAGGTATCCGGCCAGCACTCCGATGTGGAGGAACAGCTTTACGAACGTTACAAGCATAAAGGTTTGCGTGAAACGTTTCGGATTGGTGAGCAGTGTCTTGCATACGAGATAGAATGCCAGAAACGTCACTGCTCCGAAATAAACCACGGTACAGTAGTCTATGGGTACCACCAATTGCACTTTGAGCAGTGTGAGAACTGCCGTAACTGCCAGTATGCAGCATGTTACCAGAATGAGTCGTCTCAAAAAACTTTTCATGTTAATGTGTTTTTTTGTTTTTTTATTGTATTGTGCCAGAAGCATCGCTTTTTGCACATATCGGAACTGCAAAGATACGATTTTTTTTCCGATATGCGGCAGTTTTTTTGATATCGGACCAATTTAACGGTTTTACGCCGGAACGACAGTGGAAAAATTTGCTTTCTTTGCCGTGCTGCAACCGGATAATCTGTTGCGAAAAGATGTGCGGGAATTCGGTTTTTACCATTTTTTTTAGAAAAAATTGCAGAATTCGGAATTTTTTGTGTAATTTTGCACTATTGAAAATCGTAAAATTTAAAAATTCAGTGATATGAAAAACCTTACAAAAGCAGTGCTTCTGAGTGCAATTCTCTGTATTGCATTCTCTGCAACAGCACAGAAAAACACCAAAAAAAACATGAACATAAAACTCAATGAACCGAATTACACTCTTGACGTGACTCTGATGAATGCCCTTCAGAACCGTCAGACACAGAGAGCCATCTCAACTCAGGAACTTTCGTGGCAGCAGCTTTCGGACGTACTCTGGGCAGCCAACGGCATAAACCGAGCCGACTCTAAGAAACGTACCGCTCCTTCGGCACGCAATGCTCAGGAAATCGACATCTACGTGTTTACCGCAACGGGCGTGTTTTTCTACAACCCCGAAAATCATGAGCTCGTACGCCGTTCCGACAAAGACTGCCGCAAAGACATCTGCAGTCAGAAAATGGCAGCCGACGCACCTGTAACTCTGCTTTTTGTGGGCAATTTCGATAAGATGCAGGGCTTCGATGCCGATGCTCAGGCTTTCTATTCGGCCACCGATGCCGGTTTTGTCAGCCAAAACGTGTATCTGTATTGTGCCGCCGCAAATCTGGCAACCGTAGTTTGCGGTTCCATAAACCGCGAAAATGCCGCCAAGATTCTCGGCCTCAAAAATGCCAAGGCTCTTTTGGCACAGCCTTTAGGTTATCCCGCAAAATAAATCTGAGATGGAACTCCGTCTTACAAAGCAGTTTACCTTCGATATGGCTCACGCACTCACCGGCTACGACGGCAAGTGCAGCAACATTCACGGGCATATGTACCGTTTTTATGTCACCGTGGCGGGAAGCCCGATAACTGATCCCGCTTCACCCAAGGCAGGAATGGTGATTGATTTCGGTGTACTCAAACAGATTGTGAACGAAACCGTTGTGGAGCCTTTCGACCACGCTCTTGTGCTGAATCAGTCGGCCGGATTTGACAATGCATTAAATACCAAGCTGATAGTCTTGCCGTTTCAGCCGACGACGGAAAACCTTTTGTTGCATTTCTCGCGGTTGCTCAATGGAAAATTCCCTTCAGATGTGCGGATTGTGTCTATGAAGCTTTTTGAAACGGAAACTTCCTGTGCGGAGCTGATATTTTGACATTATGACTACATCAAAAGTTCTGAAATACGGTACTTTGGCAGTGCTCGTGATATTTGCGGCACTGCTTATAGGGTATTTCAAGTTTGTGGTGGTGTGCATACTGCTTTCGGTGGCTTTTGCCATGATCGGCAATCCTTTGATGAAACTGCTTAAAAAGGTCAGCATTGGCCGGTTCCATGTGGGCGACACGCTGTCGGCAACTCTGGTGCTGGCCGTCATGGTGCTGCTGGTGTCGCTGTTCTTTTACTGGCTCTTCCCCATGCTGTTTTCGGAAATCATGCAGCTGGCCAACATGGACACTTCCAAGATTGTAGCCTATGTGAATACCTATGGTGATGAATTGCGGACGGTTCTTGTGGATTACGGAATTATCGAAGATAAGGATAATGCTTTCGAACTGTTTGTAAATCAGAGGCTTCTGGATATTGCCAGAGGAATTGACATAGAGGGACTTTTGGGCGACATTTTCTCGGTAGCGAAAAACATTCTGCTTGGGGTGTTTTCGGTGATGTTTCTCACATTCTTTTTCCTTAAAGACCGCAGTTTCATGAAACGTTTCGTGCTTTCGGCCATTCCCGACAAGCATATTCCCGAAATGCGGAATGTGTTCAGCAGTTCCACAAGCCTCATTTCGCGTTATTTTATCGGTATCCTTTGCGAAATGATTCTCGTTACGCTCCTGCTGTTTGCGGCTTTCAGCATTGCAGGCTTCCCCAATGCACTTCTCATGGCTTCCATTTGCGGTGTCATGGTTATTATTCCTTATCTCGGTGCCATAATAGGTTCGGTGCTCAGTTTTCTGATACTTCTGGCATCTATGCTCGATGCAGGTGCAGATGTCAGCATGTTCAATATTTTGCTTGTGTTTTACGGAATATTCATCGGGGTGAAGCTCCTTGACGATTTTGTGATGCAGCCGCTAATATATTCGAAAAGCGTGAAAGCCCATCCTGTGGAGATATTCTTGGTAATACTCATTGCCGGCCAGATAGGTGGTATATTGGGCATGATAGTCGCCATACCGGCTTACACGCTGCTGCGTATCTTGGTAAAGGAATTCTGGAGCAATTCCAAGTTCGTGAAAAATCTGGTGAAGGATATCTGAAGCACCCTGTAATGGGTACCTTATCTGATTACGCAGTTGAGCTCCTTTGAAACTTCGTTGAGAATCTTTTTGTAATTTCTGATTTCGGAAAGGGTTATCAGCATGTCGTCATCGTTGAGTTTCGACGGGTCTGCCAAAAGTTTTTTCTTTTCTTCAATCAGTTTCTGTAATTTTTTCGCCTTGAAATGCAGCATGGACTCTTTCAGGTTCCTTTCCACTATGCTTTGGTTATTCGGGTCAGGTACCGTTATTTTGAATTTATTCGACCATTCGGGACTGAGAGATGGTGAACTCTCTATCAGCAGCGATGTGGCAAGGTCGCGTATTTTCCCGTCCTCATGTGTGATGAAAATATTCTCATCAGTGAGCTTCCCTTCCTGTAAATTTGCGGCATAAATGTCAAAAATCGCCTGATATACAGGGCTTTCGAAACTCAGCCGGTCATTCATTATGTCACTCACTATAAGCACCGAAACATATTGTTCTTCTTCTGTGGCATTCCCGTTTTCATCATTCGAAACCAGCGTTATTGTTTTATTGCCGTAGTTAAGCAGCAGACGTATTATTTGAAGTTCCTGTTCACTGCATTTGCCTTGGGTATCAGCGTTTTCCAACGGCTGTTCCATCAGGTTGGTAAACGGTTCCGTGTCCGGCGGAATTGTGTCGGTTGTGCCGGTATTTTGCAGTGCCTGTTCCTGCTCTCTGGCTTTCTGATCGTCCTTGAACTTTTTCTGCTGGTTTCTCGATATGGCTTTTGCCACGCCTTTTGCCACTGTGTTTTCGTCGATGTGCAGTATCGAAGCGGTTTCTTTTACGAACATCGTACGTTCCATCATTTCGGGCACAAGGGCGATTGTGTTTACCATTTCGTTGGCAGCCTCTGCAAGTTTCAAGGGGTCATTCCCGGCATCTTTGAGCAGGATTTTTGCTTTGTATCCTATGAAATCGGCGGCATTTTCTTTCAAAAAAGCCTGGGTTCTTTCCGAACCGTATTTCTGTGCGTAGCTGTCGGGGTCGTCTCCGTCGGGGAAAAGTACTATGTGTACTTTCATGCCTTCCTTCAGGAGCATGTCTATGGCTCGCATGGCAGCCTTGATGCCGGCACTGTCGCCGTCGTAAAGCACGGTGATGTTTTTGGTGTACCGCTTTATGAGACGTATCTGTTCCTCAGTGAGTGATGTTCCGCACGATGCCACGGAATTTTCTATCCCCGACTGGTGCATCGAAATTACATCGACATTCCCTTCGCAAAGGTAGCACATGTCTTCTTTGGACATTGCATTCTTGGCCTGAAAAAGTCCGTATACGATAAGACTTTTGTTGTATATTTCCGAGTCCGGCGAATTTACGTATTTTGCGGCTTGTTTTCCAGAAGAAAGGACTCTCCCGCTGAATCCGAGGACTCTCCCGCTTGCGTTGAAGATTGGAAACATCACCCTTCCGCGAAAGCGGTCGTAAGTTTTGCCGTCTTCGGTTTTTATGGTGAGGCCGCTTTTCACCAGAGCGTTTTCGGAATAGCCTTTTTCTTGGGCATACTTGGTGAAATAGCTCCAGTCGTCGAGGCAATAACCCAGACCGAATTTTTTTATCACTTCATCGGTGAGCCCGCGTTCGTAGAAGTATGCCAGACCTATGTTGCGTCCCAATTCGTTGTTGTACAGAAGGTCGGCAAAATGCTGCTGGGCAAACTCGCTTACGTGGAAAAGCGTGTCTCGTTCGGTCTGCTGGGCACGTTCTTCTTCGGTGAGTTCCTTTTCTTCTATGGGGATGTTGTATTTTGCCGCAAGGTAGCGCAGTGCATCCGGATACGAATAATGTTCGTGTTCCATGAGGAAATGCACGGAATCGCCGCCCTTGCCGCAACCGAAACATTTGAAGATGCCACGCGACGGCGACACATGGAACGACGGGGTTTTCTCGTTATGGAAGGGGCAGAGCCCTATGTAGTTGGCTCCGCGTTTGTTGAGCGACACAAATTCCCCAACCACTTCTTCAATGCGGGCAGCATCGGTAATCTGCCGTATGGTTTCGGGTCTTATCATGGGGAATCTGCTGTTTTCTTAGTTTTCAATTACCCATGTAGCACCGTCCTTACCGTCTTTTACGCTGATGCCCAGTGTTTTGAGCTTGTCGCGTATGGCATCGGATGTAGCCCAGTCTTTTTCGGCTTTTGCCTTGGCACGCATTTCGAGAACCATCTGCATGAGTCCGTCAATGACTCCGGTGTCGGCTGACGAAGATTCATCGGTCAAACCGAGAATGTCGAAGGCAAACGTGTCGAAAATGGATTTCAGTTCATCGATGTCGGCTTGGGTGAGAGTTTCTTTTTTGTCGTTTACGCTGTTTATGACTTTCACAATGTCGAAAAGATGAGCAATTACCATCGGTGTGTTGAAGTCATCGTTCATGGCTTCGTAGCAGTTGCTGCGGTATTGGGAGATGTCAGCCGAGGATTTTTCTGAAGCCGGCAGGGTTTTTAGTGTCTTGTATGCCTGCATGAGTCGTGTATAGCCTTTTTCGGCAGCTATGAGGGCATCGTTAGAAAAATCGACTGTGCTGCGGTAGTGTGCTTGGAGTATGAAAAAGCGTATCGTCATCGGCGAGTATGCCTTGTCGAGCATTTCGTTGCCGTCCTTGTCTTTGTGTGAACCGTTGAAAAATTCATCAAGCGTGATGAAGTTGCCGAGCGATTTCCCCATTTTCTGACCGTTTATGGTAATCATGTTGTTGTGCATCCAGTAGTTGCACGGACCGTGGCCGGAAACGGCGGTCTGTTGGGCTATTTCAGATTCGTGGTGCGGAAACATGAGATCCATTCCGCCACCATGTATGTCGAACGTTTCGCCCAGATATTTGGTACCCATTGCGGTACATTCGGTGTGCCAGCCCGGGAAACCTACGCTCCACGGCGAATTCCACCGCATTATGTGTTCGGGTGCGGCTTTTTTCCAAAGTGCAAAATCTGCGGTTTCGCGTTTCTCTTCCTGTCCGTCGAGTTCGCGGGTTGTGGAAAGCTGTTCGTCAAGCGAACGGCCCGAAAGGCAGCCGTACATTTTTGTCTTCTCGTGATATTTGCGTACGTCGAAATATACCGAGCCGTTGGATTCGTATGCAAAACCTGCTGCGAGTATTTTTTCAACGAGTTCTATCTGTTCCAAAATGTGTCCGGAAGCGTGCGGCTCGATGCTCGGGTGCTTTACATTCAGCTTGTCCATGGCATCGTGATAACGGTCGGTGTAGAATTGTGCCACTTCCATGGGCTCGAGGTTTTCGAGTCGGGCTTTCTTGGCAATTTTGTCTTCGCCTTCGTCGGCATCGTGTTCAAGGTGTCCTACATCGGTGATGTTGCGTACGTAGCGAACTTTGTATCCCAAATGTTGCAGGTATCTGAACACCAAATCGAATGTTATTGCGGGGCGTGCATGTCCCAAATGTGCGTCTCCGTAAACGGTAGGGCCGCATACATACATTCCCACATAAGGAGCATTCAGTGGTCTGAAAAGTTCTTTTCTTCTCGAAAGTGTATTGTAAATAAGCAAGTTGTTTTCCATGTTTACAGATGTATTTTCTTGAATGTCAAAAATTTATTAACTGTGGTGCCTGCCTTGGCAGGCATACCGGCAAATTGCAAAGATACGAAAAAAAATCCACTTGTGAAAGTAGATGTCTTACATTTGCACTTTTTTGCTCAGTTGCCAGAAAGCGACAGCACTCGCGGCAGCCACATTCAGTGAGTCGACATTGTTCTGCATGGGTATGCACACTGTGTAGTCGCAGTTTGCGATTGTCGTTTCTGAAAGTCCGTCGCCTTCGGCACCCATGACGACGGCAAGTTTCGGCTCTGCCATAAGTTTCTCATTGTCGATGTTTACCGAATCCTTGCGCAAAGCCATGGCGGCGATTTTGAATCTCATGTTGTGAAGTCTGTCTATGCCCCAGTGCGGCCAAAATTTCTGGTCGGTGCCTATGTACGTCCATGGTATCTGGAAAACGGTTCCCATGCTCACTCTCACGGCACGCCGGTTCAACGGGTCGCAGCAGGTCGGAGTCAGCAGAATTCCGTCCATGCCCAAGGCTGCTGCCGAACGGAATATGGCTCCTATGTTTGTGGCATCGGACACGGTGTCTATTATTACAATCCTCCGTGCAGCTTCGCATATTTCCTCAAGGCTTTTCGGTTGTGGCCTTCGCATGGCACAAAGTACCCCTCGCGTGAGTCCGTAGCCCGTAAGTTGTTCCAACAAGCTGCTCTCGCCAGTATAGATAGGTATGTCGCTGCAACGTTCGATGATGTCTTTGGCCTGACCTCCGATGTGTTTTCTTTCGGTAAGTATCGATATTGGTTCAAAGCCTCTGTCGAGAGCTACAGAAATCACTTTCGGACTTTCGGCAATGAATATGCCTTTTTGCGGTTCCAGCCGGTTGCGGAGCTGGTTTTCGGTGAGTTTGGAGAAAACATCGGCTCCGGAATCATCCAGCCCCTTTATTTCTATTACATTGGCCATGTGGAAATCACACTTCTCTGTCGTGCAGTTTTGCAACCCATTCCTTGATTTTCTGTTCGTCGGCAAGGCGGCAGACAAGCAGCGAATTTCCGCTGTATGCCACAAGGCAGTCTTCAAGTCCCTGTACTATGGCTTCGGTGCCTTTTTGTATGTTTACTACAGTGTTTCTTGTGTCGAAGAGAAGTGCATTGCCGCTTACGGCATTGTTGTCGGAATCCTTTCTTGCATGTGTGAAGAGCGAGCCCCATGTCCCTATGTCGCTCCAGCCGAAATCGGCAGGAATGGTATAGGTGTTGGGCGATTTTTCCATTACGCCGTAGTCAATGGAAATATTCGGACAGCGTTCAAAGTTTTCATTTATGAAAGTTTGTTCGTTGACGGTACCGAAGTTCTGTTTTCCGCCATCGAAAACTTTTTTCAGTTCGGGTATGTATGTTGCAACGGCGTTCATGATGCCTTTCAGCGACCATATGAAAATTCCGGAGTTCCAGAAATAATTGCCGCTTGCAAGAAATCCTTTCGCCTTTTCCAGATTCGGCTTTTCGGTGAAGCTTGATACTTTTACAGTCGCCGATCTGTCGGATTTTATTTCCTTGACTTTTTCCTTGTCTATCTGGATGTATCCGTATCCGGTTTCCGGTCGTGAAGGTTTTATGCCTATGGTGAGCAGGGCTTCAGAATTAGCTTCTTTGGAGATGAAATCGAAGCCGAGAGTTATGATTCGCTGGAACTCGGTTTCGTTGGTGACAAGGTGGTCGGCTGGAGTAACAACAATGTTGGCATCGCTTGTCCGTGAAAGTATGTGGTACGCAGCATAGGCAATGCAGGGTGCCGTATTTCTCCGCATGGGTTCGCAGAGAATCTGGCTTTCGTTGAGTTCCGGAAGGTGTTCGAGAACAAGATCTTTATACATGGAGTTGGTGACCACGAGAAAGTTCTCGGCCGGAACCACCGGCAGAAAGCGCTCGAAAGTGCTGCGTATGAAACTTTTTCCAGTGCCGAGTATGTCAAGAAATTGTTTCGGGTAGTTGTCTTTACTCATCGGCCAAAACCGGCTTCCTATTCCTCCGGCCATTATAATGCAATGATTTTTGTTCATAAAATATTTGTATTCAATGTTTTATAAAAAAGATGACTTCTGTGAGATGTGTTACAAAGATACTTATTTTTATTGTATTTTGCAGAAAATAATTGAAATAAAAAAGAGATGTACTTTATGAAGCACATCTCTTTTGCATTATGTTGTACGGAACTTATTGAATTACAAGTTTGCGTACGAAGGAGTTTTCACCGTTGGTTATTTTCACGAAATACGTTCCTCGGATCATGTTGCTTATATCCATTGTAACAACGGTGTGTGTTTCGGTATTCGTGTTGTGTCGAACTTTCTGTGTGCGTCCGGTGATGTCAATGAGTGATATTTCGCAATCGCCCAAGAAATCGTTCATCACTATGGAAACTTCGTCGTTGGCAGGGTTAGGATAGAGGTAAACTGAATTGTCGCCTTCCATGTCAGGTGTATCGATGCCGGAGCCTCCCACGGCAAGTTGGAACATCTGACGAGGTGTCCAGATACTGTAATACCCGTTTCCGCATTTTGCACGTACGAATACATCGTAGCACATGGTCATGTTCAAACGTGTGAGCGTATATTCGTTCGATCCGGTTACTACTATGAGTGATGCCGTGCTGTCGTTTTCGAAGAAACCGTGAGGGCCGTATTCCAGCTCCCATTCGTATTGGTCCGGATCAACAACTTGCCACGATACCTTTACCGAATTGGGTCCGAGTGGTGTTACACACAGATCCCTTACAGGTTTGCAATAAGCCACAGTGGCTTCAATGGTGTCCGACCACCCTCCGTTCAGTCCTGATGTACACAAACTGCGTACCGAGAAATAATATGTCAGACCAGTTACGAGATGTGTCAGACGGTATGGTTTGTGAGTTACAATTATTGTGGTGTCAATGCCCCATTCAAGGTCATAGTAATGTATTTCCCATGCATTCTGGTTGGAGTCCGCATCCCATGAAAGTGTTATGCCGTCATCAGTTATGTTTGATTCCGTCAAGTTGGAGATACCGTAGCACGGCAATGCAAACGTCGTTACGGTGTCGTAAATCCAGTGCGAATAACCGGCATTGTTTGCACAGATGTAGCGGATTCTCCATTCGTACATGGTGCTGTCTGTCAGGTTCGACAGGTTTGCATCGTTTGCACGCTGCAGTGTCTGTGTCGGATACCATGCCGTGTCGCCGACTTTTCTGTATGTGAATTCGTACGGGCCGACTTCGTTCCAGAAGCAGTATGCCGAATTTGTCGTTACGGAAGAGTGTCCGATGCCGGTCGGATCCGAACAGTCGGCTCCGTTATAGTCTATGGATACGTCATCTATCGACATCGTGATTGGGAATGATCCGCCTACCTTGAATGCTACAAACTGACCGTTTCCGGTGTATGCCGACAGGTCGCAGGTGTGGTTGAACCAAGAGTTGGCTCTGGTTACGAATACCGTATCGAGTCCTACGAACGACGAGATATTCGAAGAGTCGCTCATCAAACCAACTACCATGTATGCTGTGGTTGCGGTTCCAAAAGCACGGAACGATACTTCAAGTTCGTACGGGTTGAACACACTCATTCTCGGTGTTACGGCTATGGCCGATTCGTTGGCTCCGGCATTGAAGTACAGCGATGCCGGTGCGGAAGAGTATGTCGTTGCCGAGCAGTGTGGGCGAGAAGCTCTCTGTGTAAGATATGTCCAGCAAGTCGGGAACGAGTTGTTGGTCGTACCATAGTTGTCGAAGTTTTCATAGAACGGGAATGAGGTTATGTTGCCGCAGTTTGTGTTGAATGTCAGCACCTGCGAGTCATCACTTGTGTCGATGATTGTACACATTGATTTTACCCGAACTTCGTAGGTCGACGATGCCGTGAGGTTCGACAGGACACATGCAGTATCGTTTACCATGAAGCTTTGCCATTGAGACGAGCCAAGCTGTCTGTAGTCTACAATCCATGTATATGCACCTATAGTGGATCTCCATGAGATGTTTGCTGAGTTTGTAGTGATGCGGTTTGCTGTCAGGTTGTAAGGTTCGGGACAATTCAGTTTCAAAGAAACGTTGTCCACTGCGGCTGCCGGATTGGAACCGACGTAGTTGGCGTCGTTTACCCAACCGAAATATACACGGATTATGGTATCCGACATTGGTGGAATCTGGAATGTCTCTCTCTGGAAACTGTTGCCGTTGCCACTGTAGGAGCCCACGTGTATGGAGTTCGCCGGAGGTACGAGAATTCCTGTTTCATTGGCTGATACTGAAGCTATGCCTCCGAAGTAAACGTCAAGATAGTCATGAGAACGTTCTCCGTCACATCTCCAGTCAAATTTCAAATTGTAGGTGTTTCCGCTGTTCGGCAGAATATAGATGTCACGGTATGCCCACGAAACTGTCGCATAATCGTTCTGATAGTCGTTCAGGATACCAGCAGAGTTTGAAATGTACATGGAATAATTGCCGGACGATGGTGCTGCTGTATCTATAACCCATGCGTTGTTTCCGTATTGCGGATTTATGAATGTCCATCCGTTGTTCGGCAGCGAGGACGATTCAAAACGACACGTGTATGGCATTTGTGCAGGATTCTGGGCTGTGCGGAAGGTGTGAACGAACGACCACTTGCTTTCTCCGTCGGGACCGCACAATGCCTTTACGTAGCAGTGATACAGTGTATTGATTCTTAAATTGTTCAATATTTTGAATGTGTCCAGAACGGTATCCATGTTTACCATTACCGTGTCGGGGTCAATGCCGTACGGTCCCCATACAACCTTGTATGCGTATGTGTGGCCAATGTACGTTCCGTCACTCCATTTTATCATGCTTGTAACAGTGTCTATCGCTTCATCGGTTACATCGTGCGGTCTCAGACATGTTGCCGACCAGTCAACCACTACGTCGTCAATTCCACAGTAGTATATCGATGATGTACTAGTGTAGCTCTGTGTCCAGCGGAATGCAAGGCGTGCTCCGGGAACGTGGTGTACTGACGGTATTTCGGCCAGATCAACAAATTTGTCTTGTGCGGAGGTTGTGGCATAGTATCTTTCTATGACATGGAAAGTGGTGTCGTTACCTATGACATAACCAAGGTACAATGTGCCATAGTCGTAGGAGGAATAGGTGTACGTCATTTTGTACTTGAAGGAGATGGTCAGACGTGGCAAACTGTCGGCGAATTCGGGAAGTATTGCGTACTTGTTTCTACCTACTGTTGCTGCTCCGTAACTTGAAGATGAAGAAGAGTAATTGTTTGACAACAGAAGCAGTGCTTTGCCGCTGTTGTTTGGCAGATACGATGTCGATGTGCCTCCGTAAATGCGCGGACAATAGTTGTCTCCGTTTGCATGCGAGAAGCTTCCTGAATTGACTATGTCCCAGCAGTCAGGAAGCTGGTCGGTGGGGGAGAACAGGTAGTTCGATGATGACCCTCTGTAGCGTTCAAAATCTTCGGTGTATGGATAAACGCTTATTATTCCGCACCCTGTTGTACCGGATACTATCCGGTAAGCCGGAACGGAGTCGCACAATGAACCTACGCGTATTTCATAGCGTGTCTGTGCCGAAAGATTCCGCACTGTATAATTGGTAACATTCACGGTATCGGTTCCCTGCCAGATTGAACTTCCGACCGGACGGTATTCCACCACCCATGACGTTTCATTGCCACCGGGTGCCCATATTACGTCTATAGTAGTTGCCGAGCTTCCGGTTGTTCTGACGTTTGGCGGTACACATGATGTGCTGTTGTTGCATGCCGAATGGAATATTACGTTGCTGCGGTAGCTGTATAACCCATACGATGAGGCACCGGTGGTCGGTGACGAGGGATCTATGTTCGAAGAAGAGTAGTAATATAGAGACTTGTTAGGTGCCTGTTCCATGTAAAATACTGCACTCGTTCCACCTGTTGCTGCAGAACTGTCGTAAACTGCCAGTACAAGATTTTCGTATCCGTTGTAGTAGAATGGTGTGCTGAGAGCAAAGGCATTCCAGCCTCTGACAAAACTCAAACTGTCGTGGTAAACTTCCGTAAGGTTGCACAATGGTACGAAATCGGTCGTTCCCGTGAAACTGGACAATGATGTGTGTCCAAGATAAATCCGGCAGTTGCCTTTTGCTGTGAGAGGGTTGCTTCCCTGATAACGGAACGAAATCGAGTCAATTCTTTTGGGACCACCCAATTCTGCTACCGTGTACAACTGTTGGGTATATGAATGGTATGCACTGCTACCGTTGCATACGGGCAGATAGTAGCTTGTAGTCCATGCCGAGGTGAATTCCGAATTGCCGCCTACCAGACAGCTTGATGTCGTGAAGCTGGCTGTCGTGTAATCCGATTCGGTGTTGCAGTCGCATACCGTCTTTATGCGTATGTCATATTGTGTACCGGCCGTGAGTCCCTGCAGAAAATAAAAATTACTGTTAACCGGTACTCTGGTCCATGAACTTTGTGACCGCTGTTTGTATTCCAGAACATAGCTGTTGGTGTGGCATTGGCCAACCGTGCTTGAATCCCACGTTACTACGGCAGAGTTGGAGACAATGCTGCTTATTTGAATATTTATGGGTTTTGCACAGTCTGGAATGGTGTCAATTATTATGTTGTCGAGATAAAATTGGTTGTAGTAGTACGATGAATTGTTGCTCCACGATGGTGCGCTGAAAGCAATGTGTCTTCCGGTCCCGCGGTATGAATTCAATGGAACATTGATGGTTTTCCATGTTCCGTAGTTCGGTTTTATGGTGTCGATTGGAGTGAATGTGGAATAGTCTTCGCCGTCATCCATCACACCGATGACTATGGGACAGTCATAAGAAGTGCTGTAATAGTTCATGATGTCGCAGGTGACCATGAGCCCCTGTACGGGAACCCCCATTCTCGGTGTTGCCAGGTATGCGTAATCGTAGCCGGAGTAGTAGCTGTAGAAATACATCGATTTGCTTCCTTGGCTAGCATAGCTTGTGGAAACATACGGGTACGTCGTCGTCGAAGTCGGTGAATAGGTGTCGTAATTCGAACCTCTCAGCCAGCATTGTCCTATAGGCGTGGTTCGGGAACTTGAGGCAGACCATGTTTCGAAACTTTCGGTGTACGGGAACGTTCTCACATATCCGCATTCCGTGGTGTCGAAGATTGTTGTGTACATGGTGTCATTGGTGCAGATGGCACCTATGCGAAAGAAATATGGAGTCGAAGAGTTGAGGTTGGTGAAGTTCCAAGACGGGGTTGTGGCTCTTCCGGCGAATGTCCACGGACCGGTTGCCGAAGTGCCGTATTCTACTGTCCATGCGGTTTCGTTCATGCCTGGTGCCCATGCTACGTCTATTTCACTGTCGGTGATGTTGGTTACCATGGCTGTCGGTGAGGCACATGTCGCAGCAGTGTCGCAGTACGAAAGTTTCATGTTGCTTCTGAAGGTACGCGAATTCGGCGGCATCGTGCGGAGCGGAACCATGGGCGAGTAGGTACCGAAATAGATCATCATTGGATTGGAGGTGGTATGGGTGTAGAAATTGGCGTTGCTGACATCTATTCCGCTACTGTCTTGCACTTCGATGACAAGATTATCGGTGCCGTTGTATACGAATGGAGTTGTGAACGGAATCGTATTCCATCCGGTGGTAAAGTTGCTTATCGCATTGCCGGAGTATACTTCGGTGAATATGCTGTCGGGCAGGAACGCTGCCGTGGAGAATGACGATTGCGAAGTGTGGGCTATCCGTATCTTGCAGATGTTTTTGTCGGTCAGCGGAGTGGATGAGGCATATTGGAACGATATTTCGGTGAAGGTGTTGGGAGTGTTGCCGAGTTCATTGGCGGTTATTATCTGCTGGCACAGGGAGTAGTACGAATCCGTTTCCAGTGGTGCGAATTGAGAAGTGCCGTTGCCGTTGCCTACCTGCAATGGATGAGAAAGACATGAGCTCATGCGCAATGTGTCGGTGATTGTATAACCCGTGTCATTGCCGGAACAGACTGGTGTCACTCCGATGCAGTAGGTGGCACCGGCCGTAAGTCCGGAAAATACCATGTAGGTTCCGTTGGTAGTGTAACTGTTTGTTGTTCCCGTTGCTACATCGGTGCAGGAAACGATGAAGTGGTTCGGGGGAGTGTTGCGGTTGGCGTTCCATGAGGCAATGGCCGATACGGGAGAGTTGCTTGTGACCCGCAGGTTGCTGGCACGTGGACACGATTCCATGCAGAAACTGTAGTAGCGGTGTTGTCCCGGCCATGTGCTGTAAGTGGTAGAAGACGCACCGAAGGCGATTGTGTGTGAGGATGGATTTATGGTTACCACATCGGAAGTTGTGGTACCTTCAATGCCAAGTTGTACGCTTGACGGAGCAGAACCTGTCATGTAATTGTAAACGATTTTTATCTCTCCGGTCTTCTCATGCAACTGAACCTGAAACTGGAACGGATCACTTGAATATCCCAGCCTATATCCGGTAAAAGTACACACACCGATGCGATTTGGTGCCGACCCCATGCAACCATACGTGAACGATGTTCCATAAAGGTCTGCACCGATTCCGATGATTTTGGGATAATTGTATGCTACGTAACTTGAACTGAAGGGGGTGGAATAGTAACTGCCTGAACAGAGCGTAGATCCCAATCGCAACTGGCCGTTTGTGTTTCCCGAGATTTGCGTGTAGTACGTGTTTTCAAAAGGAAATGAGAACCCAAGATTTGTCAGACTTGAGGACCCAACGTCATCACCACTCGAAACAATGCTTGTCGTTGATGATGGTGTTAGCCATGCAGTCGGATCAACACCCGTGCTGAAAGTGTAGTCGGTCAATGAAGACTGTCCGTGCATTAAACATGGACCGAAAAGCATTGCCATAAGCAATGTGGCACCTAAAGCACGCATGTGTGCAAGGGAGTTTCCCCCTTTTCTAAATAATCTGCGTTTATTCATAGTGTGTATGTTTTTTTCTGTTATGTGTTCTGTAAAACTGCAAAATACAGGAACTTGTATGTGAATTTCTCATCATTCCGACTGTGTTCTGCCGCTTGTACAGATTGTATTCTGTTGTTTTTTTTGTTTCTAATAAACTTGTTTTCAGTTACTTGTTTTATTGTTTGTAAATCTGTCGCATCTGAAAGAATGCCGATTCAGAAGTGTACAATCAGCCTGCAAAGTTACGTTTTTTTTTTCAGAAAACCAAATTTTTTCTGAATTTCCTAACATAAAGACACTCTTTGCCCGTTTTTTGTTTCAGAAAATAAACAATGGAGCGTTAAAGTTTACATCGCCAGAATCTTGAATTCTACGCGGCGGTTTTTTTTGCGTCCTTCTTCGGTGGCGTTGCTGGCAACGGGTCGAGTCTTGCCGTAGCCGGCATATTTCAGACGCCTTTCACTGATGCCGTTTTCAACCAGATAGCTGACCACTTCCTTGGCGCGGTTTTCAGAAAGTGTCTGGTTGTGCCGGTCGCTGCCTTGGCTGTCGGTATGTCCCGAAATTTCTATCTTCATGCTGGGGTGCGATTCCAGAATGGCTATCAGGTATTGCAGTTCATGGTACGACTGCTGGAGAAGTATGCTTTTGTCGGTATCGAAAAATATGTTGTTCAGTACGAAAGTGGCTCCGACAGAGTATTCCGTCGTATCGTTCTTTTCTTCGGCAATTTGTGGTTTGCGTTTGTTGTTGCATGTCAGGCATGTTACCGATATATCGTCGATGTAATAGTAGGCACCGGGGAGCAGGTATGTGAGCAGTACGCTGTCGTCGGTGAGGTTTGAATTGGCTGCCGTGAAAAAATTGCCGATGGTAAGGTACTCTTCTCCGCCTTCGGCAATGAAGTTACCTGAAATTTCCTCCCACTCCGAAGTGTTTATTAGTACGTTGTCGTAATCGTTCACAACTTGCGGGCTGTATGGTATGGCGGTAACCTGCGATATTTTCGGAGTTATTTGTTTCACTTCTTTTTTCATCAGCAGTCCGCGTGTGGTATCCGATGGGCAGTCTCTGGTGAACAGTCCTCCTATTGTGGACACGGCTCCGGCAGAGTATTCCGACAGGCTTACAAAAAACGACAGCCGGTATTTTTCTCCGGATTTCAGCGGTTCTTTGAGCTGTGTCTGAAGATATTCGCGGTAATTTGTCTTTGAGCAGTATATCCCGCAATAGCCTTCGCCAGAGTGTGGGTATTGTATGCCGAGTTTGTTTGTCGGAACAAAGCAGTCTTTTGCCCCGCAGGTGTTGTAGTAGTCGGCCGAACCTTTGGTGGGCTGAAACCACGCGTTGACAATTGTGAGTGTGCCTACCGGGTCTATCTTTTCCGGACAGCGGCGGTATTCCTCGAAACCCGGGTTGAAGACAAGGTTGTTCTCTTTCGCTTCTTGGGTCAGTCCTGAAAGAGGTATTGCCAGAAAAACGGCCTGCATCAGGACGCTGTAAAATGTACGGTTCCTGTGTTTCATTGTTTTCCGGTGGTTTTCAGTAAACTTTGCCAAAGTAGGGAGGCAGTGCGGTCCCAGCTGAATTTTTCGCGTTGGAGCTTTCCTTTTTCAACGAGTTCGCTGGCGAGCTGCGGGCTGTTTGCGATTTTTTCCAGTGCCGAACAGATTTCTTCGGTGGAATTGGGGTTTACAAGCAGTGCCGCATCTCCTGCCACTTCGGGCATCGAAGTTACATTTGAAGTTATGACTGGCGTTTCAGCGTTGAAGGCTTCAAGTATGGGTATGCCGAATCCTTCGAAATATGAGATGTATGCGAGGGCTATGGCCCCGGAAAGCATCTGTCCGAGGATTTCGGCTTCCACGTGTCCTGCGAAAACGACGTCGTCCTTGTGTCTCATGGCAAGGTATGTATCCTCAATTTCACCTTTCCACCATTTTTTGTTGCCGACTACCAGAAGCTTGGTTCCGGTGCAGTCCTTTTTCTTGAACATGTCGAATGCGAGAAAAAGGTGGGTTAAGTTCTTGCGTTTCAGTATTGTACCGATAAAGATGAAGTAAGGGAAACCTGAGGTGTATTGCTTTCGTATGGCTGTTTTTGAATCTTCGCCGTATGGGTGATAGCGAGAATGGGCTCCGTCGTATACCACGTCGATTTTTTCTTCCGGTACCGAATACGTGCCGGCGATGTCGTTTCTCGAAAATTCCGAAACGGTAGCTAGTCGGGTTGCGTTTCTGGCGTATTTCGGAAAAAATCTCCTGAAATACTTGCGGTGCGACGGTTTCAGGAAGTCGGGGTGGTGTTCGAAGTTGAGGTCGTGAATTACGTTGATTGTTGGTACGGTACATTTCAGTGGAATCCATCCGTCGGTGGAGAGGAAAATATCGGCTTTGCACTTCCTTATGGCATGCGGCACGCTGAATTCGAAAAACAGGTACCACAGAATAGGGTGGCGTGCAGGCGGGAAAAGCACCACGGAGTGCACGTTTTTCGGAAACCGGAATTCGGATGCAGGCTTCCTGTCGAAAAAGAAGAAGAACTCGTGTTCGGGGTGCATGACGGTGATGCGCTTGAGTGTCTCAAACGTGAACCATCCCATGCCATCAAGTTTGTCATGTACCAGCAGACGGGTATTTACCGCAATTCTCATAGAGTTTCCTTGAAAATAGACTGTGATAACGGGAATCCGGCGTTTTTATTTTTGACTATTTGCCCAAAACCACTTTTTCTATCGTTTTCGGGAAGAATTCGTATTCGAGCTTGTGTATTTTTCGGGCAAGGTCTTCAGCAGTGTCGGTGGGGTCTATGTCGCATGTGGCTTGGAAAATGGTGGTGCCGTGGTCAAAACACTCATCGGCAAAATGTATGGTGATGCCGCTTTGTTTTTCGTGGTTGGCTATTACGCTTTCGTGAACGTGCATGCCGTACATGCCTTTGCCTCCGTAGGCAGGCAGGAGGGCAGGGTGTATGTTTATGATTCTCTGTGGAAAATTTTTCAGCAGATTCTGCGGTACGAGAAGGAGAAATCCGGCCAAAATCACGTAGTCGATGTTTTTTTCCTTCAGGTAATCGAGAACTTTGTCGGTTTCAAGAAAATCTTTGCGGGAGAAATACGTGGCTGGCACACCCAGATTTTTTGCCCGTTCGAGAATGTAGGCATCTTTTTTGTTCGCTATGATTGTAGCAATTTCGATGTCGGGATTGTCTTTGAAATACTCGGTGATACGTTGAGCATTGGTGCCGTTGCCTGAGCCGAGAATGGCAATTCGTTTTGCTTTATTCATTGTGTATGAAATATAAGTAGTTTATAATCAATTAGTTAACAAGTTGTATATAGGGATTTGTATTCAATGTAAATCTCTGTATTTCAATGTGTTGTGTTGAAAATTCTAAAAAAAACGCCTTTTTTGCAGAATTTTGATGCAAAATTAGTATTTTTCTTTGAAAAGGGGAGTTTTTTGATTGAAAAAATATTTTGCTGATAATCAAGTAGTTGATAAAAATAAAACTTGTAATCACTTGAAATACAGGTAAATAATTATTTTTTTTTTGATAGCGGGGAAAAAAACTTGAAATAAAATATATGTCATTGATTTTCAGATGTGTTGATAAAAAAAAGTAAAAAAAAATGAAAAAAATCATGGAAATATGGATTTTTATTCGTTACTTTGCAACTTGTTTAATTCAAAAATTATAAAACATGTCTGAAATTGAAACAAAAGTAAAAGCTATCATTGTTGATAAATTAGGAGTAGATGAGAACGAAGTTACTCCAGAAGCAAGCTTCACAAACGATTTAGGAGCTGATTCGCTGGATACAGTTGAATTGATAATGGACTTGGAAAAGGAATTTGGTGTTACCATTCCTGATGATGAAGCAGAAAAGATTGCCACAGTAGGCGATGCAATTGCTTTTATAGAAGCTAATACAGCAAAATAAGCAAACTCGGAAAGGTTTTCTTTTTGTTTGTATGGAACTCAAGAGAGTAGTTGTTACAGGATTAGGATCACTTACTCCGATTGGTAATTCGGTTTCAGAGTATTGGAGCAGTTTGATACAAGGAGTAAGTGGTGCTAATCTCATTACTCGCTTTGATGCAAATGATTTCAAGACTCGCTTTGCGTGCGAAGTGAAAGGGTTTGACGTGTCGCTCTACATGGATCGCAAGGAGAGTCGCAAGTGTGATTTGTATACGCAATTCGGAATTGCAGCCGCCGATGAGGCACTGAAAGATTCCGGATTGGATTTGTCGGTTGAGGACAAGGACAGGATCGGTGTGCTCTGGTCATCTGGAATAGGCGGTATAAGCTCGTTTGAAGAGGAGTACGAAAGCTACATACAGCGTGGAAAAGTTCCGAAATTCAGCCCGTTTTTCAGTATCAGGATGATATCCGATATCTGTGCAGGGTACATCTCCATTCGTCACGGGTTGTGCGGTCCCAATTACGGTACTGTTTCGGCATGTGCTTCTTCGGCGAATGCTGTTGTCGATGCCTACCATCTTCTGCAGTTGGGCAAAGCCAATGCGATAGTGGTGGGGGGGTCGGAGGCAGCGATATCACCTTGCGGCATAGGCGGGTTCAACTCCATGCAGGCACTTTCCACACGCAACGATTCCCCAGAAACGGCTTCACGTCCTTTCGACAAGGATCGGGACGGTTTCGTTCTCGGTGACGGTGCCGGTGCTCTCATCTTGGAAGAATATGAACATGCCGTTGAACGCGGAGCGGACATCTATGCCGAGATTGTGGGTTGCGGACTCACTGCCGATGCTTATCACATAACCGCTTCACATCCTGAAGGAGAGGGAGCGAGGAAAGCAATGAAACTGGCTGTTGAAGAATCCGGCCTTTCGCTGAACGGCGTCGATCACATCAATACGCATGGTACATCGACACCTATCGGTGACATCTCCGAACCGAAGGCCATTGTGAACCTTTTCGGCAGTCATGCAAAGAATATCAACATAAATTCAACGAAATCGATGACCGGACACCTGTTGGGTGCTGCCGGTGCAGTGGAAGCAATAGCAACTGTTCTAGCAATAAAGAACAACATTGTTCCTCCGACAATAAACCATTTTACTGACGATCCGAACATACCGGATCTTGATTTTACGTTTCATAAGGCAAAAAAACGTGAGGTTAACCTTGCTTTGAGCAATACATTCGGTTTCGGAGGACACAACGTGAGCATTGCTTTCAAGAAGTTTGTAAAATAAAGCCGTGTTCGCAGTGAGTTGTATTTTCTGGAAAAAACCACAGTCCCCGGAAGACAGGGTTTTCTACAACTTTTTCAAAAATGTACTCGGGTTCAGGCCAAAGAAACTAGACCTGTACCATTTGGCGTTTCTGCACAAATCAATGTCGAAGTCACTCGAAAACGGCGTGAAGATAAACAACGAGCGTTTGGAGTACCTTGGCGATACTGTTTTGAGTACCGTCGTGGCGGATTTTCTGTTCAAGAAATATCCGTATCAGGGAGAGGGTTTCCTTACGATAATGCGTTCGAGAATAGTGAGCAGGAACAGTTTGAACAAACTTGCGAACAAGATTGGTCTGAACGAGCTCATAAACTACAACAGGGGCAAGAAGAATGCCCTTTTCAAGTCAATAAACGGCAATACTTTCGAGGCTCTTATTGGGGCCATATATCTTGAGCGTGGCTATGAATTCACCGCTAAGGTGCTTATCAACAGATTGATAATTCCTTATATCGACATTGATGAGCTTGCAAATACCGATTGGAATTACAAAAGTAAAATTATTGATTGGGGACAGCACAATCACCGGAAGATTTCGTTTGAGATAGTGAACGTGTTCAATGAATGCGGGCACCGCAGGCAGTACGAAACGCGGGTGCTTGTGGACGGAGAGCCGATGGAGTCGGCTGTGGATTTTTCAATAAAATCTTCGGAGCAGCTGGCTGCCGAAAAGACGTACAAAAGGATTTTAGAACGGCAGCAGGCAGAAGAATAAAAAAGAACACTTTCCCGGAGAAAAGTGTTCTTTTCGTTTCAGATAAATTTGTCTTTCTCAGAAATTCACTCTGAACTGGAGTTTTATTTCCTGTTTTTTGTTGTCATTGATTTTGTCGGCACCGCTGCCTATGAACTCTTTGTCAGGGTAGTACCATATTGAGTAGCGTGCAGAGAGGTTTATGTTCGGGGCCATTTTCCAGTTTATGTAGAAGTAGAATCGTGAACCTTTGCCGTTGTGAGCAGGAACCGAGAATTCGTACGAAAGGTCGCGTTCGAAAGCGTAGATGCGAGCATCGTAAGGGGCGTCGAAGAGTGCGTACCGCATTGCGAAAGAGAACGGTATGCGTTCGGGTCGGTAGGTTATGTCCTGAGCCATGAGGAAACCCGAAGTGTCGCCTTTGCTGTCGGTGCTGAATTTGCTGAATTCGACACGGGTGTTGAAAGTCCATTCTTTGGAGGCTTCGTATTTGAGGTTCAGTTGGAAGTTCTGCCGTTTGTTCGGTTCAATGCAGTAGGTGAGGAGGCTGTCGAGTTTTACGTTTTTGGCTTTGTTCTTGTAGCGGTAGTTTACCGAAAGGGTCATTTTCCGGGTAAGCTGTTTGGTGAGTCTTATGCGGTAGTCGCTGCCGTCGCTGGGAGAGTATACTTGATAGCGCATCCAAGGGAATTTGAAGGCATCGGCAGAGGCGACCATCGATACCTGCCAAGGCAGAAGTGTACGGAAATTCAGACCGAATCCGCGTTCGTTCCGCACGTCGCTGTTTTGTCCCAAGGCAGAAGCGTAAAGGTTCTGGTATTCGACACCGTAGTCGCGGTAGTAGGCACTGATGAGGGTGTTTTCGGCCACGTTGAACTGCATGCCGGCGAGTCCTGCGAAAGCGGTATTCTCGCTCATGGCGACTTCACCGAAAAACAGTATTCTTCGCCACAGGTAGGTTGCATCGATGCCGATGTTGGTGTTTTGTTTTCCCGAGAATACGTTGTAGTTGTCGAGACGTTCCTGAGAGCCTACGGGTCTGTCGAACATTACATGATAAGCCGTGGCACCGATATTGAAGTTTGAGTTGCGGTATTGAACGTGTGCACCGTAGAGGTCTTCGGTGATGGTGTTTTTCTTGTCTATTTCCTTTTGGGTTCTGTGGTATCCGGTTTCGTACAGGCTTTGGGCGTAGTCTTCCATTTCATCGAATGCCGAGGCTGCGATGTTGGTGCCGTCGCATTTCACGTGAGAATAGAAAGCTGTTGCTGAAACGTGTTTTCCGAAGCCTATGGTTGTGGCAATGCCGTTCATGAAGCCGTATTCGGTGAATGCTCCCGAAGGACGTATGTTCTGTGGCATTTTCTTGATGCTTCCGTCGCCGGAGAGGTTGAAGCTTGCACCTGTCCAGAGTGTGAGACCCTGACCGAACTGCAGCTGATAGTTACCTATGACAAGTTGTTTGAGCCAGCCGAAATCCTTGAGCATGAGACTGAATCCGTAAAAGTCGTAGCCCTGTTTCTGGGTACCTCTGAAGAATTCTTCACCGGCGTCTTTGTCGCCCGAGAATGATAGCTGTACTTTGTTTTTGTATTTGAATGTGTAGCGGAAGTAGGTTCTGAACGGGTCGCCGAGGTAGGTGCTGTCAGTGTAGCCTTTGGGTGTTTCCAACAAGCGTTTGTAGCCGAGTGTTATGTTGTTTTTGCCGTAGCGGAACATGTTTCGCAGGCTGAATTTTTCCGGCTTGGGCATGGGTTCCACCTTGATGAAAGGCATGAGCAGGCGTCGTGTCTCGGGGTCGAAGCCGTTTACGAATTCGAGTTCGTATATGGAGTACAGTTCTCCGTTCTGTTGTATGTAGCGTACGAGTGAACTTTCCTGAAAATCGTTTATGAAGAATAGGTTCTGCAGTTCATGCGCACCGGTATCGTTGATGTTGATTTTGTTTTCGAGGTAACCTTCGAGGGTTTCCATGAGATCTTCGTTGATGCTCTCACTTTCGTTCTGTTCGGCAAGGAGTTCTATGTATTCTTGCCAGAAAGTGGAGTTTTCGTTTTGGGCAAGGACAGCCGAAATCGAAAAGATTGCTACGAAGATATATGCTGTTATTTTTTTCATAGCGATTTTTTAAAAATGATAAACGGCTGATACTTGCGGAGTTATACCGAGAACTGTGTGCACTTGCATGCCAATGTCGAGTTGCCATTTTTCGCGGTCGATTCCGAAGCCTAGAGAATAAACCACGGGTTCGGTGGATATGCCAAGACGGGCCATCAGGAAGTCGAAGAATTTGTATTCCAGACCGAAGCGGATGTTGTTTTCCATGTTCATGTCCTTTTCGAATTCGAGGGTGGCAACACCGTTTGGAGTGAATTTGTAGGCGGTTCCTATTCTGAAAAGTGCAGGCACATCCATTTTGATATCGGTTGCGTAGTGCACGGATATCGGGTTGAAGATGTATGCTCCGAACTGAAGGACAGGCGAGGCGTAGAACTGCATGCCGACACCGAAAGTGAACATGTTGAACTTGTCGTATTCTGCGTCAGCAACGCCGGAGTGCAGATAATCCAGTTCCACACCGAGGGAGAACATCTTTCCGAACTGCTGTGCGTACATCAGTTTGGCACGCTGTTCGTTGTAGTTGCTGTTGCCGAAGTGTGTATATTCCGCTCCTATGGTCCCGTTTTGGGTGACCGGCAGGGCAAGGGCCACTGTCTTGTAACTGAGTTCGTTTAGGAGAAAGTTCTCGCGAAACGACAGTCCTACCGAGATGTGTTTCTGCTGCGACAGTCCTGCAACATTGTCCATTCCCGACCAAAAATCGTTCAAGGCGGCCGAAGCACCACCCATTGCGCCGCCTCTTGCGCCTGAAACAGGGAAGGTGAATTGGGCAAAAACCGTGCTGACACCAATCGTCAAAGCCAATAACAGTATGTGTTTTTTCATGTTCTCATTTTTTTGTTAATCTGTTTTTCTGCTCTAATAAAAAACGTACAAAAATACGAATTTTTTTGTGGATTTGCAATTTTTTTTCATTTTTGTTGTTTTGTGAGGGTGTCGGAGCGGAATGGAGCCCGTGCTACGGATGAATGAAGACATTTTCGGTTTGAAGTCGAAATGCGCCTTACTCCGGCGGAGGAAGAACGTTTTCTTTGAGTTCCAGTTTTATGCTGGAAGTGTTTTATTGTCTTGCAGGTTTTAAAAAAAAGTGCGGGCTGTAGCCCGCACTTTTGCGTGTTTTAAAGGAGAAAACCTTTATTTCTTGATTATTTTCCGGGTTGCAAGGACTTCATGGCTGTCGTTGGAGAGCTGTATGAAGTAAACACCGTTTGCCATGTTCTGCATGTTGATTTTTGCAGAG
>JAZRZP010000009.1:0-12429 GCA_045601425.1 Bacteroidales bacterium
CGAGGAGAAGAATCAATGGTTCTTCTCTGCACTCGATATTATCGCTTCCGTTAATCATCAAGGTGACTATGCCAAGGTCCGCAACTATTGGAAATACCTAAAGGCCAAACTAAAGAAAGAAGGCAATGAGTTGGTTAGTGCCACTACCCAACTGAAACTGACCGCTGCCGATGGTAAAAAGTATGCAACCGATTGTTTCCCTCAAAACAAGATTGAGGATTTGGTGAAAGCCATTCCCAATAAGAATGCTGCCGACTTTTTGGATTGGTTCACCTACAGCGACAACACCATCGACGGCAAGAGCAAAAAGAAGGCTTACGAATTTATCGAAAGCAACCTGTTGGAAGATAAGGATGTAGGCACGACCAAAGGTCTGCAACAAATCCACGCTTTCCTGTTTGGTGGTTTGTACGACTTTGCGGGACAAATACGCACCAAGACCATCTCGAAAGGCGGTTTTACGTTTTGCCTTGCCCAATATTTGGAACAGGCACTCGCCGCCATCGACAAGATGCCCGAAACCACCTTCGACGAAATCGCCAATAAATATGTGGAGATGAACGTGGCACATCCGTTTATGGAAGGCAACGGCCGCAGCACCCGCATCTGGCTCGATATGATACTGAAAAAACGTCTGAAAAAATGCGTGGATTGGAGCAAAATCAACAAGAACGATTACCTGCAAGCCATGGAAGCGAGCGCATCTGATAGTTCTGCCATAAAGTTGTTACTAAAAGGTGCTTTGACCAACAAAATTGACGACCGCGAAATGTTCATGAAAGGTATCGACTATTCGTATTATTACGAGGAAAACAACTGAAAACAATATTTTACAAAAAAACATTTGACATCACCCGAAAGTCCAATGCGCACAAGTTCCAACCCTCTTGCGTTCACCTTATCCCAATTTCTAAAAAGTACAGTGTTGGCTGGGCCGGAACGGGAGCAGTTTGTAACAAACGAAAAAAAGGCAAGCAGTGTCCTGCTTGCCTTTCATTTTATGCGGCGGATTTTTCAACCTTCAATCTTGTTGTCGCTGCCCAGCACGTTGATTATTTTGTGCATGTAAAGTTTCTTCATGCTTTCGCGGGCTGGAGTCAGATATTTGCGGGGGTCGAATTCGGCCGGCTTTTCTGCAAGGGTCTTGCGTATTGCAGCTGTCATTGCCAGACGGCTGTCGCTGTCGATGTTGATTTTGCATACAGCGCTCTTGGCGGCCTTACGGAGCTGTTCTTCGGGTATGCCCACTGCAGCTTTCAGGCAACCGCCGTTGGCATTGATGGTATCCACTTCTTCCTGCGGAACCGACGACGAGCCGTGGAGTACGATCGGGAATCCCGGAAGTTTCTTTTCGATGGCTTCGAGCACGTCGAATGCCAGCGGTGGGGGAAGCAGACGTCCGGTCTTGGGGTCAACGGTACACTGTTCGGGAGTAAACTTGTATGCTCCGTGCGATGTTCCGATTGAAATTGCCAGAGAATCAACACCTGTCTTAGTCACGAAATCAATAACCTCTTCGGGTTTCGTGTAATGGCTTTCGGCTGCCGAAACTTCATCTTCTACGCCGGCCAGAACTCCGAGTTCGCCTTCAACGGTAACGTCGAACTGATGTGCATATTCAACGACTTTCTTGGTAACGGCCACGTTTTCATCGTAAGGCAACGACGACCCATCTATCATTACCGACGAAAATCCCATGTCGATGCAAGACTTGCAGGTTTCAAAAGTATCTCCGTGGTCAAGATGGAGCACCAGTTCGGGACTTTTGCAACCGAGTTCCTTGGCATATTCCACAGCACCTTCGGCCATGTAGCGGAGCAATGTCTGGTTGGCATAGTTTCTCGCACCTTTCGATACCTGAAGTATGACTGGTGATTTCGTTTCAACCGATGCCATGACTATGGCCTGAAGCTGTTCCATGTTGTTGAAGTTGAATGCCGGAATGGCATAGCCGCCGTCAACGGCTTTTGCAAACATTTTGCGGGTGTTTACCAACCCGAGATCCTTATAATTAACCATTTGATTTGTATTTTTTACAGTTATTTTGTTTATTTTATTCTTTCATCTATTGCGGCCATGATGTCCTTCGATATTTTTTCGATGTCGCCGAAACCGTTGACCGATGTATAAATATCCTTTTCCTTGTAGTAGTCGGAAACCGGCAATGTCTTGCTTTCATATTCCACAAGGCGTTTCTTGATGGTTTCTTCGTTGTCGTCGGAACGACCGGAAACCTTGGCACGCTCGAGCATGCGGCGTATAAGTTCTTCGCGTGGCACGTCAAGGCTTATCATGCAGAGCAGACTTGTGCCGTAACGGGCAAGCAGAGCGTCCAGAGTCTTGGCCTGTTCCACATTGCGTGGGAAACCGTCGAACAGGATTCCTGCCTTGGTGTTGTTCTTTACTATGTTTTCAATTATTTCCACGACAATTTCATCGGGAACGAGCTGACCGTTGTCCATCAGCGATTTTATGCGTTTACCTATTTCCGTGCCGTCGGCGATTTCCTTACGCAGGGCATCACCAGTTGAAACATATGAAAGGCCGTATTTCTCGACCAGCATTTTCGATTGTGTACCTTTTCCTGCTCCAGGTGCACCAAATAAAGCAATATTCACCATGTTATACTTATTTTTAAATTATATTCCTGTGTTCAAAAACTTTGCAAAGATACGATTTTTTTGTCTGTTTGCCAAGAAAAAAAACAGCTTTTTCATTTCAAAAGATTTTTTTCGGCGATGTAGGCATCCAGAAAGCGTGTCAGTTTTGCGGCTCCGAATTCGTTCAGATGGTCGCCGTCATAGAAATCATCGTCGGTATATGCCGTATCGAGCATGATGTTCAGATATCTCACATTGCCATTGTCCCGCTGGAAAGCCTCACATTTTTCTTTCACGAAGCCGAGCTGTGCCTTATCCAGATTGTCGTAGTACGAAGCATGTACGGGAGTAGTGAGCAGCAGCACCTGTATGTTGCGTTTCCGGCAGGTCTGTATCATGTCGTCGAGATAAAAAACGTTTTTGTCAACAACATCCTTGTCCGCCTTTTGGGTATGGCGGCGAGCCGCTTCGGGACCGGATTTCACGTTCCAGTCGTCCTTGCGGCAGCTTTTCAAGTGTATGGTTCCGAAACCCAAGTCGCTGCAGGTTATCCTGCTGGCCTTCCCCAAAAAGGACTTCAGCAGTTCCACCGGCTGTATATTGTAAATCTCAAGATTGTACTTCGGATCAAACGGATAATAGTCGCAGCCGTAGTAGATGGAATAATATTTCACTCGCCAAGGTTCGGCACCTGCCTCTATGCCTGCCGAATGCAGCGAGAAATACGACACCGGCAGCACAAGCACCTTCAGCGAATCCATCCTATCTATGAATTTGCCGAAAATAAACCGGTCGTACTTCAGCGACTGTCCCGAATGTGCCGCATTGAATGCCTTTGCCGAAAAATACGCCGGATTTATGCCATACAGCCCGTGCGACGACCCCATGACCAGTATCTTCAAATCACCGGCATTTTCCTCCAACCATGCATTTTTGTATGCATAGTCGTTCGGAACCCTCCGCAACGAGTACTCGCTCACAAGTAGTGCCAGCACCAGCGGAACGGAAATCAGCAATATACGCAGCAAGAACTTTTTCATGACTCCTAAAACTGAAAATATATGAATGTCTGTTCCCCTCCAATGTATAGTATTATGCAGCCCGCCACGAGATAATAAATCGCCACTCGTATCCACGACTTTCCGACTCCTTCGAGCGACAGTCCGTGTTCCCGTTTCCGCTGTATCCATTCCACCATCAGCATGACGACGCCAAAAAACAACGATTTCTCCGAGACTTCAGGCATCACAAAAAGTCCATTCCCGAAAATGCCGCACATGTATTCCCATGCCTGCCCCACACTTTCGGCTCGAAAAATTATCCAACCCGTCATGACAAGCAGAAACGTAAGCAGCATCTGGCACAACTCCCTGAATGAAGGCAGTTTGGAATTCTCCCCTGCTACATCTCTGTATCTGCGGTTTTTGCCGAGCAGAATCAGCGGCAAAAACAGAATGGCATGATACGCTCCCCATGCGAGGAATGTCCAGTTGGCTCCGTGCCATAAACCGCTCAAAAGAAATATCACGAAAGTGTTGCGGACAATTTTCGCCTTTGCACAGCGGCTCCCGCCGAGCGGTATGTAAACATAATCCCTGAACCATGTGGTGAGAGACATGTGCCATCGCCTCCAGAATTCAGCAATGTCGCGGCTGAAATACGGCACGTTGAAGTTTCTCATCAGCCTGATACCGAACAGTTTGCCCGTCCCTATGGCAATATCGCTGTAACCCGAGAAATCCCCGTAAATCTGGAACGTGAACAGAATTGCCCCCATCAGAAGCGTACTGCCCGACTGTACGGTATAGTTGCCGAATACATTATCCACAAACACTGCACAGTTGTCGGCAACGACCATTTTCTTGAACAGTCCCCAAAGTATCTGCCGCATGCCATCGGCAGCGGTTCCGTAATCGAAGTTCCGCTGTCGTGAAAACTGCGGCAGCAGATTCGATGCCCGCTCGATGGGTCCGGCTACGAGCTGCGGAAAGAAACTCACAAAGGCAAAGAACTGAACCGCGTCGTGCGTCGCCTCGAGTTTTCCACGATACACGTCAATGCTGTAACTCAGTGCCTGAAAGGTGTAGAAACTTATTCCAACGGGGAGTATTATATTCAGCAGCAGTCCGTCGGAACTTGCACCGAACATTCCGGCAAACGAAGCTACAAAAAAATCATAATATTTGAAAACACACAGTATCAGCAAGTTGATCACTATATTCGCCGCACTCGCCAATCCGGCCTTACGACGGTTTTCGCCTGCTTTTTCTATAAGAATGCCGCTGCCCCAGCTGCAGAACGATGTAAAGGCTATGAGAACCAGAAAACGCCAGTCCCACCACCCGTAGAATATGCACGAAACCGCAACCACGAAGAGATTCTGCATCCGCAAGTTTCGGTTGAATACAAACCAATACAGCAAAAAGACTGTCGGCAGGAAAACGGCAAATTCTACAGAATTGAACAGCATTTTACTAAAACGTTATGTTGCAAGTCAGGCCGAAGGCTTTTGTGCGGGTGTCGTAGGCGGGTGCCACCAACACCTGCTGTTTCTTTTGTCTCTCGTCGTAACTGAGCAGTTTCTTCTCGATAGGCAGAAGCCAGTGTGCGATGCGTGCCGATAATATTCCTATTCCGGCACCGGCAATCACGTCGTTAATCCAGTGGCGGTCGTTGTAGGTACGCAGGAAAGCCACGCCCACGGCAAAAGTGTAGGCTGCAATGCCATAGCCCAACGGATATTCGCTCCGCACGAGTTCCGCTCCCATGAAAGCCGTTGCGGTGTGCCCCGACGGGAACGAATCCTCGGTACCCGAATCAGGACGCTTCTCCTCAAGGAAATTTTTCAGCGGGACATCCATGTAAAGAAACACTATGGTGGCTGTGGCCGAAAGCAGTGCCCTGTCTAAGAAACCGTGCTTCGCCCGCTTGTCGAATATTCCGCAACCAAGTTCCATGACTATCGGCACATACTGCATATAATCATCTATGTAACAGTAGTTTTCGCCACGAAGGCCGGCCATAGCCAACTGCCAATCTCTCTTCAATCCGGCATTTCCGCTGCTTTTCACTCCTACTGCACCGAAAGTTATCAGTGCCGACGGCAGAATCAGCTGCCTCAGGTGAAACTCGTCCTCAGGCAGTCCGTACGACGGTTCCGACTTTCTCATGACGGATTCCAAAGTATCAACCGCCTGAATGGCAGTTCCGTTCTGTGCATGCATGCTCAACTGCACCGAAACGAATACAACAAATATCGAGAATATTCTGAAAATCACAGGCATCGCTGCATCGTGGGTTACCTACAAAATACTTTCGGCAAGTTTTGCGAAGTCTATCCCGTCAAAATTTCCCGAACTCATCATCAGGAGATTTGCATTCTGCCAATTCTGTTCTCTGAGGAATCCTTGCAAAAGCGAAGAGTCGGAATAAACACGTATTTTACTGTTACAGAACGATTTGCGAACTTTTTCAGGATCCAGCGAAGGAAGTTTCTTATGTTCCAGAGCATGCGGATTGAAGTACACCACCGGCAAATCGGCTCTATCCATGCTGCCTGCGTACTGCTGCAGGAATTCCTCCGTAAGGCTGCTGAAAGTGTGCAGTTCCATGCAGGCCACCAGTTTGCGGTCCGGATACTGCTCTTTCATTGCCGAAATGGTGGCTTTCAGCTTCGAGGGTGCATGTGCGAAATCCTTGTACACTGCCGTCTGAGTGTTCTTTCCAACAAGTTCCAGCCGTTTCGAAGCTCCCTTGAACGTACTTATCGCCTTCCAGAAATCCTCATCACTTATGCCAAGCGAGTTGCAGGCATTTTTTGCAGCCATTATGTTCTGCAGGTTGTGGCGTCCGAAGATCATGAGCGGAACCTCTTTGCCCGTCTCCGTGAGAACGATGGTGGTTCCGTCGTCTATTCTAAAATCTGCCGTCTTGTAGCCGGTGTACGTAATGTCTGCACGGCGGTCTTTTTCGGCAACCGATTTCACATCGGGGTCTTCGGCACAGTATATCAGTCTGCCGTAGGGACGGATCAGCCTGATGAACTTCGAAAACTGTTCCTTGTATATCTCAAACGTCGGGAAAACGTTGATGTGGTCCCATGCTATGCCGCTTATCACGGCTATGTCGGGCTGGTAAAGGTGGAACTTGGGACGGCGGTCTATTGGCGAAGTGAGGTATTCGTCACCTTCAATGACCATTATTCTGGCCTTATCCGAAAGTTTCACCATCACTTCGAAGCCTTCGAGCTGTGCACCCACCATATAATCGGCATCTACGCCGAGTTTCTGCAGAACGTGCAGTATCATGGCCGTGATCGTGGTCTTGCCGTGGCTTCCGCCAATCACTACGCGGGTTTTGTCTTTCGACTGTTCGTAAAGATATTCAGGATAAGAAAATATTTTCAGGCCCAGTTCCTTGGCTTTCAGCAGTTCAGGGTTATCTTCGCGGGCATGCATGCCGAGTATCACGGCATCGAGGTCAGGCGTTATCATTTCAGGTTTCCAGCCCGTGTACTGCGGGAGGAGGCCATACTTCTGAAGTCTCGATTTCGCCGGGTCGAAGATTTCATCGTCGGAACCCGTAACGTTGTAACCCTTCTGGTGGAGGGCTATTGCAAGATTGTGCATGGCACTGCCGCCTATTGCTATAAAATGTACGTTCATATACTTCTGGTTTTCATGTTTTCTACATCAGCATCGGGGCAATCCGCTGCACGGCGGCCACGAACGCGTCTATTTCTTCTTTCGTGTTGTACACGGCAAACGAAGCCCGCACCGTTCCCGGAATGCCGTAGCGGTCCATTATCGGCTGGGTGCAGTGGTGGCCCGTACGCACGGCAATGCCCAGTTTGTCGAGCAGAGTGCCCACGTCGTACGGGTGCGAATCGCCTATCAGAAACGAAATCACCGAAGTCTTTGCAGGTGCCCTCCCTATTATGCGAATGCCTTCGCAGGAAAGCAACCTTTCCGTCGCGTAGTTCAGCAGTCCAGTCTCGTATTCGGCAATCTCTTCTACACCTATGCCCTGCATGAATTCAATGGCGGTCTTCAGTGCAAGTGCATCGCCCACCGACGGCGTACCCGCTTCGAACTTGAATGGCAAGTCGTTGTAGGTAGTTCGCTCAAAGGAAACGTCCCTTATCATCTCTCCCCCACCCTGATACGGCGGCAGTTTTTCAAGCCACTCCTCCTTGCCGTAAAGGATTCCGACACCCATGGGAGCGTACATCTTGTGTCCCGAAAAGCAGTAGAAATCGCAGTCCAGTGCCTGCACGTCGACTTTGATGTGCGATATCCCCTGAGCCCCGTCTATAAGAACCGGTACACCCTGAGAATGAGCATAATCTATAATTTCCTTTATCGGATTTATGGTTCCCAGCGTATTGGAGACATGATTCACCGCAACGATTCTGGTCTTTGCGTTCACCAGAGTCCTGAAAGTTTCAAGGTCAAGCACTCCCTGATCGGAAAAAGGTATCACGCGGAGGCTGGCTCCGTACTGCTCGCAGGCCAGCTGCCACGGCACAATGTTGGAATGGTGTTCCATGCCTGAAATCACCACTTCGTCGCCGGGTCTCAGGAATGCCTTTCCGAACGATGATGCCACGAGATTTATGCTTTCCGTCGTTCCGCGGGTGAATACTATCTCATGCTTCTTGCCGGCATTGACGAACGAACGAACCTTTTCGCGGGTCTGTTCGTAGGCTTCGGTGGCCGTGGCACTCAGATAATGAACTCCGCGGTGTATGTTGCTGTTCAGCGTGCGGTAGTAATCCGAAAGCGTATCTATCACGCAATCAGGCTTCTGAGTAGTTGCCGCATTGTCGAAATATACAAGTGGCTTGCCGTAAACCTCGGTATTTAAAATCTGGAATTGTTTCCGTATTTCGTTGATATTCATATAAATGTCATTTTTTTCGCAGGTTCCGTGGTCTTTTTTCTTTCTGCAACGGATTTTCCACGGTGTCTCACACGGGCATCTTCACGAGTGCGGCGGCACCCAGTATGGCCACGTCGTTCGACGGCAGTTGCGAAAGTTTTACTTCTACGGTGCCTCTGTACAGGCTCAGCAGATGTTCGTCGAAGGATTTCAGTATCGGTTTCAGGAACACGTCGCCGGCTTTGGTTGGCCCGCCCATGAGGAAAATGGCCTGCGGCGAACTGAAAGTAACGAAGTTGGCCAAGGCCAATCCTGTGTAATATCCTGTCTTACAATAAGTTTCTATTGCAAGCGGGTCACCCTGCTGGGCTGCGTCGGCTATGAGTTTCGATGTAAGTTCACTATCGGGAATGCCGTACAGCCGGCCGCAATAGCCAGCCGATTCACTCCTCAACTCACTGAAAGTCTTGCAGATACCGCGTGCCGAAGCATATTCTTCCAGACAGCCCTTGCGACCGCAGTTGCACCGGCGGCCTTCGGGAACGAGCACCATGTGTCCAAGTTCCCCCGCAGAACCCGTCTTTCCGAGCACGAGCCTTCCGTTCACCACTATGCCGCTTCCCACTCCGGTACCGAAGGTTATGGTCATGAAATCCTGCAATCCTGCGGCTCCGCCGTAAACCATCTCGCCGAAAGCCGCTGCGTTGGCATCGTTGGAGACTGCCACTGGCACGCCGAAGGTTTCTTCCAGAATCCCTTTCAGCGGAACGCCGTTCAGGAAGGACACGTTGGATGCGTTTTCCACACTGCCGGTAAAGAAGTTACCGTTGGGTGCACCTATGCCGATACCTTCTGTCTTTACGCTGTTGTCCGAAACCAGTGCGTCTATATTTTTACGCAACTCACCGACATACAAGTCCCCCGCAGGAAAATCACACGTGGAGAAATTCCGGCGGGCGACTATCGTTCCGTCGTCGCGTACCAGTCCCAAATCGGTGTTGGTACCACCAATATCGACCCCAACGGCAAACGTGCGGTCCATTATATCAGTTTATGCTTTTTGACAGTGTCATGTAGCCGAGCTTCACATTCTGAGTTCCCACTGCAATGGTAGGATTCACCTTCAGGGCAACTCTCGAAGATGTGGCGTCGGTTTTGGAAAAACTCTGCACGAAATTTTTCAGCGACGATATGCCGTCTTTCGAAAACACCTTGTATGTGTTCACGTTGAAGGAAAGCGGCATCGAGGCTTTCGAACTTGCAGGTATGCTCACTTTCTGGCTTGTGGTACCGTTGGCGAGTTCCATGTTGTCGATATCGAGTTTCCAGTCCATGGTGTTCAGGCTTGCAGCCTTGGCTGTCGGGTTTTTGATGCCTATCTGCACCGTCATGTCCAGAGGAATGTTCTTGGTAAGGAGTGCCGCACTCAGTTTGGCCACGTTTGCGGCTGTAAGGTCGCTCTTGCCCAGTGTCTTGATGTTGATGCCGGCCAGCGACACGCTCTGTACGCTGTTGAGAGAGAATTTACAGTTTTTGAGGGCTGCCGTTTCCTGTACCTGTTTAAGCAATCCGCTGCACGAAACACACAGCATGCTTGCCATTGCCAATACTAATAATCGTTTCATTTTTGTTTATCTTTTTATTCTTTTGGTTTTTAATTACTTATATTTTCCGCATTCCGGGAAAACGCAACTGCAAATATACGAAAAAAATTTGTCTTTACCAAAGATTTGTCCATAAAAGTACGCCTGTATGAGAAAAGCCGTCCTCGATAAGGTGTGCCATTTCGTGGCACACCCTTTGTTTTCTGTTTGTTTCCGAGTCCGTCAGAAACGAAGCCGGGGATGTTTTATGTTTTGGTTAACCAATCAACTCCTTCACAATCTGCGACATCGCCTTATTATTGATTTGTGCTTTAAAGTTCACCTCATAACCATCCAATTTCAATGTTTCAAAGAATTTCTCCGCACAATCGATTTTGACTAACTCATCTTTACGCAATTGCGACTTGCCTTCCACATCCTTCGTTTCAATAATCAAGTTCAATTCCTTGCTTCCGTCCTTTTTCCTGACGACATACATGAAGTCAGGACTGTAATTCCCGATTATTGTTGGAATGGCAATGCTTCTCCGAGGTATCTTTCCAAAGACAACCACATCTTCGATTTCCGATATGATATTTGTCTTTTCCAGATCAGAATCAAACGCAATGCTTTCGTACAAATAATTCTTGTTCGGGTTACCCTTTTCCAAAGAAATACCCACCAAACCCTGCGCGATTTCCTTCCTTAATGTTCCGTTTATGTCGGTCAGCGAAGTCTCTTTTGAATTGTAGTTCGCTTTCCGGTAATTCAGCAACCCTTTAACATTTCCCACTTTCCAATCTTCAAACTGACTGACAAACCTGTTCATCGAACTTTCGTTGATAAACGAATCGGTAAATGGCGGATTCGCCTTGAAATATTCAACTATTTTATTGTGTATCAACCGAATTGGCAACGATGTGGCTTTGTTTATTCGTTTCAGGAATTCATTGTAAGGAATGGATTTTCCATGCAATTCATATTGCACCCCCGATTCACCTGCAACCGATGCTCCATTTCCATTTACTTCGACCTTTGACCGGCTACTGTTTACTGTCACGAAATCGAATGTACCTTTCTCCAAATGAAACTCATTTTCAATCTTTTGATTGAGTTCCTGATTGAAAAAGATAATGTATTTCTGATTAATCTTTTCCCAGAGTTCCTTTAATTCATCATACTTTGCCGGACGAATCTTTACCGTTGGAGCCGATTGCTTGTTACGGTTGCGTACCTTTGTGCTGTTTACGCCTGTGCTTGGCTTAAATTCAGGGTATTCTTCATAGAAATCCGATATTGTTTCCTGATTGATGTTCTGATGCCGGTCAATGTATTTCTTTCTTTTCAATTCATCGAACAAATCGTCAGCTGTGATGTTGCGGATTTTTGCAACACGTTCCATCTCCTCATCTGAAATTATCAGGAGATTTTCGGAATGCACATCTCCGTTGATTTCCGCAACCAATTTGTCGGCGAAGTCCGCTTCCGTGAAATCGACAATGTAATTCAGCCAAAACTCTTCATTCAGTCGGTTGCCGTATTCATCAACAGGCAGTCGCAAGCCTCGGCCAACTTCCTGAATCTTGCTGATTTCACTACCACTCGAACGCAGTTTCGTGATGGTAAACACATTCGGATTGTCCCAGCCTTCCTTCAAGGTCCATTTTGAGAACAGGAAACGGCGGACGTTCCAATTTCCATCTTTGTCTTTGAAAGAGAGCAATTGCTTTTTGTTGCGCAGAATATCATCCACTTCCTTGGCAATCGCTTCGTCGTTGTCGCTGTTGTCTTGCGCAAAATAGCCGGCAGAACAAGCATTCAAATCGTTCAAACTCGCCTGCAAAAACTCACAATAATCTGGAGATTCCGTACTCTTTATTTCCTCTTCCAATTTCGCTTTCAGCAAATCATTGAACATTTCGCGCAGCCAGGCATTCTGTCCGTTTTCATCGCCACGGAACGACTGGATGTCGTCGATGAAAAACAGGGCAAGCGTCTTGATGCGCTGCGTGCGGTTGAAGTTTTCTCGCTCGGTCTCGAAATGGCGTTCTATGGCCAGCCTCATCATGGCTTCCTGATAGGAACTTGACAAAACCGAAACCTCAAACTCTTCTCCTTTCTTCTTTTGTGCTCCATTGCTGAACTCTACGAAATCCTTGCCTATGGCAGTGACGTTCATTCCCGCCATTTCCGCCGTGATGGAACCCAACGAATCATTCACGGAAAGCGTGTGCGACTTTTTCCCGCTTGCCGTAATATGTTCCAAAACTACCGACTCCTTGCTGTTGATTTGCAGAACCTTTATCTTCTCATTCTTTTTATCGGCAGACTCAAAATGTTCTTTTTCAACGCCTTTCACCAAATTC
>JAZRZP010000010.1:0-36951 GCA_045601425.1 Bacteroidales bacterium
AGGCACCGTTATCACTGTGTCAGCACCCTCCGAGGTGTCAGCCTCTCCCTTTGAAGCACAACCACCAAAAAACAACAAACCAAGCATCAATACTAATAGTCTGATTAAGGGTGTGTTAAACTCACTTATATGCATCGGCGGATATTCTTGCTTATTATGAGCGTTTAATTTGATTCCTTGTTCCATATTTGTTCTTTTGCGGTTTTTATATCGATTCTTTGATAGATAATGAGCCATCATAGCCATAAGCCCCAGATGTCAACATCTTCTGGCCCTACCCACCTAAAGCCTTGCCGCGGCTCAAACCATAGACGGAAACGGCGCCTTGCTTTCTCAACTCTGACAACGACGATGTCGTCAACCTGAAAGGCCATCTCTACCCTGAGACGTCTAATTTTCTTGATATCCACAGGCTCTGTGCATACCGTAAAATCCGCAGACCAATCTGAATCAAGCCCACTTTGAGGTATACTCCAAGGCAAGGAGTCCAGCGTATAGTTATAGACAGCAGTAATGGTCCGTTTCGTCTTATCGTAGCGGGAGATGGAGTCGAAGGCCGACGAGGAGCCTTCTATCATGGTCCACGACAGCGTGTCCTTATTGTTGACGATAATTCGGATGTCTTTCAGCATGGCTTTGTTGTAATGGATGGAGTCGCGTTTGCCTTTCTTTTGTTCCATATAGGCTCTGATTCTAAATGCGTTGGAACAGGGTTTTGACGTGTCTCTTTCCCAGTCTATTGTGTAGCTCGAAATAGGACCTGTGATTAATCTTAGACGAGAGATAGGGATAATAGTTATGTGACAGGGAAGTATTGGTATTCAAATCTATAATATAGTCGTCATCGCTAAACAGTCTTGTGTCGAGGCAGTAGGAGGCTGTGCAACTACCAAGGTGCAAGCAAGAAACGAACAATAATAGGAGGCGAACATTCCGTCTTTTTCCAACCTTTTTTGTCGACGTCGCTTGAGTGTTTTGTGTGATTGATTTTCCCATAGCTATTGATTATTCTGGTTAATGAGGTTTACTACCAACTTGATGATGATGTCTTTTTCTTCGGAACGGCTTTCAGCTATCATCAGCGTGAGAGCCACCAAGGTGTTGTCGGCTATTCGTTTGTGACCATCGGCGGCGTAGAGCACTCTGTTGCGGTCCATGAACCAAAGGAACAGCATGGCAGCTATGCGCTTGTTGCCATCGCTGAAGGAATGGTTTTTCACCACCAGATAGAGTAGTGTGGCGGCTTTCTCTTCAATCGAAGGATAGAGCTCTTCGCCGCCAAAAGTCTGGTAAATCTGCCCGATGCTGCTCTTGAACGACTCGTCCTTCTCATTGGCAAAGAGGGCGCTGCCGCCGAACTTAGGCTTCAGCCTATTGATAGCCTCCATGGCATTTTCGTAGGTAGCATGGAAGGGTTCTTCAGTGGTAGTCTTGTCAAGCGCAAGCTGCTGAAAATCGTAGTGGTCGAGGGTGTCGAGAGCATACACATAGTCGCCAATCATGGTCAGCAAACCGTCAGCCTCCTCTGTGGTCACCGAATCCTGTAGTTGATAAGTTCTGGACATCAGCCGCACCACATCTTTCAGTTCCTCGTAGCGTTGCTGGGTAATCTTCTGGTTGACGGCATAGCCCTTGACGAGGTAGTCCTTCAACACTTTGTTTGCCCATTGGCGGAAACGTGTGCCTTGAATGGACTTCACTCGGTAGCCTACGGAAATGATGACATCGAGGTTGTATAGCAAGGTTTCATACACTTGGTCTTGGTCAATACCCATATGTGCAAATTTTGCACATGTGATATTTCTCTCCAATTCCTCTTCTGAATATATATTCCGTATATGACGACCGACGACCGTTCTGTCTCTACCAAACAGCAATGACATTTGCTCGACAGACAGCCACACTGTATCGTTCTCCAGCTTAACCTCCAACTGGATGCTATTGTCCTCGGCCGTGTATAGCACTATGGAATTCGAATCTGGATCCGCCGTGTGCATTGG
The DNA here is from genome assembly GCA_045601425.1 of Bacteroidales bacterium. Lineage (GTDB taxonomy): Bacteria > Bacteroidota > Bacteroidia > Bacteroidales > P3 > UBA1219. The sequence continues at coordinate 2,001 of JAZRZP010000010.1, forward strand.
CGGATATTCCTGCTTGTTGTGAGCATTCAGTGTAATTTCTTGTTCCATTGGAATATAACGATGTTTATGCCGGTAAATTATATTGGTGAAAATTCTGTCACTGAAGATGAGCCATTTTTTTGTCACATGTATCAGTCTGCTTTCTGAAAACGATGCAGTTCGTCGATATTTTGTGCCATTCCCTGCCATTGTCCACTATTTCCCCGTTGCTGTTTCTGTACTTGCAGTAATCCCATCCGCCCATGTCGAGGTAAATGGCGTTTTTCGGTTTGTAGGTCATCAGGCTGTCCACGAAATCGGAATAGGGCATGGGTGATACAGATTCCACTATACGGAGCGTGTCGTCTATGTCGCACAGCACGCGGTATTTGAAAATGTTGGATCTCCATTTACGGCAGGCTGTTCCGTCGTACACCACCATATATTGCATGAATCCCATTCCGTCATGGTTTGCGGCCTTTTTCAATGCTTCCGTAAAATTGTTTGTGTCGAAGGAGTAATGTCCGTCATAGTAGGTGAAAACGCCCCACGTTCCACGGTTTTCTCTTATCGAGTCGCGACGGTAAAGCACGCCGTGCGATACATGGCTTCCTATGATGTTCTCATGCGAAAACGGAACAAAGTCCTTGGTGAAGGCGGCACTGCAAGCAAAAGTAATGCAGTCGGCGCTGAAGTCCGGTTCCAGTGAGTCGCAGTGAAGTTCGATGTCGTTGAACGGCGGAGTGAAAACTCTCAGACTGTTGTTATCATTGCATCCGCACAAGACGGCACACATTGCAACTATGGCCGCCAAAACAGGGATTTTTCCCGTGTGTTTTGCAGATATGTCATTTTCTGGCAGATGTATCGTGCGGCAAGTACGTTTCATGGCATTCATTGTCGTTTTACTTTTGCAAAAGTACGAAATTTTGCGTAAATGTGCAACAGAAACAGCCTTTTTCTGCGATAAATTCCTGCGGTGAAACGGCAATCTGCCGAAAATTCCCGAAAAAGCTTTTGCTTTTGCAAAAAATAACGTATCTTTGCATGGAATGCTTTTTTTGTAAGAAATTGCTTAATATATTGAGAATAAATTTGTTGAACGAAAAAACGGACTATATGAAGAAGATTTTTGCAATTTTGCTGCTTGTACTGCCGCTGTGCATGAGCATGGAAGCGCAGGTAGAAAATTCTTCCAACGAGATTTATCTGTCCGTTGACCAAGATCCTGAATTTCCAGGCGGAGAAATAGCTTTGTACAGATTTATAGCCGAAAATGCGGTTTATCCCGAGCAAGCCAGGAAAGATGCGATTTCTGGGCAGGTTTTTGTCAGTTTCATAGTTGAAAAGGACGGATCTTTGACGGGTGTAAAGGTTACGAAAGGTATTGGTGGCGGTTGCGATGAAGAGGTTATCCGGCTTATGCAGATGATGCCGAACTGGAATCCGGCCAGAAGACACGATGGCAAGGCAGTCCGTTTTTCACACAGGCTTTCTGTTCTGTTTTATTTGGGACAAGATAATTATGCACAAGTTTCGTATGAATCGTCGGAGGTTTATGTGTCTGGCTACTACGATCCGGAATTCCCGGGTGGAGAAGCCGCTTTGAACAGGTTTTTGGCCGATAATCTGGTCTATCCGGAACAGGCTAGGAAAAATGCGGTTTCCGGGCAGGTTTTTGTCAATTTCGTTGTTGAAAAGGACGGTTCGTTGACAAGAGTGAAAGTCATTGGAAGTTTAGGAGACGGCTGCGATGAAGAGGCTCTCCGTGTCGTGAGACTAATGCCGAAATGGACTCCTGCCAGAGAGCATGATGGCAAGGTAGTCCGTGTTTCATATACGCTTCCCATTGTATTTGCTTTGAACAACAATTATAAAAAATAAGACAATATGAAGAAGATTTTTGCAATTTTGCTGCTTGTACTGCCGCTGTGCATGAGCATGGAAGCGCAGGTTAAAGCAACGCCGAACGATCCTGGCATGGATTCGATAGAAGTTGAATTTGCTCCCGAATTCCCTGGTGGTGACAAAGCCCTCCGCAATTTTCTGGCCGAAAAACTGGTCTATCCCGAACAAGCCAGAGAAAATGAGATTTCCGGACATGTGTTTGTCGCCTTCGTTGTTGAAAAGGACGGCTCCGTAGGCAAACCTGAAGTCATACGCGGAATAGGCGGCGGTTGCGACGAGGAAGTTGTCCGCGTGGTGAAGCTGATGCCGAAATGGAAACCCGGCATGAAAGATGGAAAGGCGGTCACCGTACGCTACACACTCCCTGTTACATTCAAATTGAATCAATAATAATAACAAAAAAATAAAAACTCCATAGAAATGAAAAAAGACAGTTTGAAAATGAATCCCAACCGTTTGGTTCAGTTTTTGGAAAAGCCGATGTGCGAATTTACCAAGGACGATATCCTGAAAGTTATTGAAGAATTCGATGTCGAAATGGTGAACTTCCACTATATGGCCAACGACGGCAAGTTGAAAACACTGAATTTCATCATCAACAGCATGGAACACATCGACGAAGTGCTGATGGCCGGCGAACGTGTTGATGGCAGCAGCCTGTTCCCGTTCCTCGAGGCAGGTAGCAGCGACCTTTATGTCGTTCCACGTTTCCGCACTGCATGGTTGGACCCGTTTGCAGAAATTCCCACATTGAATCTTTTGTGCAACTTCTACACTTTTGACGGAAAACCGTTCGCAATGGCTCCCGAATATACTTTGCACAAAGCCGGCAATGCTTTCCGTGAAGCAACAGGCGGTATGGAATTCGAAGTCATGGGAGAACTTGAATATTACGTCATAGCTCCCAAGGAAGACCTTTTCCTTGCCGAAGATCAGAGAGGTTACCACGCTTCTTCACCATATTGCAAATTCGAAAATTACCGTACCGAAGCAATGAAGTATATTGCCGAAAGCGGCGGCCTCATAAAATACGGCCACAGCGAAGTCGGAAACTTCACCGTTGACGATACTATGTACGAACAGAACGAAATAGAATTCCTGCCAACGACATTGGAAGATGCTGCCGATCAGCTTGTTATCGCAAAACTTATAATGCGTCAGCTGGCTTACCAGTACGGCATGACCGTTACTTTTGCACCGAAAATCACTGTCGGCAAGGCCGGTAGCGGAATGCACATACATACCCGCGTGAGCAAGGATGGCAAGAATATGTATGTCGGCGAAAACGGTCTTACCGATACTGCACATAAGACCATTGCTGGCATTTTGGACCTCGCCGCTTCTCTCACAGCCTTCGGCAATACCAATCCTACATCGTATTTCCGTCTCGTTCCCCATCAGGAAGCACCAACAAATGTATGCTGGGGCGACCGCAACCGCTCGGCCATGGTACGCGTACCGCTGGGCTGGAGCAAGGAATGCAGCAACATGATGGCCGACTGCAACCCTCTTGAAAAACGTACCGACGAAACTTTTGCCCACAAGCAGACCATCGAACTCCGCACTCCGGACGGCTCTGCAAACGTTTATCTGCTCCTTGCCGGTATGACGGTGGCTGCCCGCCACGGCTTCGAAATGCAGAATGCCGTACAGTTCGCCAAAGACAGATATGTCAGCGTGAATATATTTGAACACGAAGACGTCCTCAGTCGTCTCGATGTGCTCCCCGACTCCTGTGCCGCCAGTGCCGACGTTCTTGAAAAAGACCGCAAGATATACGAAGAAAAAGGCGTGTTCGATCCTCGCCTGATAGACGGCATTCTGGGTGAACTGCGTAAGTTCAACGACCGCACGCTTCGTGCCGACATCAATGCTCATCCCGACACCGCTACCGAAAAAGTTCTCGAACTCGTGGAATCATTCATTCACTGCGGCTGACGCAAATGCAGCATCATGCCATACAAGAGATGCCAAGAGGCATCTCTTTTTTTGTACTGAAAGTGAAAAGAAAAAATCCCGGAGACATCGGTTTCGGGATTCTTTAATTCATAACGGTTACGGCTTATTTCAGTTGTGCCCCGTGACCCGATTTTGCTCCGAAGAATTTCAGTGTCTTGTCTAAATTGTACCTGTTGCCATACATAGATAGACGTACTGTTTCCGTACCGGTCATGTTCATGCCGTGAGCCTGCTGGAATGTGTTTGCGGCGGAGTTTGTCTATGGTAATGAGTGTTGATCATTTGGCTTCTTTTGGTGTGGACGTGGGCTGTATGCGGGTAATGTGCTTGTGAGTGTCGCACTCGGTAAAACTGCTGTTCCAACCATCGATGAGCGATATACAGTTGTATGTCTCGATGTATCCGGCATTTCCGAGGCAGTTACCTTCGGCGATTTTTATTGCGGGGACGTCTTCTCCATCGTTCAGCACCTTTTGAATGTCTTTTTTCGCTGAGAAGGGGAGAGTTTGTGTCGGCTGCGATTTTCAATTTGTCGCTAAGTCGTGTATTCGATGCGAATGCTATAGCGAGTGCCAACAAATGATTGCTTTTTCATGGTTATGCGTTTTGTCTGTTGTAGACTTCTGTCTGAAAATTTTTGCGAAGGTACGAAAAAGATCGTATTTGCTGAAAGAAGCGGAAAAATCTACTGATTTTTCCGCTTCTTTCTTGATGTTTTATTCATTGAGTAAGAACACCCATGTTACCCTATTTTGTGACTGATTAGAGTTGAATAGCTGGACTGAAGATCCGTAGGGCTTTTCTATTATTCTGTCTTTGGATACCGAGTGTTTGTCTACCATCATGTCGCGTATATATCCGATGCGAAGCTTGGCTAGTTCCATGTTGCGTTTTTCTGATCCGGTTTCTTTGTCTGCATAGCTGCACAGATGTATTTTTTTATCGGGATTTTCTTCCATGATTTTCACAATCTGTTTTATCGTTTGTTCTGTGGAATTTCCTTCGGGTTGGATTTCCCCGATATTGTAATTGAACGCGGCTATCGGTAATCCGGAGGCTGCTTCTTTTTTGACTTCGACAATTTTTTCAATATACTGCGGAACGATGATGGTGTCGTGGTGGATACGTGTCGAATCGGTGACGGTTTCCTGAATCTGAAGGAGTTCTGCGGTCTCTTCAACTGCATTTGGAAAACATCTGCCATCGATGAAATAGCTTACGCCCAGATTGACGGTCAGATTGGATGCGCATTTCCTGTCGGTGATACGGGCATCGAATTTGTCGGAGAACAGAGCACTTTGAGCTTCGGCATAGAATTCCCATTTGTCGTTCAGCCTGTATTTCGCCATGAGACCAGCGTTGAATGTCGCCCAATCAGATGCGGGGATTCCGTCTTTCTTGAATACGTGAAGGTACCCTCCGCCGACAGAAAGGACGGCATCCCATTTGCATTGAGGGTGACCTAACAGCGACAAGAAACTCAACTGCAAGTCGATATGCGGATTGATGAACGGAGCCTGTGCCATATAGTAGCCGTCAGGACTGACGATATTGGCATATGCGGCGATTCCATAGTCTTCGGTGAATTCGTTTGAGGTTGAATGCGACAGATGAAAAGCCCCAGTCGTTATTTGCAGGCGTGCACCCAGCCATGGGTTTATCCATTTGCCTGCTGCCATTGATATTCTGTATGCAATGAAATCGGGGCATTCTAAATGGACAATCTGTTCGGTGACGGTTACACCCCCGCCGACGGCTAAATCAATGTACCAGTTTTTTGACGTACATGAGTCTGTTTGAGACCGAACTGTTTGCGTCAGTGCCAAAGACGCAAGCATTACAATAAGGATTTTCTTCATTTTACATGTTGGTTAGTGTCGGGACATAAGGTTTGTCTATGGAACCTATGGTCTCATCGGGTTTGAATTGTATTTTGTTGGAAATGTACATATAGCATGTCTTTGAGCTGTAGTAGCGGAATTCCAACATGGAAACTTCGTCGTAGGAGCCGACGGGGTCGATGAAGAAAAGGTTGTTGATGAGTGTCGCAGTACCACGGCATTGGCCGTTGGCAAAGACGGCAAGTTCATCGTCACCTGACTTGTATGTCTGCAGGGATTTGGGTAAATCGATTACGCAGGACATGCTTGTGGTATAATTGCCTTCTTCAACTGTCCACCGCGGATGGTCGTATTTGGTGTATTTTTCTTCGTCTTCGCAGGAAAAACACATCAGTGTCACGAGAGTTAGCAAGAACAAATGTTTTTTCATTATCATTTCCTTTCAAAATTAGTGTTTGACGATTTTCTGGACTTTGGTTTCGTTGTTTCTGATGACGTGTATCACATAATTTCCCGGTACTAAGTCTGTAGTGTTGATCACGTTGCTGTATTGCATTCCGGCATCGTAATTGTCCGAACCGGAAGCATAGACTTTTCTGCCCAGCATGTCGTATATTTCAACGTTGACAGTTGTTGTTTCCCTCGTGAAGAAAGAAACCGTAATGTCGTTGCTGAACAATGTCGGATAAACTGAAACGGGTTCGTCCAAAGGATTGACTTCATCGAATTTCAATACCAGAGGTTCTTCAACGGTTCCGTAAATGGAGTTGTTCCTGTATTTCAGTTTTGTGGAAGATATTTTGGTGGTATTGCCTTCACGTTCCCATATAAAGTGAACGTCTTCAGCCATGTCGTTGTTGCCGTCTATGGAAATATAGAGCAGGCTTTGGTTTTCGTTTACCGGAACAATGGCATCGACGCCGCGAACTTCACCGTTCACGGTTGCCGAAACGGCATCGCCCTGTTGGAAACCTTCCACAATGGCTATCACGTTCATGGTGTTGTCGAAACGGGAATCGGACGGACGCACATCCATTGATTTCAGGAGGCTTGTCACTGCGTTGGACGGGTAGTTGAATGTCTTGGCGTTGTTGGAAGTGTTTCTCAGCATGTAACCCTTATTGGGCTCCATGTACGTAAGGGAACCGACCCATTCGTTGTTGTAATACATGGCGAAAGCGTCTTTCGACTTGATGATGTCTCCGTTGGTGGCTTCATAGTCAGCCAAAGCGATTTTCAGAGGCAGGTTCTTGCTTGGCAGATAACTGATGTAGTTCCAGTTCGGAAGAATGTCGAGAGTTACGGATTCCGGTCTTACGATTGTTCCCTCTATCTCAAGAGTCTGTGATGTCGCGGATTTTACCATGAACATCGATGTGTTGTTGAAACCATGATAGTTGCGTGTCAATGTTCCGTCCCAACGTCCGGAGTTGGTACTGAAATTGTCGGAATAGCTTGTAAGGCTGCTGCCGGTTGTGTGGTCCATGGTCTTCACGATGTCCGATGATGTCCAAGACCCGTCTCTCAATATCGAGTTGATGTCCGACATGTTGCTGTTGGTAATGTTGAGCGAAACCCAGTTCCATCCTTCATTCAGTTTGTATTTTCTGAATACAGTCGAGTCGGTATTGAAAATGACAGGTTTTTGCGGGGTGCCGTAGATAGAATCGTTGACGAATGCAATGTCGGTTTCAGGTGTTGCCTGATATGTGATACCGGTGCTTGCATCCCATATGCGGAATGTTAAGTTGTTGTCTGTTAACGAATTACTGTAGCAGGTGAGCAGAGTATACCACATATCCATTGGTGCATTGTATGAAACGTTCGCTACGCCAACGCATGTTCCGTTTCTGAAAGCGGCGATTTTGTCTTCCGGATCAGTGGAGAATATTGTGTTTATACGGGCTTTTCCGTAAATGCTCATGCTGTATTCGTACTGGTTGGGATCTACCGACCAGTCGGGTTCTTCACCAAGTACACGCACTGTGATGTTCAGAGGTTCGGAAACACCGTCTGTATTCGTCATGTAGATGATTTCATTGTATGTTCCGATGTTGAGTTTTTCGTCAACTGCGAAATTTATGGAAGTGTGTGCCGTGGGAGTTATCGTGCCCGATGTGGGGGATACCTGCAACCACGATGGCATGTTGCTTATCGTGTAGTTTTCTATGTATCCGCCGTTGTTGAGAATGTCCACATTGAACTGCAGAGGCTCGTTCTCCTGCTTGGAGACAGATATTTCGTCCTGGCTCCATTTCAGAAGGTTGCGGTCGATGTAAGCCGTCCATGTGATTGGAGACTGCAGCACGTTGCCGTTCACGTCTTCCACATTGCTTACGGTTATGGTGACCAGTGTCTTTTCCACGCGGTAGGGATTTTCGGTAAGGTTGATGATGATGGCGTCGCTGCTCGGAACGAAATTGTAGTTCAGGTCACTTACGGGCCCCCGGTCGTTTACCGGAGGTATGTCTTGCGTGTAATGCACGTCTCCGACGGTGCTGAAAGTCGTGTCGGCAGAATTCCGGCATCCGTTTTTCAAAGAAGAGAGCAGGTACATGGAGCCCTCGTATTCCTGGTATGTTTCGAAAGGATAGTATGCAAGGAGTCCAGTTTCATCACCGTTCAGTTTCTGGTTGTTGTAGTTTTCAACCAACGATTGCGTACGGTACAGGTTCCATATGCGGAGTTCGTCAAAACTGCCTTTGAACGGTTGGGAAACGTCGTAAATGGAAGCATAACCATCTAGGTTGTAGACTTTTGCACCGATGTACAGGTTTTCGGCAGCCATGCCGCCTATGCTGTCGGCAGCGAAGGATTTGTTGAGCAAACCGTCCATATAGATGCGGGCAACATTGGTGTTGCGGTTTACGGTGTAGGTGAACTGGTGCCAGCAGTTGTCGACGAAATTGCCGTCGGCTGATACTTTGTACCCGTTGTTTGCGAAAACTATGTTTCCAACAGCATCAATGCTGACGGAGAATTTGTTTTTGGATCCGTTGGCTTCATTACCACCGCTTTCACCGTTGCAGAGAATAGTGGCGTTTCTTTGTCCGGTTTCGGCTTTGAACCAGAACTCAAGTGTGCCATCCATGTCGGGTGTGATTATTGTAGAAGCCGAAGACAGGGCAGCGTAGCTTGAATCACCGGCAAATGTTAACACATAGCCGTCGGGGTAAGACCAGTTGCACCCGTGCATTACCATGTTTGCACCGCGTGCTTTGTCGTTCACGACAGTGCCTTTACCCTCGTTCATCGGGTAGCAGGCTATAAGACCCACTTCGTTGCCAGACATCTGGGCAAGGCTGTTGGTTTGGATAGTTGACGAAGTGCGAGTCTTGTCCCAAACGCGGAAATTGTGCATTTTGCCTTCGAAATAGTTGTTCTGTGTCTTCAGGCTGCGTCCGAGTTCGAATATGCCGTTCCCGGAATAATGGGTTGCTACCGGACGGGTGAAGACGGAATTGTAGTTGAAGTATACTGTAACCATATGTCTGTCGGGGTCGGAAGCATCGTAATTTACAGCCACGTGAGCCCATTCTCCCGTGCGCAGGTCAACGGGATCCGGACTTGTGAAGTTGTTTGTTCCGATGGTTACGGTGAGGTAACGGTTGTTGTCTATTGACAATTCGAAGGAATTGGTCGGGTCACCGTGAGAGAATATCGTGGCATTTTGGTTTATGTTGTTGGTATAGATCCATGTTTCGAAATTCAGGCTCTTTTCCGTAAGGTTTCGAGATGCCTCCGTTGCCATGTAATTTTCCATGCCGTCGAAAGTAACGTTTGTGGTATGGCTGTTTATGGCTCCGTTGCGGATGCCTGAAACCGAGAAATACGTATCTGTTCCGACCAGATATCCTCCGGCGATGTTTTCGTTGAAAGTTACTTTGATATCATCATTTACGGTAAGTATGCCGTTTGAGGGTTGCGTGTTGCCGAATAATCGAGGATTGTAGGTGTCTTTCAGACCCGACATTACTTCGGATTCGTTGGTGTACATGGTGTTTCCTATCTTGCAGTATGATACTGCGCGGAGGTCGTAATACTGGTCGGGCAGTGAGGTCATGTCCCAATCGCACTGCAGGTAGCCGTTTATCATGGTTATCATCGATACATCATCGGGTGACAATCCGCCTTGAAGCGGGTCCGTTGCGGCAAAGAGCAATGCGCTGTCGTTGTAGTAATACTTCAGGGGAACCCAATAATCATCGCTTTGCGAGCTGAGTTTGTACTGAAGTTCGATATGGTCGAAATCGGAATAATTGACATCGAAATTGGCCATTTTTACCGGTAATGTCGACATTGACGAGTTGAATACCCAATTGTTTGTGGGTGATACGATGTCGATATCCGTGCATGATGGTATGAAGTGAGCCATGAGTGTTACGGTATCGGCGAGTACCGGAGTGTACGATGTTGGATCGCATTGGCATTGCGATGCAAGGACGATTTGCAGGCTGTCGTAAGTCAAGGATGTGCCTTTTCTTACTGAAAGTGTCTTTGTGAGTGTGCTGCCAGCAGGAACCAGATAGGTGAGGTGACGTCCGCTGATGGAGGTTCCATCGATTGAAAGCGTGGCACCATTGGGGTTGGACGCATCGACGAGGAACAGGTCGAAGTTGGCATCGTCACCGGTTTCGGAATCGTTTCTCAGATAAAGGGTGAAGTTTGCTGCTTCGCCGGAAGGTATGTTGTTGATGTAGTTGTTCTGTACGGCCAGCGAAGGTACTTCTATCTTCATTGTGGCTGCGTCCAGAACCGTCCCCAATGGATATTCGCTGCTGTTGTAATATTGTGTCACACGTTCGCCTTCGTACGGGCAGGATGTGGCTCCGGCTCTCGTTTTGAAGATAAATGTGGGATAGTAGTCCAGTGCTTTCAGATCGTTCGTGTCAACCATTCTAGATGGAAGGTCAATGTCGTAGGAATCGCTGCTACCGGTTTCGTAGCAGATGTCGACGCTGATGTTGTCACCGCCGTCTTCGGCAAGAACGAAGCCTTTGGCATGGGATCGTTCCACATTGCTGCTGAATGTGCCGCCCTGCGTGGTGGATACGTGTTCTTCAAAAGAGAATTTGGAGTGTGTGCTCGCTCCGGCTGAGGCCCCAAAATCATGATCGTTTGATATGACGCCGCCGACTGAAATTTCGAATGAACTTGTATGAGATATGGTGCCAGTATAGCTTTCATTGTATTCCATGCTGGAACCGGCATGGAAAGAGTAATTCTGCTTTACTGTCGATTTCAATTTCTGTTCTTCGTTTATGGCGAGTTGTTTGATCCAATTCGCGATTGATTGGTTGAAACCATTGATGGTGTCCACCTGAACACGCAACCTTGTTTTCCCGTTCTCCAAAGTATCAATGGCATTTCTCTTGTAGATGCAGATGTAGCTTGGTCCGTCGAAATCGGAAGTTGAATCGCCGTTGTGGATGTTTGCTATGGTGATGTCGGTGTTGCTTTTGCCGTAGTTGGGATTGTCGGCAGAAAAGTATGAAACATAGAATACGGTGTCCAAACTGTCTGCCAAGTGCTGGAGCATGGCGGTGTCCTGAATGTATGTGGAATCCATCAGCAGTGAGTTTCTGCATGATTCAATGTTCGGCAGAAGGCTCTGTTCTATGTAAATTTGCGGGTAGAAGAACATGGTGCTGAAACTTTGAGTCACGCTGTTGCCTTTGCTTTGCAGCATTACCCAATCGCTGGAAGATGTTTCGTCATATACGTGTGCATAACTTGCGCTGCCCAGGTATTTGGAACGTTTCACGAAAGTCACGTTATCCGTGTATCCGAAAGTCAGGTTGGTGGAATATCCGATGTAGACATCGCCATCGGCGCCGACAAACTGGGGGTCATCGCTGGTTTGGAAACTTGTGGTCAGCGTGGTGTTGGTTTCTTTGCTGTCTTCACCGGTGTATTTTGCCGACTGTTCGACTCCGACAGTCAGTCCGGATTGTGTTTCGGTATGCTGGATTGTGCCTACTACAGGAGACCCCGTAACGGTTATTATTTCAACCCCAACTTTGGTTTCCACAATCTCCTTGCCTTCGTGGGACAACGAGCCGGTGTATGTGGAATTTTCTGTCCATGACACACCGCTTTCAAGGTATGAATAGCTGTTGCTTCCCGGAGGGTCGCGAAGGATGGCGAGCACTTTGTCAGGGCCTTGTGTTATGAAGTTGGTGCCTGTTTGCTTGGCACCGACTATCCATGCCAAACCATCGGCAAAAGGCTGTTGCCAAGAAATGGAGGGAGTGCCTTCTTCACCGTATGTGGCTGTGGCTGTGAAGTTTCCAGTAGGGCTTGTCAGACTTACGGGTTCTGCAGCCTGGAAGCTGTATTCTGCTGAACCAGTGATGGTGTCCAATGCTATTGTTGATGTCGCTTCCGTCGCTAACGAGTTGATTACGGATACCGTACCGTCTTGTGTCGGAACCTTATCTACCGAGATTATGGTGTGTCCGTCAATGTCGTAATGATTGTACGGTTCGTACATGCTTATCTTGTACGAATAGATTTTGTTCTGAGCGAATACGGGTTTTCCGAAACTGTATGTCTGTGTGGTGGAATTGTACAGGGGTACTGTATCTGTGCTCAGAACCGTTGTGACGACGTATTTGTCACTGCCGAAGTAGGGAACTTCGGTGTCCGATCCCTGCATTTGCAGCTGGGATATGCTGAGTTCCGGTTCGTTGCGCATTATGAACAGCTTTGTCTTGTTGAAATTCAAAGTGTCATTGTGTGTTGCGATCTCCGTAATCGTGTCGATATGGTATGTCGATACAATGTTTCGTATGCTTAGGGTTCCGTTTGACAGCGTGTCGTATATGGTGTCGTAGGAGAACCGTCTTTCTATGCGGACAATGGTGTCATTGTAGCTGTAGATTGAATTGTTGAGAACGTTGCTGTTGGCGAGAGAAACAGCTCCTCTCAAGTCTGCATTGTATGTTTCAATGTTCCCGTGTCCGTGTGCATAAGCTCTTATGGTGTATCTTTCGGGAAACAGCTCTGTTTCGAATTCACCGGTTATAGGGTCAGCTTTTACCACAATGTAGTTGTTGTGTGTGCCGGTATTCGTACCGCTGTTCCAATGTGACACCGAGTAGTGACCGCTTCTGCTTGTATCTGATGCAGGATTGAAGTGATACAACGTATCGTCGTGGGTTGTCAAAGTCATTTCGTACGTGCCGTTTGACAACGGTTCAATGTAGAGTGAAAGGCTGTCGGACAAGTTGTTCTTCGAGAGGGAGTGTCCGATGGGGTAGTTCTGCTGTATCGTACCGCCCGCGATGCGGCCAGCATACGTAACTTTGGTGCTGTCGGTTATGCTTTTGTTGATTATGTTGTCCTGATAATTGATATCATTGCCGTTTATGTCGGTGAATCTGCCTTGTTTTGCAAAGGTATGCCCACCTTTCATGGCAACGACTCTGTGGGTTCCTACTGGTACCGATATTTCAAAATATCCCGGAGGTGTGGTGTAACCGCCGTTGCCGTCGTCTTTCTTGCAGCAGCCGGAATAAATGACATCTGTGCCGGACTGAGCCATGACTCCGTCTATTGTGAAATATACGCTATCGACAGGGTAGTTTCCACCTGCATAGGTTACTGTTCCGGAAACAAGGAAGGATGATTTGTCCTGGAAGTTTACCGTATGGCTTTGGGCACCGCTGCTCAACAGGCGTGTCGACTGTTCCGGAGAAAATTTGTGTACTCCTTTGCGAGGGGTAATGGTGTAGGCGGTGCCGCTGCCCCAATATGGTACGGAGCGAACCTCGTAGGCTCCATCGCTGTTTGTGGTGCCTCGATAAGACAACTGGTCGTTTGTAGGTATGTGAGACGATAAGGAAACCCCGTTGCCCAGTCTGCCGTGATTTTTATTGTATAATGTGCCGCTGCACGACATGTCGTAAAATTCGTTCTCGACAGCGTTGTCAAAGGACCAGTAGCCCAACAGATTTGTTTCGTTGCCGATGATGTGTCTGTTGTAATTGCTGTATATTTCTTCTGCTGTGAGGGCTTTTCCCCAGATACGTACTTCGTCTATGGCTCCGAAAAAGTTTTCCCCGCCGAAGACAATGGGTTCCGTGTTCCCCAAAACGGTCGGGTTTACGGTTTCGCTTATGCTCAGTTTCCCATTTACATAAATGGATACCGTGCTGGTATTGTTCGATGAGTTCTGGTATGTGGCCGACACTTGGATAAAGGATGGTATGTACACATTTGCGAGATTGCTGTCGTACGATACCAGTTGGCTCAGTATGTCGGTAGTGTCTGCAACTGTTGTGTAGCCGACTTTGAAATAGAATTTCCCGTTGTTAATGCCGAGCTCATACATGCCAGATTTGGATATGATCTTCTGATTGCTGGTGAGCAGGTTGTTTGCCATTACCCAGCTTTGCAGTGTTATGGCAGAAGTACTGTCTCTGAGCAAATTGTTGTTTCCAACAATGGCCCCTTCGTTTCCGGAAGCGAAGGCTAGACTTTGTCCGCTTTGTCCCTCCGTCGTTTCAAGTATTACATCTACACCATCTTCGGCTTGACCGCTGTTTTCGAATGTCACTTGTCCGTAAACATCACCAGTTGATGTTCTGAATCCGTATGTGTACAGTGTGTCGGAAGTTACAATCGCTCCACCGCAGGTGTTGTATCCGATGATACGGTATTGGTAGATGGTTCCGGGATTGCCGTTTACGTCGTCATAGGCGTATGTCGATGTCGCTCCGATAGGCGTTACGACAGCTATTCTTTGGAATGAAGAATTGGGATTTCCGTATTCACGCCGTTCTATTCCGAAATTCTCGAACAATCCGCGGGCATTCCATGAAATTTCTGTACGTGTGGAATGGTAGCCTTTGGATGCGTCGGGGTTCGAAATTTCTCCTATCGAATATATGAAGAAGTTTGTGTCAGACCATACCGGACTGTAAACGGTGTCGTTGATGCCAGGTACAACCTGCAGTTTGTATCTGTATTTGTCGCATACGCTCAGCATGTCGTCTCGGTATTCACCTGATTTGAATTCCGCCTCGGTAAGCGAAAATGTTATAGTTCCCCCGTTTGTGGTGTTGTAGCGTGTGAGTGTCGCTGTCGTGCCGTTGCTCCAGATGGCCCCCGCGTATTTCCATGTTACGATGCCCAAATTGCTTGTTGTGTCGAACACGGCAGAGATTTCGGTAGCTCTAAGCGATTCCGAATTCACGAAAACAGTGTCGTCTTTCTTAAGTGCTCTTATCCATGACGGGTTGTCTTTGTATTCGCTTCTGTATACGGAAGCCGTTACGTATCCCTTGAAATTCTGGTCTACAAGAATTGTGTCGGAATTGTAGTCTGTTATGGATGAGTTGTAGTTTATTTCCTTGGTGTACGATTTTATGCATCTGTCGTTATTTCCTACGGTGTCATGGTGTTCGATCCGTATGATGAATTTTCCTCCGTTGACCGCACTTGATGTTGCCGGACCCGGTATGTCCCAATCCAAAAGTACTGCGTTCTGTCTGCTGTTATATGCCATGTTGAAGTAAGTGACCTGTGGATAGCACGGGAATGTGTAAGTTACCCTGTTCCCAGTATAGGTCAGTTTGTCTTGTATGATGTTCTTTTCCAGATTCACATGGTATGTACGGTTATCGTTGCTCCCGTTGAAGAAGCTGTTGTTCATGGTGGGAGTTATCAGTATTTCGCTGACAGAATCAAGACTCGGTGTAGTGCGACCGAGCAAGTTGTCTGATGAGTTTTTGAAATCAATGTTCAGACCTCTAACGTTGGGAGTTCCGGTATGTTTTGCTTTCAGTCTCAATGCGGGAATGTTGCCGCTTGTTGTGAATTCGTATCCGTTATTCATGCAGAATTCCACATCACCCAGATTCACGGTGGCGTAGACATCTTTTGAAAAATTTACATCGTTGTCGGCTGTGGCACCACGTCTCCACCATTTGCCGTTGAACACGATGGTTATTTTCTTGTTGAGGTCCTCGACACGTACCGGTATGCAGATGTCCGATTGAATTTCCCATTCATCGCCACCTGATTTGGTGATGTTTTCTACCCATGCTCCAAGGTTTGCACCTGATTTTTTGTCCAGATGTATGTCGTTTCGGACTCCACTGCCTTCGGAATTGGTGTAGTATTCGTATTTGCAAATTTCAACGCCGTCAACATTGTATGAAATCTGCAACCAGCCGGAACCTTTGGAAAAGCCGCAGTGTCCGTCTCCGATTGAACCCCAAGTCTGATATATTCTGGCATTCATTTTTATTATGCCTTGTTCAGGGAGGAACGTGGGGTTAGATATCCAACCGTTACTCCAACTGTCGGTGGCGAATGCCTGTCCTGAAACAAATGCAAGTGCCAATGTAAGCATTATTTTCCTGAGGTGTCTAAACCTCCTTCTTGAATCATGGGAACGTTTCATAAATATGTTTTTTTTGTATGTATGCATAATTGTTTTCTCTTTTATCGTACTACTATTCGTTTCATCATCACCTTGTCTGCGGAGAATGTGAAACGTATTGTATATATACCCTGTGCCATAGCTGACAAATCCATGGATCTCACTCCGGTGTCGCTTGCCACAACCCGGCCCACTGCATCCATGATCTCAACTTTGTCTATTTCACTTTCCGTGTCGAAATAAACCATGCCGTCCGTTGGGTTGGGGTATATGTGCAGTGTAATGTTTTCGTTCGCTAAGGACAAGCCATCCGGTGTGTTTGTCGAATCTGTTTCAAATTCAGCGGTATATGTTTCGTTTCTGATGACCACCACCAAACGTGGATTCTGTGTGTTTCCGTCACTCCACTGTACAAAGCGGTGATAAGGTTTGGCATAGGCGGCAATGTGGGTTGTTGTACCATAGTTGTAATATCCGGTTCCATCAATGGTGCCCTGATTGGTATCGGCAGAAACCACATTTATGAAGTGTGTGTCTACGGAAAAGTCTGCAGTGAATACACTATCCTGCAAAACTTTTATGATTCTGGGGTTGTCAGTGTTCCCGTCGGCCCACTGCAGGAAATGGTGATGCGGATTCGGTATGGCATATATCGTGTCCATACTTGCGTATGCGAATGTTCCTGAACCTCTTACAGTGCCATAAACAACGTTTGATGTCCTTACCGTGATAGTCATGGGGTCTCCCTCGAAATAAGCAGTCAATGTGGTGTCGGAATAAACGGAAATTATTCTTATCGAATCGGTTACACCGTCATTCCATCCCATAAATCCGTAATGGTTGTTGGGAATGGCGACAAGGGTGTCCGCACTGCCGTAGGTGTAGAGTCCCGTTCCGTGCAATGTACCTGCAGATGTATCCGAAATTACCAGATTGACATGGAATGTGTCGACTGCATATATGGCCGTAATGGTTATGTCACTGTCGACGGCGATTCGGCGGGGAATGGTGGTGGTACCATCGTCCCAATGGGCAAAATGGTGACCCGTGTTAGGCTGCGGGGTTATGAACAAAGTGTCGGCATAGTGGGCCAAAAATCTTTGTGCGTTTCCCATCGAAATGTCGTTCGTAAGGATGTTGACCGTGTGGTTGTCCCCTACGAAATTGGCCGAAAGTGTTCTGTTCGAAGTTGCTGGAAATGTCCTTGGATTGCTGGTGTTTCCGTCGCTCCAATTTACGAAATTGTAGTGGGGAAAAGCTGTTGCGGAAATTGTTACCTGTGTGTTGAATATATAGTTTCCTGTTCCAGACACCGTACCTCTGTCTATATTGTTTGGTTGCAGGTTTATGTAATAGGTGTCTATTGCGAAAGTCGCTTCCAGAGTAGTGTCCTTCAGTACCGATATCGTTCTCGAAGCAGAATCGAGACCATCATTCCAATACATGAAATGATATCCCGGATATGGGTTGGCGGATATGTTCAGGCTATAGCCGTAAGGATAATCTCCGGCACCGGCCAGACTGCCGTAAAAATTGTTGTTGCAGCTTAGGGAGACATTGTGCGTGTCTATGTAGAACAACGCATGTATGGTGGTGTCTTTCAGAGCGGTGAAGTCTCTCGGATTGTCGGAGTTTCCGTCGCTCCATGAAAGGAAATGATAGTGTGGCTTTGGTGTCGCGGACAACTGTGTTTGTTGATGGTACAGGAATGTGCCTCCTCCTGATACCAGTCCTCCCATGGTGTCGTTCGAGAGAACAGATATCTGCAGTGTGTCTATCGCGAAATATGCCGTGAATGAAGTGTCTTGCGACAGTGTCACGTTTCTGTTGGCAACTGTTATTCCGTCGTTCCAATAGAGGAAATGATGACCGGTGTTTGCTCTCGGATTCAATATTACGGTGTCGCCGTAGAAGTATGTGCCGGAACCGTAGATGCGACCCATTGAATTATCGTTGCTGTTGAGTGTCACCTCAATGGTGTCTCCAAGAAACTGAGCCACGATGACTGAATCATTGCTTACATTGAACGTATACGGGTTGTCCGTTACACCATTGCTCCAACCGATGAAATGGTAATGTGGGTTGGCTGTTGCAACCAGTGTTATCTCTGTGTTGAACAGATAATCCCCCGAACCGGAGACGGAACCTTTTGCCGTATTGTTGGACAGGGCATCGATTCTGAAGGTGTCTGTTACGAAATACGCTGTAAACGAGGTGTCTTTGGTTACCGTTACGGTACGGATTGGTGAGGTAGAGCCGTCGTTCCAATGGGAAAACAGGTAGCCGTGATTGGCTACAGCTTCCATCGTGGTGATGCCGGCATATTGGACTTCGTTTTGTGATATCACCGAACCCATTGCAGCATCGTTGACCGATGTGTTTACGGTATGGGTGTCGATGGCGAAAATGGCAACGAAAACAGAGTCGTTGTTTACGGTAATGTGGCGTGGTGAGTCTGTGTTTCCGTCAGACCACCGCACAAAATGGTGGTGTGCCTCGGCATCGGTATGCAATGTGTCGGCAAAGCCATAGGCGAATTTCCCCGAACCCGATGCCGAACCGAGAAGGATATCGGCAGAATAGACATCTATACGGAATGTATCGGGTGCGAAAATCGCTGTAATGGCAGTGTCCTGAAAAATTGTGACTTCCCTCGGATTCTGGATGTTTCCGTCTTGCCAGTATTTGAAGTGATAGTGCCTGTCAGGAACTGCAGTCAGTGTTACTTTGTTTCCGTATATGGATGCTCCGTCTTGGAGTATGGTGCCGTTTTCTGCAGTTTTGGTTATTGTGTGGATGTCAGGTTCTATTATGGCCGTGTATGACAATGTGGTGGTTCCTGTGACTATTATGGTGCGGGGATTGTTCAGGTCACCGTCATTCCATCTTGCGAAATGGTAGTGCGTGTTCGGTGTCGCGGAAATGACCACAGCATCTTGAGGATTGTATGTGCCACCTCCGGATACGGATCCTCTGGTGTTGTCGTTTATGAGTACCCGTACCGGAATGCCGTGTTCAAGGGAGAATATGGCCGTAAGACGTGTGGTGTCCGTGGAATTAGGTATGTATGTGCGCACGCTGTCTAGTCCTCCGTCGCTCCAGTAGACGAATTTGTACGACAGGGCTGCTTTTTCCGGCCTGATGTTCGCCGACAAAACACCTGTGTTGCAGTCGTACGAAACTGTACCTAGAGACGGGTCGTTGGCGGTTATTGCGAGTGGATAAAATTCCACGCGGTTTATGTTGAAGTTTTTCCAATAATATGAGGTGTTGTAACCGACACCGCACGGAACATTGAGATTTACAGTGCTGTTGCTTGTCTCGAATGCCATGGTGTCAACGTAGGGTATGCTGGTAGGGTACATGTTTATCGTGTTGATGTTGGAGCATCCCGCAAATGTATACCGTACTATTTTTGTGACATTTTTGGCAATGTCTATGGTATCGATACCGGTACATCCGGCAAAGGCGTATCTTGAACTGTCGCCTGCTTCATTGCAGTTGATGGCGTTGAATCCTATTTTGTGCAAATTCCTGCAGTCTTGGAAAGCATATGGTTTTATCGTTCTTACTGAGTCTGGTATGGTCAGTGTGCCGCTTATGTTGGTGTCTCCAGAAAAAGCATAGTATCCTATGTGGCTGGTATTGGACCCGAGCATGATGTTCTGCAGGCTGCTGCATCCCGCAAAAGTATAGTCGTCTATTTTCGTCATTGAGTTTGGCAACACGAGAACATTAGGACTTCCGTCTGTTTCTCTTAGCGAATGGCATCCTTCAAAAGCATTCGAGCCTATCTGATTTATTGTTGACGGCAAGGCAGCCGAATGGAGTGCCGTACACGATGAAAAGGCAAATTTGCCGATTTCTTTCAGATTTCCACCTTGTGTGGTGTATCCTTGCAGAAATCTGTTCCCGCAGAAAGCATTGTCTCCAATTTTTACGATTCCTGCCGGTATGGAGAAAGAACTGTTCATCCTTCCTTGAGGATACAATACCAAAGTGTCGGATTGGTACAGCACACCGTGCTCACAGTTGTAGTAATTGCTAGAGGCATCTGCCGACAATGTGTCCAGCAACAATGTTGCTTGGAAAGCCGTTATGTCCAAAGAATCGACTCCGCCGAGATGTATATGCCGGACTGCTACGCAACTGTCGAAAGCGGCGCTCCCGATTTTTTTTACGGATGGCGGCAATATGATGGTGTCTATATCTTTGCATGATTGGAACGCTTTCTGCGCAATGCCAGACAGATTTGCCGGTAGATCTGCCACTGAACCATTCTTTTTTGCAGGACATCGCAACAGCGTTGTCGCCGTCTTGTCGTACAGTATTCCGTTATGAGAGGAGAAGTGTGCGTTGTGGCTGGATACATCGATGTCTTTCAGATAAGCCATGCCACTGAAAGCATTCCCGCTTATCTCGGTGACAGTGCTCGGAACATGAACGGAGTCTATCCGACTGCCGTAGAAGGTGAAGTCAAGTATCGACTTGATGGCGGTCATACGGTCGATATGTTTCAAATTGATGCATGAGTAGAATGCGCCTTCTTCTATCGTTGCCAAGTTGTCTGGTTCGCTGAGAAAAATCGAGTCAAGGTTTGAACAATTGAAAAAAGCGTAATTTCCGATGGCTCTCACGGATGCGGGTATGGTTATGGACGAAATGTTGCTGTCATCGATAAATGCCATTCCTGCAATGGAGTCGATGACGCATTGGCTTTGCTCGTGCACGATGGTGTCTGGCAGAATAACACTGCCTTGCAGTTCGTTTGCCGCGTTATGGTATTCCGAAGAAGTGTTGTCGTAATATTTCGCCACCAATATGACTTTTTTCGGTGTTGATGTTACATCCGAATATTTCAGGTATATTGTGTTCTGGTTGTGACCGGTGCCAATCCTGTACGAAAAATCGTAATTGTTTATGCCTTGAGAATATGCGCTGACACATACACACAGTAGAACGGTCATGATCAATGGAAATCTTCTTTGTTTCATGATGGTTTTATATTTGCAAATCTGTTTATTTGATTGATTATCAATTTTGTGCTAATATTTATCCCTTTGCGGGGAACTTGCAAAGATACAAATAAAATTAGGTTAAAACAAATGAAATGTTAATTTTTTTGGTTCAGATGTGAAAATGATGCCCGTATAAAAAATGCGGTTTCTTGGGCAGGATACAGCTTGCCTGAAAAGGTGCAACGAAAAAAAAGCGGATTGAAACAATCCGCTTTTCTGAATATCAGATGTGAAATTTTATTTTACGGTTTGAACGGTTTCGAGAAGTTCTTTACCGGTCTGAACTGCAGCAAGGTTGTCGGGAATCAGTTTGTGGTGACGTTCCGGCAAGGATTTCTGCAGACCTTTTTCGATGAATTCTTCGGTAACTACGGGTTTTACCTTCAGGAATGCACCGAGAACCATCATGTTGAAAACTTTCGACATGCCCATTTCGGTAGCTTTCTTGGTAGCGGCTACCTTGTAGATGTTTATGTCTTTGCGTGTCGGTTCACGGGTAATGCCGTTGGGGTCGTAAAGCAATACGCCGCCGGGTTTCACGCTTTTTTCGAATTTGTCGAGCGACTGCTGGTTGAGAACGATGGCTGTGTCGAATTTGCTGATAATAGGAGAGCAAATGCGTTCGTCGCTTATGATAACCGATACGTTGGCTGTACCACCGCGCTGTTCAGGACCGTAGGATGGCATCCAACAAACTTCTTTATCTTGCATAACACCGGAATAGGCAAGGATTTTTCCCATTGAAAGGACACCCTGTCCACCGAAACCGGCTATAATTATTTCTTCTGTCATGATTGTTAGCTTTTGAATGATTATTTATTAACTACACTTAAAGGACTGGAAACAACGAGGCGGTTTGCATCGATGCCTTCGGCAAGTTTGCCGTCAACTTTTATGTCTCCGAGCGGATAGTTCGGGAACATGTTTTCTTCCATCCATTTGTTGGCTTGTACCGGAGTCATTTTCCAACCGGAGTTGCAGCTCGATACTATTTCTACGAATGAGAGTCCTTTGCCCAATTTCTGGTTTTCGAAAGCTTGGCGTATGGCGGCTTTGGCTTTGCGTACGTTTGCAGGAGTGTGAACACTCTGGCGGGTTACGTAATATGTGCCCGGCAATGTTGCCAGCATTTCGGTTATGCGCAATGGATATCCGTTGATGTCAACGCGGCGGCCGTAAGGAGTTGTAGCTGACTTCATGCCTACGAGGGTAGTGGGAGCCATCTGTCCGCCGGTCATACCGTAGATACCGTTGTTTATGAATACCATTGTGATGTTTTCACCGCGGTTTGCTGCGTGAACGGTTTCGGCAGTACCGATGGCTGCCAAGTCACCGTCGCCTTGGTATGTGAATACGAAACAGTCGGGGTTCAGACGTTTGATTGCGGTTGCTACGGCAGGTGCGCGGCCGTGAGCAGCTTCTTCAAAGTCAACGTCGAAATAATTGTAAGCCATAACGGAGCATCCTACTGGAGAAACACCGATGGTTTTGTCTTGGATTCCCATCTCGTCGATAACTTCGGCAATGATGCGGTGGGCTGTACCGTGACCGCAGCCGGGGCAATAGTGCATAACGGCATCAGTCAAAACTTTGGTTTTTGTGTAAACTAAGTTTTCGGGTTTTATTATATCTGAATTTGTCATAAATTTTATTCCTCCTTATTTAATGATTTTGTTTTCCATTGCTTCCAAAACTTCTTCGGGAGTCGGGATGATACCGCCGAAACGACCGTAGTGTTCGATAGGAATGCTGCAGTTTGCTGCCAGTTTCACGTCTTCTATCATTTGACCGGCGCTCATTTCAACGCAGAGCATGCCTTTCACTTTCTTGGCGAGTTCAGCAATCTGCTTTTTGGGGAACGGGAATAAGGTGATAAGACGGAGCAGACCGATTTTTAGACCTTTTGCACGTCCGAGTTCCATGGCTTTCATGGCAATACGTGCAGATGTGCCGTATGCTACGAATATGTATTCTGCGTCTTCGCAGTTGAGGGCTTCGAATTTCACTTCCTTTTCTTCCATTTCGCGGTATTTTGCCTGAAGTTTTTCGTTGAAAACTTCCTGACGTGCACTGTCGAGTTCAAGTGAAGTTATGATATTGTGGTTGCGTGTTGCAGGTTTTCCCCAGCAGCCCCAAGGTGCGTTGGCACGGCGTTCTTCTTCTGTCCAGCGTGGTACATAGTCGCGGGTGTAGCATTTTTCCATGCACTGTCCTATTGCACCGTCGGTGAGGATCAGTACTGGGTTGCGGTACTTGAATGCTATGTCCCATGCATCGAATACGAAGTCGTACATTTCCTGTACGCTTGCAGGTGCTACGGTATAGAGCTGGTAGTCGCCGTGACCGCCGCCCTTTACGCTCTGGAAATAGTCAGATTGGGCGGGCTGTATTGTCCCCAGTCCAGGACCGCCACGCATGGCGTTCATTATAACGCAAGGAATTTCGGCACCGGCCAGATATGTTAAACCTTCTTGCATCAAGCTGATTCCGGGAGACGATGATGAAGTTGCCACTTTCTTGCCTGTTGCAGCACCACCATATACCATGTTGATGGATGCGAGTTCGCTTTCGGCTTGCAATACAACCATTCCTGTGGTTTCCCAAGGTTTTTCGGCCATAAGGGTTTCCATTACTTCGGATTGCGGGGTGATGGGATATCCGAAATATCCATCAGTACCACTGGCAATCATTGCTTGGGCAATTGCTTCGTTGCCCTTCATTAATTTTAATTCTTTTGCCATTTCTATATACCTTTTCGTTTATAACTTAACTTTGTAGACGGATATTACACCATCCGGGCATACTACTGCACAACTTGCACAGCCTATGCACTCATCATTTACGGTTTCGGCGTAGTTGTAGCCCTTGCCGTTTACATTCTTTGATAAAGCAATCACCTGTTTGGGGCATGCGCCGGCGCAAACTCCACAACCTTTGCAATGTTCCTTATCAATTACAATTTGTCCTTTAAATGCCATATTGTTTAAATTTTATATTGTTTATTGTTTTAATTCAGGAATTGCAAAGATACACATTTTTTTTCATTTTCAAGAAAAATGACAAAAAATATTTTCTGCTTTTTTTTAATTTGTTGTCTTTTAATGTGTTTAACGTTTCTTCGCGATTTTGCCCCAACGGTTATCCTTCTCATAATCGCTGCGTTTCTTCCTGAAAAATAAAAACAAGCAATTTTTTTTGTATATTTGCAATTGGAATCTATAGTAAAAATATATTTAAGTTACTTATAATGAATATTTTAAAAGATAAAGTCGCCATAATAACGGGCGCTACAAGGGGTATAGGACGTTCCATAGCCTTGCGTTTTGTTCAGGAAGGATGCCATGTGGCTTTTACCGGACGGACACGCTCCCGGCAGATGGAGGAGGTTGAAAATGAGCTGATGCATTTCGGCCTCAAGGTCAAGGGGTATGCTTGCGATGCAGCCGACCTCGAATCGGCAAAGAATCTTGTAGCCGAGGTGCTCGCCGATTTCGGCCGTATCGACGTTCTTGTGAACAACGCAGGCATCACAAGCGACAATGCCATAAAGCGAATGACCGAAGAACAGTGGGATTCCGTGATACACACCAATCTGAAATCTATCTTCTGCATGACCAAGGCTGTTCAGCCGGCTATGTGGAAACAGGCTTCTGGCAGTGTCATAAACATAAGTTCGGTGGTGGGTATTGCCGGCAATGCGAACCAGTGCAATTACGCTGCTTCCAAGGCCGGAATCATAGGCTTCACCAAAGCCATGTGCAAGGAAATGGGAACCCGCAATATCCGCCACAATGTCGTGGCACCGGGGTTCATAGAGGTGGGAATGACAGCAGAAATGCCGGCCGAGATGAAAGAAAATTGGTGCAAGCGTATTCCGCTGCGGCGTCCGGGAATGCCGGAAGAAGTGGCCGACGCATGCGTTTTCCTCGCTTCGGACATGTCCACGTACGTTACAGGCAACGTGCTCAGGGTATGTGGCGGTATTGAAGATGCTTAACCTGTTGCAATGAAAACAAGAATATTGGCAATATTGGCACTCTGTCTGTGTGCGGCTTGCGGCAGCAAGCCGGTAAACACGGAAAGGGAGTGCTTCACTTTTACCGACGACTATGGCGTAGAGTGTAAGGTTCCGGTGAATCCGGAGCGCATAGTCTCGCTTTCACCGGCTGTTACCGAGATAATGTTCGCCATTGGTGCCGGAAATCTGCTCGTCGGCCGTACTGAATTCTGTAACTTTCCTCCGCAGGCTGGTAATGTTGAAAATGTCGGAGGCATTTCCAATCTCAATGTGGAAAAGGTCATTTCGCTCAAACCGGATTTGGTGATAGGCGGGTCCATGATTCCGGAAAAGACATCGAAGCTTATTGCCAATGCGGGAATTCCAGTGGCCTGTGTCATTGAGAAGGACAATTTTGAAGGTCTTTTTGAAAATATTTCGAAAATAGGTCTGCTTACAGACATGTCCGCCGGGGCGGAAAAGCTGAACGACTCGCTGAAGAAAGAACTTTCGGAAGTGTCTTTCGAAAGTACTGATAACGTGCCTACGGTGTATTATGTGGTCGGCTACGGCAAGAGCGGGAATTTTACTGCCGGAGGCAATACTTTCATAAACGACATTCTTACCAAAGCCGGAACCCGCAATATTGCAGAAAACATTACCGGATGGGAGTTCGGGCTGGAGTCTCTGCTTGCTACCGATCCTGATTACATAATTATCCGCAAGGAAGATGCAGTGAATTTTGCCGAAACCGAGCCATACAGACGCCTTTCGGCCGTGAAAAACAACAGAATAATAGCCGTGGAAAGTGCCTATCTTGACTTGCAGGTGCCGCGTAACATAGAGGGCCTTATTTTCATTTACAACGCAACACATCCTCGGAAATGACAAAGCGGGAAAGTCTCAACAAATATCTGATGATACTTCGTCTGCTCAGAATGAGGAACAGCGTTCCATTCGGGGATATCAAAGACTATCTGCAGAGGCAACTCTGTCTTTCCGACGGCGATTTTTCATACTCACAGCGTACTTTCCAGCGAGATATTGAGGACATTGACGGACTGTTTGGCGTGAAGATCCGGTTTTCCCGTGCAGGCGGCGGCTATTACATAAATGCCGGAGATGTGTATTCAGACGGGTTCAACCGGTTGGCCGAGAGTTTCGATATATTCCAGTCCATGATGCAAACAGAGGCTGTCAAGCCGTTTTTCCATCTTGAAAAACATCTGCCAAATGGCACACAGTACATACAGCAGATTATAGATGCCATAAAGCACCGGAGGAAAGTCCGCTTCGTTTACAACAAGGATTGGAATACCCGCACCGAGCGTTTTGTAATGCCGCTTCTGCTCAAAGAATACAGGTCGCGGTGGTATCTGGTGGCACAGGAATCGTCACGATCGCTTCCGAAGATTTTTGCCCTCGACCGTGTGTCTGGAGTCTTTGAAACGACCCAACAGTTTGCGTATCCCGAAGATTTTGACCCCAACCAATATTTCAAAAACTATTTCGGAATTTACCGTTCGACCGACGACGACGTTAAACACATTGTGTTCCGGACAACTGCAAAGACGGGCAAATATCTTGTGTCCAAGCCTTTGCACGAGACGCAGCGTCTGCTTTCCGAAAGCGGTGACCGTTTCACGTTC
The DNA here is from genome assembly GCA_045601425.1 of Bacteroidales bacterium. GTDB lineage: Bacteria > Bacteroidota > Bacteroidia > Bacteroidales > P3 > UBA1219. Next base: position 28,742 of record JAZRZP010000010.1, read on the forward strand.
GAACTGGATCTTGTGCCGACATACGATTTCGTTGCCGAACTGCTTTCGTTGGGGGATCAGGTTAAGGTGCTGGAACCCGGTGAATTGTCGCACAAGCTGAAAGAAATATACCTTTCGGCACTGCGTCAGTATGAAGAAGATTTTTAAACATTCGGAAATTATGAAATATACAGAAGTTGATTTTGCCGTAAATCCAATGATTCCGTTCTCGGAGATTCTGATGGCCGAACTTTCCGAAGTCGGCTTTGACAGTTTTGCCGAAACGGAAACCGGCTTGCAGGCCTTTGTCCCGACGGAAAACTTCGACAGAAATTCAGTTGAAGGGATTCTTTCGCTGCTCCGCAACTGCGAAATAACCTATGATGTCAGAGAACTTCCCGACCAGAACTGGAATGAGGAGTGGGAAAAGACAAACTTGCCGGTGATGATAGACAGTTTCTGTTGGGTTTATCCGCCATCATTCCAACCGAATGCAGATGCAGAATACAACATCGTGATAAATCCAAAAATGTCGTTCGGAACGGCTCATCATCCGACTACGTATCTGATTCTGAAGATGCTTGGCAGTTTGAATCTGGCAGGCAAACGGGTCTTGGATATGGGTACCGGCACTGGTGTCTTGGCTATTCTGGCAGAAAAGAAAGGGGCATCCTTCATTGAGGCTGTCGACATAGACGAATGGGCTTACCGCAATGTCCTTGAAAATATAGGCAATAACAGATGCCAGAAAATAACGGCCATTTGGGGTGATGCTTCGCTGCTGACTCCTGACAAAAATTTCGATGTGGTCATCGCAAACATTAACAGGAATATCCTGCTGAGGGACATGGAACGTTACATCGGAGTTCTTGACAGACGCGGCACTCTGATTCTGAGCGGCTTTTATGAAAGTGATTTGCCTGATATAAGACAGGGCGTGGAAGCATGGGGGCTTGCGATGGAAGCCTGTGAGGTGAAAGAAGAGTGGGCAGTGGTAAGGTTCAAACGTTAGGAATCAAGGTCATTTCCTGCCTCGCATCAGCTCTTCTGCCAGATATTGACCGGTGTAGCTTTCCTTGCATTTGGCCACTTCTTCCGGAGTTCCTGTACATACGATGTTGCCGCCGCGGCTGCCACCCTCAGGTCCGATGTCTATAATGTGGTCGGCAACTTTTATTACGTCCATGTTGTGCTCTATGACAAGGACGGTGTTCCCCTTGTTTACGAGTTTCTGCAACACCTCCAGCAGCACGCGTACGTCTTCAAAATGCAGTCCGGTGGTGGGTTCGTCGAGTATGTAAAGAGTGTTGCCGGTATCGCGTTTCGAAAGCTCGGTGGCAAGTTTGACACGCTGAGCCTCTCCTCCCGAAAGGGTCGTGGATGCCTGTCCCAGAGTGATATATCCCAATCCTACATCACGTATGGCTTCAAGTTTGCGGGCGATATTCGGAATGTGTGCGAAAAATTCCACGGCCTCGTTTATAGTCATGTCCAGCACGTCGCTTATGGATTTGCCTTTGTACCGTATTTCGAGAGTTTCGCGGTTGTAGCGTTTCCCGCCGCATACCTCACAGTTGACATAAACGTCGGGAAGGAAATTCATTTCTATGGTTCGAACTCCTGCACCCTTGCAGGTTTCGCAGCGACCTCCCGATACGTTGAACGAGAATCGCCCCGGCTTGTAACCGCGTATCTTCGCATTCGGCAGTTCGGCGAAAAGTTGGCGTATTTCGTTGAACACACCCACGTATGTGGCAGGATTTGACCGAGGTGTGCGTCCTATTGGAGACTGGTCGATTTCGATGACTTTATCGATGTTTTCAATGCCTTTGATTCTTTTGTACGGCAACGGGCGTTTCAGTGCCCTGTAAAAATACGTGTTCAGAATCGGATGCAGCGTTTCGTTTATCAGTGATGATTTTCCGCTTCCTGAAACTCCTGTGATACAGATGAATACACCGAGAGGAATGTCCAAGGTGGCATTTTTGAGGTTGTTGCCGGTGGCACCTTCCAAGATCAGGTGCTTGCAGTTCTTGGTCGGACGGCGTTCAGGAATTTCTATGGTTTTGCGATTGGTGAGGTAGTCGCAGGTGAGCGACTTCGATTTCAGAATTTGTTGCAGGGACCCCTGAGCCATGACTTTCCCGCCGTGTATGCCTGCTCCGGGTCCGATATCTATTATGTGGTCGGCGTTGAGCATCATATCGCGGTCGTGTTCCACAACAATGATTGAATTCCCTATATCGCGCAGCTTTTTCAGTGACTCGATTAGCTTGTGGTTGTCGCGCTGATGGAGTCCTATACTCGGTTCATCAAGTATGTAAAGCACGTTCACGAGTTGCGAACCTATTTGGGTGGCCAGTCGTATGCGTTGCGATTCTCCTCCCGACAGTGTCTTGGAACTGCGGTTGAGCGAAAGGTATCCTATGCCGACATCGAGCATGAACTGTATGCGTTTGCTTATTTCTCCTATTATCTCATGGGCAATTGCTCTTCTGCGGTCGTCAAGTTTGTCTTCGAGTTCATCGAACCATTGCTTTAGTGAAAACAGGTCCATTGCGGCCAATTCGGCAATGTTTTTGCCTTCGATGCGGAAATGCAGTGATTCTTTTTTCAGCCGCGTGCCTCCGCATTCCGGACAGGGAATGGTGTTCATGAAGCTGTTTGCCCATTTCTGAATGCTTTGCGGTGAATCTTCGCTGTTGAAAAGCTGCATTACGTAGTTTACAAGTCCGGGATATTCGTAGTTGAAGCAGCTGTTGCCGCCGGAGTCTTGAATGTCGAGAATTTCCGTGGTTCCGTAAAGTATGGCATTCATGGCTTCCTCTGAAAGTGAAGATATGGGGTCGTCGAGGGTGAAGTCGTAAATTTGTCCCAGACGCTCTATCTGTCGGAAAGTGTAGTTGGTCGCCGAAAATTTTCCGAGTACTTCGAAGCCTCCCTGCCGGATTGATTTTTCAGGGTGAGGGACGATTTTATTCAGGTCTATCTCGGTTACTTCGCCCAAACCGTTGCACTTGGGACAGGCTCCGTATGGAGAGTTGAACGAAAATGTATTGGGTTCCGGTTCGGGGTAGGAGAGTCCCGTGTCGGGACACATGAGCAGTTTGCTGAAGTATCGGGTTTCACCGCTTTCGCAATCGTAAATCAGCAGCACGTTTTTCCCCTGTTTGAAAGCCGTACGCACCGATTCGGTGAGGCGTTTGTTCTCTTTGCCGGTCTCAATGGCGATTTTGTCCACCACAAGTTCGATGTCGTGGGTCTTGTAGCGGTCGAGTTGCATGCCGTAGGTGATTTCCCGTATCTCGCCGTCGACGCGGACTCTGAGAAAACCTTTCTTGGCGTATTGCTGGAACAGTTCGCGGTAATGTCCCTTGCGGCGTTTCACAAGGGGAGCCAGTATGTAAATCGTCTTTTTGTGGAAAGCCGAGGTTATGAGGTCAAGAATCCGATGTTCGGTGTACCGGACCATCTTTTTCCCAGAGAGGTACGAGTATGCGTCGCCGATACGTGCGTACAGCAGGCGTATGAAATCATATATTTCGGTTATGGTTCCAACGGTTGATCGCGGATTTTTGTTGGTGGTTTTCTGTTCGATGGCAACCACTGGGCTGAGTCCGTTTATGCGGTCCACATCGGGACGTTCCATATTGCCGATAAACTGGCGGGCGTATGCCGAAAATGTCTCCATGTATCTCCGCTGCCCTTCGGCGTAAATGGTGTCGAATGCCAGCGACGACTTGCCGCTGCCGCTCAAACCGGTAATCACCACCAACTTGCCACGAGGTATGTCAATGTCGATGTTCTGAAGGTTGTGCTCCCTTGCACCGAGTATTTCCAAACAATTGTCTTTCCTGCTCACTGCGTTTATTATAAACTGTTTACGTAACTTCTGTCTTTATCTTTGGTAAGTTTGCCCCAGCTTTTTTCGGTCGGTATTTTTACCTTGTAGGTTTTGCCGTTTTTGTTGGCGATTTTGTTGCCAAGCAGCCACGGATTCATCATGCGAAGCATTTTGTATGAGGTTTTGTTGTCTTTGGCAAACTGGTAGAGGTCAACGTTTTTGCCCGAAAGTTCCACTGTACGGCAGGGAATTTGCGGGTAAAGTTCGTAGTTGCGGATAAAAAATCCGTATTTCTGCGGGTTTTTCATTATGATTTTTGCAGCGAGTATGCGGTACACGTAGCGCGTGGTTTCGGTGTTGAGATGGGTTTCGAAATAGCTGTTGGTGCTTTGTTCTTCGAAACGTTTTTTTAGACCGCTGCCACCGCAGTTGTAGGCCGCTGCTGCAGCCGGCCAGTTGCCGAACTGCTGGTGCAGTGTCTTGAAAAATTTTGCCGCTGCTTCGGTTGAGGATTCGAGTGAGTTCCGCATGTCCACGTCGTCATTTATCTCAAGTCCGTATGTCTGTCCGGTAGCTTTCATGAACTGCCAGTATCCTTGGGCCTTGGCTGGGGAAGTAAGATTCTGGAGGTTGCTTTCTATCACGGCCAAGTATTTCAGGTCCTGTGGCACTCCGTTTTTTTTCAATATCGGCTCTATAACGGGGAACACACGTCCTGCACGCTTCATTATGAGCAATGTGTTGGTGTGGCCGTACATCATGGTCGTGAGTTCGCGGTCGAGGGCTTCGCGCACATAAAAGTTGTCCAGAGGGATTTTGTCGCCGCAGAAAGTCATGGAGTCGGGTATCTCGGGCGAAGCCACCGGGCTTACTCGCTGGACCTGTGTGTGTTTGGAGTTGTTGTCCAATCCCGATGTGGCGAATATGAATATCTGTAGCGAAAGGGTCGCCGCAGAAAGTACTATGGCTATGATACTGATTTTTTTCATAAATACAGAGGTTTTTTATTTCATGAAGTCGTGCATGTCAAGATTCAGTATGTAGTCCAGTTCGGCAAGGTGGGCTCCGTCGGTGCGGGTGAAAGCCGTGGCGGCGACGCCTACACTGGTATCGGCTATGGGACGGAGTTCTGCTACATCCATGAATGTGCGGCGGAATTTCTCGCTGTCGAAGACCTTGTCAGCCGGCACATCGGCCGGACGTTCAAGCACCAGAAAACTGTATGTGTCGTTTTCCTTGCCATGCCACATGGTTTCTTTCGGAATGCGTATGTCTTCGAGGTAAGCCACAATGGGGTGTGTGCCGCTTATGTGTGTCTGAAGTTCGTTCAGGCAGAAGCCCGCAAAGCGTAAGGGGTTGATTTCTATTGGAATAGCTGTTTTTCCGTCGTAGCGGAATTCTATGTGCATGGGGAAATTTCGCAGTCCTATAACATTGTTGGTGGCTGTGAGGAAGTCGGTGAAAGTCTTTTCGTATTGGTTGTACAATTCCAAACTGGAGCAGTAGAGCCGGTCGCTCGTGTCGGATTCGGATGCGAAACGGTGGTGGTATATGTTCAGTATTACAGGCTCTCCTTTGCTGTCGAAATAGGCGTCCACTGCATATTCTTCTCCTTTTATGTAGTCTTCGATGAGAAAATTCTGTGTTCCGACAACGAATTCCGGAAACTGTCCGCCAACCTTGCGGAAATTGTTTTCAATGTCGGTGACGGCTTTGGCCCATTCTTCACGATTGTTGACGACATGCACGCCGGCACTCAGGAATCCCACCGAGGGTTTCAGAACCAGCGGAAAATGCAGGTCATCCGTGTTTATGTTCTTCAGTTCTCCGATTGCAACTTCGCTGAAATGGAAATCCGGATACATGTCCTTGCAAATTCTGCGGAAAGTGGCCTTGTTTTTCAGCAGTTCGATTTTTTTTAGCAGTTCAGGGTCGGTAAGGTGTTCTGCCACCCAGCCGAGTGCGTTTTCCGACATGGTGTAGAGTCTGCCGCGTTTTTTGTATTCGGCCACGAACTCGTTGTCGTTCAGCAGGTTCAGTCGGTAGCCTTTGCCGGCGAGCTGTTCCGACATGGCGTTGCGGAGTACGGGCAGATTTTTCTCGGCGGCAGTTTTTATGAGGGTTTCCGAAACGTAAGGTTTTTCGAGTATAATCATTTTGCTTTCAGGATTTTAAAGTGTAAAAAAAATCAATCCCCGACAAAATTCCGGGTCTGCAAAGATACGAATTTTTGTCGAAAAAAACGAAAAACCGACTCTAAATTTATTGGCTTGGAGTCCGTGTTTTTACATGGAAATTCAGGGAACCGCTTTTTTGTCGAGGCTGTTTTTTTACGGAATGATGATGGTACTCAGGTTTTTGCGATTTCCTCCCGAAAGGAAGTGGAACTTGCTGTCGCTCCCCTTGAAAACAGGAGAAAGCAGAATCGCGTCCCGTTCTTTTTCAAGCATTTGCTTCTCGACTTGTCCGTCGGTGGTGATGGAATATATGGAAAGTCCCGTGTTTGCCTTAATTATGTTTTTGCTGCCTTTTGCCGGGACTTTCGGAGTATATTCGTCTGTTTCATGGCTGGATTCGTTTGTTATCAGATAAATCTTGCCGTTGTATGGAAATATCTCCGAACCGATTTTCGGGCCGTCGGTATTCTGGTTGTTCTGGCGTATCGGGGTCGTGCTTGTTATCGTGCCGTTCATGTCGACTTGGAACAGCAGCATGCCCTGCCTGAATACCGACGTGACGTTGGTGCCGGTTCTGTTGCTGACTGTTACCAATTTCCAAGTGCGTTGGTACAATGCCGCTCCCCCTTGCGGAGTGGTGCATTTGTCGACAAGGGATATGTGTTTGGTCACCGAACCGACTCTGGATGAGGAGTCTTCGTTTTCAAAAACACGTATGTCATCAGGGGTGAAAGTGTGGGTGGAAGAATTGACGAGTCTGCCGGTGTTTGCATCAAAGCAAAATGCATATACGCCGGAGAAGTCATCTTCCCCAATCACGTAGTCGTAGTCATTGATGGAGAAACGGCGGGCACCGGAACCTTCGAGAGATGTCGCAACTATTTTCCCGTCGGAATAGTTGAGCAGGGCGATGTTCAGCAGGGTCGGCTTGTCGAGCAGTTGTACGGTTTTGGTGCCGTTGGCGTCGGCGATGTTGAATCGCAGAACCGACACGTCTTCGTTCTCCGAGGTGTAGCCGATTGTCGCCGTGACGACTTCTCCGCGGTCGGTGACGATTACTTGTTGGATATAGCCGCACTCCAGATTCTGGCTCCAGACTGGTTCCATTTTATTGTCGAAAAGGATCGCATGAGCTTGAGGAGAGTTGTCTTTTCTGTTCGTCACCTGCACTACGCAGTGCAGTTGACCGTTGGGCGAACTGGCGGTGCACAGCCAGCCGCTTTCATCTGAATGGAACTCTTTGCTTGTCAGAATGCTGTCCGATACTGTGTCGAGCGTGGTGCTGTTGAGTTCGATGTGTCTGAGTTTCAATATGTCATCATCTTCATAGCTCAACAGCAGGTGTAATTTGTCTCCGTTTAGGAATGTCTTTTCAATCACGTTTTTTTTAGTGTCCGGAATCTCGATCGCCTTTTCTTCGTTCCAGTCAATGTCGCACATTCTTACCTTTATGCGTTTGGTGATGCTTGCGAAGTTGAGTTCCGGCTCCACAACGATGAACCTGTCCTTTTTTGCAGCTTCGGCAATGTGTGTCAGGTGTGCCGTATAGGCTTTCTTGCTGCCTTTGTCGCTACTTTGCAGGAACTGTATTTGTTGGGCGGATGAAACTCCTGTTATGCAGATGATTGCGATGATTGTCAAAAGTGTTTTTCTCATGTCATTTTTTGTTGTAGGTTGCGATTTTTTCCAATTCAGAGTGCAAAGATACGAATTTTTTTTGAATACAGTACACAATTGACGGCGTATGAACCGTGAAAAAAAATTTTTTTGTTCTTTTTTTGCCATATTGAAAAAAATGTGTAACTTTGCATTGTCTTCAGCAGTTTTATGCATTCCGTATCTTGCTGAAGTACGGTAATTTGCAAAGAAAAAGTCAAGAAAAAACGTACGTTTTTCATGACTTTTTTTGTTTTTGCATTTTTTTGTATATCAATTATTTATGTTTTACCAAATTTTCGTTTTCGGGGTCAAAAAAAACGTACCTTTTTTCAAAAGTGAAAAATCACTTTCTGTAACCCTTTGCACGATTGCCTTTGCTGCAATTTCGGGCATATTTTTCTCATGTGCAAAGGAAGAACTTGACTACAGCAAGTTGAACCTCATCGGCGACCCGAAACCCATCACGGTGAACGCCACTCTGCCGAAATCCGCAAGTTTGGACAAGACAACCCTCAGCTCCGACGGAAAGGTGTGTTGGGAATCCGATGATA
>JAZRZP010000011.1:0-25169 GCA_045601425.1 Bacteroidales bacterium
GCAAAACATTTGTCAAACACTAAAATCCATAATATCATGAAACAGAATTCAAAGAAAAACGCAACAGGGAAATTTTTCGGCAAAAACATTCTTCCCATCGTGGCATTCGCCTGCCTGTTTGCAATCGCCTTCACTTCCTGCAAGGAGGAAGAAGACCAAACGCTGAAACCGGAGGGAGATTTATCGCAAGTAACCGTTGGTAACGCATATTTTCAACTTCCTTTTCATTACGTTCCTGCAGGTACCGGTAACAACTACGTCGTACACCAGTTCGTTGGCAACGATTTGAACATACAGATATATGCGTTTTTGGTAAATGTTCGTGACGTGTATTTTAAGACAATAACCGTAACGGACACGGTGATTGGAGATACGGTGAAAGTCAAAATAACCCCTAACGAAGAAAATGCCGAGCCAGCCATGTCTCTCGCGATGATAAGTATGAATTTTTTCTGCACGATTTATGATGTGCCTCGAAACAAGGAGTTCTACGTGGAGTTCGAAGAACGTTACAATAAGGTGACAAAGAAGTTTTTAAGGAAGTGATAAACGTTGGTTCCCAATGAAACATCCTGTAAAAAGACACGGCTTTCACGATATACATGGAAGCCGTGTCCCATTTTTTGGTAGCGGCAACAGGTTTCTTTTTGGGGGAATCATTTTTTTTCGTATCTTTGCAAATCGTTCCCAGAGAAATGGGACGGTCAAATGTTTGTGAACCAGTAAAATATACTTACAACGATGAAATGTAGCATACCCAAAGGTACACGCGACTTCCTGCCGGTTGAAATGGCGCGTCGCAATTACATATTCGACACCATACGCGAGGTGTTCAAGGCTTTCTGTTTCGTACCCATCGAGACACCTGCACTCGAAAATCTCTCGACTCTCATGGGAAAATACGGCGAAGAAGGCGACAAGCTTCTGTTCAAGGTCCTTAATTCGGGGAATTTCATGGAAAACGTTGATTTTCAGGATGATTATCATAAAGTTGCACCTAAAATCTGCGAACGCGGACTCCGTTACGACCTCACGGTGCCCTTTGCACGTTTCGTGGTGCAGCACCGCAACGACATAGTGTTCCCGTTCAAGCGCTGCCAGATACAGCCCGTATGGCGTGCCGACCGTCCGCAGAAAGGCCGCTACCGCGAATTCTACCAATGCGATGCCGATGTCATCGGAAGCGACTCCCTGCTCAACGAACTGGAACTCGTGCAGATGATCGATGAGGTGTTCCGCCGCCTGCAGGTAGGGGTGACCTTGAAGATAAACAACCGTAAAATTTTGGCAGGTCTGGCAAACCTTATCGGAGAACCCGAAAAACTTGTTGACATAACCACGGCCATTGACAAACTCGACAAGATAGGCCTCGAAAACGTGAACAAGGAACTTGCCGAACGCGGACTTCCCGAGACTGCCATTGCTAAACTGCAGCCGGTTTTCGAACTTTCAGGCACCGCAGAACAGAAACTCGTAACCCTTGAAACCCTTTTTGCCGGCGACGAAGTGGGGCAGAAGGGAATAGAAGAAATCAGAGAACTCTTTGCCCTGATAGACGAGGTGAAACCGACCTGCGAAGTGGAACTTGACCTTACTCTGGCTCGAGGCCTGAATTATTATACAGGTGCCATCTTTGAGGTGAAGGCAAAAGATGTGACTATCGGGAGTATCTGTGGCGGAGGTCGTTACGACAATCTTACCGGTATCTTCGGCATGCCCGACGTGTCGGGAGTCGGAATATCTTTCGGTGCCGACCGCATTTACGACGTGCTTTCCGAACTCGGAAAATTCCCTGCAAATCTCGAACATCAGTCCATTTTGCTTTTCGTGAATTTCGGAGAAGAAGAACGGAAATACTGCATACGTTATGCGGCAATGCTGCGCAGGGCAGGTATCGCAACCGAGATTTTCCCGGAAAGCGCCAAAATGAAGAAGCAGATGTCTTACGCTGATGCGAAAAAGATTCCTTTCGTGGCTTTCATAGGCGAGAGCGAAATGCAAAACGGCACAGTCACCGTCAAGGACATGGCTTCCGGAGAACAGCAGACCATATCCGCTGAAAAACTCGTGGAATATTTGCAGAAATAGCCGGATACACACAATAAAACACAGGGTGCTTCTGCAAAGAAGCACCCTGTGTTTTATTAGAAATTTACGTCACTCAAACCACAGCCTGTATATCGGGGAATCGGGAATAACATACTGTTTCACGTCGTTTTTGCTGAGCTTGAGCAGAGGCAGCCCGATGCAGCTCGGGCCGAGTTCGTATTCATTGTATTGGAAATAAATGTAGTTCCGGTCAACGGTGAAGTTGTCGGTAAGCTTTACTTCGTCTTCATAAAACATGTCAGCTTCGGAGTCGTCGAGGTTGTTTTCCTTTACATATTCCTTGGCGGACTTGGTTCTCAGCAGTTTGCCGACGGGAGAAGTGTTGGTGAATATTTCACCCAGCGAAATACGCTCTCCGGTGAATTTGTTGTAGCACAGAAACGTTGTCTGGAAGAATCCGTGAGTGCCACCCATATATCCGTGGCAGTCGATGTCGAAAACGATTATGTCCTGTTCTGCGAAATACGGGGAAACGCTGTACCGGTACTCAAATAGAGACTCGTAACCGGGACCTTCGTCGTCGGCGAAGTCGCGGTATAACGAGCCGAGTTCTATTTTTTCCAGAGCCAGTATCTCATCGATGAGTTTCTGTGGATTCTTGTCGGTTGATTTGCCGTTGTTAAGTTTCATCAGCAGTTCGTTGCGGATTTTTTCAGCGGCTTCGTTGCCGTTGGCTTTGGGGATGTTTGCCTTGATGGAAATGACGGAAGTGTTGCAGGAATCGTATGCATTGAAATTGTCGAACTCGAACGGGATGAATTCTTCCTCATCTCCAATTACAGTCGCAGTGTCGCCGCCGTTCCGACTCGGCTTGCACGAAAATAGTATGAGTGCCAGACTTGCGATGACTGCAAGTGAAAAACGTCTGTTCATGAAATTGCGGTTGAAAGATTGTTTAAGCATTTTGTTCGTATGTATTGTCCGGATTCACATGTCGTTTCATCTTCTGTACAACACGCCATTGCGGGCATCGGGTAGGGGATTTTCCTTAGCCTTACCGGACTTAAAGCGTTCATTATTTCATGAATGATTTCAGAAGATCCTTTATCTCGCAGGTACGCTGTTCGAGAAGGCTTTCCGAATTGGCTTCGAGTATGAGTCGCAGGTAAGGTTCTGTGTTGGAAGGTCTGATGTTGAACCACCAGTCCCTGTACTCCAGACGGTAGCCATCGAAGTCGAGGAAACGTGTCGGTTTTTCCAGATTTGCATAATGGTTTTTCACGGTTTCCATGGCTTCGGCTTTGTTTTCGATGGTGAAATTTATTTCGCCCGAGTTGAAGTAAGGCGTAATGTTTCTGATGACTTGCGAAAGGGTGTTGCCCTTGCGTTTTTCATCGGCCACTATGCCCAAAATGAGGAGAGATGCCATGATGCCGCTGTCGCTGTAGTAGAAATCGCGGAAGTAATAGTGTCCGGCAAGTTCACCGCCGAAGAGGCCGTCAATTTCGCGGAGTTTGAGTGCGGCGTAGGCACGACCCACGCGCCAGATGTGCGGTTCGCCACCGAGGCGTTCTACAAGTTCGGCAACGGCTTTGGAAGTGCGTATGTCCTGGAGGACTTTGGCGTTTCTGTTTCCGCCTTGCAGCATGCGGGTGGAAAGGAGGCCTATCATAAGGTCGGGAGAAACGAAAGTGCCGTTTTCGTCGACGAACATCACGCGGTCGGCATCGCCGTCGTAGATGACTCCGATGTCGGCTTTCTGTTTGCGGACCTCGTTTTGCAGATTCACTATGTTGGCAGGTTCAAGCGGGTTGGGTTCGTGGCAAGGGAATGTGCCGTCGATGGTGTCGGCGAGGTAGGTGATGCCTGCCGGCAGGAGCTCTTTGACAAACAGATTGGCCATGCCGTTGGAGCAGTCGACAACCATTTTCAGGTTGCTCATGTCGCTGACGTATTTGCGTTGGAAATCGAGGTATTCTTTTTTTAGCCTGTTTTCAAAATGATTTACGATGCCTTTGGTGTCGGCAGGTGGGGTGTCGTTGTTTTCCACCCATGTCTCCAACTGCCGGAGTCCGGTGTCGTAGCCGACAGGAGTGGCGTTTCTTGCCGATATTTTGAGTCCGTTGTGGTGCTTGGGGTTGTGCGAAGCGGTTATCATGACTGAAGTCTCGTAGTTTTCGCGAGCCGTAACCCAGTACATGAAGGGTGTGGTGCTGAGTCCGTAAAAGTCGGCATTGCAGCCGCTGTCGGTAATGCCTTTCATCAGGGTCTCGGCTATTTCCGGCGACGAGACTCTGGCATCGTGGCTTATGGCGATGGTTTTTGCCCCGAAAAGCTGCGGGAGAAAATAGCCTATTCTGTAAACGTCGTCTTTGGTGAAATCGCTTCCGTAGACGCCTCTTATGTCGTATGCCTTGAATGCTTTCATTGTATGGTGATTTTTTGTTTGTAAAAGTTTCTGCAAAATTACACTTTTTTTTTCAGAAAATCCGCATTTGGATAAAAATCTGCAAAAAAAAACGGCAGGATTGTTGCATCCGGCCGCTGAAAATGAATTTTAAAAATGATGTTATTTCTGTTCTTCCGAAGTTTCTTCTTCAGAGGTTTTTTCTTCAAGTTTGTCGTCGACGAGACCTTTAGAGAGCAGGAGGTTGTACCACGATATGGCTTTTTTTATGTCCGAAACGTGGACGCGTTCAGTGTCGATGTCGGGCAAAAAGTCGTTGAAATAGGCGAACAACTTGTCCTTAGGCAGGGCTTTCTTGTCATCGCCTACAGGTTGCTGGTTCCCCTTTACGTACATGTTGCGGAAAACTTCGCGGAGAGCGTAGTCGTCGCCGGTGGTGAACATGCATATTTCGTTCAGGGAACTGATGCGGTCAGTCTGGAATACAGGCAGTCTTCTGCCGTCAAGCAGCGATTCTACGATGGCTCCTGTTTTGGTCTGCGAAATGAGTTGGAACAAACCGGGTTTGCCCGAAATAGTCAATATTTTACTTAAGTCCATTTTTATGTGTTTTAAATTTACAGTCAATAAAAACGTGTTTATACGAAAAAAATTATACAATGCCGAAAAAAAACATCTCAGCGGTTGCTTTTTTGGGGAATGTTTGTTATTAATACATTGAATTTCAAATGTTTGTTTGGTTTGTTTTTTTTATTCGAAAAAATGTCGTAAATTTGCACCATAGTTCAACAAAAATACGCAATATCATGAAAAAATCATTATCAATCATCATTGCCGCAGCGTTTGTTTTTATTGCTTTTTCGTGCAGTAAGAATTCCGGCAAGGATTCGCCGGCGGACACGTTTTTTGAAGAACCGGAATCGGATGTCGTGAATGTGGACATAGAAAGTTATGTGTTTGACAGTAACGACAAGGATGCCCGTGTGAAAGTCCATTCGTATATCGAAGTTCCGAAAGCCGACAATGATGTGCTGAAGGATATACGCAAGTCAGTTCTGGAGTTTCTCGGGCGGGGAGGCAATACTCCGCGTGAGGTATTCGACAGCCACGTGAAGTCGGCTGTGGAAGAACTATCCCTGTCTCCCGAAGATTTGACCGATGACGAGGAATGGAACGCAAGTCTTTATTCGGAAGTTTACGACAGCATATCGGCCAATCTCGTATGCCAGTATTTCATACAGTACAGCAACTACGGATTTTTTTACGCAGCGGGCGCAGCACACGGAATTTATGGTACCGGATATTATATCTTTGACCTGTCGACAGGTAAGAAACTCACGGAGACCGACGTGTTTTCGGACATAGGCAAGGTGGAACGGCTTCTGAAGACGGAAGGTTTACAGAATTATCTCGAAGAGGAGGGCATTTCTGAAAACGAGACAGATATCAGCAAAAGCGAAATAAAGCCCAACGGCAATTTCGGCGTTACGCGGACACATCTCGTGTACCAGTATGCTCCATACGAAATTGCCTGCTATGCGACTGGTGCTCCGGTACTGCGTGTTGCGAAGGAATCGGTAAAGCCGTATATGAAGAAGAATACGGCCATTTACAAGTACTGGTTCGGTGAGGAATGAGAAGCATACCTGCATGTATAGAAAAATCCCCGGAATTTCTTCGGGGATTTTTCTATACGGTTTTTTTCAGTACTATGCGGAACACCGTACCCTGATCGATGACCGAATACTTAACGAATATTTTGCCTTTGTGGTACTCCTTGATGATGCGTTTGGCAAGCGAGAGGCCGAGTCCCCAGCCGCGTTTCTTGGTGGTGAATCCGGGCTCGAAAATCCTTTTCTGAAGCGAGTTTGGAATACCTTTGCCGGTATCGCACAGGTCTATGTAGACATTCTTTTCGTCGGTGGTCATGATGATTGAGAATGTGCCGTTGCCGTTCATGGCGTCAATGGCGTTCTTGCAGATGTTTTCGATGACCCATTCGAAAAGCAGTGCGTTCAGGGGTACCGGAATCGGACCTTCGGGAAGGTTCTCCACGAAAGTTACTTTCTTTGAAGTTCTGGTTTTCAGGTAGTTGAGCGAGTTGTTGATAACGGAGACAATGTCTTCGTCTTTCAGTTCGGGGACCGAACCTATTTTTGAAAACCGTTTGGTGATGGTTTCCAGCCGGTTTACGTCCTTTTCGATTTCGATGGCGTATTCGTCTTCCAGACCCTTGGCACGGAAATATTCCACCCAAGCCATGAGCGACGAAATGGGTGTTCCCAACTGATGTGCGGTTTCCTTGGCCATGCCGACCCAAATCTGGTTCTGGTCGGCATCGCGCTGGGTACGGAAAAGGTAGTAGGCGACTATTATCAGAACGAAGGATATGAACACGTAGAGCAGAGGCATCCATCGCAACGTGTTCAGGAGTTCGGTGGGTTCGTAGAACACGAGAGCCTTGTGTCCGTCGGGCAGACTTATTTCGATGGGTGCGTTGTACGATTCCATTTCGGAGAGTTTCCTGCGCAGTTTCACCGAGTTGTCGAAGGTGGTGGAATCAATGTTTCCCGACGAATACACCTTGCGCCGTGTGCTGTCGGTGATGATTACCGGTACGAATACGGAGTTGTTGGTGATTTCCGAAAGGAACGACCGGTTGAAATCGTCCAGCACATTCCTCAGGTCGGTGTAAATTTTCGATTCCTTGTAGTACATGTAAATCTTGATACCGTAGATTTCGTAGTAGAAAGGAGGTTCCTGAGTGAAATCCTCGAGCATCTTGCCTTCGAGGACGGTTCCTTCGAGCCGTTTCAGGCCTTTGGGCAGTTCTACGTTGCGGCTCATGGTTATTATCTGGTTCTCGTCGGTCAGGATTACCGGTATGGTCTGGTTGGCGATGATGTAGTTGTAGTAAAATCCCACTTCGTCGTTGATGGAGTTGGCCGAATGTTCCATGAAAAGGCGCTGTGCTTCGGCATACAACGACATGCGGGTGCGTTCTTCGGTCTGCACTTTCTTGAAGAAGTCTTCGGTGTGGCTCACGAGGTCGGCTTTCTGGCAGATGGCGTTGGCCCAGAGACGTACTTTCTCCTTTTCGGAGTTTTCCACCTGAGTTATTATGCGGTTTACCGTCCAGAGAGCCAGACATGCAATTATCACTGTTATGGTGAAGGTGATGTATTTCGCATTGCGGGATATGTGTCTGTTCGAGGGCATGTTTTTCGGTTTTCGGGAAAAGTGTAACGGAAATGTTCTGAAAATATTTCGGGTCATTCCACTTTTATGGCTTTGGCGGGGAGTATGCCGGCAACGCAGCTCGATGGTATGATCAGGGCAAGCAGGCATACGGTGGCTGTACCGGCACTCAGAATCACGAATATCCACGGGTTCAGGTCGATGGGGACGGCTGCCATGTGGTAACTGTCGCTGTCGAGTTTCACGATATGGAATTTGTCCTGCAGTTCGCACGCGAGCAGTGCGATGGCATTGCCTGCGATAAGGCCTTTGGTTATGATGCCTGCCGATTTGTACAGGAATATCTTGCGGATAGAGGCGTTGGTGGCTCCCATGGTTTTCAGCAGGCCTATCATCGGGGTTTTCTCGAAAATCATTATCAGCAGTGCCGAAATTACCGAAACGATGCATACCAGTATCATGACGGCCAAAATGAGAACGATGTCGGTGTCAAGCAAGCTGAGCCACGAGAACATGTCGGGGTTGTTTTCGACAATGGTGCTTACAGTGAGAGAATTGCCGATTTGGTCGTAGACGTTTCCTGCAATCTGGTCGAGGTTGTCGAAATTGTTCACGAGTATTTCGTATCCGGCTACCTGCGAGGAATCCCAGCCGTTGATTTTCTGAATGTGACGCATGTCGCCCACGATGAATTTCTCGTCAAATTCCGTGAGGTCGGTGCTGTATATTCCCACAATGGAGAATGCTCTTGGGCGGTAGTTGTCGCCGGCCCAGAAATAAGTGCGTACCTTGTCGCCGATTTTCAGCCGCATTTTGTCCGAAAAGCGTTGCGAAACGATGATTTCGTTGCTTGCCCTATCGGCGGGGAAACTGAAAAGGCTACCTTCCTTGAGGTTTATCTTGAAGAAGGTGGAGTCGAAATTCCTGTCCACACCCTTGAATATGATTCCGTGGATCTGGTCGTCGGTTTTCACCATGCCGCCTTTCTGTGCAAAGAGCTGCACGTGCTTTACGCCTTTAATGTCTCCGATTCTTGAAACCAGCTGGCGGTCGGCTGTTACGGGCAGGTGTTCGTAGAAGTTGTTCTGGCTTTCGAAGGTTTTTACCACTATGTGGGATCCGAAGCCCACGACCTTCTGCGTTATTTCGTTCTGGAAACCGCGGAGTATGGAGACCGACATTATTATAACCAGCACGCCGAGTGCTATGCTGTATGTGGCGATGTTCACAAGCGGACGGGTGAAGTTGCCTTCGCCCTTTTGCAGAAAACGTCTGGCTATGAGTCGCTCGAATTTCAAGATTCAGGTGTTTTAGAAATTGTATCCCAAACGGAGTACGAGCATGTTCTGCAGGAGACGGTTCTGCGATTTGAATTCCTGCGAGATTTTCTTGTATTTCACGTCCTTGAAAAAGTCGTCAAGGTAGTATTCCTGCGGGTTGTCGTATTCGTAACTGGTGGTGCCTTTCACATACCCGCGTCCGAGGTAGTAGTAGTGCAGTCCGACGGAGTATTTCTTCTGCCATGTCATGCCGAGTCCGATCTGCCATGCGAAGGTGGCATTGAAGTCGAATTCTATAGAGCCTTTGGTGGAGCCGAAAGTCTGCACGTTGTTGCTGCCTTCGGGGGTGGGGTTGTTCCACTGGGCTTCGTATTTGAAATCGTTGATGTTTTTCAGTTTCGTTATGTCTATGCCGATTTCGGCTTCGGCCCACAGGTCAATGTCTCTGTTGTACCTGTATTCGGCAGCAGCACCTACCATGATTGGGACGTTGATGTAGAAGAGTTCGTAGTCGGTGGGGCTGAACTCCAGACGTGAGTTGTCGGGCATGTTCGCGTAGGGCAGATATTCCACGTGGTGGCTTATCATTACCGAAAAGATGTCGTCTTCGACATTGGAGCGGACTCCGTTGTAGAACACGTCAAGCGTGCCGATGAACTTGAATTTGGTCAGGGACAGAATCCTGCCGACGGCACCGAGTTTGGCAAGCGGCATCGTTTCCCCGTGGCCGATGTTTATTCCCACTTCTTCGAAAGGCATGGAGATTTTTCCGCCGAGGTTGAAGCCGAGTTTTGCGGCACCTTTCATGCCGCCGTTGTTCGAGACAACCCAGTTGGAAGTGTGGTACCACATTCTTTCGGTATTGGTATTTATGCCGGCTTTACCGAAGGTTCCTATGGGACATGTTCCTCCGATGTATGCCGAATATGACAGGTTTATGTGTTGCTTCGGTTGAGCCAATACACTGAAACCCAGTGCGATGGCGAGTGTGAATAAGACTGTGGTTTTTATGGTGCTGTGCATAAACTACGTGTTTCTGTATTCTGTGTATGAAATTTTTCCTTGTTTAGAAACTGCAAAGATACGAATTTTTTTTTGATTTGCCAAATTGTTGTGATAAATGCGTTTTTTTTCAGCGTAAGGGCGGAAAATACGGGCACCGCCTGCCGGTTAGCTGGAGCGGTGTATGCGGGGCGGGTGTTCATTTTTTTTAGGTTTGGAAGTGCAGAGATACGAAAGTTTTCTCAAAAAAGATATTTTTTTTGTACGAAACGGCTTAAATTCATTTTTTTTTCGTACATTTGCAGAATTATTAAATATTGTAGCAATATGGGATTTTTTTCGTTTTTCACAAAGGAAAAAAAAGAAACGCTTGACAAAGGCCTGTCAAAGACCAAGGAAAATATTTTTTCGAAACTGACCAAGGCCATAGTCGGAAAATC
Source organism: Bacteroidales bacterium (assembly GCA_045601425.1). GTDB lineage: Bacteria > Bacteroidota > Bacteroidia > Bacteroidales > P3 > UBA1219. The sequence continues at coordinate 10,377 of JAZRZP010000011.1, forward strand.
GCAGGTCGATGACGATGTACTCGACAATCTCGAGGAAATCCTCATTTCCGCCGATGTCGGCGTGGGTACGACATTGAAGATAATAGACCGTTTGCAGAAACGTGTCCAGAAAGATAAATTCGTGGGTACTTCGGAGCTGAATGCCATTCTTAAGGAAGAAATCTCCGGTTTGCTCAACGAACACGACAGCGAGGAACGCGACGATTTCTCGTTCGAGACTCCGCACAAACCCTATGTGATAATGGTCGTCGGTGTGAACGGAGTGGGAAAGACCACTACCATAGGCAAACTGGCCTACCAGTTCAAGAAAGCCGGCAAATCAGTAATGCTCGGAGCTTCCGACACTTTCCGCGCAGCGGCTGTAGACCAGCTCTCGATATGGTCCGAAAGGGTAGGGGTCCCAATCGTGTCGCAGGGAATGGATGCCGATCCGGCTTCGGTGGCTTTCGATACGCTTAAGTCCGCTGTGGCAAAGAATATCGACGTGGTACTCATTGACACGGCAGGCCGTCTGCACAACAAAATCGGACTTATGAACGAACTTTCCAAAATACGCAACGTGATGCAGAAAGTCATTCCCGACGCACCACAGGAAGTGCTGCTGGTCCTCGATGCTTCTACAGGGCAGAATGCCATAGAGCAGGCAAGGCAGTTTACAGAAGCGACGCTGGTCAACGCACTGGCACTCACCAAACTGGATGGTACAGCCAAGGGCGGTGTCATCATAGGCATATCCGACCAGTTCAAGATACCGGTACGGTATATAGGTCTCGGCGAACGGATGGCCGATTTACAGATATTTAATGCAAATGCGTTTGTTGACAGCTTGTTTGAATGATGAAAGTTAACATAATTACCCTCGGGTGTTCCAAAAACACTGTCGATTCCGAAAATATCGCCGGACACCTCCGTAAAAACGGCTTTGATGTGGTTTTCGACAAGACCGGCCGGGCAGACATCGTAATCATAAACACCTGCGGCTTCATCGGTGATGCCAAGGTGGAATCCATCGACACTATTCTCGGCGAACTGGAAAGGAAAAAACGTGCCAGGAAACCGGTTAAAGTCATCGTCTGCGGCTGTCTGTCGGAACGTTACAGAAACGAATTGCTTGAGGAATTTCCCGAAGTGGATGCCCTTTACGGCGTTCACGAATGGAACAGACTGATAGACGACATTATATCCGGCCAGTCTCAGAAGTTCGAATCCGAAAGGCTCGCAAGCACCCCCAAACATTACGCCTACCTGAAGATTTCCGAAGGCTGCGACCGCCACTGCTCTTACTGCGCCATACCGATGATCCGCGGCAGGCATGTCTCCCGCCCGATGGAAGAGCTTGTTGAAGAAGCGAAGAAACTTGTCGCTGATGGAGTGAAGGAACTTATACTCATAGCACAGGACACTACTTTTTACGGCGTGGACATGTACGGAAAACAGTGTCTCGGCGAACTGATGACCCGCATTGCCGAGGAATCGGGAGCCGAATGGATACGCCTGCACTACACTTTTCCCACATCATTCCCGCACGATGTCATCGAGACAATGAAAAAATACGGCAACATCTGCAACTACATAGACATACCGCTCCAACATGTAAGCACGCACATACTCGAGTCCATGAAACGCGGAATCGATGAGGCCGGAACGGTGGCTTTGATTGAAAAATTTCGCAGGGAAATTCCCGATGTGAGCATACGCACCACACTCATTGTCGGGTACCCGGGCGAAACGGAAGAAGATTTCAGAAAACTCATGTCTTTCGTGGAAACTCAGCGTTTCGACCGCATGGGAGCATTCGTATATTCTCCCGAAGAGGGAACTCCGGCCTGTGACTTGCAGGAAACCCTTTCGGAAGAAGAAAAACAGTCGCGTCTCGATGAACTTATGGCCTTGCAGGAGAAGATTTCCTTCGAACGCAACTGCGAAAAAATCGGCAGGACGGTGAAAGTCATCATCGACCGTAAGGAAGGCGGATTCTATGTAGGACGCACTCAGTACGATTCTCCCGAAGTGGACAACGAGGTGCTTGTGAAGACTTCACGAAAACTTATGCTCGGAGATTTCTGCGATGTTAAGATAACCAACGCCACCGAGTTCGATCTGGAAGGTCAGCCGGTGTGAGAGTCACACACCCTGAAAAAATAAAAAAGCCGGTTCTGAAACATGGAACCGGCTTTTTTTATGAAACTGAGTTGCCTTATTTCCGGTAAAGATTGTCGAATGGCAGCCGGTTTACTATCGACCTGCCGAGCGTGATTTCGTCGGCATATTCGAGGTTGTCGCCGATGGCAACGCCGCGCGCAATGGTTGAAACGGTTACGGGAAGGTTCTTCAACTGCTTGTGTATGTAAAAGTTAGTAGTGTCGCCTTCCATGGTGGTGGGCAGGGCCAGAATTACTTCCTTTATATGCTCTTTTTCCACGCGTTCCACCAGACTTGCAATGTTCAGGTCGCTGATGCCGATGCCTTCGATGGGAGAAATGACGCCGCCGAGAACATGGTAAAGTCCGTTGAATTGGGAAGTGTTTTCTATTGCCATTACTCCCAGAATGTTTTCCACAACGCATACCACGTCGGATTGCCGTTTCGGGCTGGCACAAATTTCGCAAACTTCATTGTCGGAAATGCAGTGACAGTGTTTGCAGAACTTTATGCCTTCCATCATCTGTCCGATGGACGAAATGAGGTTTCTTGCCTCGCTTTCGGGCTGGTTGAGCAGATGCAAGGCAAACCGCAGGGCAGTGCGTTTGCCAATGCCCGGCAGTTTGGAAAATTCTTCAACAGTCTTTTCGAGTAATTTCGAAGGCAGAGTGTCCATCTTATTCGGCGTATTCTGAAACGAATTTTACCGAATTGTGTATGTGGGTGTACATTATTTCGTCGTCCTGAACGAAATTGACGCATTTGCGGTATTTAGCCATGAGTCCTTCAACGAAAGGAGACGATTTTAGAGGACGGCGGAATTCCAGTGCCTGTGCGGCGTTGAAAAGTTCTATTGCCAGTACGCGTTCCACATTCTGCATTACCTTGTAGCATTTAGTGGCAGCGTTGGCACCCATGCTTACGTGGTCTTCCTGTCCCTGCGAGGATTCGATGGAGTCGACGGAAGCGGGCGTGCAGAGCTGTTTGGTCTGGCTTACTATTGAAGCTGCCGTGTATTGGGGAATCATGAAACCGCTGTTCAGACCCGGTTTTGCAACAAGAAAGTGTGGCAGACCGCGTTTTCCTGCAATGAGCTGGTATGTACGGCGTTCGCTGATGTTGCCGAGTTCGGCAGTGGCTATGGCCATGAAGTCAAGAATCAGTGCCAGAGGCTGTCCGTGGAAGTTGCCAGCAGAAACGACCATGTCCTCGTCGGGGAAAACGGTGGGGTTGTCGGTGGCGCTGTTTATTTCAGTCTCTATTACCGAAGCAACGTATGCCAGAGAGTCTTTCGAAGCACCGTGTACCTGAGGTATGCAGCGGAACGAATACGGATCCTGCACGTGTTCCTTGTGGCGTACGATTATTTCACTGCCTTCCATGTATTTGCGTATGTTGCGAGCCGTTGCCAGCTGTCCGTTGTGCGGACGGACAAGGTGTACCTCGTCGCAGAACGGTTCGATGCGTCCGTCGAATGCATCGAGGGATACGGCTGCTATCTTGTCGGCCATGTCGGAGAGGTGCTGTGCCTTGAGTATGCACCATGTCCCGAACGAACTCATGAACTGTGTGCCGTTGAGAAGTGCAAGGCCTTCCTTCGACTGGAGTTCGATGGGCTGCCATCCGAAAATCTTGTTCACTTCCGATGCCTGCTGGCGTTTGCCCTGATAATATACTTCGCCCAGACCTAAAACGGGTAGGCACATGTGGGCCAATGGTGCAAGGTCACCGCTCGCACCGAGCGAACCTTGCTGATATACAACAGGATAAACGTCGTTGTTGAAGAAATCGACAAGCCGCTGTACCGTTTGTACCTGTACGCCCGAATGTCCGTACGAAAGCGACTGTATTTTCATCAGAAGCATCAGCTTGACGATGTTTTGGGGAACTTCTTCGCCTACACCGCAGGCGTGCGACATTACAAGGTTTTTCTGCAACTGCGAAAGTTCTTCCTTGCTTACCGAAATGTTGCACAACGAACCGAAACCGGTGGTTACGCCGTATATCGGTTCTTTCTGATTCTTCATTTTCTTGTCCAAATAACTGCGGCATTTCTGTATTCTGCCGATTGCGTCTTGCGACAATTCCAACTTCATGTTGTTGTCGATGATTTCTTTTACGCGGCTGAGCGTAAGTCTTTCCGAACTTATTTTGTGTATCATGTTGTACATTTGTTATGTTTATAATCCTTGATTTTGTTTTACTCCGTTTTTGTCGGTAATGTTTATTTCTTCAATGTAATGGCTTGATTTGGTCGATTTTATGGTTATGATGTATTTCTTGTACAGAAAATAAAACCCGTCTTCGGGTGAAGCTTTCTCTGTACCTGCGGTTTTTTCCAGAAGTTTGGCAATGAGACTGTTGGATCCGGTTTTTGAAATCCATGCGACGGATACTCCGAATTTCCTTGTTTTGCCGAACACCATTTTCGATGTTTTCAGGTCTCCCTTGCAGTAAATGTCTCCCGTTGGCAGGAATCCGTAGTCTTTCATTATCATGTCGAATGATACTGAGTCCATTTCGTAGTAACTTATCAACTGGTCGAGGGTTAGCAATGGAAAGTTGATGCCGTTTTCCGAAAAACCGGCATTTTGGGCGGCGACGGATTTCCCCAGCAGGAGAACCATCGCAAGGACGGCGGCGTATTTGACTGCAGATTTCATTTTTCAAAGTAAAACGGCAGGAAATTTCAGCCTGCCGTCAATAAATTTTTAAATTATGGGAAGTCTTATTTTTTATTGAGCTGTTCGTTTGCGCGTTCAACTATGTCGTTGTCCACGAGGATACGTCCGCAATGTTCGCAAACTATGATTTTGCGGTGCATTTTTATCTCCATCTGGCGTTGGAAAGGAATCTGGCTGAAGCATCCGCCGCAGGCTTCGCGTTCCACGGGAACCACAGCGAGTCCGTTGCGGGCTGCTCCTCTGATGCGTTTGTATGCGGTGAGGTAGCGTTCTTCAATGAATTTTTCCTGTTCTGCGGATTTCTTGTGGAGATATTTTTCTTCTTCGTCGGCTTCCTTGGTTATTTCCTCGAGTTCCTGTTTCTTCACGGCAAGGTCGCTCTTGCGTGTCTCAACGAGTTTCTTGGCTATTTCTATGTGCTGGTTCTTTTCTTTTATCGATGCTTTCTGCTCTTTGGTCTTGCGTTCGCAGAGCTGTATCTCGAGTTTCTGGAATTCGATTTCCTTGTTCAGCGATTCGTACTCGCGGTTGTTGCGGACATTGTCCTGCTGCTTTTCGTATTTCTTTATCAGTTCATTGTGTTCCGAAACGGCGTTTTTGTATTCTGCTATCGCGTTTTCGCTTTGGGCTATTTCCGACTGGTAGTTGGCTACACGTGTATTCAAACCGGCTATTTCGTCTTCCAAATCTTGAACTTCAAGAGGAAGCTCTCCGCGGGTGATGCGTATCTTGTCTATCTTTGTGTCAACGCTTTGAAGTGTGTACAACGCAACCAGGCGTTTCTCAACAGCTATGTCAACGTCTTGTCTTATGATTTCCTGTGCCAGTGTTTCTTTTTCTTCTTGTGCCGCTTTTGCACTGCTAGTTCTTTTTGCCATATTATGTCGATATATTATTGATTTTCAACTATATATAATTAACAAAGTTGGATTTTTCCTCAGAAATCCAAACTGCAAATATACTAAATTTTTTTGATATTTCGTCATAAAAAAAATCTTTTGCGAATTGTTCGCTTTCGTAGTGGCCTATGTCTGCGATTATCAGGCTGTTTTCGGCTTTCTGGAAATCGTGGTATTTCAGGTCGCCGGTGAGGAAAATGTCGGCATCGTGCTGTTTTGCCTTTCCTATCAGGAACGAGCCTGCACCGCCGCAGATGGCAATTTTCCTTACATTGTCCCTGCATAGCGCCGAATGGCGTATTACCGGCAGACCGAGGCTTTGCTTCACCTGTTGGAGAAAATCCTTTACGGGAAGTGCTTCCGGCAGTTCGCCAATCATTCCGGCTCCGAAGTGTTTTACCGGATTGTCGAGTGGAACGAGGCTGTATGCCGGTTCTTCGTACGGGTGTGCCTTTTTCAGTGCTTCGAGTATTTTGTCTTCGTATATCGACAGGTAAATCAGTGATATTCGATTTTCTTGTACTTGGTGTTTTTCGCCGATTTTGCCGATGAACGGGTTCGCACCTTCGCATGCGTTGAACTCTCCTCCCTCTGTCTGGGTGTAGGCACAGTTCTCATATTTCCCCAGCCGTCCGGCTCCGGCCGCAAAGAGTTCTGCTTTCAGTTGCTCGCAATGGCTTTCGGGACAGTAGATTTCGATTTTCTTCAGCAGGTTGTTCATTGGTGATAGAATCCTACAGTTCTCAAGTCCCAGATGTCGGGCAAGCATGTGGTTGACTCCGTAGCTGAGGTTGTCGAGGTTGGTGTGTGCCGAATATACGGAAATGTGCTGTTCTATCAGCCGGAAAATCATCTTGCCCGAAGTGTTTGAAGGGGTTATGCGTTTTATCCCCGAAAATATGAACGGGTGGTGCGTTACTATCAGGTTGCAGTGTTTTTTCACTGCTTCTTCCACGACTTCGGGTGTGAGGTCGATGGAAATCAGTACCCCGGAAATCTCGTTCTGCACGTTGCCGAGCAAAAATCCGGCATTGTCGTAGTCTTCCTGCAGTCCGGCTGGTATCAGGTCGTCGAGGTAGCTTACAAGTTTCTGTATTTTCATGAATTTATGTTCTGTAAAAAAGTTTTTGCAAAGATAATGAAAAATCCCGAATCTGAAAAGTCATATTTCACTGCTGTTCCATATTTTCCAGCTCATGAGAGCTTGCAGGTGCAGCATTTCCATGCCGTTCTTGGTTGTGCAGCCTTGCTTTTCGGTCAGTTGCAGAAACGTGGTTTTCTCTGGGTTGTACACGAGGTCGTAGCACAGATGCCGCGGGTTGAGCAGTGAGAAATCGATGGCGTGAATGTCTTCCGGAAAGCCGAGGGTTCCGAGCGGCGTGGCATTTACTATCAGAGTGTTGTCGTGAAGTGTCGTTGCATTCAGTTCACTGTACGTTATGGTGTCGCGTGTCTTTTTCGACCGGCTCACGAATGTCGTTTCCAGACCGTTTTTCCGAAGTGCATGGCTTACAGCTTTCGCGGCTCCTCCGGTTCCAAGAATCAGGGCTTCCCGGTGATTCTGCTTTTCCAGCCATGGCAGTATGGTCTCTTCGAATGCGAGTGCGTCGGTGTTGTAGCCCGTGAGTATGGTGCTATCTCCGTTGCGGACGGCTTTCACGCAGTTTACAGCCCCTATGGCTTCGGCTTCGGCCGAGAGCCTGTCCAGAAACGGCACTACCTGCTCTTTGTACGGGATTGTTACATTCACGCCGTCAAGCTGCCTCAATGCCATGAATTTCCTGAAATCGCCGAGTTCGCCGAGTTCGTAGTTCTTGTATTCGGCTGGTAGCCCGTAAACGTCAGAATAGTGTTCTTTGAAATAACTTTCTGAAAACGAGTGTTTCAGAGCTTTTCCGACGAGCCCGAATTTTTTGTTCCCGATTATTGTGTCCACATTACGCATTGTTGATATTCGTGCTGCTTAATCGATATGCAAGAACGTGTGTTCGTGCATATTATTGTGTGTGAATGGAATATGGCTTTATGGGAAAAGCGGAGTCGTGCAGGCTCCGCTTTTTTTTCAAAAACATTTTATGAAAAATTACATTCTTGCTTTCTCTGCAAATTCCTTTGTGGTGATTTTTTCTGTTTCGGGTTTTGCCTTTTCGTTGAAAAGCTTGAACATCATGGCACCGCGCAGGCGGCCGTAGATCTGTTCCACGTTCTTGCGGTCTTTTGCGATTTCTTCGGCCATGTCGTTGATGCGTTTTTCGTAAGCTTCTTCTGTTTCTTCACCGTTTTTGGTGTCGCGTTCTTTCAGTATTCTCACTACTTCGTTCACTACATCGGCTTTGGCAGGATTTATGTTGCCTTCTTTGCTGAGGCTTTCTTCAAGGATTTCTATTTTGATTGAAGGAAGGTATGCTGTTTCCCAAGTGGAAACGACTTCGTCTAGAGTGGTTTCCTTGGATCCGCGTTCAGCAACGTAGCGCTGCAGGAATTCGGTCGGCAGGGTGGTGTTGAAATTGTCGAGGAACCATTTTTCAACTTCGTTTACGTAGAGCATTCTGCACTGTTCTTCGTAGCTTTCTTCGAGGCTTTTCTTGACACGTTTCTTAAACTGGTCTTCGGCAGTGATGTTTTCAGTCGGGAAAACTGTCTTGAAGAATTCTTCGTTTATCTCGTGTGGCGTTATGCGGGCGAGGCTGCTGATGCTGAGTTCTATGTCGATTTTGTATTTTTTTGCAGCTTCGTTGTCGAGGTGGAACAGGTATTCGATGTCGCTGGTAGAGAATGCTTTGCCGACGTTGAACGTTACCACGTCTTTTTCTTTCTTGCCCATGAACATGGCTTTAATTTTTTCGTCTTTTATCTTCGACATCGGGAAGGTTACGAATTTTTCGGTGGCACCTTCCTTGCGTTCGCCTTTTTCAAGTTCGAAGTAGCGTGCGTAAACTGCATCCTCGTCGAGGGCAAGTTCTGTGGGTACTTCGAATTTTCCGTAGTTGCGCTGCATGCTCGAAATCTGTTCTTCTACGTCTTTGGCTCCGACTTTTACCTGATACAACTTGGCTTCGAGTTTGTCCCATGCAAGTTCCATGTGCGGGAACGTGGCTGCGTCGAAATAGAATGTGAAATCAGTGCCTTTTTCGAAATCGATTTCACCGGTCTTTCCGTCGTTGGAAAGCGGTGTGCCGATAAGGTCGAGCTTTTCGTCAACGATATATTTGTACAGAGCATCGTTCAGAGTGTTTTGAACTTCGTCGGCTGTAACCGAAGTCTTGTAGTATTTCTGTATGAGTCCCATGGGAGCCATGCCTTTTCTGAATCCGGGTATCGTGGCCGACTGGCGGTAGCTCTTCAGTTTCTTGGTTACCTTTTCCTGATAGTCGTTTGCTTCTATCTCAACTTTTATCAAAAGTTCAAGTTCTCCAATATTTTCTCTTGTAATATTCATTGTTTTTTATGTATAAAATTGATTATTAGTGTTTTATGTTTTTATAAGCAATTTGCAAAGTTACGAACATTTTATGGATTTACCAAATTTTTTGTGCTTTTTTTAAAAAAAAGATTTTCGGACATTTCTCTGAATGCAACGGATTACCCGTATATTGAGACTGTTTTTCTCATGGCTTCCGGAATTATGAACGTGAATCCGGTGGGCAAAAAAAAAAAATCGGGCTGGTACGAAAATTTGTTTTTTATTGAAAAAAAACGTAAATTTGCAAATTGTTTTAACTCCCGAAAATCACGATGGAAACTCGAAAAAACATTTATCTCGAAACATACGGTTGTCAGATGAATTTTGCTGACAGTGAGATAGTTGGAGCGATTCTGAAACAGAATTCATACGCGGTGACTTCCGATATCGAAGCTGCCGACGTGATACTCATAAATACCTGTGCCATACGCGACAATGCCGAACAGCGTATCCGCAAGCGTCTGCACGAACTCAAGGCTCGCAAGAAACGGAAACCTTCCCTCAAAGTGGGTATTCTCGGCTGTATGGCCGAACGCCTGAAAGAACAGCTCCTCGAGGAAGAAGACGTTGTGGATCTGGTTGTCGGTCCTGATGCTTATCGCAACCTGCCCGACCTGCTGGACAAGGTGGGGGCAGGCCAGAAGGCTTCAGACGTTGTCCTCTCCACCGAAGAGACTTATGCCGAAATTGACCCCGTGCGTCTCGGCAGCAACGGCATATCGGCTTTCATCTCCATCATGCGCGGATGCGAAAACTACTGTGCATACTGTGTGGTGCCGTACACCCGTGGCCGTGAACGCAGCCGTTCCCCCGAAACCATAGTCGCCGAAGCCAGACGCCTTTTCGAAAACGGCTACAAGGAAATAACACTGCTCGGACAGAACGTCAACTCTTACCGATGGAACTGCGATGGAGGCGAAGTCGATTTTCCCGAACTCATGCAGCGTGTCGCCGCAATAAGTCCGTCTCTGAGAATCCGTTTCTCCACGTCTCACCCCAAAGACCTCTCCGACAGGCTTCTCGAGGTGATGGCCGCCAATCCCAACATCTGCAGGTGCATACACCTCCCCGTGCAGTCGGGCAGCGACAGCGTGCTGAAACTTATGAACCGTAAATACACCGTGGACTGGTATATGAACCGCATCGAAGCCATTCGCAGATACCTGCCCGACTGTGCGATAACGACCGACGTTATTGCCGGTTTCTGCGGCGAAACGGAAGATGACCACAGGCAGACTCTCGACCTTTTCCGCAGGGTCGGCTACGACTACGCCTTCATGTTCAAATATTCGATGAGACCGCAGACCTACGCACACAAACGCCTCTCCGACAATATCCCCGAAGAAGAGAAAACCCGTCGGCTCGAGGAAATAATAGAACTCCAGCAACAGCTTTCGCTCGAAAGCAACCGCCGCGACGTGGGAAAGTCTTTCGAAGTTCTTGTCGAAGGCTTCTCCAAACGCTCTGCCGACCAGCTTTTCGGCCGGAACAGCCAGAATAAGGTGGTGGTTTTCCCGAAGGAAGATTATAAACCCGGCGAATATGTTACTGTTGTTGTAACCGATTGTACATCAGCAACTTTGATTGGAAAGGCCGTAAAGTGAAAACTATCCTCAAAATACTGTCTCTGGCAATGCTCCCGTTTTTGGCAACCTCCTGTGCCGATGACGAGGTGTCGTACACGCCGCCGCCTATCGGTTCCACACACACGGTCGAGGATGACGACGTGGCCGAAACCGTGAAGGTATTCGATGTCGGAGGTGTGATTTTCAGACTGAATTACGTAAAGGGCGGCACTTTCTACATGGGAGCCTCTGCGGAACAGCGTTCCATGGCTTTCGACGACGAACTCCCCCTTCATCAGGTTACACTGAAAAGCTTCTACATGGGACAGACTGAGGTTACACAGGCTCTGTGGAACGCCGTGATGGGCGAGGACTTCACGCCAACGCGGGATACCTTGCACCGCTGGAATCCGAAAATCGGAGTGGGGGACACTTACCCTGCCTACTACGTGTCGTGGAACGACTGCATGACTTTCATCGCCAAACTCAACGCTAAAACGGGACAGAGGTTCTCTCTGCCTACCGAAGCCCAGTGGGAATATGCCGCACGCGGCGGAAAATTCAAAAATACATTCCTTTATTCGGGCGGCGATACTCTCGATGATGTGGCTTGGTACTACAACAACAGCGGAAATGTGCTGCATGGCGTCGGCTCTAAATACCCCAACTCGCTGGGACTCTACGATATGACGGGCAGCGTGTGGGAATGGTGTTCCGACTGGTATGCTCCTTATCAGGGGACATCGCTGACAAATCCGGCCGGGCCAGCTTCCGGCGAAGAACGCGTGAACCGCGGCGGCGGATGGAAGGATTTCCAGCGCAGTTGCCGTGTCTCGGCACGCAGCTCCAACAGCCCCGACGAACCTTATCCCGACCTCGGTCTCCGTCTGGTTCTCGGAACATGATGCTCCAACGAAATGACTAATTAAATAATGTAATAACAAAAATAATCTGACATGAAAAAATTAATTTTGACACTGTCGTTCGTGCTTTTGGCAGCAACGGCAACATTCGCCGACACTTCGGTACAGTTTTTCAAGAAATCGCAGGCTACGCGCGTGGTGAATTTCCTCAACGATAATCCGGAAATCCTCATATACTGTGCCTGCTACCCCAATTACGAACCGGAGTACGTGTTCACTACCGACGTATGGATGGAACGTTACAGTTTCACGTATTACGAAATATGGATTTACGGCTTCAATGTGAAAACCCGTGAAATCGTCTGTACGCCAATCGATTTGAACTGTATCTGGGTTGCAGGTTCAAACGGATTCCCTTATTCTGTCGCACAGCATTTGGGATTCGTAAACCGTGTATGTACGGCCAATTTCAGATGGAGAATGCCTGTTTACAGACCCATGCCCCGTCAGCCGCACCCGAAAGAATTCCACCACACCTACATCAAACAGCCTAACGTTCAGCACCGTACACCCAACAACGAAAACTACCGTGCCCGTTATGTGGGCAACGGCAACAACAACGGAAAGCCAAACGGCAAGCCTCAGCCTAACACCAATGTGGGCGGTCACCGCGGTGTAGCCGGCACTCCTTCCAACGGCAACAGCAATAAGGGCAACAGCGGAAGAACAGCCAATCCGAAGCCCAACAATAATAACAACAACGGCAATTCCCAACCGAGATCCGCCGCAACGGCAACCACGGCAACTCCTGCAACGAACACAAGTGCCGGCAGCCGCAGCAACAATACGAGACGATAGTTTTTCAGAACTATACTGAAAAACGGCTTTTGAATTTCTCAAAAGCCGTTTTTTTGTCTTTAAACATTCATGGTTACTTTATCACCACCACTTTCTGTGCTGGGCGGTCGGCAATCTGAACAAGATATGTCCCGCTGGCGGGCATGCGGAAAGAATGTCTTTCGGTCGGGTGGTTTTCGGTGGAGAGCAGGTGCCCTACGGCATCGAAGATGCGTATGCGCTGGTTGCTGGCACCGCTGACGGTGATGTTTTCCCTGTCGGTGGTGATGGTGTATGGGCAGGCCTCGGCGTTGTCTATCCCGTCAGGGTCGGCATCGAATACCGCAGTGTATGTAGCATCGCCCGTTACCATAACGTGACGCGGATTTTGAGTGTCTCCGTCTACCCATGCTGTGAAGCGGAAACCCTGCAGCGGTATGGCGGCAATCTCCACCACCGTGCTGTCGCTGAAGACACCGCTGCCCACTGCAATGCCATGCTGCTGCCATGCCGTAACCGTGAGGGTGTAATAATCCATGTTGCACGGTATTGTGACGGTATCGTGAATGTAGTTGTTCACGATTGTTGTGTCATGTATTGTATCGTGGACCAAAGGTATGAAACAGGCTACGATTGATGTGTCCTTCGTTATGTTCAGTGTATAAGGATTCGCCGTTGCCCCGTTGTTCCATTGCACGAAATGGTAACCGCTGTTGGCTGTAGCTTGAATCACGGCATTCGGATTGGCACACGTGTGTTGTGCGATGATGTTTGCGGAACCCATCAGGGAATCGTTTGCGGAGCATTGCAGTATGGAAACAGGAACTTCCGACAGGTTTGAAAATGGCCATCGGCTGCTGTACGACGGAGTGCTCCTGCACGGAATAACTACTGGTATGGATCTACTTACTCCGAAGAATGCGTCCATGCTGAGCGAAGGCGCTGTCTCTGCCTTAGATGTGATGTTGGCGAGACTATTGCAGTTCTGGAAGGCGCACATGTCGATAATCCTTACAGACTTGCCCACGACGAGATTTGTGAGTCCCGAACATCCGGCGAAAGCATAATATTCGATACTTGTCACGGAATCGGGGATAGTGACGCTGACAAGTCCTGTGCAGTTTTCAAAAACATTCTCGTCTATAATCGTCAAGGATAAGGGAAGAACGATGCTGGTAAGCCCAGTGCAATTAAAAAATGCACGCGAGTTTAAACTTGTCACTGAATTGGGTATGGTGATGCTGGTGAGACCATGGCAGTCCATGAAAACCCCAGAACCTAAGCTCGTCAACAACAATGGAAGTGTGATACTGGTAAGGTTGACGCAGCTGTCAAATGCGAGATTCCCGATACTTGTTACGGAATTGCCGATTGCAATGCTTGTGAGTCCTGAGCAAACGCTGAAAGCACAGTCACCTATGCTTGTCACAGAATTGGGAATTGTGATGGAGGTGAGTCCTTGGCATCTCCGGAATGCATAATTGCCTATGCTTATTACGGTATTGGGGATGGTGACGCTCGTAAGTCCGGAACAACCTTCGAAAGCATAATTCTCAATGTTCGTTATGGTGTCCGGAATGACGAGGTTCGTTACCTCACCATTGTTTATGTACAGATGATGGGCGTTGAACAGCGGATTTGATGATGGTCTGCTGAACGATATTCTGCACCAGCTTTCAATGTCGCCTGCATAGTTTACCCGCGTGAGCCCCGTGCACCCGCTGAAAGCGTAATTGCCGAAACTCGTTACCGAAACTGGAATAGTGACGCTCGTGAGTCCGGAGCAGCCATCGAAAGCATCATTGCCGATGCTTGTCACGGAATAGGTTACGCTGTTGTATGTCACGGACGAATCTATTACCAGTGCTCCGGTAGGGAATGTGGTGTAGTATGGGTAATTCTGGATTTGATGAGTTATTTCCACGGTGTTGTTGCCGGTTATGTTGTAATACAGCGTCTGTCCGGAACTGCACACTGCACTGAAATCGTAAGCTTTCGCCATGCCGAAAACGGCAAGGAAAAACAGCAAAACGGATATGCTTTTTTTCATGGTTTGTGTTTGTGTTTGTGTTGAAATTTTCTGCAAAAATATGAATTTTTTTTCAATCATGCAGAAAAAATCATGGTTACTTTATCACCACCACTTTCTGTGCTGGGCGGTCGGCAATCTGAACGAGATATGTCCCGCTGGCGGGCATGCGGAAAGTGTGTCTTTCGGTTGGGTGGTTTTCGGTGGAGAGCAGGTGCCCTACGGCATCGAAGATGCGTATGCGCTGGTTGCGGGCACCGCTGACGGTGATGTTTTCCCTGTCGGTGGTGATGGTGTAGGGGCAAGCCTCG
>JAZRZP010000012.1:0-47367 GCA_045601425.1 Bacteroidales bacterium
CCGACGCAAGGAAGATAATCAACGAGCAGAGCATGGGAATGCTATACGCATTGACCCCAAAGAAAGAATCCAAGACCTAATAAACAAACAGCGAACGATTCTCGCTGACGTTGAATATTTGGACTTGGATTCGGTTGCAAACCGATACTGAAAAATTTCAAGAATCCGCTGGTTTCTGAAAAAAAATTTTCAGAAGATTCTCAACAAACTGAAAACGAGGGTATTCTGTACCGCGACGGAGAAGATACCCCCGAAGGCACCGACGACATCTGGAACGACCAGAGCATGGGAATGCAGGAAAAAATGACGCTTGCGGCAATGCGGCTTGCAGAACTGAATAAAAACGACGCAGGTGCAAAATCGGAAGCCGTACGCATGGCAAATAAGTCCCTGATGTCGCTCACGAAGGCAATGCGGCTACAGAAACAGTTCGACAAGACAACCGCAAAACATGCTTCCGGAAGGTTTCGTTGCAGGCACACCCCAAGAATACACCAACGGAACCACAATCGCATTCACAAGTGATGACGGGGAAGCCAAACAAGGTGTTGTAATAGGAAGGGCATTGTTCGACGGAGAAAAGTTTGTGCCGGCAGAAAGTGGCAGATTTATAGAGTTATATGTGCCGGGCGAAGACGAACCCTCACACATACATGAGGACAGGATGAGTGAAAGAGTTGTCGGCTATTTGGGTGAAAATATTGACCAAAACAACGAACCGCAAGAGCCTGAAACAGAACAATCCGCAGAGGTTGAACAACCGACACAGGAGCAACAAAGCGTTATTTCCGATACACCAACAGAAGAAACACAGGAAACTCAAACCGAACAGCCGGCAGAGACAGGAAAGATACCTGCACAACTCACATATGAGGGCATTATTGCCAAGTACGGAGACAATGCAGGGCATAAAATAGATGTTACCATTGCCGACAAGCAGCAGGAACTCGCAAAAGCACAGAAAGACCTTGACAAAAAACAAAAGGCATACGACGACGCACCGATAGGCAAAGAGGATAAAGCCGAGCGGGAACTTGCAAAAGCACAGCAGGAGTACAGTAAGATACTTGCCGAAACACAATCGTGGGACGCAATAAAAGCAGAACACGAAAAAGCAGTATCTGTGCCCGTTCAGGAACAAGAAGAACCACAGATGGCACCCGAAGCGAGCGAACAAGAGCAGAGAATTGAAAATGCCGAGAATGCTCCGGTAACACAGATAATACAGCCAAAAACAGAAGAGAAAGAACAATCTGTGTCCGAAAAGAAAGACGTGCAATATAGACTTTCTGATGAAATAGACAACAATGGACGGCAATTTGTTCTCAATAGCAAAGGGGACATTGCTTTTGGATATATCGGAGAAGATACCGGACTTAATCCTGCTCCAATTCTTTTGAGCGAGGGCATGATAACCGACCCAAGTACAAATGCAGGATACGGGCTTGCGCACATTGAGGCAAGACACGGGGAACAGATTAGGAAGGCTGGGTACAATTCTGTATTGGACTTCGTGGAGCATGTTGGCAACAACTATGAAACAATAAGGGAAGGGAAAGACAGAAATGGTAACCCGACATTTCTGCTGCAATTGACAGACAAACACAACAACACACTTGTTGTGGAATTATCCAACGATGGTATATATTGGAATATAAATACCGCCGGCATTTTCAACAGAAAATATGCCAGCGGTAAGGACATGATGTATAGTCGTCATACTCAGACTAACCAGCCTGCC
The DNA here is from genome assembly GCA_045601425.1 of Bacteroidales bacterium. Taxonomy (GTDB): domain Bacteria; phylum Bacteroidota; class Bacteroidia; order Bacteroidales; family P3; genus UBA1219. Next base: position 1,742 of record JAZRZP010000012.1, read on the forward strand.
GAAACTGGTGAGGGTTCGCTCGATGCTGAACAGGGCGGCACTCAGACAAAGACCAGTACAATGCCCTCTACAATTCCTGTCGGCAAAGATACGAAAAATTCTGGAACTGACCAAAAAAATATTGAAAAAAAATCGGAAAGCACTATAAATCAAAATGTTGCAAGTAGTGTTACTGCACAAAGTCGGAAACCCAAAGAGGGGAACGTGCCAGACATGGTTGTCGATAAGGCTTCTGATGCAAGGGCGAGAGGTTTCCGGATGAAAGACGGCAACCGCTATGACAGACAGAAACAGATAGAAGACGGTGTTTCGGGCAAGCTTACGTCGATTGACTTCTCGACCACAGAAAAACCCGTGTCCGCACATTACACGGTCGTTGAAGCAGACGAACTGCAACCTTCACACATTGGAGGTTCAAGGAATCCGTTGCACTTCATAAGCGAGGCACAGCCCAAAGAACGTACCGATGATGTCAGCGACATTGAAAGCACGAGAATAGCACAGAACATTGCACCTGAAAAGATAACGTCAAGCACCAACGCATACGGCGGCGCTCCTGTGATAAACAGCAGGGGTGAAGTGATACAGGGCAACAACAGGGCTATAGCACTGCGTAAACTTCAAGGTTACCCGCAGGCAGAGGAGAGATATAGGCAATACCTTGTTGACCATGCAAAGGATTTCGGTTTTGACGACAACGGCATCGGGAGAATAAAGGCAATGAAACACCCAGTTCTTGTCAGACAGACAGACCGTTCTCTTACCGATGAGGAAGCGATACGTCTTGGACAGTTCAAGGCAACAGACCTCGAGACCGGCGGCATTGTCCGCATAGAAGCCGCACCTACGCTGGCCAAAATGAACGCACAGAGTGTTGAATCAGCAATGAACATACTTCTCGGCACGGCAGACGAAAACGATGAATCCTCGTTGAATCAGCTTATAGAGGCTAACGGCGGGAACCTCATAGGTTACCTTGTCCGCAAGGGAGCAATAACAGAAACACAGGCACAGAGTGCATTCGGCAGAGGAGACAGATTGACCGAAGATGCCCGTTCTGACATACGGAAACTTGTGTTGCAGACAATGTTCAGCGACGCTCCGGACAATATAGAGGCAATGTTCAACCGCATTCCTTCGGCTGCACAGAAGGCACTCATGCAGGTTATTGCCGGAGACATGAGATTGGGACAGAGAGAAAGACTGCTCCCAGATATTCAGAATGCCATAATGGCGGCAGGAGAAGTTCAGGAGAGACTTAGTGGACAACTCAACGAAGTAAGGAAAAACAAAGATGCCCGGACACGGCACGAGGAAATCCGCAAACTCATGGTTTACGCTTCGAGACAACCGGACATAACGGGGAATACTGTAATAAGTCAAGATTATTCAGAACTCGAACTGGAAATCGCCACCATACTGCTTTCGGACGCACAAAATTCGATAAAGGCAATATTTTCGGAATACCAGCGTTATGTGAACGGAGAGCCTACCATCTTCGGAGGAGTGGAAAGGCTGTCCCGTGAAGAAGCCGTTGAAAAAACATTCAAAGTAAAAGATACAAGATATGGAACAGAAAGACAAACTGACAGCACTACGGGGAATAGTAGAGGAAGTGTTGAGCAGACCGGAGCGCAAAGAGGACAAACTGGAGAGACCGGACTATTGGAACGACCCCGAATGGCAGACGGAGTATCTGCTGACCAAGAAAGCGTTCAACCTTCCGGACGACCCGGTAATGGAGGAGAAAGTGCAGTGGGTGGTAAGTCTGGAGGATTTGATGAATCCGGACGACCCGGACAAGTAACCGGTGGTGTATCCGCAGATAAAGCGGAAGCTGCCTTTACGGACAATCAGGGCAACCCGACGGATGAAAGCGGAAATCTGATTTTGGAACGTGTCGGTTCGGTTGATGAAATAACCGATGAGGATTTCACAAGTCCGACACGGAATATAGAATTGCCTGCAATTCCACAAAATATAGACGATGCAATAGGTGCCAATGGTAAACCGATTGTAATAAAGAAAAATGTTTTTGAAAAGAATAATAAAAATCACAAAGATTTAACATCTGGCGAGAGTAGAAGGATATTGAGTAATGTATTCTTTAGCCCAAATCTATATGGTCAAAATCAAAAAGCGACACGTCCGTATAATTGGATATTGATTCATCTCGCAGACAAAAACGAGTCTGTGATTGTAGAGGTGAATGAAAATAAAGACAATGTGGAAGTTGTCAATTGGCACTATCTTGACAGTAAAGCTCTTGAACAAAAAAAGAGACAAGCCATGTTGGAGGGTGGCCGTATCCTCACACTCGAAAGTGTAGCTGGCAATACTCAAAAAGGCTTGTCTTCCGTCGGCAAAGATACGAAAAATTCCGGAACCGACAAAGAAAAAAATGCAGAAATGCAGTTGGAACCAATAACCAATAGTGTCGGAGAGGTTGAAAACATTGAGGAATTAAAGGATTCCAATCCCGATGTTTCCACGGAGGAAGCGGAAGACAGCCCTGTGGAAACCGCTGCAAAAGCAGCAAAACAGACAAAACTGAACATAGAAACCCAGTCTCAAGAAAAAATAGAGGATTTCGGAGAGAAAATAGGCGGTGCAAGGAAAGATACTGCAAAAAGCGGATTCAAGCGGGGTGATGGAGACGGGCGTCCTGCATGGAGAAAAAAATACAAGTTCATAAACACCGACGAGACTGTGGAACTCGGAGTGTCGGGACTTTCCACCGGACGGGGCTTATATTCGGCAGGTTCCATAATAAAAGCCCTTTACCAGTCCAAACCGCACGCTGTGTCCAATATTGACGGAGATTTCGATGCCGACAAGCCGTTTTACGCATATTACGAAGAGAAAAAGAAAACGCGTTGGGGTATGGACGTGAAGTACCGTCCGATAGTCGGGAAAGACGGAAAGCTTGTACGCTTCAGCAATGTGCAGGAGGCGGAAAAGGTCATACCTGTATTTGAAGCAGAGCAGCAAGGTTTCCGTGTAAAAGCTGGAGCGGACGGCAAGTTTGTTGTGTACCGTACTGCAAGCAATGGTAAAAATGTAGAATACGACGAGTTTGACAGCAGGGAAGATGCTGTTGCATATCTGTTGTCGGAGGAAGGTGCAACATCGCTGCTCAACCGTAAGAGAGAAAACTTCGAGTTTCCCGGACTCGACAAGGTGACCCGTGAAGGCGTACCTGATTATCGAAACGGGAAGAACGTTACCACAGACGACTTTATGGAGACTTTCGGATTCCGTGGAGGAGAGTTCGGGAACTGGGTCAACAATGATGAGCGTCAAAGCGCACTGAATACGGCATACGATGCCCTGATGGATTTGGCCACGGTACTTGGTCTGTCTCCACGGGCACTGAGTCTCGGAGGACGGCTCGGCATTGCATTCGGTGCAAGAGGTACAGCCGGAGCGAAGGCACACTACGAACCCGTAAAGGCAGTGATAAACCTCACAAAAGTTCATGGTGCAGGGAGCCTCGCACATGAATGGGGGCATGCTCTCGACAATTATTTTGCACTTATGGACTCCAAGACGGATAGGAACACGGCACAAGAAAGAGACCTTGAATCGTTCATGACGGAGGGGCAGAGTTGGAAGAAGGGTGTGCGTGAAGAAATCCGGGATATTTTCTCCAAAATAGTTGATGTCCTGACAAAAAAGAAGGTTACAAAGAAGATAGCGTTAAGCGAGGAACAGGAGGCATACGACAATATTATCAGAGCCATCGACAAAGAAGCCCGTTATTACCGGACACTGTTCGAACAGGGGAGAACGACGCGCAGATACAACCGCAAGACAAAGGAATACGAAACCGTAACGGTAAAGCCGACAACTGAACAGTTGGAGGAATACGACAGGCTTGTCGAGGAACTGAAAGATGATGATACGTTCCTTTGGGGTCCGTATCCTACCGGAGACGTTGCTAAAAAACTGATGACTCTTGTCAAGGACGTTGAACCCGGAAAAAGAGGAAGGTACCAGCCGCTTCGCAACTTGTGGTATTACAGAACCAGACTTACTCCGCAAAAAAAGCGTCTTGCAAAAGCAAAGAACGGAGAGTCGGAAGAAGTCTCGGTTGAAAGCGACATCCTCAAGAACAGTGAATGGTTTGACAAGATGAGGGCAACTCCGTATTTCTCACAAAACATCGAGATGTTCGCACGCGCGTTCGAATCGTATGTGGAACGCAAGATGACCGGCAACGGAATGCAATCGACATATCTCACATACGAAAAAGGTTCGATATATCAAAGCGTGTGGGAACACAACCCGTATCCGGCCGGAGAGGAAGCAGGCAAACTTGATGTACTGTTTGACGAATTCTTCAAGACCGTACAGGAGAAAGAAATTGACGGAAAGACGGTTCTTTACCACAAGGCTGACGGTGAGGCTGTAACCATTGACGAAGCCGACATGGCTATGGCCGAAGGTCTTGAAGAGATATTCAGGGAAGCAGGGATTAAGTTTTCCAGCGATGTGGAAAAAGGACAGAGACTGCTTGACCGTGTCAACGGTAACATAAAGATGAGTGCGGCAGAGTCGGAAAGACGCAGGGAACGCGAAGAAATACGCAATACCATAGCCGAAGCAATCAGTATCGTTACTGGTAAAAGCATGGCGGAAGCGAAGCGTGAACTTGTTGAAAGTGAGGCACAAAGAAAGATGGATGCAAAAGAAATTTACGGAATTATTTTGTCAGGTGAATATAATTCTGTATCTTTGCAGAAAATTCAAGACTTCATAAATAATGCAACACCAGAAAACAAGTACGGACGACGGGTATCTGAACGACTTCCACAGAGAGTGGAACGAGAGATGCTTAAAGGAAAACGAGGCGATGAAGTCGAGGCACTATACACCAGAGCAAGCGAGAGCGCAATCCCTGCGAATGAAAGAACTCGTGAGGCAACAAGAGGAGGAATTGCGGAAGCAAAGAAAAGTCTCCTCGAAAAATGGGCAAAAGCAGCAGGAAAGTGGCACACAGAACTGAGCGACTTTACTGATGCATCAGAGCCTATTGACAGTGGCCACGACAGTGATGTGTATCCAGCAAGGGATAGAGAGCACGTAATCAAGTTGTCGCGTGGCAAGAATGACAAGCGTTTCAAGTCCGACCCCGATGCCGTTACCCTGTTCAATTATGTATTTCCCAACTCGGCATACAGAGTGCTGGGGTATGGCAATTTCGGCAAGGGGTTCGTAAGAATCCTTGAACAGCCATACGTTAACTTTGCAACCTCCACACCTCTCACCGTTGAGGAGAGAGTGGAGTATATGGATAGGTTGGGATTCAAGCCAATCAACAAGGAGTGTACGGCATTCAGCAATGGAGAACTGCTGGTTGCCGACCTGCAGAAAAGCAACATTGTTCGCAGTAAAGATGGCAATATCCGTGTTATTGACGCAGATGTGAAGCTGCATACGAAGGATGTCGGAGGCAATTACACCTATCTGCCCGTCGAGCATGATTTACCGGACGGGGCAAATGTGAAACAGATGAAAGTCTTTCATGGAAGCGGTGCTGAATTTGAGGCTTTCGACAATTCGCACATAGGCGAAGGAGAAGGTGCGCAGGCTTACGGCTGGGGAACATATGTTACCGAAGTGGAAGGAATAGGGAAGAGATACGCACAAATTTATGGTCCGAAGCAGGTAATGATGAACGGTGTGCCAATCCGACAAGTTTTAAATAATGCTGACTATTGGGATACAGCATTTTCATGGTTTGTCAAAGGATATGAACACTCACTTGACGAGCTGAAGACTAATGTTCAACAAGCATACATAGACGGAAGAATTGCATCGCCGCGTTCAAAGAGAGTGCGTGAATTTTACAAGCAAAAGGAAAGACTGTTGCAATCGCTGGAGAACGGTGAAATAACGATTGAGGGTTCACCGAATATACTCTACACTGTTGAGATACCTGACAACAACGGCTCAAATTACATTGACTGGGAACGGACACTTGACAGAAAAAGAAGAAAGAGAATTGCGGATGCAGTTCGCAACCTTCCCGAAGAAATGCTTGACAGAGAGAATCACGGTCCAAACTGGTTGAGGGGAGGTTGGAATACACTTGCAAATGTTATCGAGAGGGAACAGCTGGCAGGACTGGAGATTAGAGAAAGGCTCGTCGATGCTTTCAAAGAAGACAGAGAGAGAAATACAAGCAATGTTCTTGACAGGGCAGGTTTCGTCGGCATCAGTTATCCTGCACAGTACCTTAGCGGTGGAAGGGAGGATAAAGCGAGAAACTTTGTGATATTCAATGAGAGCAACCTGCAGATTACGGACAAGATGAGGTTCTTCCGCACCGAAAGCGGTGAGGTGTACGGCTTCACTTTGGACGGCGAGATATACATCGACAAGCGTATTGCGGGGAGCGAAACCTATATCCACGAATATACGCACCTTTGGGCGGAAGCACTCCGCAAAGCCAACTCCAAGGCATGGGAACAGCTCAAGAAAGAGATGTTTGCCGACAAAGACCTTACGGATTACGTGAAAGCCAAATATCCCGAACTGACCAGTGAAGACGAGCTTGCAGAAGAGGTATTTGCACACTACAGCGGGAAACGGGGTGCAGAACGTCTCAAGGCCGAGATGAAGGCCGAGATGGAAAAGGCAGACGGAGTATTCGAGAAAGCAAAGGTGGGCAGTGTGTTCGCAAACATAAAGGCACTGCTGGACAGATTCTGGAATATGGCGAGAGACCTGTTTTCAGGCAAGGTTGAAGGCATTGAGAAGATGAAGTCGGAGGACTTTGCCGACATGGCGATGAACGACCTGCTGGGCGGGTTCGACCCGGGGAGCAATGACGGTGTGAAGGCGGCGAAGAGTAAGGAGGGTATGATGTTCCAGAAGGGGGATGAGCAGGGTTACCGTGACGGAGAGGAGGAAGATTCCGTAAAGGATAAAGTGTTAAGTTTGTTCCATTCTGCAGCAAATGGAGAGTTTAATGGCGGTTCGGTGAAAATAGGCACATTGACTGACGATGGTAGAAGGTATTTAGAGTCTGTATCCGGAATCGACATGAAGGATGTTGTTGACTTTATGCTTAATCCTTCCGATTTAAGGCACATCTATTCTGAACACTATGGAGAGAATGAAAAGGATAAGGGGAACAACATTCCTCTTACGGACAGCGACATCAGATTTATGGTTGATGTTATTAGCAATCCGGACTATGTGGCGTATGGCGTAAACAAGAAGACGGGAAACAAGACATTTGTATTCTTAAAAAGGAATGAGAACGGCACTTATAACCTTGCCGAAATATACACAACTAAGCGTGGAAATCTAACAGCAAAGTCTTTTTATAATACAAAAAAAGGTATCTCACAACGTGCTAATGAATTGAATAGCAAATCCCTGCACTTTACGCCCAAGACGGAAGGAGAATCCCTTTTGGGTGCAAAGATACCAAAATTATTTGAATTGTCAGAAAAAAATCTTTCGAAACTTGGTGCCGAGTACAAGGAAGCCGTGGAGAATGGCGACATGGAGAAGGCGGCTGAACTTGTGAAGCATGCGGCAAAGATGGCTATGCCGAACACTAAGGTTGTGGATGAGAAGGGTGAGCCGATGGTGGTGTATCATGGAACTCTGAATACCGATGAAAAGAGAGTGTGGAACGACAAGATGAAATGGTACGACACCGAACATAGCCGTTTTAATGTATTCAAGAGAGTTGTTGACGGAGAAAGAAATCAAGGTCATTTCTTTGTATCAGAAAAAGGAAATGCAGAAGGTTACGGAGATTTGTATTCTGTTTTCCTAAACATATCCAATCCATTGGTTATTGACGCAAACAATCAAACATACAACAGAATAGAGTTCAAAGGCAAAACATATGATACATACGGATGGGCTGAATATGCAGAGAAAAATGGCTATGACGGAGTAATATTCAATAATATTCGTGATGGTGTGGATTACGGTGCTATGGAAAAATCCGTAAATGAATATGTTGCTTTCAGTTCTTCCCAAATCAAATCCGCCGACCCTATAACCTACGACGACAACGGCAATGTGATTCCTTTGAGCGAGAGATTCAATGATGAAAATGAGGACACCCGCTACCGAGACGGGGAAGAAGATATTGTTGTGAACCAATCCGAATACGCCAAGATTGCTCACCAGATAGCGACATATCCGAACAAGGAGGATAGATGTCATGTGTTTACTGACAAATTCTATTACCTGTGCGATAATATTGATAATGAGGGCAATTTTTCAATAAAAGCAGCGTTACCTATTAAAGGAAATGAAGATTTAATAAATGAACTCCGTCATGAAAAAACTACCCAAATATCCGGAACTGTCAGAGACACAGAGACTGCTAATAGACTTGCTGAAAGAATCAGCGCTCTCGGAGGATGGGTTCGTGGGGACGGTACTCGTTCTTTTGAGTTACTGCAACGAGAGGGAACTACAGGAATGGGTTCTGTGGTTGTGGAACGAGAATCCGACAGCAGAACAAATAAACAAACAACTGCTGCAATTCGTGAATCGGAAAAACAGAGAGAGGTCGTTTCGCAGCTTTCCTCGAAACTCAACGTTCCCGTCAGAGTAATAGAAGACGTGAACGAGATAACGCACGCGAACGGTGCGATAGAATCCCGCAGACGCAGAGCCAAAGGCTGGTACAACACGAACACCGGAGAGGTGGTCATCGTACTCCCGAACAACCGGAACACTGAAGACGTTGCCGCAACCATGTGTCATGAAATCGTCGCACACAAGGGACTGCGCGAACTCGTGGGCGAAGAGAACTACAACGCCTTCCTCGATGAAGTTTACGGACACCTCAACGGCGAACTGAAGTACGAAGTGGACATGAAGGCGGGACGTTCCTTTACCGACGACACGCTGGACAACGGCGAAAAGGCAAAGAGTTACGAGGAACACCGCAGAATACAAACCGACGAGCTGTTCGGCAGACTTGCGGAAAAACCCTTCGAGGACTTCACGGAAAAGGAACGCACGCTGTGGCAGCACATAAAGGAAGCCGTACGCAGGATATTGGACAGATTCCTCGGAACGATGAAACTCCCGAGCTGGGTTGAACTCGGCGACAACGAACTGCGCTACATGCTGTGGCGGAGCAGGGAACGTCTCGAACACGGAAAAGAAAACTACGTGGACAAGGCACGCGACATTGTGAAACGCAACGAACTCGGACTTGACGACGAAGCGGTGTATTCGAGGAGATATTTCGGCGGCAACAGCGGATATGTCGGATATTCCAAAAGCAAAAGAGCCGTTGATGCCGAAGAACGCGGTTTGCGAAGCAAATCTCAAATGGACAGATTCTTTGCGGAAGAAGTCAATGAACTGATAAAAAAAGAATCACCGGATGCACCGACGGTAACACTGAAACAAATAAAAGATTCACTGTCTGAAATACGAGCCGATGAATGGCACCACACATCAATGTATGGCAACCGCACCAACTACTACTCGGCAGAAACCATAGCGGCTTTTTTCACTCCGCAATCAGAATCGGCAGAAGAAAAGGCATTGCGGGATAAACTCGAATCCAGAAAACAGGAAAGGCTGGAACTGATTGCAGATTTACAGAATGCCGTTTACAATTCAGTACCCACAGAACCTGTAACCGATGCGTGGACAGGCATGGATATAATGGGCTTCAGGACAAGCGACGGACATCTGGTATGGCATACCAAGAATACCCTCGAACCTTCAAAAAATGTACGCATAATCCCCAAAGGAAGCAAAAATTCCATAGATGCTTGGAGCGAATGGGCATACGAACACTGGGAAGAATACAACAAGGCAAAAGACGAATACAATGCCGCAAAACGGGATTCGTATGAAAAAATCCCACAAGAGAAAAAAGACCGTCTCAAAGAACTGGTAAAAGAAATAAATGATATAGAGCATGATATTTATTTTGGTGCAAATGACCGCTACAGTGAAGGGGAGGGTAGAACTCGAGAGTTCGCGTCTCTTAGCAGTGAAGAGAAATTTGCAATAAAGGAGAAACTTGAGTCTGCAACACCGACCCACATGGAGAAAAACTCAATTGTCGCAAAGGATGGAAAGAGTGCGAGAAAGATTGCTGACGAATGGGCGAACATCGAGTTTGAAAGACCGCGAGAGTATGATACCGAGGTCGGTGTCGTAACTATCGATAAGAAGTCTGTTTCGAGTTCGCTCGGGCATGGATATGGTCAGGCAAAGTTGGATGCCTTGCCAACTTTGAAAGAAGGATTCAATAATGCGGTATATCTTGGTTCTGTCGAAGATTACGAAGACAATCCGATAAACAATCACTTCTTTGCTTACCCGGTAGAATATAACAGAGAGCGTGGTTATGTATTCTGCAGAGCGAGAGAGGATAATAACCTGAACAGGTTGTATGTACATGAAGTGTATTATGTTAAAGAATTAAAGGGAAATTCCCTTCAAACGCGTGCCGGAGCCGAATTGGACGAGCTGCCGCGAGGAACTTCCCTTTATAAGCGTATCTTGACCGATATTCTTTCAGTCAGCAAAGATACGAAAAATTCTGAAAATGGCAAAAAAAATCTTTCGAAACTTGATGCCGAGTACAAGGAAGCCGTGGAGAATGGCGACATGGAGAAGGCAAAGCAGATGTTTGATGATGCAGCAAAACAAGCCATGCGAAATTCTGCATTTGGCACAAAAGGATTTTATCATAACACACCTAATAACTTCACGATATTTGACGAAGCAAGGAACGGAACACACAATGATGCAGGATGGTTGGGTGATGGATTTTATTTTTATGGGGATGAGAATGAAGGCAATGGGTATGGTAAGAATAAAATGATGGTATTCCTTAATATCGAAAATCCATATTTTGCTACTTATGAAGACGTTAGTAAATTAGCAGAACAGAACAATCGGGCTGCATCAATAGAGTTTAGACAGAAACTTGAAGCTGAAGGATATGATGGTGTATATTACAATGGTGATTTACGCCAAGAGGCTGTTGCCTTCTACCCTAACCAGATTAAGAGTGCCGACCCTGTAACCTACGACGACAACGGCAATGTGATTCCTTTGAGCGAGAGATTCAATGATGAAAACGAGGACATCCGCTACCGCGACGAAGAAGATACCCCCGAAGGCACCGACGACATCTGGAACGACCAGAGCATGGGAATGCAGGAAAAAATGACGCTTGCGGCAATGCGGCTTGCAGAACTGAACAAAAACGACGCAGGTGCAAAATCGGAAGCCGTACGCATGGCAAACAAGTCCCTAATGTCGCTCACGAAGGCAATGCGGCTACAGAAACAGTTCGACAAGACAACCGTGAAACGTGTTTCCGACCTTGCAAAGGTACTTATCAGACACGGATACATCAGCGACATGGGAAGGAGTGAGGTTAGCAGACTTCTCTCGGTTATAAACAATGCCGCCGGACGCCAAGACATAAAGAAAGACGTTCAGAAGGTAATGGACATAATGATTGACAACCAGCTACGCAGGGCAGAGGAATCGTTGGGTAAGCTCATGGCTACGAAAGGTACAAAGACCGATTCGCGAGGTGTCGTGGTGCAGGGTGTTCTCGATGTGGCAGGCCAGCAGGTGATGAAAACCTTCAAGGCTGCACGCTCATGGAAAGAGGAAGAAATCGAGGATGCAATTGCAGACGCGATGAAGCAACCTCTGGCTGTTCGTAGTGGCTCCTCTCGTAGGTGCCGCTCTTGCCGGCTTGGCGTATGGCCGCAAATGTTAAAAAAGCATAAACGGAAATATTTTCGACTCAGTGTAGGAGGAGCGTCTGACAGACGCTCCTCCTATGTCTTTATGTAAAAATGCTGTCGCAGGCGATATGCGGAAAAATATATGGCCGGAAAAGACAATTCTGCACGTAATTTTGAAAAAAAAGAAGAAAAAAGTGGAAAAATAAATAAAATTTCGTAATTTTGCAGGTCGGCATGTTACAAAGAGATTTGTAATTTGTCAATGAATCAGTACATTAGGAAAACATAAAAAAATATAAATATCATGAAAAAAGTATTTTTAATGGCAATGTTGGCAGTTTTGACAATGGGATATGCCAACGCACAGCAGAAAAACGACGCACAGCAACAGGCAAATGCCAACGGTGCAAAAATTGAATTCGTTTCATTGGAACACAATTACGGCGACGTGATAAAGGGCGGCGACGGCAACTGCGAATTCCAGTTCACCAACACCGGCAACGAACCTCTCATCCTCTCGAACGTGAGAGCATCCTGCGGCTGCACTACTCCAAGTTGGACCAAAGCTCCGGTGATGCCTGGCAAGACAGGTACCATCAAAGTTCGCTACAACACCAACAATCTGGGTGGATTCCAGAAAAGAGTTACCGTAAACTCCAATGCCGTAAACACTCCGACCGTTACTCTGACTATCAAGGGCACAGTCAAGAACAACTAAACGACTGAGAGAACTTTAAGAATTAACCATAATAGAGAAGTATTTCCGCAGAAAACGGAAATATTTCCTTGTTTAAAAAAATCAAATAAAAAACATGCCACAAATATCAAAAAAAGGTACAGAACTGCCTGCATCGGCAATACGCAAACTCGTTCCGTTTTCAGATGCAGCCAAAGCAAGAGGAATAAAAGTCTATCACCTCAACATCGGACAGCCCGATATTGAAACTCCCAAAGGAGCCTTGGACGTTTTGTCGAAAACCAAAGTTGACGTGCTCGAATACAGCCATTCCGCCGGTATCATGTCGTACCGCAAGCGTCTGGCCGAATACTACGCCAAAAACGACATCCACGTTTCTCCCGAAGAAATCATGGTTACCTGCGGCGGCAGCGAAGCACTCCAGTTCGCTTTCACCGTATGCCTGAACCCCGGTGACGAAATCCTCATCCCCGAACCTTACTACACAAACTACAACACCTTTGCAAAACTTTGCGGTGCTACAATCAAGACAATCCCTTCGGATATAAAGGACGGTTTTGCACTGCCTCCCATCGAAGAATTCGAAAAGGCAATGACTCCGAAAACCAAAGCAGTGATGATCTGCAACCCCAACAACCCCACTGGTTACCTCTATTCGAAAGAAGAACTCATGAAAGTTGCCGAAATAGTAAAGAAACACGACCTCTTCCTCTTCGCCGACGAAGTTTACCGTGAATTCTGCTACGACGGACACGAACATTTCTCGGTAATGCAGCTTCAAGGCATCGAAGAAAATACTATCCTTCTGGATTCCGTATCGAAACGCTACTCGGCCTGCGGTGCACGTATCGGATGCCTCGTAACCAAGAACAAGGAAGTGTTCTCCACAGCCATGCGTCTTGCTCAGGCCCGTCTCAGCCCACCGACTTTCGGACAGATTTTCTCCGAAGCCGCCATCGACACTCCGCAGGAATATTTCGACGCAGTAAAGGCAAAATACGTGGAACGCCGCAACGTGCTCGTTGAAGGCATCAACAAGATACCCGGATGTTTCTGCCCGAATCCCAAAGGCGCTTTCTATGCAATCGTTGAACTCCCGATCGACAACTCCGACAAATTCTGCCAGTGGCTGCTCGAAGAATTCAACTACAACGGCGAAACGGTAATGTTCGCACCGGCAACAGGTTTCTATGCAGATCCTGAAAAAGGCCGCCGTCAGGTGAGAGCTACTTATTGCCTCAACGTAGATGCTATAAAGAGTGCAATGAAATGTCTCGAAGAAGCATTGAAGGTATATCCCGGAAGAATAAAATAAGGATATTCTGTTGAATTTAACATATAGGTTGGGTACTTCCCAAAAAGAAGACCCGACCTTTTTTTGAAATCATGAAAAGACTGGAGACAATATTGGCATGCATCGTCTTTCTGCTCTGTGTATCGAATGTGTCGGCACAGAAACTGAAAGGCCTTGCTGTGTACGGAGGCTGCAACTTCGCCGTTGGCGATTACGGCAGTGTCCTTGTCCAAGACGAAAGGATAGTAGGCTGGGGAATGCAGGACCCTTCACCTCTCGGAGGAGCCGGAATAGGGGGCAATGCGGGAGTGGAATATAGTTACCCGATGCCTGTGGAAAATCTGCACCTTTCGGCTTCGCTCGACTTTTTCATCAACGGACTCGGCCACTCGCTGAAATCGTATTACGAAACACTGGAAGTGAACTTCTCATACAAGTATGACAAGTACGACCGTACCGACCAGTATTTTATGAATGTTCCGCTGATGTTGGGTGCAAATTATACACTGCCTGTCGGACTGGATGCATTCGACCTCCGTTTCGAAGCCGCCTGCGGTATCAATTTCCGTTTCATTACCAATTATTACATGTATTGGAATACTTTCCGCCACAGCTATGACTCAGAGGAATACAGAGAATACTACGACAATGCAGTGTCGTTTGCATACCGCATGGGAGTAAGCATGGTCTTTTCAAACAACCTAAGCTTCGGAGTATATTACTACGGACTCGGTGCAGCCTCGGTGAAAGGCGATTTTGAACGTGAAGTGTACCACGACAGTTCCACTCCGGTCAGCGAAACACGGAAATTCCTCAACGGAAAAATCAACCCCGCAATGCTCGTGCTGCGAATGGGTTATCATTTCTGAAAAAAAATGTAGCAAGTTGCAAAAAAAAGTGTCTATAAAGGTAAAATTTGCATGATTCCGAAAAAAAGTGTATCTTTGCATTTCGAAATATGCTCAAAAAAATAGAAAAATGAGAAAGGTAATAGTTATAGCAAGTCTGCTCCTGTTAAGTGTGGCAGGCGTTTTTGCACAAACACGCAGTGTGGTTGTGGCAGAACCGCAGGGTTCGGCTAATGCAACATACAAAAATGCCGCCAAGAACATGATGCTCTCCGTAATGCAGGGTATGTCGCCGATATCGGCAACTGCAAATGCCACCGTAGATGGCATAGTGGCAACTGCAAGTCTGAACCACAGTTCTACCGATGTGCCGTCTTCAGTTCTGACCTCTCTGCAGGCTCTGAACGGAATAGATTGTGTCTGCTACATTCTGTTGAACGAAAGTAACGGACGTGTTTATGCCGAAGCAATGCTGATAAACTGCACTACCGGCAAGGTTGAACGCCCTCAGACGGATGTCGTGGGAAGAAACGTTCGCGAAGTGGAAGTCGCAGTTTCGAAATTTGCGAAAGCACTTATATTCTGAACGATTTTCTGAAAAAAGATTTTACAAAGCAACGGAATGCGTTTCGTTGTTTTGTTTTTTTATGATATATTTACGCAAGACATGAAAAGAGGATTTGGAAGCGACAATCATTCGGGCGTGTCGCCCGAAGTTCTGCAAGCGATAGCAGAAGTGAATAAGGAACATGCCATGGCCTACGGTGAAGACGAATATTCTGCTGGGGTGGAGCAGCTTTTTAAAGAACATTTCGGCGAGAAAGCCAGCGTGTATTTCGTGTTCAACGGAACGGGAGCCAACGTACTATGTCTGGATTCGATGCTGAGGTCACACAACGCAGTGATATGTGCCGAGACAGCACACATAAACGTGGATGAGTGCGGGGCACCGCAGCGCATTACAGGTGCCAAGCTGCTCACGGTGCCGACACCGGACGGAAAACTCACTCCCGAACTCATAAAGCAGCACTTGCACGGCTTCGGATTCCAGCACCATTCGCAACCGAAAGTGGTTTCGCTGGCACAGCCAACCGAACTCGGCACGCTGTACACCTTGGACGAACTTCGCGAAATATCAGACTTCGTGCATGCTCACGGACTCTACCTGCATATCGACGGAGCACGTTTCGCCAATGCGGCGGTGGCCTTGGATTGCACTTTCCGCGAAATGAGCACCGACATAGGTGCCGATGCAGTGTCGTTCGGCGGAACCAAAAACGGACTCATGATGGGCGAAAGCGTTGTTATCCTCAACCCTGAAATTAACGGTGATTTCTTGTACCGTCGCAAACAGGCAATGCAGCTGTGTTCCAAAATGAGGTTCGTGGCAGCACAGTTCAAGGCTTATCTCGAAAACGACCTGTGGAAACGCAATGCCACCCATTCCAATACGATGGCTCAGCTATTGTGCAACGAAGTGAAGAACCTCCATCATCTCGAAATATTGTATCCGGTTCAGGTGAATGCGGTTTTCGCAAAACTTCCGCGACAGGTATGGAAGGAATTGCAGAAGCATTATTTCTTCTACGACTGGGACGAAGACAAGGACGAAGTCCGTTGGATGTGTTCGTTTGATACGACAGTGTCAGACATTGAAGACTTCGTTTCCTGCCTGACACGCGTTCTGGGCGATTACGATTCGGGGCTGATTTGAATGCGGTGAACCGGAAAGCGGAAAGCGTTGCCTTTCTTTATGCCGATTTTATCAACAAACGGAGGTTTATGAAAATGTGAAAGGACATAACCCGGTCGTTGATAAATTGAGTATCTTTGCAAGTGATTAATTATGCAAATTAAGGCCATGTACAGAAAGGTATTTTTATTTTCACTTGTTGCAATATTCGCATTTTCAAGTGTTTATGCACAGAAACTCTCCGATAACGA
This sequence comes from Bacteroidales bacterium, assembly GCA_045601425.1. GTDB lineage: Bacteria > Bacteroidota > Bacteroidia > Bacteroidales > P3 > UBA1219. Next base: position 18,245 of record JAZRZP010000012.1, read on the forward strand.
ACGCAAGCTCGCTATTGAGGAACTTAATGAAAACATCAGAAAAATTTCGCAAATCCGTTACGATGCCCCCGAACTGCTTGCGGTTTACAATTCGCAGCTGTCCGAAGCCGAAGATGTCGTGCGTAAGTATCAGGACTACCGCGAAGATGTGCAGGTGTTCGAACGCTGGTATGCATTGAGTTCACTCACTGAGCAGAACCGTGAAATAATAGATTACCTTACGCCGAGAATGGTCGAACTGACTTACCGTCAAGGACTTGCGTCGTTGGAAAACAATGACGTGGCCAAGGCTGTAATCCTGTTCAACAAAACACTGAAACACAATCCGAAGCATGTGATGGCCAACTATCAGCTTGCAAAAATTGACCTTGACAGCATGCGGATAGCCCAAGGTGCCGGACGTCTGAGCGAGATAATAAGGACTATGTCTCCCGATGTCAATCAGAAAGAACTCGTACTCAATCTTCTGCAATATACCTACGACAAGAATTACCTTTATGCCATGAGTCTGGCAAATCAGGGCAAGCATGCACGCGCCATGGAAGTGCTTTCGGAGCTTGAAAAATACTGCGAAGGCGACACTCTGAAAATATGCAGGGAAGAAAACCTCCGTCAGGCAATATCGCAGAGCAAGAGCCAGATTTACAGCGACCATCTGAAACTGGCCCGAAAATCGCTCAGCACTGGCAGAAACGCAGTGGCCGAGACCTTTGCGGTAATAGCATACGAGTACTACTCGGGAAATAAGGATAATATAACTCCAAACACTGATTTTCAGCAACTTATAAAACAAATTGCACAGAATTACATCAACGAAGCCAAAGAACTCGAAGGAGACCGCAAGGCAGCATTGTATCAGGAATACCTCGACAAGGCACGCGAACTTTCCAAATACACCGATGAAGATGTCCGCAACAATCTTGAAGCACAGATTGCAAAACTGGAACCGACAAAGACAAAGTATGAAGAGAAAAACGAAGCCATAGAGAAAAATGCCGTCGATACGTCGTATTCGGAGAAATACAGCGATTTCGTGGCTGATGCCGACGAAGAGAAGACCCCTGAACAGGTTCAGGAGGAAGTGGATAAGGTGGAAAAGACGTACGTGAACGAGAAAACCAAGAAAATCACCAAGACCAATCAGCCAATCAGCAAGGCACTCGATGACAAATTCTATGAAACACGGGCACTGCTTTCGGTAAACAGTTTCGAAAAGGCCATGGAAGTCCTTGAAAGTGCCAACCAGCTTGCAAAGATAGAAGGCGAGAAATCGGAACTCGACAACATGTACCACACGGCCATACGCGAGATAACGGCCAAACGTATGTCGGCAGCCGAATATGCAATATGGCAGGGCGATGCCAATACGGCCGACAGTCTGGTTACCCTGACAAATTCCCTGATAAAGAGCTACAACATGGAAAAAGATACTGCAATAGTACGCATCATGAATTCCTACATCAATGCCCTCGACCAGAAAGTGTGCAGCAAGCGTCAGGACGAGCTCAACAGTTATGTTTACAGCATATTGGACTGCATAAAACGCAACGATTATTACAAGGCCGAGGCTTACGTGCGTCAGGCACTGGCCGTTCCGGAATCGCGCAAATGCCGTTTGGACAAGTCGAAACTCAAGGCCTTGATGAAACAGATTGAAAAACCGCTCGAATACATCGACCGTCTTGACGAAGCCTACAAGTCGCTGAAAGCCGGCGATACAAGTTCCTACATACAGCAGTACGGAGCACTGGAAACGCTGTATAACATGTACGAATTGGAAAACTCTAACATCAAGCATACTCCTCTCCGTCAGATACTTGTAAACCTCGACGATGTTGACCTTACTCTGAACGCCATAGAAATTCTGGTGCGTTACAAGGAATACATGGTATCACTCGAAGCACTCGGAGCACTGAAGGATATGGAATACAAGTCGTCGGAGACAAAGAATATACAGCAGCGTCTCGGAAAACTCATGTCCTACGAAATGAACAAGCAGAACTACAGCTATGAAGATGCAATGGATGCCATAACTTATTATACTACAGATAAATGGTACAAATATTTTGCCAAACAGTTCAAAAAAAGCATGAAAGTATGGATAAAGGAAAGCCGTTGATGTTTTTTTTGAAAAAAAAACGAAAAAATGAAAATAAAGTGAAAACAATTGCGTTATAGGCGTACTCACAATAGAAATAAATTTAATAATTATTTAAAAAGTAATGTATCATGAAAAAAATGACAGTTTTTGTAGGAATCGTAGCACTTGCAATGTCTTTTGTGGCTTGTAATTCCGGAGAAGAAGAACGTGCCAAATCTCAGAAAACAATAGATTCCCTGCAGGCCATAGTTGACGGTCAGGAAGAAGAAGTGTCTTCTTTGTTTGAAGTTCTGAACGAAATCGAAGACAATCTGGCTACGGTAACATCTAAATTCGGTAATGTGGAACAGCTCAAACGTTCCCAAGTAGAAGGCCGTTCTGATGTTAAGCTTCAGATCAACGACCAGATTTCGCAAATCAACGAAATGATGACTGCAAACAAGGAAAAACTTGATCAGCTGAACCTGAAAGTCCAGACTTCGCACAAGGAAAACGTCAAACTTCAGGAGTTTGTTGAAAAACTTCAGACCAGAATCAACGAACAGGAAACAGAAATACAAAATCTTCTTACCGAATTGGAACAGAAGAAAATAGTTATTGAAGGCCTCAATAATGACGTTCGTACTCTTACTGAGACCAACGCAAAGAAGGATCAGGTTATAGAAACCCAGACCAACGAAGCCAACAAGGTATATTATATCGTCGGAACATACACTGAACTCAAAGAACTCGGCGTGCTGACAAAGACCGGCGGATTCATAGGCATAGGCAGAAAACAGCAGGTTACGGCTGATGCAAATGCTCAGCAGGTTTTCAGACAGGTTGACAAGAGAAGCGTTACCTCCATTGCAGTGAATGCCAAAGGCGTACAGGTGGTTTCCAAACATCCGGAAGGCTCTTACGAACTCGTTATGAGTGAAGACGGCAAGACATGCACCTCTTTGAAAATCAAGAATGTATCCGAATTCTGGAGATACACCAACTATCTGGTAATATCGACAAAATAAGCATGACAACCAACGATTTATAAAAAAAACGGGGATCACAGTATCCTCGTTTTTTTTGCAGAAACAGGAATGGTAAAAATCGGAGACAAGGAAATAGGGGAATTCCCGCTGGTACTATCGCCCATGGACGATGTTACCGACATGCCGTTCCGTGCGGTGTGCAAGGAATACGGTGCCGACATGCTGATAACGGAATTCATCGCTTCCGAAGCCCTGATACGCGAAGTCGACAAAAGCCTGAAAAAAATGCAGTTTGCAGATTCCGAACGCCCTGTCGGCGTGCAGATTTTCGGCAACGACGAAGAATCCATGATAAAGGCAGTGGAATTCGTAGAACGGGTGAATCCCGATTTCGTGGATATAAACTGGGGCTGTCCCATGCGGAAAATAGCAGGAAGAGGTGCAGGCTCGGGAATATTGAAGGATATTCCAAGAATGCTTGGCATAACAAAAGCCGTCGTGAATGCTACCAGACTTCCCGTTACGGTAAAGACAAGGCTCGGATACGACGAAACCGACAAACCCATTGTGGAACTCGCAGAGATGCTGCAGGATGTGGGAATACAGGCCATAAGCATTCACGGAAGGACAAAGACTCAGCTCTACCGAGGTACCGCCGACTGGACTTTGATAGCAAAAACCAAAGAAAATCCCCGTCTGAAAATCCCCGTTTTCGGAAACGGTGACATCACTTCTCCCGAAATGGCAGCAGAATACAGAAGACGCTACGGCATTGACGGTATCCTGATAGGCCGTGCGGCAATAGGAAATCCGTGGATTTTCGAACAGACGAAACGCCTTATGTCCGGCGAAGAAATTTCGGAAATACCGGTGGAAGAGAAAGTGTCCGTGTGCAGAAAACACCTGCTTTCGGCCGTTCAGTGGAAGGGAGAACGCACCGCAATGCTGGAGATGCGCAAACATTACTCGGGCTATTTCAGAGGACTGAGGGATTTCAAGCAGTTCCGCATGAAACTGGTCTCCGTTACCACTTTGGATGAAATACTGCCCGTTTTCGATGAAATAAATACCTTCTATAATTTAAATCATTGAATATGAAAGTGCTGGTTACCGGAGCCAACGGACTTCTCGGTCACAATATCATTGCGAGACTGTTGGAACAAAATCATGAAATTCATGCCATAGTGCGAGATGCCGGCAAAATGCACATAAAAGCTGACAAACTGTGTGTGTTTGAAGGCAGTTTCATGAATTACAGCGATTTGTACGAGGCTGCTAAAGGTTGCGAGGCAGTGATTCATGCAGCTGGAACTACCGATATGTCACCTTTGAAATATTCTTATTACGAAAACATCATAGCAGATGGTTCGAAGAATGTGCTTAGAGTCTGCGAGGAAAGGAAAATCCGCAGTATTGTGTATATAAGTACTGTAAATACAATAGGTTACGGTACGTCAGATGTTCATGCAGATGAAACGGAGCCCATGAAATATCCGTTCAGCAAATCATATTACGCAATGGCGAAGGCCAAGGCAGAGTCACTGTTCCTTGCCAAAGCTGAAGATTCTGAGAACCATGTGGTTATAGTAAATCCGACATTCATGCTCGGAGCATACGACACGAAACCGAGTTCGGGAGAGATGTTCCTGACAGGATATGGAAAGAGGATTGTCGCAATACCGAAGGGTGGAAAGAATTTCGTCCATGTGGGAGATGTGGCTGCTGCAGCCGTCAATGCAATGACAATGGGCGTTTCGGGACAAAGGTACATTGCAGGGAACAGAAACCTCAGTCTGAAGGAGTACTATCTTTTGCAGAAAACGGTTTGCGGAACGCCTGCAAGGATTGTCCTTTTGCCGGATTTCATTCTCAAAGTGGTCGGATGTATGGGAGATATGCTCAGAAAAATCGGCATTCCGGTGGTGTTTTCAAGTGTGAATCTCGACCAGCTCTCGGTGCAGGAATACTATTCGTGCGAAAAGGCGATAGAAGGTTTGAACATGCCGCAGACTCCGATAGAAACGGCAATTTATGACACATACAAATGGTTCGTCGGCACGGGAAAGATAAAGTCTTCAAAAAAAAAGAATCAGTAAAATGAACCGTCTTGCGTATTATCTTAGGGCAAAGAACAAGTACAACCTGCACTCGCCGTTTGTATTCGATTTCTACTGTAATGTTTTGACCCCGAAGCTGAAAGATGATGTGCTGGGAGCAGGCGGACTGCGGAGGTCGTGGAAAAGGAATGTTGCTTTGTGCTGCAAGATTGCCGATTATTACGGTCTGCCCAATGTGGTGTTTGAAGAAAATCTGTCTGCCGGCAGCAAGTTTAAGGATTGTCTGGCGGCAATGGAAAAATTTGGGAACTTCAAGGTCTGCGAGATAGGCGGTGTAGATGATTTTCGGGAAGAAAAGGTGGGAGTAATGGTCTGCAAACCGGAAAATTTTTCCGGCTGGATGGAAAGCCTTTCCGGCAAGGTTGCCAACGACACGGTTTTTGTGATTTCTGAAATACACGGGAATGAACAAAACGAATTGCTGTGGCTTGATGTCAGAAAAAACGGAAGGGTGGTGCTTTCGTTGGACGTTTTTTATGCCGGTTTGGTGTTTTTCAGAAAAGAACTCAGCCGTCAGGATTTTCTGTTGCGGTGATGTCTATCTGATTATGGTCCATTCGTATTCGGCAACGTTGCGGAGTTTGTCGTAAATTACGAGTTTCAGTGCGTTTTCACCGATGTTGAGGTTTTCGGGTTTTACGGTAATCGAAGATGTCTTTCCGTTGAAATCGGCCAAAGTCCAGTAGCTGTTTACGTAACAGTGGTACTCGGCGATACCTGAGAGGTTGTCGCTGATTTTTATTTCCAGAGAATTTGATTTTACAGCAGTCTTGTCTTTGAAATTGACGGGGGTCGCCGTTGGAGCCACCGTGTCGAGCGATACGGCGAAATTGCCGAAGGTCCTGATGTCGGCGGTTACGAAACCTTTTTCAATGTAGGAGGGTTGTGCGTAAATCTTGTTGCCCCAAGTGGAAACAATGAGCATTTTGTCTTTCAGATTGCGGTAGTTGTCGGGTATACGGATTTTCAGTTTGAAAGACTTGTGCGGCGGGAGTTCCGAATTGGCCAGTTTTATGGAGTAAACGTCGGAGAGCAGCGAGGTGAGACGGGGCAGTGAGGTGTGGTATTCGAGGTAATCGTTTTCATAGAGGGTATTTTCTTCCATTTCGACGGCAAAATTGGCTGTCTTGTGAAGGTTTTTTGTGTAGTAGGCCAGCGGAATCCCGTCGGAAGAAGACTTTTTCCTCGGGGTGACCTTGTGGTCAGGAGCGGGGAACACATAGAATGTCTTTTCTGTTTTGTTGCCGGAAAAGTCCCATGCGGTGTAAGTGATTTTGTGGTATCGGTCATCATCGAAAACAATGTATCCGCCCGATTTGTGGGCCTTGCAGAGTCCGGTCCGGTTACTTTTCATTACACGGCTGAGCAGAAAAGGCGTGCGGTTTTTCAAATAAAGCGGATAGTCTATCATGGTGTTCACGGCACGGGTTTCTTCAAACATGAAGGTGCTGTCGCAGAAACTGTAAATGAGTTCATCATCGGCAGTGAGTTCTATTCGGTAAATGCCGTTTTTGCCCACTGAGCCGGAGCTGGCATCGGTGGTATATATGCCGAGATAAAATCTCCCGCCGATGGTTATGGTGTCGTGGAAGTCGGGATTTCCTTTGTTTTTTTTCAGTGGTTTCTGCGATATTTTCGAAAGTAAGCATGCGGTGTTTCTGCCGTCTATCGTGGTGCTTTCGCCGAAAGGGTATATCTTTATGTCGTGAATCACAGGGGCAATGTCGTCTTTCAGGAAATATCCGAAAAGCAGCGGATTTATGGTCTTGTCGTTTTCGGCGTAGCGGAGTTCAAAATGCAGGTGAGGCCCTTCGGAAGAACCGGAGTTTCCCGAATTTGCTATCTGTTCGCCTTTTTTTACGGGTATGGCGTCCTTATCAATGTCAATGTCAAATTCGCATTTGCGGTTGCTGTATTGGTAATTGCTGACCCACTCGGCTGTCCTGCCGCAAAAATTGTTCAGGTGCATGTATACGCTCTTGAAGCCGTTGGGATGTGTGATGTATACGATTTTTCCACCTCCGTACCCCGATACCTTTATCCGAGAAACATAACCGTCGGCTACGGCATAGACGGGTTCTCCCACGACGCCTCCGGTTCTGAAATCAATTCCAGAATGGAAGTGGTTTGAACGTATTTCTCCGAAATTTCCCGAAACAGCCAGCTGTGTGGCCAATGGCGAAATGAAATATCCTTGAGGGAATCTGCTTTTTTGAGACTGTGTCGCACTGAATATCAGGGAACAGAATAGTAAAATGGCGGCAAATTTCTTCATGGTCGTGAATCTTCTGTACCAATAACGGAAAGAAGCCTTCTGTAGTGTGTGGAAAACAAAAAAAGTGCAAGTTTTACTTGCACTTTTTCCAATATGTCCTGATTGGTTTATTCTTTAACAATCTTGCGTATGCTTGCACCGTTGTCGGTGATTATGCGGAGCAGATATGTCCCTTGTGCCAAGTCGGCAACGGAAATCGTGTTGGAAGCGTAGCTTGAAAGGACTTTTCCCTGAAGGTCTATGACGTCAATCTGATGAATTTCGGAGTCGCTGTTTACGGTAACTATATCCTTTGCAGGGTTGGGGAATATGGCAAATTCAGGTTCAGAACTTTCGTCTATGCCCTGAAATCCGGTCATGTTCATAAAATAGCGTGCTATGGATCCGAACTGTCCGTTGTTGCTTACGACAGTGTTTCCGGTGGCATCAACGATTTTGAAATTGCCCTGCCCGTAGCTTGTGCTGTTGATGCCGTCGCCGGCAGCATCTTCCACTTCAATGTAGTAGCAACCGTTGCCGGGAACAGTGATGTTTTCAATATGTTCTGTGGTACCTGCGGAAGTCAGATTGTTGTACGGACCGCCGGAGGCAACTATCGTACCGTCGATTTTTCTGAATTTCCATGTGGTTTCACTTCCGTAAGCATCGGTGTTGATGGTTAATGTGAGGTTGCCTTGGGCATTGACTTTCGTTTTAGAAACTTTAAGCGACTGCTGGTCGGGTGACACCGTGTCGCCGTTGAATGACAGCAAGTAAGCTTTCAGGGTGTATTCTCTGCCGGAGAGGTATCCGCTTCCGCCTATGACAGGCAGATGTATGGTGTCTTGTGTTCCTGGAGCTATGCTAAGATTGTTGCGTATAAGGGAGTTGGTGACGGATCCGTCTTTTCCGTACATGATTTCGGCGGAAGATATTGTGTCGGTGGAAAGGTTTTTCAAAGTAACGTATGTGTTGTATTCTACGTTGCAGGAATTGTAAGAGTTGGTGTTTTTGAAAGTGCTGAGATAAGGAGTTCCGTTAAGGTAGTGCATGCTCGGTTCGCAGCCGGTAATGATGTTGTTTTTGTTTTCGGCGACAAAGGCCACGATGCTGATGTCTCTTGGAACTACGGCAGTGCTGCTTATGGTAGCGGGAAGCTGGCAAGTGTAGGTTTTTGTGAAGAAAGAACCCTGCGAAGTATTTTTGATCGTGTCACCCCATGTGCTGGCTGACATGAATTTGCGGAACATGTGCATGTGACTGTATTGGGTACCGACAACCTGATCGGGATTCAGTGCCATGCCCGATTGACGTCCCAGAATATTGTTCTGAAGAACGGCTACGTTAAGAAAGTTTATATTGGCCGTAGATGTTCCGGTGTAATAAACTTCCACTTCAACGGTCAGGTCTCGCGTAGCACAGTCAATGGTGCAGCGTGCCGCAATGTTGACGCAAGAGTTCTGCTGGAGAATAGAGTTGGCTTTCGAATTCCAGTCACCGCGGTTCAGGATTGTCTTTGAAGCGAATCGGGTACGGTTTATCATGCCGCAGGGGTATCCAGAAACTTCGGAAATCCAGTTTTTCAGCAATGTGTCCCCTTGCGGAGTAGTGTATGCTGCTGCATATCCTCCTGCGTGTATTGCAATTGGAAACACTCGTCCCGGATTGTTGGCAGCCATGTCGGCTGATATGCGGTGTGCATCGGGACAATAACCGCAGTTGATACCGGTGAATTCCTCCAGAACTACGTTCTTCAAATGTGGAACTGTGTCTACAAATGTCTGTGCAAACATTGTTGCACCAACGAACAGTGTCGTTGCAAAAATAATAAATTTCTTCATGTGTGGTATGTGTTTGAAAAAGTTAACTGTTTTGCAAAGATACGACTTTTTTCAGATATTTTTGATGTTTTTGCAAAAAAAAAAATCGTTTTTCTGATTTTTTTTCGTATCTTTGCAAATGTTTTCCTTTTGCCGAAAAAGGATTATGAAAAGTTTTTTTGTTAACAAAAAATTGAAAAACATGAAAAAAAGATTTGATCCGATAAAGAACAAATGCGGTGAAATCATTGATTATCTGATGAGTTCTCCCGATATACCGGACGATGATGGTTTGCAGTTCAAAATAAGGCTTTCGATAGAGGAGGCTGTGGAAAATGTTGTACAATACGCTTACGAAGGAGGTTTGGGCTGGATAGAAGTCGGCACAGAACTGGACCCTACCGGTTTGATGCTGACTGTGGAACTCCGTGACGCAGGTGTTCGGTTCAATCCGCTCGACGCTCCCGATCCCGACCTGACACTTTCGGCCGAGGACAGACCGATAGGTGGGCTTGGAATATTCCTGTGCAAACAGCTTATGGATAACGTGCAGTACCATTACATGGACAATTGCAACATTTTGACAATGAAGAAAATGCTGGCCTCAAAATAATTTATAATTGAAAATACATACACAATGGACGTAACAATAAACAAATCAGAAAACAGGACTTTTGTAGTTCTCACCGGTCGTCTTGACACTACCAACGCAGCACAATTCCAACAGGACATCGAACCTCTGATGTCGGGCGAAAATCCCGATATAGAATTTGACTGTACCGATATGGAATATACTTCGAGTCAGGGACTCAGAATGCTCCTCATGCTTCAGAAAAGCGTGCTGGCCCGCAAAGGCAAGATGGTGATGAAAAACATGAAGCCTCAAGTGAAGGAGGTCTTTGACATTACCGGTTTTTCCAATATCATAACGATACTCTGAACCAACCGAGAGCACGATGAAATACATTTTTGTCATAAACGGAAGTTCTTCGAAAACGGAAATAAGGCAGGCCGTAGAACGTCAGCTCGAGGAACTGAAGGCAAAAATTGCAGAAAGAAACGATACGACAAGTGTCTACATTTCCACAGGTGTCGGAGACGCTACACGTTATGTGCGAATATACAACGATTTGCATCAGAAGGAGCACGTGTGTTTCGTGGCGTGCGGCGGCAGCGGAACGATAAACGAAGTGGCTTCCGGCATTGTCGGATTCCAGAACAAGGAACTGGCCATATTCACCGGCAACCATGTTTGCGATGTGATCAGGTACTATCCCGACCGAAAGTTCGACAGCATCAGCGAAATCATGGACAGCCCGGTGAAAAAGATTGACATAATAAAGGTAAACGACAACTACTGTTTGAACATGTGCAACATCGGCTTGGATGCACGTATCGCATACAACGTCAACGTGCTTACGGCAAACAATGTCAAGGATCCGTACAAAAAAGCGATACGCAGAGGCTTGCTTGTAGGCAGGTACAACTACGTGAAGGTGGTTGCAGACGGCAAACAGATTGGTCATAATCTGATGACCCTCTGTACTTTCGCCAATGGTAAATATATCGGCGACGGTATGCTTGGAGCACCGCGTTCAGTGAACGACGACGGCTTAATCGACATCTGTTACCTGAAGCCCATGTCGCTGTTGCGGCTCATCATTTCCATGAAATTCTACAGGGAAGGCAGGCATTTCGATACCAAATTCATATCGAATAAGTTCTTGTACTGCCGCGCCAGAAAAATTCAGGTCTCTTCACCGAAGATATTGGACATCTGTCTTGACGGGGAAATGTCGCTCGGTTCAAGTTTGGACATTGAAATACTTCCGAATGAATTGCCCTTGAGGCTTCCAAAAATAAAATAATTGAAAATAAATGAAAGAAAAATTAATTACCATAACATTAGCAGCATTGACAATGGTATCATTCCAGAAAATATCGGCACAGAAACTTCCAACGATAGAGACACAGCTCATCGGGTTGGAAAGTGTGGTTAACGCAAGAGAACTCGGCGGATATCGTATGAGTGACGGCAGAGTAATAAAACACGGCTTGCTCCTGCGTGGAGGTGCCCTGCATGCGTTGACTCCGAACGATGTCGAACGCATGGAACGAGACATCAGACCATTTTATGATTTCGATTTCAGAACACAGGGCGAAGTGGAACATGCTCCCGACATGGCTGTGAAAGGCTGCAAGTACGTGTGGCTGCCTACCATTGATCCCCAGACTGACAAATTGGGTACATCGTCGTTGCCGGAACAAGCTTACCGGAATTTGCCGGTATATATTTCGGAACACGCTTCGGATCCGAAGGTTAAATATGTGGCAAGCCGCATGTATCTCGACATGGTTGTCAACGAGTACACGCAGTTGCAGTATGCAGCATTTCTTCAAATGCTTGTAGAGGCTCCGGAAGGCCCCATTTATTGGCACTGCTCACAGGGAAAAGACCGCACTGGACTTGGATCGGCTTTCATACTTGTGGCTCTTGGTGCCGATAAAGATTTGATAATCAGAGATTTCGATATGTCCAACGAGTACTACCGGAAAGATGTGGCAGAACTCTCGGCGAAATTTGTGGAAAAAGGGTGGGGTGAAGAAGAAATCAAGGTCGTCCGCACTTTCATTGGTGCCAATACCGAATATTTCGTGGAAGCATTGGATTTTATAGAGAAGGAATACGGCTCACTGATGAATTACGTGACCAATGTGCTCCTGCTCAGCGAAGACGATATGAGAATACTGAGAGACAAATTCTTAGAATAGAACAGACATGAACGACTATGGTTTAGACATGCATTGCCAGATGATTCTGGACGAATACAACGAAAACCTCGAAGTATTTCGGAAAATGGAAACGGTTGTGCGTGAGCAGATTGAAAAAATGATCTGCGAAAACGGACTCTATGTCAATACTATCGAGTCGCGAATAAAGACCGAAGCAAGTCTGGCGGGAAAACTTGAATTGAAAGGCAAAAAATACAAGACGCTCTCCGACGTGACCGACATATTCGGAGCAAGGATTGTGGCTTTTTATACCGATGAGGTGGACAAAATTTCGGCACTGCTCGAAAAGATTTTCATCATCGACCATGAAAATTCGGTGGATAAGCGCAAAATGCTCTCGCTCGACCAGTTCGGATACATGTCGCTGCACTACATCTGTTCCATTCCTCCGGCCCTTTACAGCGAACCCGGAAAACCCGAAATCAACGAATACCGCTTCGAAATACAGATACGTACCGCACTGCAGCACGTGTGGGCTACAATGAATCATGATACCGGATACAAATCGGGGGTGGAAGTGCCGTTGGAATACCGCAGGACACTCAACCGTTTGGCCGGACTTCTGGAACTCGCCGATGAACAGTTTGCAGGAATACGTACAGAAATAAACAACTACCGCCGGAAAGTACAGACCTTGGTGGCTGACGGCAATTTCGACGAAGTGCATCTCAACGTGGAAACCTTCCGTAGCTACCTCAGCCTGAATCCCTTCGGAAAACTCATAGGCAAGATAGCTTCCATAAATCAGGCAGAGATATACAACGACACCCTGATACCTTTTTTTGACGTGTTGGTAAAACTCGATTTCAAAACACTGGGCGATATCGAAAAAATGAAGAAGGACTGCAGCGAAGCCGCCTATCAGCTGGCACTGCATCAGCTGGCAGGTACCGGCCTCGATATAGTGGCACTGTCGGTGGCTTTGCAGAATCTCTGTGTGGTATATGTGGTGAAAAAAGGCGGTGGCGAAGTCGAACTTAAATACCTTTACGATCTTTTCTACGGCGTAAGCGAATATAACACGACACGTGCAGAACATACATTCGAAATCATAAAAGACTCTGAAATCATAAAGTAGTTTTGATAAAAACATAACAGTATGGGTAACAAATATTTAGATACAGCATTGTTCGACAGGGCAGTCGTCTTTGCAACAGAGGCACATGCCGATACGGAACGCAGAGGCAAAGGCTTTCCCTATATAATACACTGCTTTGAAGCAGCGGAAATAGTGGCCACGCTTACCACCGATCAGGAGATTTTGGCGGCAGCCGTGCTTCACGATACAGTTGAGGATACTGACGTAACTATAGATCAGGTTAGGGCCGAGTTTGGCGACAGGGTGGCAAGTCTTGTCGACAACGAAAGCGAAAAACGTTCGGCAGAACCGGAAAACGAAGAAGAACAGACGAAATCGTGGCGTGGACGCAAGGAAGAAGCCATTGCTCGCATTGCGGCAAGCAGCCTCGAAAGCAAGATGGTGGCCTTGGGCGACAAACTCAGCAACATAAGAGCCATTGCCAGAGATTACAGCAAAATCGGCGACGAACTGTGGCACCGTTTCCATGCACCCAACGGCAAGGTTGACCACGAATGGCACTACCGCAGTCTGGCCAGTGCACTCGGCGAATTGGCAGGAACTGAGGCTTACACCGAATTCCTCGAAAAAATAGAATTCGTATTCGGAAAACCCGATTACGAACCTGTCTGCATGGACGACTATGAACAGAGCGGAGAAGGCTTCACTGCCGTAAGCTACAATCATAAAGACGGCAGACGCATGATGAAGCTGTATGCACCGTTTATCCCCGAAGAAGTACCTCTTCAGGAACTCGCAACCGCACGCAACGTTTTTGAAATGGGCATAAGTACCCCAAGGGCACTGCGACTCGTTACCGACGGAACGCGCAGGGGCGTGGAATTTGAACGCATAGTCAACAAGAAATCTTTTGCAAGGGCCATTGCCGACAATCCTGAAAATCTGGAAAAATATGCCGTGAAATTTGCCGGAATGTGCAAGAAACTCCATGCTACCCCATGCAACACGGAGAAATTCCAGAGTGCACGGCAGTTTTTCATCGAAACGACGAAAAGCGTATCAGAACTGACTGAAGAAGAAAAGGAAAAGATATGCCGGTTCATAAACAGCGTACCTGAGTCAAATACCTGTCTGCACGGCGACATGCACATAGGAAACGTGATAACCGACGGCGAACACGACTGGTGGATAGACATAGCCGATTTCCACTACGGTAACCCGATGTTCGACATGGGAATGTGGAACTTCCTGTGCAACGAAATTCCGGAAGAAATGTCATTCAATCTTTTCCATATTTCAAAGCAGTCGATGCAGGAGGTTTGGCGAATCTTTGCACGCGAATACTTCGAAACCGAAGACTTTGAAAAGGTTTACAGTATGATGGCTCCGTATTCTGCCCTGTACATGATAAGGTTTTTCACTATCCACAAGACGGAACCCTACATGGAGGACTACATAAAAAAATGGTTGCTTAACTAAATGACTTGCCATGAGAAATCTTTTCTGTTTCCTTGTTGTCTCTATTCTGCTGTATGCATCGTGTGGAAGGCAGGAATCACCGAATCCGTCAGAAAACGACGTGCCCGATGTTGCAGGTTTGGCAGATGACGCCGGACTCGAAAAAATCGTGTTCCTTGCACAGTGGACTCCGCAAAGTCAGTTCGCCGGATTTTATATTGCCATGAAAAAGGGATTCTTCCGGCAGGAGGGTCTTGACGTCGAAGTCCGCCACTTCAGTGCATCGTCCTCACAGACACCCTTGTCGATGCTGCGCAGCGACAGCGTGCAGATAGTGGAAATGCAGCTGCTCGGAGCCTTGATAGACGACAATGAAGACGAACCGATAGTAAATGTAATGCAGCTGTCGCAAAATTGCGGCTTGCGGTGCGTTTCGCATACTCCGGTGACCAGTCTGGCCGACATGAACGGTAAAACCATTGCCCGCTGGAAATCGGGATTCAATGAAATCATTACCATCATAGAGAAGGAAAACAATCTGGACATCAAATGGGTCGATTTCCTCTCGAGCGGCACAAACATGTATATGTACAATGCCGTTGACGCCATGTTGAGCTATTCCTACAACGAATTCATCGAACTGGAACTGGCCAGTGGAAAAATAAATTCCAACCAGATTGTCGACATGTCACGTTTGGGTTACAATTATCCCGAAGACGGACTATATGTGACGGAAAAATATCTTTCGGAACACAGGGAAACGGTTGCAAGGTTTGTGCGAGCAGTACGGCGTGGCTGGGATTACGCCCGCGAGAACAGAGACGAGGCTCTTGACTGTACCTTGAAGATGATGAATGAAACCGGAACGCAGGGCAACCGCGCACATCAGAGAATGATGCTTGACGAGATACTCAGGCTGCAGGTGAATCCGAAAACCGGAAAGGCCGATTATCGTGCCGTAAGTCGTGAACAATTTGACGAAATCTGTACAAAGCTCACCAGAAATAATCTCATGAACCGGAAAGTAAATTACGAGGACTTTGTTTATGAAACTTCGAAATAAATCAATAACTACCCAACTTACGCTCAATATACTGATTACCACTCTGCTGGTGTTTATAATAACCATCGGTATAATAGCCTTTTTCTCGAACAGCATCATCGGAAGTCAGGCAAAAGATGTGGCCCAGTCGAAAATAGACAGCAGTATCAAGGATATCGAGTACACGCTGAAGCCCGTTGAAACGCTTACGCAAAACAGTGCATGGGCCATTGAAAGCAACATGAACGATTCGGTGATGCTTTTCGCCTATACCCGGAATATATTGGAACACAATCCCGACATCATAGCTTCTTTTGTGGCTTTTGCCCCGGGAAAATTCAAGGGGAAAGAATATTTCTCGCTTCTGAGCATAAGGCGTGCCGACAGCATCATGTCTTCGACACCTGATCTGGAAGCCTTCAACTACCTCTGCATGGATTGGTTCCAGATTCCCCAACTTACGAAAAAACCGTATTGGATAGACCCCTCTTACAGCGCGGACAACATTATAACTTCGTACAGCTACCCGATATTTGACGGCAACGGAGAACTTGTCGCCGTGATATCGAATGCCATCACATTGGACATGATTGTGAACAGGCTGGATTCCATAAAACCCTACGAGAACTCCATGATTTCAATGATAGGACACAACGGACATTTCATATCGTCGGATTCCTCTAAACTGGTGGAAACGATATTCAGCTATGCCTTGGAATCAGGGAACGATACTTTGATCAGGATAAGTGAAGACATCGCCCGTGGAAAAAGTGGAATGAAAAAGCTCAGATACAAAGGCGAAATTGCCTTCGACATATACGGACAGCTGAACAACGGCTGGAGCGTTTCCATACTTTGCCTGTATGGCGAAATACTTAAAAGTGCAAAACTTATGAACAGGATACTTCTTCTGGTCATATTCATATCACTCATGTTGCTGATAATAATCTGCCGCAGGCGGATACTCATGCTGACCAAGCCGATAGTGGAACTGTCGGTTTCGGCAATGACGATGGCAAAAGGCAATTTCAACGCACATATCGCTGAAATTGACGGCAACAATGAAATAAAACGTTTGCAGGATTCGGTTATCTATCTCCAGAAATCAATCAAAGACTACATCTCCGAACTGAAAATCACCACGGCCCAGAACGAACGTATCGAAGGTGAACTCAATATCGCAAGGGAAATACAGATGAACATGGTGCCGAGAAATTTCCCTGCAGTCAGAGACAATTACGGACTTTATGCACTCCTGCAGCCCGCCAAGGAAGTCGGCGGCGACCTATACGATTTCGTAAAGAAGGACAGCACTCTGCATTTCGTCATCGGCGATGTGTCGGGGAAAGGCGTGCCGGCAGCCATGTTCATGGCCATCACACGTGCCGCATTCCGATTCATTTCCGGTCTGGAACTTACCATGGATCAGGTGGCTAACCACATCAACAACAGCCTGAGCGAGGGCAACGAGAGCAACATGTTCTGTACGCTTTTCATGGGACGCGTGAATCTTGAAACCGGCAACATGACATTCTGCAATGCTGGTCATAACCCGATAATAGTAATACCTCCGGCCGTGGAAGGAAATAATGTGCCTCAGGCTTATTACCTCAAGGCCAAACCCAATTTGGCTACGGGTCTCTTTGCCGATTTTCCCTACGAAGCGGAATCCATACGTCTCGTACATGGCACACGCCTGCTGCTCTATACCGACGGTGTGAGCGAAGCCGAAACTTCACAGAAAGAACTCTTCGGCGACGATCGGCTCCTTGCTTGGGCTCAAACCATCAACTCCTCCGAAAAAAAGGACAAAACCAACGAGGAACTTGTGAAAGACCTGCAGTCGGTCATAAAAGACTTTACGGGGGAAAACGAGCAGAATGACGATATAACGATAATGATTATAGAAATCTGAAAATACCGGAATACGGTGGGTGGAGGCTCACCGGTGAGGCCATGCGTTGCAGTAGCATCAATCAGTAGCCGTATTTCTTCCAGCGTTCGGCGAGAAACTTTCGGGTTTCCCGTTCACGGGGGTTGTCGCCTGGTTCGTAGAATTTGGCTCCTGCTATGCCTTCCGGCAGAAATTCCTGATCAACGAAGTTCCCCTCGTAGTTGTGGGCGTATTTGTAGTCTTTGCCGTAACCAAGGTCCGACATGAGTTTCGTGGGGGCGTTGCGTATGTGCAGCGGCACGGGCAGGTCGCCGGTGCGGCGTACGAAATCCAATGCGTTGTTGATGGCCATGTAGGTGGAGTTGCTCTTGGTGCAGGTGGCAAGATAAACTGCCGTCTGCGAGAGAATTATCTGGCATTCCGGATATCCTGTCTTGTTCACTGCGTCGAAGCAGGTGTTGGCAAGCAGCAGGGCATTGGGGTTGGCATTTCCGATGTCTTCCGAGGCGAAAATCAGCATTCTCCGGGCAATGAACAGAGGGTCTTCGCCGCCGGCAATCATGCGTGCAAGCCAATATACGGCACCGTTGGGGTCGCTGCCGCGCATCGATTTTATGAATGCCGAAACTATGTCGTAGTGCATCTCGCCCTTCTTGTCGTAGGTGGCGAGGTTTTTCTGTATCACGTTCAGCACCCGTTCGTTGTTTATGACTATGTTTTCCGAGGCATCGCTGTTGATGACAAGCTCGAGGGCATTGAGCAGCTTGCGGGCGTCGCCGCCCGAAATGCGGAACAGGGCTTCGGTCTCTTCCACAATCATGTTGCGGTTCTGTGTCTCCTTTACGTGTGCCGCCGCAGTGTTCAGGAGCAGGGTGAGTTCTTCGGTGCCGAAATCTTTCAGTACATACACCTGACAGCGGGAGAGAAGTGCCGATATTACCTCGAACGACGGGTTTTCGGTGGTGGCTCCTATGAGTGTTATGGTGCCTTTCTCCACGGCTCCGAGCAGCGAATCCTGCTGGCTTTTGTTGAAACGGTGGATTTCGTCGATGAAAAGTATCGCGTTTTCCTCCTTTTCAGCGGCGTCGATTACGGCACGCACGTCTTTCACGCCCGAGCTTATGGCACTCAGCACGTGGAACGGGCAGTTCAGCGTCTGCGAGATTATCGTTGCGAGGGTGGTCTTGCCTATGCCCGGAGGCCCCCACAGAATCATGGACGGTACCTTGCCCGACTCTATCATCGTGCGAAGCACCGCCCCCTTGCCTACAAGGTGAGTCTGGCCTATGTAGCTGTCCAAACTTGTCGGACGGAGTTGCTCTGCTAAAGGTTTCATGTTCTGTTCGTTTCCTGTTTGCAGGGAAAACTGAAAAAACGGATAAATATTGTATCTGTTGAAAAACAAAAAATGCAGGTCGGAAAACAGGGTGGGAAAGCCGTATGGAGCAGTTTTTACGGGATTTTTTCCGGATTTACATCAAGGAAAGTCTAGACCCATCTACTGGAAATAAGGTTGCAGATGAACGGCTCCACTTTCTTTTATGCTTGTTTAATTGCATCTTTGGGCTGTGGGTGCGGGAAAAAGTTGTTTCCGACACAAAATAAGGTTAATCAAAATGAAAAAAATTTTTTTGTTGTTTTTGCTGTGTACTGTAGGTACACTGTATGCTCAGGACATCTTATAGATGAAAGATGGCTCCGAAATTTCGGTAAAAATCATTCGTATCAGTGATGATGAGATAGAATTCAAGAAATGGGACAATCAGGATGGAACCACATTTGCCAAAAAGACTTCCGATGTTTTTATGGTAACCTATGCCAATGGTCAGAAAGAAGTATTCAACAAAGAGGCATCAAACCAGAATCAATCACAATTACCCGTCATTGTAGTAAACAATAATAATAACAATAACAACAATGATGATGATGATAATGGATATTTCGTTACAAAACAGATGGTTAGAGATGGTAACGATTTGATTTTGAATGGTAATAAATTGAAAGACGAAGAGATAAAAATGCTTGTAGGTTCTGAAAATTTCGAAGTTTATCAGAGTGGTTGCCGGCAACGTTCGGAATCTCATGCTTTGCTGGCTGCCGGTTGGGGCCTTTTCGGGCTGGGTTTGGTTATGGGAGCGGTGGAGGAGGCTATTGGTGAAGATATTCTGTGGGTGCCAATCTTGTCGGTAGGAGTTGTATGTATTCCTGCGGGTTATATTCTGAAAGGTATAGGAATAGGACGCATAAATTGGGTTGCAGACGAGTACAACAAAAAGAATGGTCTGGCCGAAAACAAAGTGTATTTGAAAATAAATCCCGCCATAATGCGAGCTTCAATGCCGAATCAGAAGAACAACTATGCGTTGGGCTTGAATTTATCTGTTAATTTCTAACAAAAATATAAAGCAATGAAACATTTTAACAAAAAAACAATCAAAAAAGTGATTCTGACAGCTGTAGTGCTGTTCAGTACAAGTGCCACGTTCGCACAGTTTTCCATACATGCCGGTGTCGCATCCCCCATGGGTGCAATGGCAGAGAGCGATGTGGAAGTTTACAATGAGGTTAACAAATGGATTCTCAAGAGAACCAGCGATCAGGGTGGAGCAGGCGTCGGATTCAATGTTGGCATGCAGTACAAATTGAATTTTCCAAGCCTGAAAGGTTTCGGCGTTACTTTGGGAGCTGACTTTATATACAATGGAGCTAACAGAAATATCAGATCTTTTAAAAATGAGATGTTTGATGAACTTGAAACTGCATGCATCAAAGAAGGAATCAAAAATTATGATTACTCGTTGACCCTGCCCCAATACATCAATGTTCCGGTTTTGGCTGGTATAAACTACACATACGGAGTAAACGATGCATTCGGTATTTTTGTTGAAGGATCTTGTGGTGCCGACATACGTATGATTACTGATCTCGTAGAAGATTTGAATATTGCTTCTTACTCTCAAACCATCACTTTAGAATACGCAACTTCTGTCAATTTCGCATTCCAGTTCGGTGTAGGATTCATGGTGATGGATTACTTTAGCATGGGGGGGTATTACAGTGGTTTGGGTAGCGACAATGTGAAAATCAATGCCTTAGAAAAATATGATGATCCCCAAAATATCTTTAATACAAACACGCACGATTCGGTTACGGCACATCGCAGAACAAACAGGGAACTGTCAACAAACTTGTGGCAGTTGCGTATCGGATACAGTTTTTAAAATATAAAAGCAATGAATTTGACTGCCTGCTCGTTCAAAAATCGTGCAGGCAGTTTTTTTTTGCGAGGAAATCGATTCCCTCCATTTTTGAAATTTCACTGTTTTTCTGAAAACAGATTTTCAGTCCTTTGTATGCAATTCAAAAAAAAATCGTACCTTTGTAGTTGTCCTGTTTGCAGGGGAAACAGTGCAACTTGCACTCATTCAATGTTTTGACACGAAAAATAAAGTAATAATAAAAAAACAACTACAATGAAATCAAGAATTTTGACGCTTGCATTGGCAATAGCAATGCTTCTGCCCGGCGCATTGCGTGCCGATGAGGGTATGTGGCTGCTTTCGGCTATCGGCAAAAACTACAGCGATATGCAGAAAGCCGGATTCAAACTCACACCCGAAGACATCTACAACATCAACCAGAGCTGCATCAAGGATGCCATCATAGGTCTGGGCAACAAAGGCCAGTCGTTTTGGCATTTCTGCACGGCTGAAATTATTTCCGCCGAAGGTCTGGTAAGTACCAACCACCACTGCGGATACGGCATGATTCAGGCTCATTCCACTGTGGAACACGACTACCTTGCAGACGGATTCTGGGCTTATTCCAAAGATCAGGAACTCCCCAATCCCGACATCACTGCTTCCATACTTGTCCGTGTGGAAGACGTAACCGATGCCATCAAATCGGTCATCAAGGACGATATGAGCGAGGCTGACCGCGAAAAGGCCATAGCCGAAAAATCGGCAGAACTCGAAAAGGCTGCTGTCGAAGGCACTCAGTATCAGGCCAAGGTGAAAAGCATGTTCAACGGCAACCAGTTCATCATGTTTGTACACATAATCTACAACGACGTGCGTTTGGTCGGAGCTCCTCCTTCATCGATGGGCAAGTTCGGCGGCGACACCGACAACTGGATGTGGCCACGCCACACGGCAGACTTCTCGCTGCTCCGCATCTACACCGCTCCCGACGGCTCGCCGGCAGCTTATTCCAAGGACAATGTGCCTCTGAACCCCAAACATCATCTTCCCGTAAGCATAAAAGGCGTTGAACAGAACGATTTCGCCATGATAATGGGCTTCCCCGGCACCACCGACCGCTTCCTCACTTCTTTCGGCTTGGACGAAACCATGAACATCACCAACAAACTGCGTTATGAAATACGTACCGTCAAGATAAACGTATGGCGTGCCGCCATGGCTTCCGATCAGGCCATAAAAATCAAATACGCTTCTAAATACGCAAGCTGCTCCAACTACTGGAAATATTCTCACGAACAGAACAAAGCCCTCAAGGCTCTCAACACCATGAACGTGAAGAAGGACATCGAACAGAAATATTCCGAATGGGCAAAATACAAGGGTGGAGAATACGAAAAGGCTCTCCAGTACCTCGAAAACAGCTACAAAGCCCGTAAGCCTTACATGGCAGCCCGCACTTATCTGGCCGAAGGCCTTCTGCAGGGTCCGGATCTGCCTTACGAAGCATTCCAGCTCGGTTACACTCTCCTGAAAGCCGAAGGCAATCAGGAAATCATTGGCAAACTGAAAGCTGCAGCAGCCGAATTCTACAAGGATTACGACCAAGCTACCGAAGAAAAGACCATCGCGGCCATGTTCGAATATGTTTACAAGAACATCGATGCCGAATACTGCCCCAAATTCCTTGCCGATGCCAACAGAAAATATAACGGCGACTTTGCAAAATACGCTGCCAAGACCTTGAAAAAGTCTGTTTTCGCCAACGCTGAAGCTTTCAACAAATTCATGGAAAAACCTACCGCAAAGGTTATTGAAAACGACCCCGTTTACATTGCCGGAAAGGAAGCCTACGAAATGTACCGCAGCGTTTCTATGAAAGCCAATGCTGCCACTCCTGACCTCGCAAAAGGTAAACGTCTCTTCGTTGACGGAATTCTCCAGATGAACGGCGACAAACCTATCGCACCCGATGCAAACTCCACGATACGTTGCACTTACGGCAATGTTCTCGACTACGACCCCAAGGACGGTGTTCACTACAACCACTATACCACTTTGAAAGGCGTCATAGAAAAGGAAGACCCGAACAACAGCGAATTCAACGTTCCCGAAAAACTTAAATCGCTCTTCTATGCAGGCGATTTCGGCCAGTATGCCAATGCCAAAGGCGAACTGCCCGTATGCTTCATCACCAACAACGACATCACTGGCGGCAACTCCGGAAGTCCTGTCATGAACGCCAACGGTGAACTTATCGGTCTGGCCTTCGACGGCAACAGCGAAGCCATGTCAGGCGACATCGATTTCGAAGAAAACATGCAGCGCTGCATCAACCTCGACGTACGTTACATGCTCTTCATAATCGACAAGTTCGCAGGTGCCAAGAATCTCATCAACGAAATTGACATCAGAAAATAAGCCGTGTGTCCGGCAAAAAAAACGGTGAAGTTTCAGACTTCACCGTTTTTTTTTTCAGGAATTTCATTTCCCGCTTATTTCGTACAAGATGCCAGCAAACTGTATGGCCTGACGTTCGCGTGAGAATGCCGATACGAAATCGGGTTCGGAGTGCGATTTTACGATTCCGGTCTTCTTCCATTCGTCGTATTTGAATTTTAGATAGTTGCGCAGTTCGGGGTAGGAATCGGTGCAGCAGCCGGCATTAGCCCGGTTGATGAGCTCCTGCAAGTCTCCTCCGCTGTTGGGAATGCAGAGTATTTCACGGTTCGATGCCATGTATTCAAAAACTTTGGTCGTAAGAATGCCGTGTGTGAGCAATTCCGACGAAAGTATCAGCAAAATATTGCTTTCGGAAAGTATTTGAGGTATTTTCTCGCTGTCAACCCAGCCGTGTATGTCTGCAATGTCTCCGAGACCGTATTTTTCCACGTATGCGTTCACGAACTCACGGCTCGGCGAATTGGTGTAAAAACGTACGCGGACGGAATCCTCGGCAAAATGACCTGACCTGTACAACTCTGCAATTGCCTTGAACAAAAGTTCCGGCGAGCGTGTGCTGTCATGTTCGTATGCAGGGACGGTACCGGTATATGTTATGGTGAATTTTTCGGTTTTTTCGGGCTGTGTGTAACGGAACAAGTCGGGGTCGAAACCGTTGTATATCAGTCTGGTGTCGGGGTTGATTTCCGAAAGCAGATTCCTGTGCCACGGGGAGACGGTGCTCACGGCAGCCGATTTTTTCAGTATCCTGTTGCGGCGTTTTATCTGCATCTTGCGCAGGAATGTCGATAAATTCCTGTGAGTCAGAAAGTTGTCGTTCTGTTCGTAAATGTCGCGCAGGTCGGCGAGCAGCGGCAGGCCGTATTCTTCGGCAATGCGTGAGGCACAGAGGAGCGGAAAGAAACTTGCCGTGGAACAGAGTACGGCATCGAACTGGCGTTTTTTCAGTATTTCCTTTGCGGCCTTGTACATAAGTTCGTCGTTGTACGACCACAGTCTGCGGAACCTTGTAAGACCGTACAGCTCTATTGCCAGACGGTTTATTTTGTGGTTTCCGAACCAACGCGTTTCCTTAATCTCTTCCGATTCAATGAAGTGTGCGAGCGATTCGAAACCGATTTTGCTGACAGGGTGGGGCATGGAGATGGCGTATGCGTCCCAGCCGGTGTCTTTCAGGTATTTTGAAAGATATCCCATTCGCGGAGCAAACGACGGCGGAAAATGGTCCAGTATCAGAAGTACGTTTTTCATTGTGAGAGATTGTCTGTTAGGTTGGTGTACATTTCTTTCCAGCCTTTCCACTGGTATCCGTCGAAACTTGAATTGTGGAACAGTATGGAGACGGGCATACGGTATCTGCGGCCGAGGTCGAAATATCCGGCGATGATTTCCTGCGATGCGTCGGGGGAAAGCTTACGGCTGTCTTTCAGAGTCCCGTCCATTATTACAAGCGGCAGCTCGTGTATGTCAAGTGTCCTGCGGTTCATGAAGTCGAATGTCGGGAACCTGTTCCCAGTCCCGCATCGGAAGCCTTCGTGGTCGTGGTATCCGAGCGTGCAGTCGGTCGATATTCCGCAGCTTTGCAGGATTTGCAGTGTCTGTGGAATCTGTATTTTCAGATAATGCTGGCGTGCGAGGCACACGTCGCAGCCGGTGGCTTCCCTGAGCATTTCCAGCTCCTTTTCGCAGGCCGTGCGGTTTTCCGAAGTGCCGAATCCCGCATGGAACCCGATTTTGTGACCCCTTGCCGTGATTTCTTCGATTAGTTTTTTGAAGCGTCTGGTTCCCAGATAGTTGCCTGTCTTGCCTTCACGGTAGTCCGATGCCATGAGGAAAAACGTGGATTTCAGCCCGTTTTTTTCCGATTGGTCCATCAGGAAACCGAATGTGTCAGCAGGATCTTTCCGTGTCGCGAACCGTGACTTTGCCATTCTCAGATTGTGGCGGAACAGAATGTCGCCGGCAGCCGATTTAATCCTGCTGTTCGATTCCAGAATGTCCACGTCGTGTGTCAGAACAGGCTGGAAGGAAGTTTCCGGTCTGTTGCCGTCGAAGCCGAGAAACTTCATCATGTTCCACAGCATTTCGGCGTACTCGTTTACCACCGGTCTGTGCAGGAAACCGTATTTCATTGCCACAGACTCCGTTGCGGAGAATCTGCCGTGTCCGTCGCGGCGTGTGGGGCAGTGTTCCTCCCAGCGTGCAAGCATGAAGAAAGCCGAAGCGAAGATGTCTGCTCCGCAGGTTATTGTGTATGAAGTGATTGTGATGTCGCCGTTTCCGTAAATGATAGGCATGTCGGACTCCGGACAGAAATCGTTTCTTATGTATTGGGGTGCGGGCAAACACGAAGAGTCCAGATAGGACAGAGTTTTTTTATGGTGTTTCCAGAAATGGTCTTCAATGACGATTTTCCCGTTACCGAAAGAAATTTCCGTGTTTTCCGATTCGCATGCCGTCGTTTCGGAAATTTCAAGGTGCAGAAAGTATTCAAACAACGTATTTATCGCATAAGTACGTTCCTCAACGTTGTCATCGGGTATCTTTATGGAAATTCCGGACATGAAACGCAAGATGCACCGGCCGTGATTTTCTATGGTCGGTGAGTGTTTTACTTGTTTGCAGATTATTCGATTCCGTAGGAACGGCGGAGTGTGTCGTCTTCCAGAATTACTTGAAGTTCAACTGTTTCGCCGGGCTTCAAGGTAACGCTGCTTGATCCTTCGCGGTAGTATATGAGCGAATCGCCGTACAGGTCGCCGAGATCCTTGGTGGCTACAACTTCGAATACGGCAGGGTCTCTGAAAACGAGTTTCACCTGACCGTTTGCATCGGAATATCCGGAGGCTTCAACGGCGGTGCCGTACTTGCTGGCTTTTACGAAAATGCCGTCGGCAGGAAGTTGGGTCAGCTGGTCTTTCACTACAACTTTCAGCGTACAATCCGTGTCTTTGTTGCACGATGTGAGCAGTGATGTTCCTAAAGTGCTGACAAGCAGTGCACTGAGTGCTAAAATATTTCTTTTCTTCATAAAAAAACGTTTCTTTTTGAGTTTGCAAATATACGATTTTTTTTTTGTATGGCAAAATTTTTCTTTATTTGTGGTTTCCCCGATGAAAATCTTTTTGCGAAAAAGGATTTTTTTTTTCAGGTAGCCCTGCGATTTTTGGGAAAAAAAAACGGAAAACGTTTGTTTTTTTGAAAAATGTTTTGTAACTTTGCATTTCGAATCTGAAACTTAAAAAAATGTACCGTAACAAGACATATTACCATTTGACAACCGGCGGTTTTCCGCAATTTGCAACTTGCGGGAAAGTGCTGTTTGAACCGCTCCCACACACTTCCCCGTGCTGCAAACCCGGAAAAGGCAAGCGGCACTATCTCGAAGAAGAAAGCCCCATGCCGGAGTTCTGCTGAAAGGCTTGGGGCAGGAATATTCGCAGAAACTTGCGTTGGCAGCAGAAGAATAATACGAATTTTATTTTACAAACATTAAAAACACTATAATTATGAAAAAAATAATATTAAGCATGGCACTCGTGGCAATGGTGTTTTGCATTGGGTGCAAGAAAGACAAGGACGACAAGGCCGCCGACAACGGCACACGATATGATAATACCCCGGTGGAACTCACGGTTACGGACATGCATTACACCGAATGCCTCAACCACGTGGACCCAGACCCTGACAAGCAAAAACCTGCCGATGATGATTCCGTTTACATAAACTACTTCGAAAACTCCATGCAGGTGAATATTCATAACTTCGGAGTACTTTGCAGTATGACGAACATTGAATCAAGGGCAGATTTATGCAATGACACCATTTTCGTTTCATTCACACCGTTTGTTGATATGGTAGGGTATCACTGTCATTGCGAGGTTGATGTTTCCTGCATGGTAACCGAAATTCCGAGAGGCAATTATTTTATTGTTGTCCACATGGGAGACGAGCGATACAATGACATGTATGTGTTCTACAGAGGAAGGCACACTTTCTAGTATTCCTGTTTGACTTTTATAAAAAAAGAAACAGCAATTTGAGCAACTGGTGAGCAAAGACACTGTCCGATAAGTTTTCATCAGGTCGGAGGTTCCGCTTTGACATTCGCGTTTTTTTACGCGAAGTTTTTGCGTATGTCCTTCAGGTGAGTTTTTGTCGGATTGAAGTTTCAAATTTCATGTTTTCTGAAAAATTGATACATGATAAGTATCCAATAGTCAATTAATTCATTAAAATTTAACGTCATGATTAAAAGAATGATTTTTTCAGCCATGTTTTCCGTGATGTTTTCCGCGGCAGTTTTGGCACAAACGGCAGTAGGAACTGCGGATATAATAACCAGCACAAATGATTACGCAATAATAATAAATACGGGACAGGATAAGTATTACAACACTGAAGATTACTGGAACAATTGTTCTGCGATATACAAATTGCTGGTGAATCACGGTTACGACAAGAAACATATAACTGTACTCATGTCGGACGGAAAGGACGCAGGAGATGATATGAATATCGGGAACAGTGTTTTTGCAGATTCACCAAGGGATTTAGATGGGGACGGGGCAGATGATGTGAATGAACCTGCCACATTTAACAAGTTTGATAGTGTCCTTAATAAATTAGCAACCAATCATTCCGATTTATGCAATGTGTTCATATATGTGACAGGACCAGCCGATGTGGATGGTGGACTTTATTTCTGGGACAACGACAAGATATGGCCAGCTGCTGTTGCAACTGCGATTAACCAACTGGCGAATGTGAAAAGCGTAAATCTTGTCATGCAGACATGCTACAGCGGAGGATATGTCGGTTTGTTGAATTCTCAAGCCAATTGTGTGGTAACCACCGCCTGCGATCAGAATGAACTTGCACCTGTCGGTATATTCAATAACATAACGATGGGGGAGTTTACATATTGGTGGCATAGAGCATTGTATAATCCGTATAACATAATAAATGACCACTACGTTTATGGTGCGGGAATCAATCCGCTTTTGCCACTGTACATGATTACGTACATAGACGGAAACGGGGATGATTTGGTTACAATGAATGAGGCCTATCGCTTTGCAGTGAATTATTCAGGAGCCCTTGCAAACGGAATACATCCCCAATTCACAAGTCCATTTCCTCAGAACTATGAGTTGCTCGGCGATTTTCTAACCTTGCGCGGAACGTACGGTGATTTTCTTCAGTTCCCGTACAATTATGATCTATGGATAAAAGACGTGTCCTATGATAATGGTGACTTGTTGCCTTTGCCGACACGTTCGGTATGGGATGTCAATAGCCCTGACATTTGGTGCCGTCGAAATCACGATGGTGGTACGCAGCATCAGAACATGCGGTGGCTGAATAGTTTTTATGTCTATACGAAAGTCAGAAACAGGGGAACAACAGCATCCTTAGGTATCAGGTATACCGACACATTGCCAATTAATGATTCCTTGGAAATCTATGTAAACAGACTTTCATTGGCAAACACATGGAAAGGGAATTGGAAAAAGGTTGCATCTTTTCCCATACTGGCAATTCAACCCAATGATAGTATCGTTTTTGACACGATGATTAGTGGAAATATATTCCCGTCAGAGAATCAGTACAGCATTCTTGCCCACATAAAATCTGCATATGATTATGCACCGGAACCAATACAGGCAAGTACTATTACATTTACAAATGTTATGAATTTCAATAATTTCGCTGCCAAAAATGTTCTGTTTGTTACGAGCGACTATGATATCGCCCAATACGGCAGTGCAGAAACGCCTGCAGGTGTAGTGAACATCGGTTCATCGGTCAGTGGCTCTGCTGGCACAGGTGGCGTTGTCACGGGAATCCGTTTTGTATCTCCGGTTATGGAAACAAGTCTTGCCTCCGAAGCTGAAATTACTGTAACACTGAGTGATGCAGTTCTCTCCATTTGGCCCGAGAACAGCCGTTCGTTCAGCGGATTCAAGCAGAT
>JAZRZP010000013.1:0-8299 GCA_045601425.1 Bacteroidales bacterium
TTTGTTTCCCGATATTTTTCCTGATATACTTTCTACTTTTGCACCCGATTGGTAACAGTCGTAAGATAGGTCTTTTACTATTATTTGAGACAGGTCGTTCACCGACTCTTCTTCCTCTTTGCAGGAAGTGAAAGCAAATGCAAACAGGCAGGCGAAAATCATAATCACGACCGCACGTTGGGCAACATGTGTCCCTTTATTTTTTTTCATTAAATTACGTTTCATGACATTATGGATTTTAAATAAAACACTTGTTTTGTTTTTTGTCTGCGACATATTTAACGTCCCTCGCCGAACCATATAGGGACCTGGGGGCAATGCCTGGCTTCAACCGGCAAAGAAAAACCAAAGAATGTGGCGAACTTCCCCGCCTGCGATTCTTTTCATTTGCAAAACATCCGTTCATGAGACCTCTGTTTCCAGTTTCGGTTGCAAAATTACAAGTTTTTTTCAAACGTGCAATAGTAAAGTATTTTTTAATAATTTTTTAACAACTTCACGCGAAAACACGGCAAGTCTCGCATGTGTTCCAATGGATTTTTTCTATTGCTTCCAAATCATCATGCACAATTCCGTTCAGGCTGTTTACTGCGGGTTTTCGGTTTCCCGGGTAAGTACGGGCTGTTTTTTCCAATGCCCCACCTTGTAAACTATGAACGACAAAGCCAGTCCCATTGCCCAGCCGGTGGGTATCGCTGCCCATATTCCCGCAGTGCCCATTACCGACGAAAACATGTAGGCAAGTGGCAGACGTATGAGCCACAGCGACACGAGAGTCACCATCATTGGCACCACCGTGTAGCCTGCACCGCGGAACAGCCCTGTGAATGTGAACATCATTGCA
Source organism: Bacteroidales bacterium (assembly GCA_045601425.1). Taxonomy (GTDB): domain Bacteria; phylum Bacteroidota; class Bacteroidia; order Bacteroidales; family P3; genus UBA1219. Next base: position 845 of record JAZRZP010000013.1, read on the forward strand.
AACAGGAAATACATGGGACCGCAGATAATCAGGTATCTGAAACCCTCTTCAACCACGGCTTCATCGGTAGAAAAAAACGACATCAGTGGCTTGCCCAAAAACACAAATATCAGAGCCATGCACACCGATATCAGAATGTTTATGAGCATGGTCTTGCGGAAAGCCGAAGACACCCTGTCCATTTTCCTTGCACCGATGTTCTGCCCGACGAAAGTCGTAAGTGCCTGACTGAAATTCATGGCCGGCATCGTAGCTATGGCATCTATACGCATTGCCGCGCTGTAGGCAGCCACCGCTATGGTGCCGAATCCGTTTACTATGGCCGACAGAGCCACCTGCCCCAAGGCCACGAACGACTGCTGCAATCCGGTAGGAAGCCCTATCTTTATCATGGCCCGGAATATGTCCCTGTTCCACTCCATGTTTCTGAAATTCGGCACCACCATTGACTGACGTCGCTTGAGAAACACGCAGACCGACAGACAGGCAACTGCCTGCGATATGACACTGGCCCATGCCGAAGCCTCCACTCTCCATCGGAACACGCTGATAAACAGCACCGAAAGTATCAGGTTGAGTATATTGGAGCCTACGAGGAAAAACAAGGGCGTTTTGGAATCGCCCATACCTCGCAGCAATGCCGATGTAGTATTGAACACGAAACCGAAAATGGTGCCCAACAGATACACCCTCAGATAATCCACCGCCATGGGGAATACGTCGGCAGGCAGGTTGGTAATGCGATAAATCCAAGGAGTGAGAAAAATTCCTGCAACCGTAATCACCAGCGATGCGACGAACACGAACACATAAACGGTATCGACGCTGCGGCGTATCTGGACATCGTTGCCGGCACCCTTGGCCTGTGCCACGAGCACCGTACCGCCGGAAGCGATTCCTATAACCAGCGACATGAGCAGAAAAATTATAGGATAGGCGGCGCCCACGGCCGAAAGTGCTTCATTGCCGAGGAAATTTCCCACAACTGCCGCATTAACGATATTGTACATCTGCATGAAAAGATTCCCCAATATTATGGGAATCGCAAACATTGCCAGCGGTTGTGTTATCTTCCCTTGTGTAAAATCGTGCATAAATTACAACTTCGAGCCAATGGTAACGGACTCATAATCAGCATAGAAAAAGTTTCATTTCCCCATCAGTCATGTCTCCTGCAGTCTATGGAATAGTGTAGTCCACGGTTTTCCTTGCGGTTCTGAGCCATCTTTATTATGAGGTATGCACAGGCGATGAGGTTTCTCAGTTCACAGAGCGGCTCGGTAAGAACCGACTTGTTGTACAGGTCTTCGGTTTCGCGATAGATGAGCGTAAGCCTGTCGAAAGCACGCTGCAGACGCAGGTTGGAACGCACGATGCCCACATAGTTCGACATCAGTTCCTGAAGTTCCTTTCGTGTCTGTGTAATGAGAATCATTTCTTCGTTGAGAATCATTCCGTCGGCATTCCAGTCCGGTACTTCGTCATGGAACTGAATGCCGTTCACCCGCGATATGGCTTCCTGCGAGGCATTGTGGGAATAAACCACAGCTTCAAGCAATGAATTGGATGCCAGCCGGTTGCCGCCATGAAGACCTGTCCTCGAACATTCGCCGGCAGCAAACAGGTTGCGTATGGAAGTCTCGCCCTGCTTGTTCACCGAAATTCCTCCGCAGGCATAATGCACGCCCGGAACCACGGGTATCATGTCCTTGGCTATGTTCACACCTATTTCCAGACATTTCGCGTATATGTTGGGGAAATGCATCATGAGCTGCTGCTTGCCTATGTGCCGGGCGTCGAGATACACATGGGTTTCGCCGGAAATCTTCATCTCGTTGTCTATGGCACGGGCCACTATGTCGCGGGGAGCAAGCGACAGCCTGCTGTCGTACTTCTGCATAAACTCCTCTCCCCTGCTGTTTTTGAGGATGGCTCCTGCACCACGCATGGCTTCGGTGATGAGAAACGATGGTTTTTCGTTGGGATTGTATAGAGTTGTCGGGTGGAACTGTACAAACTCCATATCCTGAATGACTCCCCTTGCACGGTGCACCATAGCTACTCCGTCTCCGGTTGCCGTTATCGGATTTGTGGTGGTCTGGTACACATTGCCAAGTCCGCCAGTTGCCAGAATCGTCGTTTTGGCCAGATATGTGTCAATTTCCTTCGTAACGGTATTGTATACGTATGCACCGTAGCATTCAATGTCGGGAGTATGCTTTGTAACATACATTCCGAGGTGGTGCTGCGTGATGAGGTCGACAGCGTATTGGTTTTCGATAAGCGTGATGTTCGGATGGCTGCGGACGGCATTGAGCAGGCCGCGTTCTATTTCGGCACCGGTATTGTCCTTGTGGTGAAGGATACGGAATTCCGAGTGTCCGCCCTCGCGGTGCAGGTCGTAATGAGTGCCGTTCTTGTCGAATTCCACGCCCCACTGCACGAGTTCCTTCACTCGCTCGGTGGATTCGGTGATGGTCATGCGCACTACGTCTTCGTCGCAGATTCCGTCACCAGCCACGAGGGTGTCGGCAATGTGTTTTTCGTACGAATCGGGATCGTACATCACGGCAGCGATGCCGCCTTGGGCATATTTGGTAGAACCTTCCGAGGCATCGGCTTTGGTAAGTATGCACACTTTTCCGTGTCCGGCCACTTTCAATGCAAAACTGAGTCCGGCTATGCCAGAACCCACAACCAGAAAATCAACTTTATATCGCATAATGCTTTTTGTTTTATAAACTTTCCTAAAACTTGATATTTAGTTTTTTATTGTCCGAACCGACAGTTTTTTGGAAATACAAAAACTCCCCGCAGCAGTTTGCGGGGAGAATGACATTGAATTTTCCTGAAGAATCAATATTTGTAGAATCCTTCACCTGTCTTACGGCCGAGCAAACCGGCGCGAACCATTTTGCGGAGCAGCGGGTGAGGACGGTATTTCGGGTCACCGAATTCGTTGTAGAGAACCTCCATGATGGCGAGGTTCACATCGTTTCCGATAAGGTCGGCCAAGGCGAGAGGTCCCATCGGGTGGTTGGCACCGAGCATCATGCATTTGTCGATGTCTTCGGCTGTTGCAATACCGTCGGCCAGTATGCCTACTGCTTCGTTGATCATCGGAATGAGAATGCGGTTTACCACGAAACCGGGTGCTTCGTTCACTTCGACCGGAGTCTTTCCTATCTGGGTTGTGAGGTCAACGATGGTTTTGCAGACTGCTTCGGAAGTAAGCTGGCCTTTGATGACTTCAACGAGAGCCATTCTGTCGGCGGGGTTGAAGAAGTGACAGCCGATAAACTGTGCCGGACGGCTTGTGCAGGCTGCTATCTCGGTGATAGAAAGTGACGAGGAGTTGGTTGCAAAGATTGTTTCCGGTTTGCAGATCTTGTCGAGTTCCATGAACACGTCTTTTTTGAGCTGCATTTCTTCCACTGCGGCTTCGATTACGAGGTCGGCATCGGCAAAAGTTGCATAATCGGTTGTGGTTGCTATGTTGTTCATGATAGCGTCCATGGCTTCCTGCGAGATTTTGCCTTTTTCAACCAGTTTTGCATACGATTTGCTGATTGAACCCATTGCTTTGTCCAAGCTGGCCTGAGTTCTGCTCTTCATTACTACCGGCATTTTTGCTGCAAAGGCCTTAACTATGCCTTTTGCCATTGTACCTGTTCCTATTACACAGATTTTCATAATGTTACGTTTTTATAGTTATTATATTTTAATATGAATTATACATTTTGTTTTCTTGCAAGCTTACAAAACTTCACTGAAAAATTCAGGGATTTCATCTTGCTCGGTTCATCTGGTCTATTCGTTGCGGAAAGTTGCCTTCTGCTTGTTGAGGAAAGCGTTCATGCCTTCTTTCTGGTCTTTTGTGCTGAAGCATTTTCCGAACATTTTGTTCTCGTAGGCTATGGCTTCATCTGCATTGAGGTCGTATTCCTCGTTGATGCACTGTTTGGCGAAACGCACGGCTATGGGAGCATTGGCGACAATGCTGTTGGCTATTGCCATGGCGTTGTCCATAAGTTCGGACTGTTCGTATACTGCATTCACAAGGCCTATCCGGAGTGCTTCGTCGGCACGAATCGGCTTGCCGGTGAAAATCATCTGCTTGGCATAGCCCATGCCCACGAGTTTTGCAAGGCGGTATGTTCCTGAAAATCCGGGTATTATTCCGAGTCCGACTTCCGGCTGGCCGAATTTGGCGTTCGTGGAAGCTATTCTTATGTCGCAGGCCATGGCGAGTTCACAACCTCCGCCGAGTGCGAAACCGTTGATGGCTGCTATCACCGGTATCGGCAAAGTTTCTATTTTGCGGAACACGTCGGCGCCGCGCTTGCCGAAAGCGAAGCCCTGAGCCTCGTCAAGGCCGGCCATTTCCGAAATGTCGGCACCTGCCACGAACGACTTTTCGCCGTCGCCTGTTATTATCAGTACTCTTACGTCGCTGTCGAGATTGTCCAACAGAGACCCCAGTTCGTTGAGGACATTGGAGTTGAGTGCGTTCAGGGATTTGGGGGCAGAAATCGTTGCAACGCAGATATTTTCTACTTTATTGATTTTAAGATAGTTGTATTCCATAAAATTTACCGTTTATTTGTTTTACACTTATATTGCTCTGAAACACTGCATATTATAAAAAACACCACAATGATTCAAACGTGCAAATATACGTTTTTTTTCGCAAACAGCAGTGTTTCGAGGATTTTTTTTCAGGGGAAACGGGATTTTTCACAAAAAATCTCCTGACATGACACAAAAAAAACTCCACACGTACAGGAATCTTGTACGTGCAGATATTTTTTAGGACAAAGATCAAACAGACAGACTTAGGCTGTTTCTACTTTTTCGATAGCCAGTTTACCTCTGTAATATCCGCATTCAGGACATACATGGTGATACATAACCTGTGCTCCGCAGTTGCTGCAAGTGATAAGTTGAGCGGCTTCTACTTTGTCGTGTGTTCTTCTTTTTGCTGTTCTGGTTTTAGAAAACCTGTGTTTTGGATGTGGCATAACTTTATTATTATTTTATGTTTAACTCTTTTAGTTTTTCCCAAATGGGATTGACTTCATTATTGTTTTCTGTCTCCGACTGATTTTCATCAACGGTGACATTGTTCAAAATTTTCATCATTTCCCTGTCGCAGGTCGGATTTCCGTTTTCGTCATCGGGGTGCACGTTGCGCATGGGCAGCGATACAGCCACATATTCGTACATCTGCTGCGAGAGGTCTATCTGATATTCGTTTTCGGGGAGAACTACCATGTCTTCGTCCTCGCTTGTTTCATTGTCGCTGAACTTGACGTATAGTGTCTCATGCCCCGAAACCGGAATATCCAACGGTTTCAAACATCTGTCGCAAAAGGAACCTACCTTGCCCGAAAAATCAAACTCAAACGTCATCAGGCGTTCCCGCCTTATAAGCTTTACGTTGAATTTTACACTTCCCGACTGTAAATTCTCGTTTCCGTAACTCAAAAAAAAGTCGTCATCTAAGTCAAAATCATAATCGTAACTACCTGATTTTAAACCACTGAACTTTACTATAAAATCTTTTTTCGTACTCACTTCCTCTTTTTTTTGAGTTTGCAAAATTACACATTTTTACTGAATTGTGCAACTTAAATGTGCTTTTTTATAACTTTTTTGTCTTAAAACACTAATTATTAGATATATATTTTTCCAAACAAATGTTTTTCTGCTTGCAATAACAGCCTTTGCGTCTTCTATCTTCTTTTCCTTTGACTCCACGAGTTTTACCATGCGCTCCTGCCCGGGAAGTGGGGGAACGGGGATTGTTGATTCCTGTCACCCTTTGGAAAAACATTTATGCTTCTATCAGTCCTTTTATGATATTTGTCATGGTCTTGTTGTTTATCCGTGTTTGGAAATCCACTTCGTATCCGTCAAGTTTTAGTTGCTCAAAGAATTTTTCGGCACATGCAATTTTAATTTTTCTGTCCCGCGAAGTTCAGACTTGCCTTCCTTGGGTTCAATCACAATATTCAGCCCTTTCTTGCCATCTTTTCGTTTGGCTGCAAATTTTTTTTCGAGTAAAGCGAGGATTTGTTCCTGTGTCATGCTTGGTTGGTTTTTGGTTTTTAATTGTCCGCGGCTCCGGTCTACCAGCTGTGGACTGCCGACAAATGCGCTTTCTGCTTAGGCTGCCTGCACCGCTGCCCGCAATTTGCCATTCAGTTTGGCGGGAAAACAAAGAAACACGGACAGTCCTATAATCCGGGTGTGAAATAAGGTTCACCTTATCGCCCGCTTTTCCTGCGGTTGCACTCGCGGCAAAGCATCTGACAGTTTTCGGCGACGGTGCGCATTGCTATATCAATTCACACATTCTATCCAAAATCATTCATACTTTCTTCTCAAAAAGCGCGCGAAACGATATAAATGGAAAGTAATCCAAGTCTTTGTACTTTTTACTCGCGTTGAATGTTCTCTTGACAATTGCGCATATTGCTTCGCTTCACGATAATCACCTCTTTGAAAAGCAACGGAAGTCAGTATGTGATTTATATATTTTTCAAAATCAGATCCATCAAATGAGATTTTTTCATCATCGGGGAATTGCTTAGCTAAATATTCGCACATGATTTTCTCTTTCTGATATTTTGTCTTAACCTTTTCATAGGTCTTTGGATGAGACAGAGAACCGTCTGTCACTCTTAAAACACTTGTTGGCATATCCATAAAGGCGAAACGGGCTTTTCGAAGCAGGAGAATATGCGTATTCCAGTCTTGTATTGGGAATTGATATTCAACATAATCTTTCAGATTAACACATTCTTCAAAAACATTCCTTTTCACCATCAAAGTGTTTAGCTGGATATTTGGTTGCTTTCCTCCCCAGAGCTTATAAATGTCATATTCTTCAGGACTTGGATAATTAATCAAGTGCCTTTTACCAGTTTTTTCATTCAATGAGACTGCATTCGTATATAACGCGTCATATTCAGGATGGTTTTCAAGAAAATCCACCATGATTTGCATTCGCTGGTCATCGGTCCAATAGTCATCATCGTCTAAAAATGCGACATATTTACCACGCGCCTTCATCAATGCTGTTGCCCAGTTTGCGCCTATTCCGCTATTCTTTTCCATTAAACTGAGTACGATTTTTTGCGGAATTTTCTTTTGATACCCGCATAGCAGTTCGCGTGTTCCATCAGTGCTGGCATCGTCGCCAACAATAACTTCAAAATCAAAGTCTGTTTTTTGATTCAACACCGAATCAAGAGCTTCGGGAAGAAGCTTTGCACGATTATAAGTGCAAATAATCACTGAAAGTTTTAGATTTTCCATTTCGATTGATAGTTCTCCGCACAACTATCAATCATTTCAATCGGGCAACAAGAAAGGCGCGAACCTCTCTACTCACATTCACGGGGAGCCTCGGATGAACCCCGCCTAACTATATAGATTAGCCCACGCCTT